>CAYPFP010000054.1:0-34494 GCA_964409935.1 uncultured Planctomycetota bacterium | reverse complement strand
GCGCGACGGTGAGCGTCGGCCTGGAGCGGTGGGGCGCCTTCATCGGCACCCTGTATGGCTCCAACCAGGCCGGCGGCGTGCACAACATTAGCGACTTGGACGGCACCTTCATCGCGACGGGCGGCATCCAGGGCCTTAACAACCCGCAGATCACCGTACAGGGCGGCGCGGCGACCTTCTCCGCCTTCACGGTCACCGGCAACCTGGACGGCACCGTGCGCGTGGGCACGATCATCACGCAGAACCCGTACTCCTACCAGCAGACGATGAGCTGGGCGCCGGAGCATCCGTCGGTGCGCGTGATGGGCGCCTTGACGGGCTACCTGGAGGCGACCAACATCGGCGCCGTGCTCGTGGACGGCGGCGGGATGAACCGCTTGACCGGCACCGGCGCCGGGACGGGCGGTCTGGGCATGACGGGCACGATCATGGCGGCCGGCGGCAACATCGACTCGGTGACTATCGCCAGCGGCGACATGGCCGGCCAGATCACAGCGACGGGCAGCATCGGGCGCATCGCCATCCAGACGGGGCGGCTCAGCGGTGATATCAACGCCGGCGGGCCGATCATCGGCTCGGTGGGCGTCGGCGGCGACGTGACGGATACGGCCCAGATCACGGCCGGCGGCAGAGGCATCCTGGGCGACGTCATGATTGTCGGCAACCTGGCCGGCAGCCTGATGGCCGTGGGCGCTTCGGCGGACATCGCCGGCAGCGTGACGGTGGGCGGCAAGGTCGGCGTCAGCAGCACGGGCCTTATTGGCGCGGGCCGCTCGATCCTGGGCAGCATCACCATCCAGTCCGGCGACCTGATGGGTCAGATCAACGCGGCGACGAACCTGGGCAGCCGCATCTACGTGTTCGGGACGCTCGGCGCCGCGGCGACGATCAGCATCGGCAACGATGTGACGACGACCGGCTCGATCCGCGTCGGCAGCATCGCGGGCACGACCGCCAGCCAGGGCCAGATCTACGTGGGCGGCAACGTCCTGACGACCCAGGCCGCCAGCGGCCAGACGTGGTCCATTGACGTGGCCGGGGCCATGGACGGCCAGATCTTGATCGCGGGCAACACGAACCTGGCGCGGCCGATCCACGTCGGCGGCAACTTCGGCGCCCTGGGCCTGTTGTGGGCCTTCCTGTTCGGCAATGTTCAGATTGACGGCAACTTCGCCGGGGCCATCACGGCCAACGGCGGGGCGCCGGGCGCGGGCTTCGGCAATATCCTCGCCGTGATCGGATCGCTGACCGGCACCGTGACGCCGGACGGCACGACCCCCGCCGGGCCGTTCCCGATGACGGGTCAAGGCGGCACGTACGGCTTCGACATCATCCAGAAGACGGCCCTGTGATAGCGCCGGACGCCGCGGCACGATGAGAAATCGGCCCCCGGATGTGTGTCCTCCGGGGGCCGAATCGTTTAACGCTCATCCCGCCGCTTGCACCGTCTTGACTTTCAGTTGTGAGGGATAGAAAATAGGACGTGTCGAATCGTTCGGCAGGAAGGGAGCGAGAAAGTGATTGGGCAGATCATCGGCCTTATCTTCCTGATGATGGGACTCGGCATCCTGTTCAAGGGCGGATCCCTGCGATGGGGCATCGGGTTTACGGCCATCGGGATCATATTCCTGATGAATAGAGTTGTGAAGAAGGATGATTAGTGCCTCCGATGAGTTACTGGTTCCTGGCCGCGGCCCTGTTGGGCTTGATGTTCGCCCAGGGCGCGCGCGCCGAAACGGCCGGCGGCGCTGCGCTTCGGTTTGAGTGCGTGAAGGCCTCCCGCGACATGCCGCCCAAGTACGGGGCCGACAAGGCCGCCGACGGCGTCCCCGCCACGCACTGGGCCGCCCCCAACGCCCCGCCCGTCTGGATCCAGGCGACCTTCCCCTCACCCGTCTGGATCAGCCGCATATGCCTCCGGCAGTGCGAACAGACCGCCATCTATGACAATGCCCGCCGCATCTCCGTCTCGTTCTCCGACGGAAGCGGGTTCTCCTGCGCGCTGAACGACCAGTGGCAGGCCCAGAGCCTCCTCTTCGCGCGCCGAAAGACAAGCTGGTTCAGAATCACTATAGAATCCGCCTACAAGACATCGCACTACGTGGGAATGGGCGAGATGACGGCCTCGGACGAGGGCCAGAGCGCCGAAGGCAGGACGGGCGTGACGTTGATGCCTCCCGTGGTCGAGGCCCAACGGCCTGCGGCCGCCGTGCAACTGGTCCAGGCGGCGGGCGCGGCGCAAGGAGCGGCGCAAGGAGCGGCGCACGGAGCGGCGCCCGTCCAGAACCCGCAGGTCGGGCGGCCGGATGAGACGCAGGACCTCCTGAGCCGGCTGGCCCCCGCGCCCGCCGGGAAAGGCCCCCACCCGACGCTCTTCATGAACGCCGACGATGTCGAGCGGGCAAAGGACAACATCCGCAAACACGAATGGGCGCGACGGAGATTCAAGGCCATCCTTGCCGGGGCCGACCGCTGGATGGCCATGGACGACGGGCAACTCCGGCGGATTATGCCGAAAAAGGGCGCAACGTTCGACAACAAGGCGCCGTGCCCGGTCTGCGGGCAGGCGTGCGCCGCGGGCTTCGAGAGAATCGGCCAAGTCTACTGCGCAAAGTGCGGCAAGGCGTTTCCGAATACCGAATACCCCGACGACGGGCAGGGGTGGAAGAACCCGCAGACGAACGAGACGACGTATTTTGGCGGTTTCTACAACTCGTATGCCATTGACCGCATTACGTCGGGCGCGGCCGACCTCTCCCATGCCTACGCGCTGACGCACGACGAGCGTTTTGCCCGAGCGCTCAGCGTGCTCATGGACGCCCTGGCCGCCATCTACCCCACCTGCGACAAGGGGCCGGTGTGGTATCCGGGCGTCGGCGGGCGGCTCAACCGGCCCTTCTACCAGACGGCCCGCACGCTGATCTACTATGCGCGCGAATACGACCTCACCCGGGACAGCCCCGAATGGGAGAAGCCCTCGTGCGACCCCGCCGCCGGCAGTCGGCGAGAACACTTCGAGAAGAATCTGCTCATGAACGGCGCGGAGTACTGCTTCAGCGAGGTCGTCAAACAAAAGTCGCCCAGCCTTCACAACGGGAATTGCGACTACTTGCAGGGCGCGCTGGCGGTCGGGCGGGTCCTGGGCATCCAGAAGTACATTGACTACGTTCTCGAAAGCGACCTTTCCATCTTCAACTTCATCGAGAACACGATTGACCGCGACGGGCAATACTACGAGACTTCGTTCAGTTACAGCCATCATGCCACGGAGCTTTTCGGGCACCATGCGGAGATGCTGTGGAACTATCGAGGCGCGAAGCACCCGAAGGGCGTCAACCTCTACGATCATCCGAAGCTGCGGATGAACTACCTGCGCGCGGAAACCGACATAGACTGCGCCGGCCATCAGCCGGCGCTGGGCGACGCCGGGCCGGACTTGATGGTGGTCGAAGAGGAGCGCGGAAGGTTCTCGCCTCGGGTGTACGACCGACTGGAGGTTCTGGCGGCGCGAACGACCGATCCGGAGCAGAAGCGCGCGCTGCAGCGCACGCTCTACGAGTATGGCGGCGGCGAGGTGGCGAAGCGGAGGTCGGAGTCGGGGCTTGGGTTGTGGCTCCTCTTTCACGCCGAGGACGTCCCGGCGCCCGGCGAGGCCGGAACGGCGGCGGAGGGGCGGGGCGGCGCGGCCTCAACGCTGCTGGCCGGGGCCAGGGGCATCGCCATCCTGCGGTCGGGAGCGCCGGAGACCGGGCAGCGGTGCGCGCTGCTGCGCTACGGAGCGACGCTCAATCACGGCTCGCCCGACGAGATGAACATCAACCTGTATGCGCTGGGCCGCGAGATCACTTACGACCAGGGCTACGGTTGGGCGCACCATCGGATGGGCTGGGCGCACTCGACGGTGGCGCACAACCTGGTGGTCGTCAACGAGAAGAACCAGTTGATGGGCGCCGACGGATCGGGCGGAAGTCTCGAAAGTTTCTGCGAGACGCCTTCGGTGCGCCTCGTGGCCGCCGACAGTCCCGCGGCGTATGGCGCGGAGGGCGTCAAGCGCTATCGCCGCATGCTGGCGCTCGTTGACCTTTCGCCGGACCGGTCTTACGTCCTCGACGTGTTCGACGTAAAAGGCGGATCCAAGCACGACCTGAGCCACCACTTTGCCGGCGACCTGGCCGGCGTCGAAGGTCTCGCGCTGAGCGCGCCCCAGACGACCGGCTCGCTGGCGGGGCCTCAGTACGAGTGGTGGAAACTCGTTCAGCCAAGCGGCTGGATCAAGGGCGAGAATAAGCCCTTCTACTGGAGGGCGCCGCCGGAGAACGGCTACGGCTTCCTCTACGATGTGCAGAAAGGAACGCCGGGCGCAAGTCCGCCGGCGTTCACGTGGAAGCTCGGAGAGCGCGAACCGAAACCCACGCGCGTCTTCAGCCCCGCCGAATGCGTCGCGGGGACTTCCGGCGGCGACTCACGCATGCTCAGCCTGGGAAGTTATTTCTTCCGGTCGGAGAAGCCCGGAGACTTCATCAAGTTCCACGCCCTGGCGGAGACGGCCGGCGAGTATCTCGTGCTGGCGAAGTTCTACAAGTCCACCCACTACGGGATTGTGGCGCTCAAGGTGGACGGCAAACCGCTTGGAGAGCCCTTCAACGCGTATAGCCCTGTGGGCTATTTCGGCGACCTGTACTCGTTCGGGCGCGTTCATCTGGAGGCAGGGCAGCACGAATTGCAGTTCGAATGCGTCGGCAAGGACCCCGACAGCGCGGGGCATTATTTCAGCCTCAGGTACTTCGCTCTGGAGCCTCCGGCCTTTGCCGAAAAGGTGGCGCAGAAGCAGACCGAAGGCGTGAAGTTGGCCGTCCTTCCGCCAAGCGACAGCGCGTTCGCGCTGGCCAAGGCCAAGGGGCTGGCCAGTGCGCCGGTCTCCAACTACGTGCTGGCCAGGCGGGAGGGAAAGGACCTTGAGAGCCGGTTCATCTCCCTCATCGAGCCTTTCGTGGGCGAGGCGCGAACAGGGCCTATGAGCGTGGACGGACACGGCGCGATCAAGGTGCCTGCGTCGAACGGGCGGTTGGACTATTTCTTCGATTTCCCGGACGGCGGCAAGGCGGCTCTTGATGACATACGGTTTGAGGGACGCTTCGGGGCCGTGCTGACGCGGGGCGGCAAGCCATTTGAGGCCTTGCTGGTCAGGGGCGCATCGTTGTCCGCCCCCGGCCTATCCGTGTCCGTTGAGAAGGAGCAGTACACAGGCAAGGTCGTGGCGGTGGACTACGACAGGAGCCTTGTGACGGTCAGCCCGGCGCTGCCCGCGGGTCTCGCAGGCGGCGGCTATCTGGTATACTTCAGCCGCGAAGCGTATTCCAGAAACGCGCCGTACTTCATCCGGGGAATCCGGGCGAGCAAGGACGGCAGCGAACTGGACCTGGGCGGCGCGTCGCTTGTCCTGGCGCGCGGTCGGGCGGATTCGGAGCTTTCCAATGAAGGGGTGTTCGCCAACGCGGTGCCTCTGGACCGCGAGCGAACGTACGGCCGCCGCACGCGCACGCGCTTCTTCGACGGAAAGGCCGTTCGCAACCTCCAGACCGGCGAGATCGGCCGCATCAAGAACGCCAACAGCGATTCCTCCGTCGTGATGGACGCGAATCCGGGACTGCGCAACGGAGACCGGTTCGACCTGCTGGACGTGCAGGCGGGCGATACGGTCAGAATCCCCGCGGTCATTTCCGTGGCGCAGACTGCGGCGGACGAGTGGGTCGTGAAATCGAACGCTGAGGTCTCTGTCGTTCTGCCGGGGGCGGCGCAGGCATCGGTTTGCGACCCCGTCTCCGGCACGACGGTTTGGCGTCTGAAGACGGTCATCAGGGATTAGTCATATCCTGCGGTATCCTGCAATGAGACAAAGTATTCACCCAAGAGACCTTGAACGCGACGACAGACGCTACATCTGGCATCCCTTTACGCAGATGAAGGAGTACGAGCGCGAGCGCCCCCTGGTGGTGCGGGAGGGACGCGGGTGCTGGCTGACGGACATTCACGGAAAGAAGTATCTCGACGGCGTTTCTTCCCTGTGGTGCAACGTTCACGGTCACCGGCGGCGCGAGATAGACGAGGCGATCCGCGCGCAGCTCGGCCGGATCGCGCATTCGACGCTGCTTGGGGTCTCGAACGAGCCGGCGATCCGGCTGGCGAAGGAATTGGTGAAGCTGGCGCCGCCGGGCCTGACCAAGGTTTTCTATTCGGATAACGGCTCCACGGCGGTGGAAGTGGCGTTGAAGATGGCGTTTCAGTACTGGGCGCATCGCGGAGGCAGATTCCGAAACAAGACGAGATTCGTGGCCCTTCGCAATGGGTACCACGGGGACACGATCGGCGCGTTGAGCGTGGGCGGGATTGACCTTTTCCACGGCGCGTTCCGGCCGCTGCTGTTCAAGGCGTATCTCGCGCCATCGCCCTGGTGCTACCGCTGCGAGTTCAAGCTTGAGCGGGGGCGATGCCGATGGGAGTGCGCAGCGGCGCTGGAAAGAATCCTCCGCGAGCGCGGGCGCGAGATTGCGGGGCTGGTCCTGGAGCCGCTGGTGCAGGCCGCCGGCGGCATGATCGTCGCGCCGCCAGGGTATTTGGAACGGGTCGAGCGTCTTTGCCGAAAACACGATGTGCTGTTGATTGCCGACGAAGTGGCGACGGGGTTCGGGCGCACGGGCAGGATGTTCGCTTGCGAGCATGAGGACGTGCGTCCGGATGTGCTCGCCTGCTCGAAGGGACTTACGGGCGGCTACATGCCGCTCGCCGTAACATTTGCGACCAAAGCCATTTACGACGCATTCCTTGGGGACTTCAACGAGCGCAAGACGTTCTACCACGGGCACACGTTCACGGGGAATCCGGTCGGCTGCGCGGCGGCCCTGGGGAGTCTGGCGGCCTTCAGGAAGGGGCGGGTGATGCAAAGGCTCGGCCCGAAGATTGAGGCGCTTCGCGCGGAGTTGGAGAAGCTGCGGGGCAGTCGTCATGTCGGCGACGTCCGGCAGTGCGGCCTGATCGCGGGCGTCGAGCTTGTGGAAGACCGCGAAACGCGAAAGCCCTTTGCGTGGGAGCGGCGCATGGGGCGGCGGGTGTGCCTGGAGGCGCGCAAACACCGCCTGCTCATCCGGCCGCTCGGAGACGTGGTCGTGATCATGCCGCCGCTGGCGATAACGTTGAAGGATTTGAGGTGGATGATGGGCGTAATCGCAAACTGTATTCGCAGAATCACTGAAGAGGGCGCCAGTCGCGATGAGTAAGGGATGGTTTGTCACAGGAACGGATACGGGCGTGGGGAAGACGGCGGTCGCGTGCATGATTGCGGCGGCGTTGCGGGCGCGCGGGCTTGACGTGGGCGTGATGAAGCCGATCGCGACGGGCGGGACACGGACGGCGTCGGGCATGGTTTCCGAGGACGCCGAGGCGCTGATATGGGCCTCGCAGTCTCGCGACGAGTATTCCCTGATCAATCCTGTTTGCTACGAAACGCCCGTCGCGCCTTCGGTGGCGGCAAGGGCCGAACAGCGGCCAGTGGACTTGCAGGGCGTATGGCGAGCGTTTGAGACGCTGCGGGCGCGGCACCCCATCATGATCGTGGAGGGGGTGGGGGGGTTGCTGGTCCCCGTGTCCGAGGGTGTCTTGGCTGCGGACCTGGCAAAGATGACGGGGCTGCCGCTGCTGATCGTCGCGCGCGCAGGGCTTGGCACGATCAACCACACGCTGATGACGCTCGAATGCGCGCGGGCGCGGGGTCTGAAGATTGCCGGCGTGGTGTTGAACGGAGCGCGCGGCGCGGAAGCCGATCCCTCCGAAGACACGAACGCGGCCGAGATTGAACGTCATGGGGGCGTCGGCGTGCTCGGCGTCGTAAGATTCAGCGAAGGGCTTCGCCTGGGGAAAGACGCCGGCCCGGAACTGGCGCGCCTGGCCGAGACGCAGATCAACATCCCACGGCTCTTGGGCCTGTAGGACGAGGCCCCGGCATCATTCCTTATCGTCGGCGTCGGAAAGGCCCAGGCGTTTGGCGATGCGGCGGACGGTCTCGCGCAGGGCGGGCAGGCGCTTGAGGACGGCCTGGATTTTTTTCTCGAGCGCCAGGGGCCTTGCGGGCGACCCCCAGACCACGGAGCCGGGCGGCAGGCTCTGGTAGACGTTGGAGCCGCCGCCGATCATGCTGCGGTCGCCGATGGTGATGTTGTCGTTGACGCCGACGTCTTCGGCGATGAGGACGTTGCGGCCGATGACGGCGCCTCCGGCGATCTTGGCGTAGGCGATGAGCATGGAGTCCTCGCCGATGACGACGTTGTGGGCGATGTGGCTGTGACAGTCTATCTTCACGCCGCGCTTGATGATGGTCTTGTCCAGAGCGGCGCGGGCCACGGTGGTGTTGGCCCCGATCTCGACGTCATCCTCGATCTCGATCACGCCGATCTGCGGAATCTTGACGTGCCGCCCGCCGGACTGCACAAACCCAAAACCGTCCACGCCGATGACGGCGCCCGAATGGATGATGACGCGATTGCCGATAGCGACCGATTCCCCGATGACGGCGTTGGGATAGATGAGCGCATCGGCGCCGATCCGGCAGTCGGCGCCGACGCAGACGTTGGGATGAATGATGGACCGTTCTCCGACGACGGTTCGCGGGCCGATGGAAACATGGGCGCCGATGGAGACGCCGGCGGCAATTTTCGCACTGGAGTCCACCACGGCGGCAGGGTGGACGCCGGCGGCGGGCCGCTCGCGCTCGGCCTGCACCAGTTCGACGATCTTGATGAAGGCGAGAAACGGATGTTTGCAGACGATCTGAGGCTTGGCCACGTCCCGCAAATGATCCGGCACGATGAGAGCGGCGGCCCTGGTCTGGCCGGCGGCCTTTGCATGACGGGCATCCTTGACGAACGAGAGGTCCCCGGGGCGGGCGTTTGTCAAGCTGCCGACCCCGCCGACCGTCACGGAACCATCGCCGACAAGCCGGCCGTCCACAAGCTTGGCGATTTCCTTGAGTGTGAGGTTCATTGTGTCCTCGTCAATTGGCGACCACGGGGCGGCGATACGTCCTACTCCTCCTGCAAAAGCCTGGCGATGAGGACGCGGTACTTGAAGTCGAAAATCTTTCTGAAAAAGTCCTCGCAGGACCGTGTGCCGGCGGTCAGTTCCCGGATTGCGGCGGCGGAGGCGGAGGCCCGCAGGGCCTTGTAGCCCTCGGCCTCGTCGCGGAGGTCCTGCGCCTCCTTCCGGTACGCAGGCATCTCAAGGCCGCGCGCAAGGTCCGGCGCGTATTCATCGCACTTCTTCACGACCTCGTTGATGCGGGCGATGAGGGCACTGCGGTGGGCGCCGTCGTCGGCGTCGGATTTTTCGGCCGAGGCGGCCAGCTCCGCCGAAGCCTGCTGCGCCTCGAAGATGAAACGGCCGAAGTTGGCCGTGTCGTGGAAGGAGCCTTGCAACGGCGCCCAACAGGAAAAAATCTTGCCCCCGGCCCAGATGTTGCGGTCAATGTTGCCGCGCCACATCTCGCCGGCTTTGGGGGTTTTGCCGAAGATCGCGAAGGGCAGGCGGATCTCGACGGTGAAAAAGTCCGGTCCGTGGAAGCCTTTGGCCTCGAAGAGGGCGAGACCGCCGGCGCGCTCGACGCCGATCTTCGCGCCGAGGCTGTTGACGGCGAACTGAAAATAACCCGCGCCTGGATCGGGTTGGATGAAAATCTCGATGCCGTCCTCCAACCACAGGGCGTCGCCGTCCCGCATGTTGGCGGAGAGGAGTTTCATCTCCGGCTCATCGCAGCGCACGCCGATGAAGAGGTCCTGATCGTTCCAGCCGAGCTTGATGTAGGTCTGCTTGGCCGTGTACGCGCCGTCGGCCAGATTGCGGAAGGAGTTGCTGGCGGGCAGGGCCTTCCAGGCGTCGTCGTTGAGTTGGCCGTCCATGGCGGGCGGGGCGGCGAGGCGGTAGCAGCGGTAGGCGCGCTTGTCGGCGGCGAAGGCCGGCGAACTGCACACTATCGCCAAGAGGAGGAGACGGCGGACGGTTGCGGTCATGGGTGAAACCTCCGGAGCGCGACTCGCGCCGCGCAATGCTTATTCCTGTTTTGTGACATTGACGCGGAGGAAGTCCTCCTTGCCGCTGACGATCTCGCGGGCGTGGAGGCGCCACTGGCCGGGCGGGTCGTTGAGCGCCAGCGGAATCGCGCCTTCGGCTGCGCCTTTCTCGATCAGGATGTTCCTGGCGTAACAAGACACGGGGTGACCGTTCGGGTCAAGGACGGCGAGGCGGACGACGTGAGGCGCAACCTGAGATATATCAGAGACTTGCAACTCGATCTTGTACCTGATGCTGCCGCCGCGGGCGGCTTCCGCGTCGCCGCCGAGCCTGAGACCTCCGATCTTGTACGGCAGGGCCGCGAAGAGCTTGGCGCGGGCGGGGGCGATGCTGACGAGCGTCTCATTGGTCTCGCCGACATAGCGCCGTTCTCTCACGTCGTACAGGTGTAACTTTTGGGCGGTCTTCAACGTGTAGAGCTTTGCGCCGGGGGCGGGGGTTTCCTTGCGGGTGTATTTCATGAGGTCTTCGGGCAGCGCCTGGAGAACGCCGATGTAGGTGGCTGCGCCGCTAGTGAAACGGGAGACATCGGCGGAAGCGATCTCGGGACTTATCGTGGCGAAGGTCTCGACGCCGCCGATGGACAGCAGCAGGCGGACGATGTCGCGCATCGGGGCGCCCGCCTCATAGTCCTTTGCGGTTCGGTCGCGTTTTTCGACCAGCGTCATATAGGACGCGAGGGTAAAGTTGAGGTAGATGGCGTGTCCCTTGCCGTACTTGTTGCCGATGATGACGGGGACGGTGTCCACCTGACCGAGCGGCGTGCCGGTGGAGACGGCGATCGCCTCATCCACCGCGGTATCAGGCAGGCTCCACTTCGCCAGGGCCGGAAGCCTGGCAGACCGTTCCTGCGTGAGGGCGGCGACGCCCGTGCGCATTTTTTCGGCGGCGGACATCTTGACGCCGAAAAGCTCTTCGAGGGTGTTGGGGTGCGGTTTGCCGTGCTCGTCGCACGCGCCGGCCTTGAGGTCGGCGATGACCATGCCGCCGTTCTTCGCGAAGTTCTTGATCTCCGCGACTTCCTGGCCGGACAGGGCCTGGCAGAGGGGAAGGATGAGGACCCTGAACTCGCCGGAGTTGAGGCGTCCTTTCGCGAGTTCTTCATAGGAGAGCATGCGGACGGTTACGCCGATGTGTTTCGTGACTTCGAGCCAGGCGCCGAAGACATTTTCGTAGCGGGTGTTCCCAAGGACGGGGGCGTAGGTGTTGGCGTGGATGCTCGAAGGGGAGTAGAGCACGGCGACGCCGTCGTGCCGGCGTTTGGCGTTGATGAGAAGCTTGCCGATGCCGGACTTGATCTCGGCGATCTCCTCGATGGCGCCCTCGAAAAACGGAAACGGCGTGAGGTCGTAGGCGACCACGGCGCCGGCGCCGCCGTAATTAAGCCACTCCCACTGCGTGTTCATGCCGTTCAGCAGCGCGAACCAAGGGCTGTAGCGTTGCTTGGGTTCGTTGCGGTCCGGTTCGTAACCGCCATACCAGTAACCGGTCATGATGCCCGGGTCGGCGAAGTCGCGGAGCTGGTGGACGGTCCAGGGGCGCACGTAGACGCAGTTGAAGTCCATGTGGCGCATGAGCTGCCACAGGTCTCCGGCCTGGAAGCTGGTCAACTCGGTGTTGGAGCCTTCGTGGCCGACACGCGCGAAGGGCATGACCTCGCGGACGCATTGGCGGGCATAGCCGTGGAAGGAGGCCCAGAGTCTTTCCTTGTGGAGGCGGTGGTCCACCCAGGGAGAGGGGTTGCGGGTCTGGCGGGCCTCGTCGAGGGTGAGGGGTTTGACCTCCGACCAGTCCTTGTATTGGGTCCCGTACTGGGCGTTGAGGCGGGCGATGTCGCCGTAGACGGTCTTCACGTATTCCTGGAAGTCCTTGATGCACGTGGGCGAGAAGCACAGGTCCCACGGTCCGGCGACATACAGGCACTCATCGCCGAGCGAGACCTCGTGCACGGAATACTTGCGGTACTTCTCGCACTTGGCGAGGAGATCTTTGCGCATTTGGTCGCGATACGCGGGATCGGTCAGGCAGGGGTCGCGTATGAGGTCGCCCTTGACGCGCGTCATCTTGGCCTGATACCAGTCGGTCTTGATGTCCGTGAAGCGCGTGCTGTAGGGGATAAAGCGAAGGTTTTCGCGCAGGGCGCTCATGAGCGGGTTGCCGGTGTAGAAGGTGTCGCAGCCGTACTCGCGGCAGACGCGCCAGACGGCGCGGTCGAGGAAGCTGTTGTCGAAGACGCTGGCCCACATAACAAACTGGAAGTCGTCATGGGCGTCGTAGAGGTCGTTGACGGCGAACTCGACCTTGGCGCCGTCGAGTGTGTCGCCGCCGGAGACGAGGCGCGCCTGGAGGTATTGGATGATGGTCAGGGGCGGGGAGGCGGGCTTGATTTCGAAGGGGGCTTCGGTCATATCGTCTCGGAGCGCGATGCGCTGCTCAGCGACGATACGGCGCCAGTTGTCCACCTGCGTCAGGATAATCTCCTGTCCCGCGACACAGCGGCCGATGAGTATCCGGCCGCGAATTGGCTCGGCCTGGGCGAAGGAATCCTTTTCGAGTTTGATCTCGCTGATGAAGTGGGGCGAGGAGACCTCGAAAAAACAGGTCCCCCACGAGATCGCCTTGCCGCCGCCGGCGAGAAAGAGGTCGGCGAAGTACGCGCCGGCGGGGATGGCGGGGGGCGAGAACTTCACGCGGCTCTGTCCGGCCTCCAGGGAGTAGCCGCGGAGTTCGTTGGTCCAGATGTCGCGGCCCTGGCGTTCGCGGATGACGCACTGGACGTCCACGCGGGACGGCTGTCCCTGATTCGTGAGGAGAAAGTCCAGTCCCTTTTGGGCAAGCTCCGCGCGGTCAAGCCTGGCGCCGACGGCAAGTTCCGGGGCGACGATCACGGTCGGTTCCTTTCGGGCGACCCACAGGATACCGCGTATGGCGAGGCTGAGATAGTAGTCGTAATCAATCTGCGGTTCGTCGGGATTGGCCTTGCCGGGGCAGAGGAAATGCCGCTGGTGGCCGCCGTGAAGGGTGAGGATGCGGCCGCGTCCGAGTTGGGCGGACTTGATGAAGCGGTCCTGAAAACCCCTGCCGTCCTTTTCCTTGGCAAAGGGAGGAAGGGCGTGGAACGGGAAGCCCGCGACAAGGGCAGCGCCGGCGTCCTCGCCTTTGCGTTTCAGCACCTCCGGCAGGTAGGAATCGGGTTTGCCCACGCCCACCAGCAGCATGCCCGTGCCGGCCTTGACGGCCCTGAGGATTTCGTATCGGGCATCAATGGGAAGGATGGACCAATCCAGGTGGCCGATGATGATAGCGTCGTACGAGTCCCTCAGCTTGGAGCGAAGGTCGTCGGCGATCTCTTCCTCGGCATTGCCGGCGATGGCCTTCCAGGAGGCGTCTACGCCGAGACCGGACTCCCCGAGCTTGCTGCGTCCCTCGGTGAAGACGGCGGCGTACTCGATGCTGAGGCGTTGCGAGAGTTCGACGACCTCGCGCATGGCGTCGCGGGGGCAGATGATCAGGACTTTGACCTTCCCCTGGGCATAGGGCTTGGCCCAGGGGATGTGCGGCGTGACGACCTTGTCGGACGGGGCGTAGAAGCTCGGATCGTACTGCGTGCGCTTCCGTGCGGGGCCGCCGACGGCAATCCCCACGGCGCTGAACAGGACGACCAGAGCGATACACAGGAATCGGGCAGACATGGTTTTTCTCCGTGATCCGGGCGCGTTCTGGCTGAAGCCGCGAGTAGTCTACCACAAGGAGCGCAAGACGCAAAACGCAAAGAGCGGCCGGTTTGCTTACGCCGGAGGAAACGGGAACAGGCGCAGGGCGTTTTCGCAGAGGATTTGCCTGCGGTCGTCGTCGCTGATGTCGGCGCCGAGGACGGTGCCGAGCATGTAGGCGGGGTTGATGATGGGATAGTCGCTGCCGAACAGGACGCGCCCTGCGCCGAGGGCCTTGACGGCGTCCTCGACGCGCGGACGGGCAGGCACGGGGGCGCATATCTCGGCGAAGATGTTGTCGGCCTGCTGCGCGGCGGCCAGGGCCTGGGGCCAGAGGGCCGACCCCATGTGCCCCATGATGAACTTGAGCGACGGGAAGGCGCGCGCGAGGTCGAGGATGCCCTGGAAGTTGTTCGGGTCGTTTTCGCCGCAGTGGAAGAGGGCGACGAGGCGCGGGTGCTTGTCGGCGATCCGTTCCAGAAAGGTCCTGTGCCCGGCGCAGTTGAGCGGCTGCCCGATGTAGACGCCCGAATACATCTTGACGCCGACAAAGCGGGGGTCGGCGGCGTACCGCTCCAGCTCCTCAAAGGACTCGGCCATCAAGTTGGGGTTAAGGAACACATAGCCGAAGACGCGAGGAGCATGGCGAACCACCTGGGCGACGGAGCGATTGCCCGACGCCATGTCGTACATGATGGACTCGACCGAGCTGACCACGATGCGCTCGATGCCGTTGACGTCCATGACGCGCCGCAGGCCGGCCGGCGTCGGTTCGGCCATGGGCGCGGGGAATCGGCCCCAGTGAGCATGGACGTCAATGATTCGCATTCAAATCTTCCCGTGCAGGATGCGTTCGAGGTTCTTGTGTTGAACGGATTGTTTGTCCTTCAGGCTCAAGGCGGAGGCGTTCAGGGCCATGAGGGCGCTTTCGGCGTAGAACAGGGGCGCGCCGCTGCCGAAGATGAGGCGGCTTGCGCCGAGACGGTCGGCGAAGATCTCGTAAGCGTCCACCGTGTCGAAGCGGGCAGTGTCGAAGTAGAGGGCCTCGCGGAGAGCGGCCACGCTGATGGCCTCGGCAAAAAGCGGCGCGAACGAGGCGTTCACGCCGCCGATGATCACGGGGAACGTGCAGCCCCACAGGCTCTTGCCGAGCCGGGTCATTTCGCCGAGGGCGGTCACGCCGACGTACAACGGGAGGCGGACGTGCTCGAGGGCGCGGAGCAGATCGTTGAAGGGGCGATAGTCCAGAGGCCAGCCCTGGTATTCGCGGAAGACGCGGACGAGCTTGAAGCCCTGTTCCTTGCGTTTGTGCAGTTCGGCTTCGTAGTCGCCGACGTTGCGCAAGTCGAGCGTGGCGGCCGGGATGATGGGAGGATGTTGTTTTGCTGCGGCGAGGGTCTCGTCGTTGCCGCGGTCGGCGTCGAGGAAGACGCCGCGCAGGGAGGCCGCGCAGGCGGCGGAGATGTTGTTTCGCTCCATGATGCGCAAGAGCGTCTGGAGCGAGACGTCCACCGTACGCCGGGGCCAGAGGCCGAACAGCGCGTTGACGTCCAGGATCGTTTCAGCCATTTCGGTCAATCGCAGAGGACAACCGCAACGGACGAGTACGGGGACGATCACGAGCGCGACGGTGTCAGCGGCGTCTGGCGGCGAGGCGTTTCAGGCGGTTCACGAGCAATCGGAAGCGCCGGTCCCGACGCACGTTGTCGAGGTGGGAGTCCCTCATCATGTAGTCAAGGTCATCGTAGCCCAGCTCAATGGCCTGACGGAGGGCCTTTACGGCCTCGTCGCGCTTTTCCAGGAGCGAGAGACTGCAGGCCAGGTTGTAGAAGGCGACCGGATCGTTGGGGCGGAGGCGAACGAGGCGTCTGTCCACCTCGAGGCCTTTGGTGAACTGTTCGCGCGCGGTGTAGGCGTGGCCCAGGAACATCAGGGCGTCTTCGTTGTACGGGTTGCGCTGGACGATTCCCTCGTAGAAGGTGATCTCAAAATCCGCGTTTTCTTTGGGGAATTCCCGACCCCGGAGGGAGAAATCGTGCTCCGGCAGGCCCAGGCGGCCGTCCTCGTCGAGACGGAACGAAGCGTGTTTGGGCTTCTTATGCTCAGGCACGGCAAACTCCTCAGTTGGGGTGCAGTGAGCGTCTTTGTTCCCTCTATGTATCACTATATGCCAAACCGGGACATTGTCAAGAGACAACTTCAAGGCGTGTTGCGGCCGGGGGGATCATCACGCCGGTTCGGTTTCATCGGGGTCGTGCATGCGCTCGATGCGGGCGCCGAGGCCGCGCAGTTTTTCCTCGATGCGCTCGTAGCCGCGGTCTATGTGATACACGCGCGTGACCTCGGTTTTTCCCCTGGCGACGAGGCCGGCGATGACGAGGGCGGCGCTGGCGCGAAGGTCCGAGGCCCTGACTTTCGCCCCGGCGAGCTGTTCGACGCCCTCGACGATGGCGTTCTCGCTGTGAATGCTGATGCGGGCGCCGAGGCGATTGAGTTCTTCGGCGTGCGTGAAGCGGCCTTGATAGACTTTTTCGGTGACGATGCTGGTGCCTTTGGCGAGGCTCAGCATGGCCATGAGTTGGGCCTGCATGTCGGTGGGGAATCCGGGGTAGGGCGCCGTGGCGAATGTCAAGGGCAGAAGGTCGCCGTTGGGTTCGACGCGGCAGCCGTTGGGGAGTTTCGTGATCTTGACGTTCATGTGCAGCATATGCTCAATGACGGTGTCGAGATGGTCGCAGCGCATATTCCTGATCTCGACGGACCCGCCGGTGATGGCGGCGGCGGCCATGTAGGTGCCGGCCTCGATGCGGTCCGGGATAAGTTCGTGCTCCGCGCCGCGAAGCCTGTCCACGCCGTCAATGACGAGTTGCCTGGTGCCGATGCCGCTGATTTTGGCGCCCATCCGGTTGAGCAGATGGGCCAGGTCCTGGATTTCGGGTTCGCAGGCGGCCTCTTTGATGACCGTGCGGCCCTCGGCGAGGACGGCGGCGCTCAGCACGTTGGCAGTGCCCAGAACCGTGGAACCGTTGCGGCCGGCCAGGAGGATTTCGGCGCCCTTCAAGCTGACGGCATCGGCGATAACGTTGCCGTCCTCCGGCTCAACGATGTTGGCGCCGAGGGCACAAAGGCCCTTGATGTGAAGGTCTATGGGGCGCGGGCCGATGTCGCAGCCGCCGGGTTTGGCGACGACGGCCTTGCGGCGCTTGGCCAGCAGCGGGCCTAGAACGCAGATGGAGGCGCGCATCCGCCGGACGTGCTTGTCGGACGCCGTGCACGGCGAGTTGTCTCTTGTCGTCAAGGTCAGGGTGTGGGAGTCGTGCCATTTGGTCTCCATGCCCAGGTCCCGGAGGAGCTGCGCCAGGGTGCGCACATCGGTCAGGTCGGGCAGCCTCCGGATGGTCACGGGTTCGTCGGTGAGGAGGGCCGCCGCCATGATGGGCAGGGCGGCGTTCTTGGCGCCGCTGATCTCGACGACGCCGTTGAGCCGGTGCCCGCCTTCGATGACGATCTTGTCCATGGAAGACTCCTGGAAAAGGGTTCAGGGTTCAGGGTTCAGGAACGGCGGTGGGTTTCTTGCGAGCAAGAAGAACGCGGTCAATGTTCAGTTCGTCTTTGGCGGCGCTGACGGAGTCGTAGCCGCCGGAGGATTCGGCGATGGCGCGAACGGCGTCGAACTGGCCGCGGCCCAGCTCGAGCACAAGCCAGCCTCCCTCGCGCAGGAACTCCAGCGCGCCGGGCACGATCTTGCGGTACGCCGCCAGGCCGTCGGGGCCGCCGGCGAGCGCCGCCTTCGGCTCGTAGAGCCTGACATCCGGGGCCAGCGTTTCCAGTTCGGCGTCGGCCACGTACGGGGGGTTCGACACGATCAGGTCCACCTGGCTTTCGAGGTTCAGATTGACGAGGGCGTCGAGAAAGTCCGCCTGCGCGAACCGCATCCGGGCGAGCACGCCGTGCCGGTCGGCGTTGGCGCGCGCCACAGCAAGGGCCTCGGCCGACACGTCGGTGGCCGCGACGCGGGCCGAGGGCAGTTCGACGGCGATCGCCACGCCGATGCAGCCCGACCCCGCGCCGATGTCGGCCACAACCGGCTCCGGGCGGTCGGACAGGCCGCGCAGTTTCTCGATCGCCGCCTCGACGACGGTTTCCGTTTCGGGGCGCGGCAGGAGCACGGATTCGTTGACGGCGAATTCAAGCGACATGAACTCGCACTTGCCGAGGATGTATTTCACCGGCTTGCGGGCGGAGCGCTGGCGCACGGCCTCGCGGAAGCTCTGAAGTTTGTCCGGGGGCACGGGCCGGTCGAAGTGAACGTACAGGTCGAGGCGTTTGCAGCCCAGGGCGTGCGCCAGGAGGACCTCGGCGTCGAGGCGCGCGCTTTCGATGCCTTTCTTCTTGAAGTGATCGGTGGTGACTTTGAGCAGATCGAGGGTTTTCCAGACTCTTTCCTGCGTGGTCGAGTCCGATGGCTGTGACGGCGACGGGGCCATTTAGAATCCCAGTTCTTTCAGACGTTCCTCTCGGTCGTATTCCATTAACGGCTCGATGACTCTGCTCAGATCGCCCTCAAGGATAGTCTTCAGGGCATGCACGGTCAAGTTGATTCGGTGATCGGTGACGCGATTGTCGGGGAAATTGTACGTGCGAATCTTCTCGCTGCGGTCGCCCGACCCGATCTGGCTGCGGCGGGCCTGAGCGCGTTCCTCCTGCTGCTTGCGGACCTGCGCCTCGTACAGGCGGCTGCGCAGGATACGCATGGCACGGGTGCGGTTCTTGTGCTGCGAGCGCTCGTCCTGGCACTCGACGACGGTTTCGGTGGGGATGTGCGTGATGCGGACGCCGGAACTGGTCTTGTTGACGTGCTGGCCGCCGGGACCGCCGGAGCGGAAGGTGTCAATGCGAAGATCGCCGGGATTGATCTGGATGTCCACCTCCTCGGCTTCGGGCAGCACGGCGACGGTGGCGGCCGAGGTGTGGATGCGGCCGCCGGCCTCCGTGACGGGCACGCGCTGGACACGATGCGTGCCGCTCTCGTAGCGGAGCCGCTGGTAGACGCCGGCGCCCTCGATGGAGAAGATGACCTGCTTGAAGCCGCCCAGGTCGCTCGGGCTGCTGTCCATGACCTCCGTCTTCCAGCCGCGCGACTCGGCGTACTTGCAGTACATGCGGAAGAGGTCGCCCGCGAACAGGGCGGCTTCCTCGCCGCCTGTGCCGGCGCGTATCTCCATGATGACGTTCTTCTGGGCGTCGGGTTCGGCGCTGACGAAGAGGCCCTGGATATCGGCGGCCAGACTGTCGGTCTTGGCGGACAGTTCCCGGGCCTCGGTGCGGGCCATGTCTTGAAGCTCGCGGTCGTGGCTCTTGTCCTCCGCGATCGCTTCGGCCTCGGCCTTCTGTGCGAGGAGCGATTCCAATTCGTGGTACTTTTCGACGATCTTGCCCAGGCTGCCGTGTTCCTTGGCGTGTTTGGAGTAGAGGCTGGGCGTGGCGATGATCTTGGGATCCGCGAGGAGAGTTTCAAGCTCGCCGTGTCGTTTCTGCACGGCGTTGAGCTTTTCGAGGAGCTTTGGGTTCATGTCACCGAGTCCGCGCACGTCGCCGCAGGCCGGCCTGAAGGCCGGCCCGGCGGGAGTACGCCGTTACTTCTTCGGGGCGGACGGTGTCGGCTCGGCTTGCGGCGGAGCAGAAGGAGCGGAAGCGGCCGGAGCGGATTCCTTGGCCTGGCCCCACTTGTACTTGCGCTGGAACTTCTCGACGCGGCCGGCGGTGTCCACGTATTTCTGTTTCCCCGTGAAGAAGGGATGGCACTTGGAGCAGATTTCGACGACGATCTTCTCTTTCGTCGAACGCGTCTTGAACGTCTCGCCGCAACCGCAGGTTACGGTGGCTTCCTTGTAAGCCGGGTGAATCTTGTCCTTCATGAAAAGCGCCTCCGATAGGACGGCAGTCGCGCCCCGCCTCAAAAACAGCATTGTACCGCAATGGCCCGGAGGACTCAACCGAAAAAACCGCGCACGCCGCTTTGTCGCTTCATACGCGCGGCGTTTTCCGGTATGCTATCGTTTTTCAGGCAGGAGGAAACCCATGAGCGCCAAGAAGATGCTGAGCAACGTCATCCGCCCGGTCTTCCCCTCCCCGGCGGGCCTGATCACGGCCGTGGACGCGAAGGGAAGGGCGAACATCATCACGCTGGGCGAGGTCTTCAACCTGAGCGTCGCCAAGCCCGTGATCGTGGGCATTGCCATCGCGCCGATGCGCTACTCGCACGAGCTGATCCGCACGACCCGGCAGTTCGTGGTCAACCTTCCCCGCGCCTCGATGCTGGACCAGGTGCTCAAGTGCGGGACGTCGTCGGGGCGGGTCGTGGACAAGTTCGAGGAGTTCGGTCTCACGCCGCTGCCGGCCGCGAAGGTCAAGCCGCCCCTCATCGCCGAGTGTCCCGTGAATATCGAGTGCGAGTTGAGGGGCGACCCCATCACCATAGGCGACCACGATCTGTTCCGAGGGCTTGTGGTCGCGCAGCACGTGGATGAATCGTGCCTCGGACCGGACGGAAAAATTGACGTGGACAAGACGGACATGCTCATCTTCGCGGAGTGGGCGTTCTGGACGGCCGGGCGGCGCATCGGCGAGTACGCCCGCAAGTCGAAGCCGGCTCAAAAATAGGGTGTGTGCCGTGAGACCGAGGTTCTGGGCGCCATTCTTGCTCGGCGTCGTCGCGTTCGGGACGGTGGCGGGCACCGTGCGCGCCCCCGGCCTCACGTGGGACGAATCCATCTACTTCGGTTTCTCGCATAGGTACTGGCTGTTGGCCCAGGAGTGGGGACGCCAGGACTGGCACGACCTGTCGGAGATGACGGACGAAATCCGGCATAAGTTCCGCGACGTGCCGAGGCCGTGGGGGGTGTTCTCGCCGCCGGTCGTCTATTTCTTCTGGCGCCAGGGCCAGGTGCATCCGCCGCTGGCGCCGCTCTGTTACGCGGCGGGCCTTCATGTCTTCTCGCGCTTCACGGACATTCTGCCCGCCTTCCGGCTTCCGGCGGTCCTGATGTTCACGGGCCTTGTCCTGATGACGTATTTCTTCTTCTCTTCGGCGGGGCGGGAGGACGCCGCCGAGGAGAAGACGGCAGTGGGGGCCATTGCGGCCGTTTCGCTCTTGCTGATGCCGCGAGTCTTCGGGCATGCGCATTTTGCGGCGCTCGACATGCCCGCGGCGTTCATGTGGATGGCCACTGTTCTGGCCTTCCGCAAAGGGATGCAGAGCACGGGGGGCGCCGTGGCCGGTGGCGTCGTGTTCGGGCTGGCGCTCCTGACCAAGATCAACGCGGCGCTGCTCCCCCTGGCGTTGTGGCCGTGGGCCTTGATGGCGCACGGCCGCAAGGGCATCAAGGCCATCGTGTCCATGCTCGTGCTCGGCCCAATCGTCTTCGTGGCGGGCTGGCCCTGGATGTGGAGAGGCACATTCGCCAACGTGTGGGCGTATCTGGCCGACAAGGTCTCAAGGCTTCACATTCCCGTCCATTATCTGGGCACAACCTACGATCAATCCTCCCCGCCGTGGCATTACCCGTTCGTGTTGACGGCGGTTACGTTGCCGCTGGGGGCGCTGGCGGCCGTGGTCGCGGGGCTGTGGCTGTCGGCGAAGCGGTTCCGGCGCGATCCTTTGTGGTCGCTCGCGGCGGCGAACCTCGTGGTCATCTACGGCGTGGCGGCCTTTCCGGGCGTGCCCAAGTACGATGGCGTGCGGCTGTTCCTGCCCGCGTTTCCCTTCCTGGCGGGGCTGGCGGGGCTGGCCCTGGCGCGGCTTGGGAGAAGTGTCTGGGAGCGCAGGCCCTGGGGGCCGCGTGCGGTCTGCGGGGGCGCCGTTGCGCTGGGGGCCGCCGCGCTATGGGGTGTCTTGAGCTATCATCCCTATGAACTCAGCTACTACAACGGCCTGGCGGGCGGGTTGCGGGGCGCTCACCGGCTGGGTTTCGAGACGACGTACTGGGGCGATGTGTTCGACCGGCGGGCTATGCAGGCGGTGAACGAGCTTTGCGCGAGAGGGGCGTCCGTTTGCGTCTACCCGCTGGAGATTCGCGCGCCGCGTCTACGACAGGCGCTTGGCGACCTGCGTCGGGACCTGAAGTTTGTCACCGAATCCGAACCGCACGACTATCTCGTCCTGCTGGCGCGGGAGGGCTTCTTCGCTGCGCGGGAATGGGCCTTGTACCGGCAGGCCCTTCACGCCGACGGCCCGTCCGGCGGGGCCAGGCTGCTCTGGGTTTCGCGCCTGAAGGGAGTGCCGTTGTGCATGGTGTTCGAGATGGAGAAGGCCGCCGACCGCCCAAGGTAAGCCGGGGCGGCGTTGAATTTCCTTTGTCCGCGTTGTCCGGTCGGGGTAAAATGAAGAAAACGAAGGCCCTGATCGTCGTGGTGGAGAATGCTGGACCGCTTTGGTAGAAAGATCAATTACCTGCGCATTTCGGTGACGGACCGGTGCAACCTGCGTTGTTTGTACTGCCGGCTCTCCGACGGGGCGCATCTGCGAGCCGACGAAGCGCTCATGCTCGACGAGATCGTAGCGGTGGCGCGCGCCGCGGCCGCCGAAGGCATTGACCGCGTGCGAATCACGGGCGGCGAGCCTCTGCTGCGCAACGACCTCCTCGACCTGGTGGCCGCCCTGCGTCGCCTGGCCGGCATCGCGCAGATCACCATGACGACCAACGGCCTTCTCCTGGCCCCGATGGCCAAACCGCTGAAGGCCGCCGGGCTTTCCCGGCTCAACATCAGCCTGGACACCCTTCAGCCACATCGCTTCCAGTCTGTGACGGGCGGGAGACTCCAGGATGTGCTCGACGGGATCGCGCAGGCCGAGGCCCATTTCGACGGCACGAAGCTGAACGTGGTGGTGATGCGGGGCGTGAACGAAGATGAGGTCGGCGATTTCGGCCTCATGACGGTTGACAGGCCGGTCGAGGTTCGTTTCATCGAGCACATGGCGATGGGAGAGAAGCGCCTTGCCGCGCCGCAAACCTTTGTGTCCACCGGCGAGATACTGGAGACCTTGCGCAGGGTGGGGCCGCTCGAGGCCGTCGAGCACGATGAAAAGGCCGGGCCGGCGCGGCGGTTCCGCCTGCAGGGGGCGCGGGGGACCATCGGGCTGATTACGCCCGTGAGCGAACCTTTCTGCGGCAGGTGCAACCGGCTGCGGCTGACGTCGGAGGGCAAGCTGCGCTCCTGCCTGTTGCGGGGCGGGGAGGTGGATGTGCGGCCCATACTGCGCAACGGCGGGCAGTGCGAGGCGCAGCTCCGGCATGCCCTCCACAGGGCGGCCGACCTCAAACCGCAATGGCATGAGGGCAGGGGTGAGGTGTGCATGTCGAAGGTGGGGGGATGAACGGAAGGGTTCAGGGTTCAGGGATCAGGGTTCAGGGAACGGCGCGGGAGAGATGGAGAGAAAGAGAGCAAAGGCGGGTCCGGGCGCGAGACGGTTGAGCCACCTGAACGAGAGGGGCGAGGCCAGAATGGTGGACGTCGGGGCCAAGCCCGTGACACGGCGCGAGGCCGAGGCGACGGCGCGGGTCACGATGGCGCCGCAGACGCTCAAAGCCATTCTGTCGGGGAGAGCGCCCAAGGGAGACGTCTTCGGCGCGGCGCGCATCGCGGGCATCATGGCGGCCAAGAAGACGCCGGATTTCATCCCGCTCTGTCATCCGCTGCCCATCCACTTCGCGGAGATAGACTTTGTGACGGACAAGGACGGTGTGACGATACGGTCCCGCGTGGGGGTGGATGCCCGGACGGGCGTCGAGATGGAGGCGCTGGCGGCGGCGGCAGTGGCGGCGTTGACGATTTACGACATGTGCAAGGGCATGGACCGGAAGATGGTCATCTCCGACGTGCATCTGGTCAGGAAATCCGGCGGGCGGAGCGGGGAGTTCCGCTGGACGCGCCGGGCGTGATGCGCAGGGGGCGTCAGGGGGATTGGGGCGGGGGCGGCGTCGTCGGGGGGCGAAGCCGGTGCGCAAGGACGGCGGCGGTTGCGTACATCACGATAAGGATGCCGATCTCCAGCAGGTGTTCCGCCCAGCTTACACGCCAGAAATGCGTCCCTTCCGTCAACATTTCCGACCACAGATGGAAGAGAAGAGGATAGGAGAGGAGCCGTATGAAGCGCGGTATCTCCTTTTCCCGGATGAGGTTGGCCCAGAGGAACCCCCGGTTTGGGACAGGGGGGATAGGCCAGCGATAGGGAACCATCGCCGGCACGCGGTTGCGATAGGCCCGCCAGACCTCGCCGTGCCGCTCGGCCAGTTTCTTCTCCTCGCCTCGGATGGTGCGGGTGTACGCCACTATAAAGAGGATGGGGTAGAGAATGTAGATGTAGAGTCTGTTGGCGATGAGGCAGATGCCGAGGTCAATGAAGGCGTTGCCCAGATAGAAGGGGTGTCGAACGAATCGGTAGGGGCCGTGCATGGTGACCTCTTCGTTGCGCACCAGGCAGCCCTTGGCCCAGAGGTGGAGCAGGGCGCCCAAGACCAGAGCGACCGAGCCCAGGATAAAGGTGAGGAAGTTCGGGTGTATCAGGATGAGGGCGGCGACGACCAGTATTTTGCGGGTGAATCCGCGCCGGATCAAGGGTGTCCCTTGCAGTAGAGCCTTTGTATCCCCGTGCTTATATCACATTGCCACGCGCCTATGCCACTAAATTCACGGGGCTTCCCTTCACGCGGCTTTCCTCGATGGCTTCGAGGACGCGCATGGCCTGGTAGCCGTCCTCAAGGCTGGCCTGCGGGGGGGTGTTTGAGGCGACGCACTGGGCGAAGTGGCGAAGCTCCTCGGCATATCCGTGCCGCGCGAAGCCACGGTAGTAGGAGCCGGGGTTCCACTCCAGCGACGGGAAGTCTCTGTAGCCGCCCGGCGTTCCGCACCAGACGGTCTTCTTGAAGGCGCGCAGGCGGTCGTGGTTGAAGACCTCCACCATTTCGTGGCCGTCGCCGGAGGCCAGCACGTGCACTTCGAGCACGGGCGCCGCCGAGGCCAGGCCGATAACGCCGGTCGCGCCGCTGGCGAATCGCAGCGAAACCGACAGACAGACCGCTCCGTCCTTGCCCGCCCCTCCCACACAGTAGACCTGCGCAATATCGCCCATCAGGAAGCGCGTGCAGTCAATCAGATGGATGCCCTGGCCGATCAGGTAGGACTTCTCCACCGTCTCGTATCCCCAGATGGGCTTCACGGGATCGGGGGCCAGGAATCGGGCCTGGAAGTAGAGGGGCTTCCCGAAGTCCGCCGAACTCATGAACTGTTTCATCAGGACGTGCGCCTGCTGGTGGCGCCACATGGTGGCCACCATGCCCATCTTGCCCGTGCGCTTCGCGGTGTCGGCGAGTTCCCTGGCCCCTTGGGCGGTGAGGGCCGGCGGCTTCTCCACGAGGATGTGCGCGCCCTCGTTGAGGCAGTCCATCCCGATCTTGTGATGCATCGTGGGCGGACCGACGATGACGACGGCGTCGAGCGACTCCTTGCGAAGCATCTCCTTGTAGTCGGTGTAATAGTTCAAGGCCCCGAAACGCCGGGCGGCCTTTTGCGCGCGAGCCAGGTCGAGGTCGCATGCGGCGACGTAGTCAATCTCGTCGAGGATGGCGACGTTGGGCTGCAGCGAGCCGGTCGAGTGCCCGCCGCAACCGATGAAGCCGAGTTTGATCTGGGTCATGTTTGCGCTCCTTGTATCGTTGAGATGGTCTGGCCTCCTATCTGTACGTCTCGCGGTCCAGCGTCATGGGCCGGTGCATCCCCACGTTGAGCACCAGCGAAAGCATGATGAAGGACGTGAGCAGCGACGAGCCGCCGTAGCTGATGAACGGCAGGGTAAGGCCCGTGACGGGGCACAGGCGGATGGTCATGCCCACGTTGATGAGCACCTGCACGGCCAGGACGCTGATCGTGCCGACGACGGCCAGGCGGCCGAAGGTCTCGCGCGTGCGCGCCGCGATGCCGATGCCGCCCAGGAAGATGAGGGCGTAAAGGACGAGGACGCCTATCGAACCGAAGAACCCCCATTCCTCTCCGATGACGGAGTATATGAAATCCGTGTGTCGTTCGGGCAGGAAGTTCAGGCGGTTCTGCGTGCCGATGCCAAGCCCCTTGCCGAACAGGCCGCCGGAACCCACCGCGATGAGCGATTGGATGATCTGGTAGCCGCTGCCGGCGGCGTCGGCCTGGGGGTCCAGGAACGAAAGGATTCGCGCCCACTGGTATTCCTTCAGGAAGAGTCTGTAACCCAGATGGTGAAGGACAACCAGTCCGGGGACCGTCGCGAGGCCCAACCCGACGATGGGGAGCAGGTGGCTGAGGCGGGCGCCCGAGACGTAAAGCAGCACAAAGGGCAGCGGCACCAGCACAAGAGACGTGCCCAGGTCGGGCTGCAGCAGGATCAACCCCAGGGGCGGCAGCGTGAGCAGCAGCGGCGGCAACACGCCGAGTAACGTCTGGTGACTCTCTCGGAATCGCAGGTAGCGCGCCAGACACAGGACCAACGCCACCTTCATGAACTCCGACGGCTGAAACCGCTGTCCGCCGAGCGAGATCCATCGGGCCGCGCCCTTGGCCTCGCTGCCCTTGAGCATGACGAAGATCAGAAGCACAAGCCCGATGGCGTACAGAACGTAAGCGTAGCGGCAGAAGGTCAGGTAGTGCACCTTCAACAGCAACAGGCACAGGATGAATCCCAGGACGGCGTACTGGAGCTGGTTTCGCACCTGGCGGACCGTCAGCAGGTTTTCGTCGGCGTCGCCGACGTACTTGGCGCTCCAGATGAAGGTCACGCCCACCGCGACGAGCATGAGGGCGCAGATGAACATGACCCAGTCAAACTCTTTGATGGACTTCGTGTCGAGCATATGGCCCTGTCTTCCACCGCGCGGGTCAGCCCGCGCTGGCCAGGCGGCGTCGGTCGGCAATCCGCGCGTACTCTTCCAGAAAGACGCGCAGGATAGGCGCGCAGGTCTCCCCTCCGTGACCGGGCACCTTCTCCGCCAGGATCACGAACACCAGCTTCGGATCGTCGTAAGGCGCGTAACCGGCGAACCAGCCGTGATTGACATCTTTGTCCGCCGTCTGGGCCGTGCCTGTCTTCCCGGCCACACCGGCCTGCGTCAGAAATTCCTTCTCCTTCGTGTACGAGATCGTCCCTTCGGTCACCACCCGCCGGTACGCACTGCGCAGGCGGCGCAGGCGTTCGTCGGACATGGGCACCTTCTCCTCGCGGTAGTGGGAGGCGGGATGATCGGGCTGCAGAGGCTGTCCGTTGGGATCAGTGATCTTCCGCAGAATGTGCGGGCGCACCAGCCATCCGCCGTTGGCGATGGCGGCGATCATGCGCGCCATCTGAATCGGCGTGACCAGCAGCTTTCCCTGACCGATGGACATGTTGTAGACGTCGCCGAGCGAGCCGCGCCGCGGGGGCGTCACCAGCCCGGCGTATTCGCCGGGGAGGTCAATGCCCGTCTTGCTTCCCAGGCGGAAAAGCGCCGCCCACTGCGTCAGCGCCGGTCCGCCCACGGCCCTGCCCATGTGGAAGAAGTAACAGTTGCACGACTTCATCAACCCTTCCTCGAAATCCAGGCTGCCGTGCCCCTGGTCGTTCCAGCAGCGAAAGCGCAGGCTGCCGAGAGACATCTCGCCTGTGCAGGAATAGCGTGTGTGGGGCGCGGTCGCTCCGGTTTCGAGCGCGGCCACGCTGGTGACTTGTTTGAACAAGGACCCCGGCGGCACAAGGGTCTGTATGGCGCGGTGCAGCAGAGGAGAACGGGGGTCCTTTGCCAGTCGCGGGAAGTCCTCGCGCAGCGTGTTGGGATCGAAGCGGGGGTAGGAGGCCAGGGCCAGAACGGCGCCGCTTCCCGGTTCCATGGCGATGAAGGCGCCGATCTGCCGGTCGAGGGCCGCTTCCGCGGCGGCCTGGACGTCCTTGTCCAGGGTGAGATACAGGTTGGCCCCCTGGATGGCGGGGGTTTCAAGCAGTCGGCGGCGCTTGGTCTGGCGTCCGGTGATCTCCTCGATGATCTCCCCCCGCGCGCCGCGCAGGATGTTGTTGTAGTACTCTTCGACGCCCATGCGGCCCACGTAGTCGGACTCCCGGTACGCCTTGTAGGGGGAGCCGTCGTAGACGTCGCCGTACCGCTCCACCTCTTCCGCCGTGACCGGCGCCGTATAGCCGATGATGTGGGCCGCACTGCGCCCCAGGGGGTACTGGCGGCGGGAGCATGCCTCGACCGTGACGTCGGCATGGTCCACCAGGTCCGTTTCGGCCCGCGCCACGGTCTCGAACGGCACATTCTCGACGATAGAGTGCGGCGCGAGTTCCTCGCGGACTCGATGCGTGCGCGGCGGCGCGCGGCGATAACGGCGGACGTAGCGGTCCACCTCCAACTGCCGGATTCTCTCCACGCGTTTCACGATCCCCATCGCGCGCTCGATGACTTCCTTGTGGGAGAGGCGCGTCAGTTCCATCACGCTGCGCACCCAGGGGCCGTCGTTGATGAGCACCTCGCCCGTGGCGGCGTCTATGTTCACCATGGTCTTGTACGGCACCGCCAGATTGAACGACGGGTGGTCGCGGGCAATCACGGCCCCGTTGCAGT
This sequence comes from uncultured Planctomycetota bacterium, assembly GCA_964409935.1. Taxonomy (GTDB): domain Bacteria; phylum Planctomycetota; class Brocadiia; order JAADGH01; family CAYPFP01; genus CAYPFP01. The sequence goes on along the minus strand of CAYPFP010000054.1, from coordinate 6,044 downwards.
CGTAGACCACGCCGCGCGAGGGTTCCGTTTTGGTGGTTCGGATGCGGCGCTTGACGGCCTCTCCCCTGTAGAACTCGTCGTTGAGGACCTGAAGCTGGAACAGGCGGGCCGTCACGGCCGCCAGGCCGAGGCCGGCGATAATCAATATCACCTTGAGCCGGAAACGGTACGCCCTGACGTTGTACAATTTTTTCCTCGCGCAATCTCGATTCAATCACATAGTACTGGCGGCTCGGGGGTGAATCAAGCGATTTATTGCCGCCGCCCTCCGCCGCCGCGTCTTGTATTTTCGGCGGGGCTGTGTTAACATCACCTCATGGTGCGATGAACGCGACTTGATGGGCATTCCGCAGCCACGATGGAAGAACGCAAACTCACATTCGGCGAGCACATCGAAGAGTTGAGGAGGACGGTCCTCTACTCCATCCTCGCCATCTTTATCGCGTTCTTCGCCTGCTGGTTCTTCAAGGACGCCATCATGCATTTCCTGGCCGGCCCGCACCAGCGAATCATGCGGGTCATGGGCCTGCCCGAAGACCTGAAGCTCCTCAACTATACCGAGGGTTTCTTCACCTACCTCAAGGTCTGTTTTGTGGCGGCCGCCTTCGTCTCCTCGCCCGTGGTGGTTTACCTGATCTGGCGGTTCGTCTCCGAGGGTCTTTACCCCAGTGAGCGGCGCTACGTCCACTACTTTGCCCCGGCCTCGCTGGGGCTTTTCATCGCCGGCATGTTGTTCGGGTTCTACGTGCTCATTCCCTTCGGCCTGCGTTTTCTTCTCGCCATCGGCGGCGACATCGCCAGCCCGCTCATCCGCCTGAGCGACTACGTGTCGCTCCTGATCGTCCTGACCCTGGTGTTGGGGCTGGTCTTCGAACTCCCCCTCATCATGCTCTTCCTGGTCAAGGTCGGCATCATGACGCCCGAACAGTACCGCGAGCAGTGGCGCTACGCCTATTTTGCCATGGTGGTTCTGGCGGCCATGATCACGCCCACCGGCGACCCGGTCAATCTCACCCTGGTCTCCGTTCCCATGATCGGCCTCTACGAGGTGGGGATTCTCCTGTGCCGTCCGTCGCTCCGGCACCTGCTGACCCTTGTGGGCGTTACGGCCTTTGTGGTCGGAGGCAGCGTGGGGGTTTACCAGTATGTCTCAAGGAAACCCAGCGTGCTGGGCGTCGTGGCGTCGGGCCGGGGGCAGACCCTCGGGGCCAGTTCGCGTCCGCTGGCCGGCAGAGACTCCGTCTTCGCCGGCATGGCGCTGAAGACGGAGTTTGCGCAGCGATTAAAGGTTGATCTCGGCAATGCATCGGAGCTTCGCATCAACTCCGATTCGGAATTGCGCGTGGAGTCCGCCGACAGGATTTTCCTGGAGCACGGCGAAGTCCTCGTGTCCATTGCGCAAGGGGGCGCCGCCTTTTCGGTGGCCACGCCCGACGGGGTGATCGAGATTCGCGAAGGGTCCGCGAATGTGCAGGCCGGCCCGGACGGCACCCGCGTCATCGCGGTGAAAGCGGAGCAGACGGTCGTCGTAAACGGCGTGAAGCGGCCCGTGGCCGAAGGGCATTGCCTCGCCGTCAAACAGGGGGGAGACCCGATTGACGTGAAGAAGGCGACAAGATGGGCGGAATTTCCATAGCCGCGAAAAAAAAGAGCCGCGTTCCTCACTCAGCGAAAGCCCACAACGAGACCGCGCTGGTCTGCGAGAACCTCCAGGTCCGGCCGCGATACTTCGCCATGCGGCTCCGCGCGCCGAGTATCGCCGAGCACGCCAGGCCGGGGCAGTTCGTCAGCGTGCTGATCCCGCGCCCGCCGCATCGCGATCGCGTCTTCGACGACGCGGAGACCCTGTGGGAACGCGGCGGCGAGTCCTGGCGGGCCGACATCCTCCATCGCGCGCTGGTGCGCCGCCCTTTCAGTTTCGCGCGCATTGACCGCAAGCGCGGCGAGATCGGCATCCTGTTCCGCGTCATCGGCAAGGGCACGGCGGCGATGGCCCGCATGGCGCCGGGGCAAACGGTGCAGTTGCTGGGACCGCTCGGCAATGGATTCGACCTGCCGCCGGCGCGAAGCCGGCGCATGGCCGTCCTTGTCGGCGGCGGCATCGGCATCGCGCCGTTCTTCGCCCTGGGCGAGGCGCTGCGCCGCCGCAGGATTCGCGCCGTGGGCCTGTTCGGCGCCCTCGACGAGGTGAACCTGCCCATGACACTGTCGCGCGAGGTGTCGGCGCCCACGGTGAAGATCCGGGGCGTAGACACGTGCCTGAAGGCGGACGAGTTCGAGGGCATGGGTTTTCCCACCGCCATCTCCACCGAGAAGGGCCGCCGGGGGTTCAAGGGCTACGTGAGCGCGCTGCTCGAAGGCTACCTGGCCGCCCTCGACGCCGAGACGCTGCGAAACCAGACGCTCTTCACGTGCGGTCCGTGGTGCATGATGGAGGCCATCGCGGCCATCGCGCGGCGGCACGGCCTGCCTTGCCAGGCCCTGCTGGAGGGCGTCATGGGCTGCGGGCTGGGCGTGTGCATGTCCTGCGTGTGCGAAGTGATCCTGGCCGGCGGCGCGCGCGGGCACAAGCGCATCTGCGTGGACGGGCCGATGTTCCCCGCCGAGGAAATTGACTGGGCAGGAGGGCCGAATGGCCGCGGTGTCTGATCGAGTGAATCTGACCGTGAACGTGGCGGGCCTGCGGCTGAAGACGCCGCTCATGGCGGCCTCCGGGACCTTCGGTTTCGGGCGCGATTTCGAACGCGTCGAGGGCTTCGACTACGGCCCTATCGGCGCCCTGGTACTCAAGGGCACGACGCTCGAACCGCGCCTGGGCAACCCCCGCCCCCGCATCGTCGAGACCGCCGGCGGCGCCGGCCTCATCAACTCCATCGGCCTGGAGAACCCGGGCGTTCGGAAAGTCGTCAAGGACCTTCTGCCGCGGCTGCGGGCGCTCAAGACCAAGGTCATCGCCAACGTAGCAGGTTCCACGGTGGACGAATATGCGGAGGTCGCGCGCCGCTTCGACGAAGCGCCCCGCATTGACGCCATCGAACTGAACATCTCCTGCCCCAATGTCAAAGAGGGCGGGATGCAGTTCGGCGTCGCGCCCGCCATGAGCGCCCACGTCGTCGGCGCGGTCCGGCGGCGCACGTCCAAGCCGCTCATCGTCAAACTCTCGCCCAACGCCTCGGACATCCGCGCCGTGGCCCAGGCCTGCGTCGAGGCCGGCGCCGACGCCCTCTCCCTCATCAACACCCTCAGCGCCATGGCCGTGGACGCCCGAAAGCGCCGCCCCGTTCTGGGCAACAACGTCGGCGGGCTTTCAGGCCCCGCCGTCAAGCCCGTCGCGCTTCTCAAACTGCGCGAAGTCTTTCAGTACGCCGGCAGCCTGAAGCCGGCCGTCCCGCTAATCGGCATGGGCGGCATCGCCTCCGCCCTCGACGCCATGGAGTTCATCGTGACGGGGGCGACGGCCTTTCAGGTCGGCACCGTCCTTTTCTGGAACAACGCCTGCTGCGGCGAGATCGTGCGGGGGCTGAGAACCCTGTTGGTCGAGATGGGCGAGAAAGACATCCGGAGCGTGGTCGGAACGCTGAAACTCAATTGACACAGGAGCAGAGGCCGAATGGCAAAAATGGTTGTGGACCTGCGAAGCGACACCGTGACACTGCCCACCCGCGAGATGCGCGAGGCCATGTGCAACGCCGATGTGGGCGACGACGTTTACGGCGAAGACCCCACCCTCAACAAGCTCGAAGCCCTGGCCGCCGAACGCATGGGCAAGGATGCCGCCGTCTACGTCCCCAGCGGCTGCATGGGCAACGCCGCCGCCGTCATCGCCCACACCGAGCTAAAGGGAGGTTTTGTCATTGAGAAGCGGGGCCACATCGTCAACACCGAGCGGCGATGCATGGAGCGCCTCGTGCGCGTCAAGATTTACGAGATTGACGAACCTTCGGGCGTCCTTGACCCGAACAGCGTGGACGGCGTGGTGCGCCGCGCGAAGGAGTTGGGGGAGGATGTCAGGCTACTGTGCCTCGAAAACACCCACAACCTCGCCGGAGGCATACCCGTCCCTCTGAAACGCATGGCCGAACTGCGCAACATCGCGCAGTGGCACGGCCTCAAGGTGCACCTCGACGGCGCGCGCATCTTCAACGCGGCCATCGCGTTGAAAACGGACGTGAGGGAGATAGCAAAGTACGCCGATTCGGTCATGTTCTGCGCCTCGAAAGGGCTTTCGGCGCCGGTCGGATCGCTGCTGGCGGGTTCAGCCGAGTTCATCAAGGAGGCCAGGATCGCGCGCCAGATGCTCGGCGGGCAGATGCGGCAGGCCGGCGTGCTGGCGGCCGCCGCGATGGTCGCCCTCACGAAGATGCCCGACCGCCTGCAGGAGGACCACGATAACGCCCGGCGGCTCGCCGAGGCGATGGCCGCCATGCCGGGCCTTCGCGTGGACCTTGCCCGCGTTCAAACCAACATCTTCATGGCCTGGGCGCCGTCTCAAGAAAAGGCCGATCGGCTGGTGGCCATGGTCGGCCGGGAGGGCGTGAAGTTCCGGGCCATCGGCGGGAACGGCATGGTGCGGCTGGTCACCAACAAGGAGGTCACTGCCGAGGGCGTCCGCTACGCCATCGAGGTGATCGGCCGGTGCGCTGCCGCCATCAACCAGTGAAGACGCAGGAGGCGAAAGTGAAATACTACTTTGTCGGCATAGGCGGCAGCGGCATGAGCGGGATCGCGCAGGTCCTCAAGGCGCGCGGCCACGACGTGCTCGGCTCCGACCGCAGCCACGACCGCGGCCTCAACGCCCCGCTCTACAACAAGCTCAAGGCCCAGGGCATCCGGCTCGTGCCGCAAGACGGTTCGGCCATGGACGCCTCCATCAATTTCATCGTTGTCTCCACCGCCATTGACCCCGACAACCCCGAAAGGGTCAAGGCGGAACAGTTGAAGCTCCCCATCCTCAAACGCGCCGAACTGCTGGCGCAGCTCGTGAACGCCACGCGTACCGTGGCCGTCGGCGGCACCAGCGGCAAGAGCACCACCACGGCCATGACGGCCTGGATCCTCGAATGCGCGGGCCTCGACCCCACCGTCATCAACGGCGGGAACATGATCAACTTCGTCAGCGACACCCTCATCGGCAACGCCAAGCTCGGGCGTCCCGACCTCATGTGTATCGAGGCCGATGAGAGCGACGGCACCATCGAACTCTACAAGCCCGCTGTCGGCTTGGTGACCAACATCTCCAAGGACCACAAGGATATTCCGGTCCTCCAGGGATTGTTCCGCGATTTCGGGACCAAGGTCGGCGAGGCCTTCATCGTCAACGCCGATTGCCCTCACACGGCCACCGCGTCCCTTGCCCACAAGAACCTGGTGACCTTCGGTATCCGGAACCCCGCCGACGTGTGCGCGCGGGAGATCGAGATGATGCCGGGCGGCTCGCGATTCCGCCTCGACGGGACGGTTTTCGCGCTGAAGGTGCCCGGTCTTCACAACGTCGAAAACGCGCTGGTCTCTATCGCGGCCGGCCGTGCGATGGGCGTGACCGACAAGGTCGCCTGCGAGGCCATGGCCCTCTTCCACGGCGTGAAAAGGCGCCTGGACGTGATCGGCGCCGCGCGCGGCGTGACGGTCATTGATGACTTCGGACATAACCCCGAGAAAATCGAGGCCTCCTTCGAGGCCGTTCGACCGGGGGCCGGGCGCATCATCGGCGTCTTCCAGCCGCACGGCTTCGGCCCGATGCGCCATATGCGGGCGGAAATGGTCAAGTCGTGCGCCGCGAAGTTCAAGGGCGTTCACTGCCTGATCATGACCAAAATATTCTACGCCGGCGGCCATACGGTGATGGACATCACGTCGGACCAGATCGTCGAGGACATCCGGCAGGCCGGCGGCAACGCCCGCTGCATTGCCGAACGGCCCGACATCGTCAGGACTCTCGCCGCCGAGGCTCGCGAGGGCGACGTCGTGCTGGTGATGGGCGCCAGAGACGATACGTTGACGGAATTCTGCAGGCAGATTCTGGAGGCGGTCAAGGCAAGGAATTA
>CAYPFP010000053.1:0-34529 GCA_964409935.1 uncultured Planctomycetota bacterium | reverse complement strand
CCGCTCGTATCTCTCATGCTCTCAACACTTCACGCCTTTTCGCAATAGGCTTATGGCCTGCTCCGAGTTGACAGGCGGAGCGTGGCGACGTTAGAATGAGTTGATAAGCCCATATTGCCCGCGAGGGAAGAGAGTTTGCGTTGCGTGTGCGTCTTGTCTCAAAGGGATGGTTGGCCTGCCTGGGCATCACGGCCTTCTGGATCGTGATGATGGGTTTGTGGGCACAGCGGCACGGGGGGTTCGTTGCGCGGCCGCAAGAAGAGGCGGACAGCGACACGGCGCCGGGCGTTCCGAAGGCCCAGGTGTGGCGTCTGGCCATACTGCTCAACGAGAAGAGGATCGGGGTTGCGCACACGTTTTACGCGCCGTTGGGCGACGGCGGCGCAGTCATTCGAACGCACGTCAAGCTGGCGTCGGAGTTGACGTTCCTCAACGACCTGGAAGCCACCGCCGCGATCACACTCGGCGGGAAGGGCCGGCTCGTGGCGTTCAACGCCCGATTCGGCTCGTCGAAGGTCGAGTATGCCATTCGGGGGACGGTGTTCGGAGACAACCTTGAGCTGGTCACGAGCTTCGGCGGGCAGTCGGTAAGCCAGATGGTCCCGTTTGAGGGGAGAGCCTTCTTCTCCTCAACGCTGACGCCGCTTTTGGCCGGTCTGGAACTGCCGCAGGGCGAACGGCGGCCAATAGCGCTTTGGAATCCGCTGCTGCGCCGCATGGAGACGGCCTGGATTGAGAACAAGGGACGAACGCCCGTGCCGTGGAACGGGGTTCGCGTACTGGCGAACGAGTATCAACTTTCGTACGGCGAGATGGCGCTCTCCTCGTGGGTCGGCGAGAACGGAGAGATCCTTCGCCAAGAGGCGCCCTTTGGGATTGTCCTGCAGAAGGAAGACTGACGAGAACCGACGCGGCGCAAGGCTGCGGCCAGTTCCGCACAGAGGAGACGGCAGACACGCACTATGATCGAGATTGAGGGTCTCACAAAGGCGTTTGGGGCGAAGGTTGTCGTAAACGATCTTTCGCTGAGGATCGAGGCAGGGGAGTTGTTCGCCTTCCTGGGGCCAAACGGCGCGGGCAAGACAACTACCATAAAGATGCTGGCGGGACTTCTGACGCCTACGCGGGGGAGCATACGGATATGCGGCCATGACACCCAGAGCGACGGGATATCGGCCAAGGCCGCCATGAGCTACATACCCGACCAGCCCTTCCTGTACGACAAGCTGTCGGGCCGGGAATTTCTGGACTTTGTGGCCCAGGTGCGCGGGATGGACAGGAATGGGGCAGGAGTCATTGACGAACTGATCGAGGTGTTCGAGATGCAGGAATACATTGACGAGCTGTGTCAGACGTATTCTCACGGCATGAAGCAGCGCGTCGTGATCGCCTCTGCGCTGGTGCACGACCCGAAGGTTATCGTCGTGGACGAACCGATGGTGGGGCTGGACCCGAAGAGCACGCGCCTGGTCACGAACCTGTTCAAGCGGCGCGCGCAGAAGGGCGTAAGCATCTTCATGTCCACGCACACCCTTTCGCTGGCAGAAGAGGTGGCCGACCGCATCGGCATCATTCACCGGGGCACGATGATTGCCTGCGGCTCGAAGGCCGAGATTCAGCGGGCGGGGCAGACCGATGCGCGGCTTGAGGACGCCTTCCTGCGTCTTACGTCGGAGGAGACGCGGTCGCCATGAGGCGTTGTTCTTGACCGACGTGTATTGGTGATACGGAGCACGACTGGTGTGAATGACGGTCACGCATTGACATTCCTGCGGCTGAGGCTATTGCGCAACGTAGTAGCCACGATACGCGATCACTCGCGGCTGAAGATTCTGTTTGTCGGCGGCTTTGGGCTAAGCGTGCTTGGGGGGCTATCGTATCTTTTCTACCGGATGTTTCTGTTCCTGAACGAGCGCACATTCCGCGACATGCGGCTCATACTGGACGAATACATCTTCTCCCTGTTTTTCTTCACGTTGATGGTGATGTTGGTATTCTCCGCCGGGATCATTGCGTTTTCGTCTCTGTTTCGCGCCAGGGAGACGGAATTCCTCTTGACTCAGCCCATAGGGACGGGCGCGGTTTTCTTTCACAAGTTCCTTGAGGCGATGGCATTCAGTTCGTGGGCTTTTCTGGCACTGGGCCTTCCGCTGTTCGGCGCGTATGGGGTGACGAACAATGTGCCGTGGTACTTCTACGGCGGATTGTGCGCGTTGTTCATCGTGTTTGTGCCCGTCCCCGCTTGTCTGGGGACGACGGTTGCGCTGCTGGTCGCCGCTTACTTCCCGCGAAAGCGGAGTCACGTGCTGATTGGGGCGGGGCTGGCGGCGGCGGCCGGCTTGGCGGCGTGGGGCATACAGCTTGCGAGGATACTTACGAGGGATTTTGAGCTGACGGAATCGTGGATTCGCAAGATCATGGCCACTGTCAGCTTCTGCCAGAATCCGTGGCTGCCGAGCCAGTGGATGGGTCGGGCTGTTACAGCCATCGGCCGGGGAACACCGGGCGAGGCATTCTTTCTCTTCCTTCTCCTGGCCAGCAACGCGCTCATGCTGGGGATGGTCTGCTACGCGCTCGCCGTTCGTGTCTATCGGCCTGCGTGGTCGCTCTGTCAGGCGTGCAACCAGGGCCGCAAGTACCGGTTGCGGGGGCCTTTGGACCGCCTGCTCGACGGGTGCACCTGGATGTTGCGGCCAGAGGTGCGGCTCTTCGTCAAGAAGGACGTCAAGACGTTCGTGCGCGACCCGGCCCAGTGGTCGCAGGTACTCATCTTCGTCGGGCTGCTGGCCGTGTACAGCCTCAACCTGCGGAATCTCGGTCACGACACAATGGACCTGGGCTGGCGGAATATCATCTCGTTCCTGAATCTGGCGGCCACCAGCCTCACACTGTCCACGTATACCGGGAGGTTCGTCTTCCCGATGATCAGCCTGGAGGGGCGAAGGTTCTGGATTCTGGGGTTGTTGCCGGTGCAACGGCGTTCCATTCTGCTAGGGAAGTTTTTCTTCTCGGCTGGCGGAGCGCTCATAATCAGCGAGACGCTGATGTTGCTGTCGGACCACATGTTGCGGATGCCGCGGGCCATGATGGCGCTCCATTGCTTTGTGGTGGCGCTGCTGTGCGTGGGGCTATCGGCGATCGCGGTCGGGCTTGGCGCGGCGTTCCCAAACCTACGCGAAGACGACCCGTCGAAGATCGTCGCGGGCTTTGGGGGGACCTTGAACCTGATGTTGAGCTTGGCGTTTATCGCTGTGATCATGGCGCTGGTCGTCGCCCCGTGCCACCTCTACTTTGCACGCGGACTGCTGTCGCCGGGGACGTTCACGACATGGATCGCGGCGTCCGGGTGCGGGGCGTTGGCGGTCAGCACGGTGGCCGCCGTTGTGCCGATGTGGCTGGGGATGCGGGCGTTTGAGAGAATGGAATTCTGAAGGGCGGATTCAGCGACCCCAGGGCGCGAATCGGCCCCAGCCCCCGCCAAATCTGCGGAAGAGGTTGTCTTCCTGGAAGCGCTGGTTGATGTTGGGGCGGCTCAGGAACTCCCGCCAGTCGGCTTCGAGTTGGAGCTGCCTGCGGCGCTCCTCGTCAAAGACTCGCTGGCGAAAACGACGATCGAGAGATCTCTCATAGTCCGCCTGGTTGCGGCGGCATTGCTGCTCGAACGCCTCGGTCTGGGGACGTTGCTGCTGGGGCGAAACTCGCGGCGCGGCGCGTCTTTCCAGCGACGCGGCGCGTCTTTCCAGCGACGCGGGGACATAGGGCTTCCGGGTTATGGAAACGATATCCGAGAGGGGAATCTGCAGTTCACCTATGTTCTCGATGGCGATCTCTGCCATGCCGTCGGCCGTGCCGATAACCCAACCAGTGATCTTATTTCCATTGGTCAGGCGAATCACATCCACCGTTTGCGGGTCCGCCGACCCGACAGTCTGCGGGGCGTGATTGGCCGGCGATTCAGCCAGCGCCGTGGACCAGAGGGGCAGGCAGGTCGCCGCAAGAAATGCCAGGTTGCTGAATAATCTCCGGAACATCGGGGTCCCTCCACACAAAGCCGAATCCGTACCATGTAGCCCTGGCTTACGAAGAATTCTTGACCCACTCATCCTGTCTATGCCGCCTCCTCCTCCGAGGAGGCGTCCAGCACATTAGTTGCGTCCGAGGTGGCAAGGGGTCTCATATCGTGGCGCGAACATAACCTGTTCAAGCGTTTCCAGGGAGTACAGGCCCGCCAGACGGATTGGCGGGCGATAATGGATTTTTGGAGTTGCTTGACTGCGCTGGGGAGAGCCGCTATAATGCATCCCGTGCTGGGTGGGCGGTGGGGATTACGTAGTGCCAGGCACGCGCCAAACGGCAGGCGCGAGCCAGGCACTTCGCCAGACGGATAGGCGGGTGGGGACCGGCAAAGACACGGAGTGCCAGGCACGGGTCCGCCCGACGGATTGGCGGACGCGAGCCAGGCACTTATGCGGGGTGATAGGAGGCATCGAATGAAGGCGCACCTTTCAATCGTAAAAGGCAAGGACAAAGGGAAGTCATTTTACGTTGTTGAGGGAAAGCCGATCACGTTGGGACGAAGCTCCGCCGCCGACATATCCCTGTCCGAGCCGCGTATCTCGCGCATCCACTGCCGGTTTACGCACGACGGCAAACACATCATGCTGACGGATCTTAACAGCACGAATGGGACCTACGTCAACGAACGGAAGATCAAGAGCGTTCCGCTCACGGATGATGATGAGATTCGAATCGGTGAGACGGTGATTACGGTTGCGCTGGAGCGAGGGGCGGAGGGGGCAGGGAAGGGGCCGGCACGCGAGACGGCAGAACCGGTCGAGGCCGAGCGGCCCAAGAGGCCGGCAGCGGTCGGGCAAGCAGAGGCCCCCCCGGAGCGGCGCACCGTGGGGGCAGGCGAGAGCCGGCTGCCGCCCGAGAGGAGCGGCGAGGAGGAACCCGCCAGACGGATGGGCGGGCGCAAGGAAGCCCCTGGGGAAGGCTCGGTGATGGGTTTGTTCGACAAGTGGCTTGACGAGCCGGAGAAACAACGCCGAGGCGGGTCTGGCGAAGAACGCGGGACGGCGCGCAGAGAACCGCGAGGACCGGCAAAGGCGGGACGGACCGCCCCCTCAACAGCCGTATCCGGCATTCCGGGTGTGGAGATCGGCCGGAAGACGGGGGAGGACGCCCTGGGCGATCTGTACGAGGGGTCGCACTTGTTCCTGTCGAGGCCGGTGGTTCTCCGGGTGCTGTCGGGGGCGGCAGCGCTCGACGACGGGAATGTCAGGGATTTTGTTGAGGTAGGCCGCGCGAATGCGTCCGCCAATCATCCCGGTATTTTGCAGATCTACGACGGCGGGAAGGGCGGAGACGTGTACTATGTGGTCCAGGAGTCGCCCGAGGGGATGACGGTGGAGGCGCTGTTGTCTCGCGATGAGAACAAACGACTGATCAGTCTGAACATCGCTGTAGACATTGCCCTGCAATTGGCGAGGGCACTTCGCCGCGCTCACAGCATCAAGCTGGTGCATTGGGACCTGCGACCGGGGAGCGTATATGTCTCGAGAGAGCGGGTGGCCAAGATAGGGGGATTCAAGTTTCCTGCGACTATCGTGCGGACGGCGGCGGGGGCGGGGGAGATGACGTCCAAGCTCCCGGTCACGCCGTATGTGGCTCCGGAACTCATTCATGACATTGATATCGCCGATTTTCGCGCCGATGTCTACGGGGTTTGCGCGGTGCTGTATGAGATGATCTGCGGGAAGCCGCCGTTTGCGGCCGACAGCGACCGGGCCTTGATTGAGAAGATTCTTCGAACTCGTCCGGAGACGCCGCAGAAGCACAACCCTTCGCTGCCGCCGGATCTCTGCCTGCTGGCGCTAAAGGGACTGGCAAAAGACCCTTCAAACCGATTTCCGACGGCGGGCGACCTGGTGAAAGAGATCAAGGCCCTGCCGGCGGTCAGGGCGGAAGAGGAGTGATTGGCATCGCCCGCCAGACGGATGCGCGGGCGAATTGGCTTGACTCCGGCGCACTGGTTTCGTAGGATACTGTGGTTGTTTGAGGAGTAGTGCAACGGTAGCACCCCTGACTCTGGATCAGGTAATCCTGGTTCGAATCCAGGCTCCTCAGCCACTGCGGATACGGATGGACGGTTCTGGACCACAAGGCAAACGAGTCCGGAGGAGTTCGCGGGCCTCAAGAGCGATCCAGGACCGTAAATCATTGATGTCCTTGCCCCCTTCGTCTAGCGGCCCAGGATACTAGGTTCTCAGCCTAGGGACAGGGGTTCGAGTCCCCTAGGGGGTACCAAAACTCAGGCTCGTCGCTTAGAACATCCGCGACGGGCCTTTTTTCTAGTTACCGCTGATCCATCTGGGGTTGCGGTATTGGTCCGGCAAGCCCCTTCACAGAGGAGCGGGGAGAACGGCAGTCGTCATGTCTTGTGAATCGTCCGAGAGCAGACGCGGCGCATCCGCCCGACGGCTTGGCGGACGCGACGCTGAGGAGTCCGGTGTTCGCGCTTGGAGCGGGGCTTGGAGGCAAGGCATCGGCCTGTTGGCCGTTCTTGTCGTCGCGGGGGCGGCCATGTTCTTCGGGACGATGGGTTCGCGCGATTTGTGGGAGCCTGAAGAACTCCGGTACGCGCAGGTAACCCAGGAGATGAACGCCGTCAGTGACTGGTTCGTCCTGCACCTGAACGGGGTGAGATACCCGGAGAAGCCGCCCCTGTTCTACTGGAGCATCGCCCTGTTCGGGAAGCTGAGCGGCAGGCTGAGCGAGTTTGCCGTTCGGTTGCCTTCCGTTTTGTCAGGGCTGGGCGTTCTTGTGTTTGTCTTCCTCCTGGGGAGGCGGCTCTACGGCAACCGTGGGGGTTTCTTCGCGGCAATCTTCCTGCTGACAATGCCCTTTTTCCTCCAGATGTCCATCGAAGCCCGAATGGACATGATGTTGACGCTGTTCATTACGGCATCCCTTTTCTGCTTATACGTTGCGCACGAGGACGGATATGGGACGTGGCTATACGCAGTGGCGTACGGCCTCATGGGACTCGCGGTGCTGACGAAAGGTCCCGTTGGGGCCATGCTGCCGCTTCTCTCGTTTGCGGCGTTTGTATTTCTGAAGGAAAACGTTCGGGTCGGAGCAGGACATGCTCCGCGACGACTCCCCCTGCGATATCGCAAGGGCCTATTCGCCGCGCGCGTTCGGGCCGTGTTGGCGATCAGGCTTTCCCCGTTCCCGTTGCGTCTCGGGTGGGGGGTCCTGATTATCGCTCTGGTGATTCTGCCCTGGCTTGTTCCGGCCTGCATCATCGGGGGGTGGAAACATACCTATGAGCTGCTCTTTCACCAGAACGTCACTCGGTACCTGAATTCGTGGACGCACGAGGAAGAGCCTATCTACCTGTATCTTGGCTATGTGCCACTCCAGCTCTTGCCCTGGGTTTTTCTGCTTCCAAGCATGATGATCTTCGGTTTGAAGCGAGAGCCGGTCGGTGAGCGGTGGTCGCGGCGGTTCCCACTGATCTGGTTCCTGACGGTATTGCTCTTCTTCACCTTCTGCAGTTCGAAGAGGTGGATATACACGCTTCCGCTCATCCCGGCCGCGGCACTCATGATGGGGGGTGTACTTCGCGGACACCTGGAAGGGATCTTGACCGCACGGGAAAGTCTTGTTCTGAAAGCGGCTTGGGCGGCGACGGCAGGCGCCATGCTCCTCGTCGGCATCACGGCTCTGCCGGTAGCCGCGCTGTTCCTGCGGGACTGGTTTCTGGTATGTCTGGGGCCGGCGGTGATCGCGATCGCGGGGATGACCGGAGCGCTGCTTCTTCTTCGCCGGGGGCTAATGAAGTATGGCGTGTATGCGACGCTACTCACGGTGCTGGTCGCATGGCCGGTGTGGTGCTGGACGTTCTTTCCTCAACGCAACAGGTCATGTTCGGCGAAGGTCATGTTCAAGAAGATTGGTCATCTGATCCCCCCCGGAGAAGTCCTGCATACCTATGGGACGGAGCGCAATGGATACAGCTTCTACTGGACCAGGCAGCCTCCCATCCAGCACCTCACCAGGTTCGTCCTGCTCGAAGCCGATCCTGTGGAGCGGGCCAAGCGTGCGGAGCAGTCGCGGCAGAGATTTCGCGAGTTGTGCCTTGGCCCCAAGCCCATGTACTGCCTCATGGCCGACAAGACGTACGAACGGCTGAAGGGGAAGGTGGATGTCAAGCTGTACGTCCTTGTCTCCGGGTTGATGGGAACGCGGAATATTTCGCTTGTTTCGAATCAGCCGCTCAAGGCGACTCGACCGGAATAGGCCAGACTCGGAGTCAGTGTGCCCGAAGTTCCTTTGGGGCACGCACGCGGCAACATTCAGCCGTCACTCTCCCCTCCGAGACGGTGCCCCACGCTGAACCCGTCGGGCCGCAGACTTCCGGTGTTGCCTCGATGTCCTGCGAAACGGCGTAGACACGGACTGGGGCAAGAAGTTATGATTCTTCCTCGGTGAGAAAACCCGGCTGAGCCAGGTCGCGGCCGATGCGCAATGCTGGAGGGATCACGAGGCGCATGCCGGCCACACGGTTGGCCCGGACTTCATTGAGCAACATACTTGCGCAAAGGTCGCCGACTTTTACCTGCGTTGCTGCGACAGAAGGCAATGATAGATGAGTACGGTCTTAATAAGGACGACCGGAGAAAACGTTCGCTGGACGCTCAGCGGGCCAGCCGCGCAGTGGGTTCCCGAGATCATACAGCCGTTCCTCGTACGCGGGACGGACGTGCCGGGCATGAGCGTCATTAAGAAGACCATGGCTCGAACGGTGCTGCGCATGGGTCCGCCCGCCGTTCCCGTCGAGATTGTGGTGAAGGTACACCGGTGTTCGCGCTTGGGGGAACGTTTAAAGCACCTCCTCAGGCCGTCAAAGGCGGCCCAGGAGTGGAACATGGCCGGGGCACTAGCCGGTATCGGGGTGGCAACATTCCGGCCCCTGGCGTACGCGGAGCGGCGGCAAGGCAGGCTCCTCTACGACTGCTGTCTCGTATCGGAGGCCCTGCCGGTGAGCGAGACGCTCGCGTCTGTGGCGCGAGGCCCGATGAAGCTCTGGACAAGGGAGGAACGGCGAAGACTGTTGGAGAGTGTGGCCGCCCTAGTCCGCAGAATGCATGAAGGGAAGATCGTGCACAATGATCTGCACGCAGGGAACTTGTTGTGTCAGCGGCGCGACCGGGGCATGCGGCTCTTTGTGCTGGACCTCCATTCCGTGCGTGCAGTTCGGCGGGTGAGCGCACGCGCAAGAAGGCGCAATCTCATGCAACTGCTCGCCTCCATCATGTCGTTCACGAACGTGGAGGAGCGCCAACATCTGCTGAAGTGCTATGCGCGCGGGAATCCGGCGCTGGTCAGGTTCGTGACCTGGAATGCTAACCGGATCGAGAGAGCGGCGGAATCCTACCGAGACTGGGTATACCGGTCCCGGACGGCTCGGTGCCTCCAGCAAAGCTCCGAATTCGATCGCCAGAATCTGGAAGGAGCCACTGTGCACTTCCGGCGGGAGTTCGGCCCTGAGGCAATTCGTCAGGCACTGAAGGAACACCGCGGCGTGCTTGCCGGGACGAACGGTCAACTGCTGAAGATCTCGCCGGGGCGGTCTGTGAGCATCGTCCGCATCCCCTGGGAAGGACAGCGCACGGCGGTCTGCGTGAAAGAATCCAGATCGTACACGTGGCGCGAGGCGCTGGAATCGCTCTTCCGAGGCCCCAAGTCGAGGCGCATCTGGATGGCGGCGCACGGGCTTACCGTGCGAGGGGTTTCGGCGTGCGAACTGCTGGCGGCCGGCGAACGCAAGCGGCTCGGTTTCGCCAGGCAGTGCTTCGTGATCATGAAGGCCCTGGACGATTGTGTCAACCTGGATCACTACGTACAGACAAGACTCACGTGCCTGGAAGGGCCAGACCTGGTGAGGTTCAAGAGGGCGATGGCGGGGGCCGTCGGGCGGTTCTTCGCGCAGCTGCACGATAAACGCATCTACCACCGAGACCTAAAGCCGACGAATATCATGGTTCGCGAGCGCGGGCAGGACGACTGGCACTTTATTCTGATTGACCTTGACCGTGTGCGATTTGACCGAGACGTCAGCTTTCGCCGGCGAGCGCGCAACCTGGCCCAAGTCGCGTCGCATTTTCAGCACAGGCTCACGACGACGGATGGCTGGCGCTGCGTGCGGGCCTACATGGAGGCTTCCAGCTCGCTCCGGGAGCGATCCAGGTTCACGGAGTTCGTGAAGAGCGAGTGCGAGAAAACGCTGCAGTACAACCGTCGAATCATCGAGCAGATCGTTGATGAGTTGCGGGCGCGCGGACAGATACCTCAGCGAAAAAAGGCCCGTGTGGTGTAGAGAGCATGCGAATCCTCCATCTGTACAGCGACTGTCGTTGGACCGGACCGGCGGAGCCAACGGTGTCTTTGTGCCTGAAGCTGCGAGAACGAGGCCATGACGTGCTGTTCGCGTGCCGACTCGGCCCCGACCCGACGAAGCCTTGCATCGCCATGTTCGCCGCACAACGCGGACTGGAAGCTATAACGCGGTTCGGCCTCAACCGTTACATGGCACCTGCGGACACCTTGCGGGACCTATGGTCTCTGCCGGGATTTCTTCGGACAGAGAGGATTGACATCGTTCACACGCATTTGAGCCATGACCACGCGCTCGCAGGACTGGCTGCCCGGTTGTCACGAGCGCCGGTCGCGGTCGTGAGAACCAATCACAAGGGCGTACCTTTGAACCGCTCACTGTCCAACATGTTCCTGATCCGCTGCTTTACGGACCACCTTATCGAGATATCCGACGACGCCGCTGCCGGCGACATGGCAGGTTTTTTTATGGATCCGGAGCGCATTTCGCGCGCCAACGTGGCCCTGGACATAAACAAGTTTGATCCTTCGAAGACCATGCCGGATATGCGACCTTTTCTCGGGGCGGAGGCTTCGGACATTCTGGTTGGCATAGTCGCCCGGATGCAGCGTCACCGCCGCTTTGACGTGCTTCTGAAAGGCTTTGCCCTCGCCGTGAAGCAGGCGCCCAGGCTGCGCCTGGCTGTTCTGGGCCGCGGCACTTACCAGGAGTCTGTGGCCATCAGGCCGGCTCGCGAGATGGGGCTGGGCGACCGGGTCCTGTTTCCGGGGTACTTCCGCGACAACTACGCGGCCGCCCTGAAGAGCTTCGACATGAAGGTGTTCCTGGTGCCGGGTTCGGACGGCTCCTGCCGCGCGGCGCGAGAGGCGATGGCGATGGGTGTTCCTGTCATTGCCGCTCGGCGGGGAATGCTGCCGGAGATCGTCACGCACGGTGTCACGGGACTGGTGGTGGACGACACGCCGGAAAACCTCTGCGCGGCCATCCTCGAGTTGGCTCGGGATCCCGAGCTGCGGCGCAAGATGGGCAGGGCCGCCCGAAGCAAGACTGAACGCGAGTACTCGCCAACCGTCGAGGCAGAGGCCGTTGAGAAGGCCTACGAGAGGGCGTTACGGATGAAGCGCCCCGGCGCGGTGTGCGCAGGGGGGACGGGCGTTCTGCACGGCAGGAGAGCGACATGTCGGAAGTGAAGGCGTCGCGGATTGCCTGGCATCTTGCCGTTCCTCCCGAAGTCACCACCGAATATGCCGGAACAAGACTGAGGGCTTACTATACCGACGTGCAGACCATGCTCCACACCCAGGAGACGGCACGGCACATATTCAGGGAACGATTCGGCATTGACTGCGGAAGCCAACGCATTGACGCGCCGGCGTATCTAGGCGTTGCCGCGTTCGGCGCGGAAGTTGTGTATCCAGAGGATGATCCTCCGCAGGTGCGGGGCATCGCGCTACGGCAGGCGGACGAGGCGGAGAGACTTTCCATCCCGGAATCGTACTATGACACTCCAGCGGTCAAGCCGGTATGGCAGATGTATCAGGCCATGTGCGCACGGGGCAAGAAACTGCCGCTCGGCGTGGGAATCGAGGGGCCGATCACGAGCGCCAAGCTCCTGCGCGGAGAAGACTTCTTCACGGATCTTTACGCGGCCCCGCGGGCCGCACACGCGCTTCTGGAGATTATGTCGGAGAGCTTCGTGCGGTTTGTGCGGGAGAACCGACGACGACAGGGGCTGCCCGAAACGGGGGGCGGTGTGGGGATCGCCGACGACTTTGCCGGCCTCATCTCTCCCCAGATGTGGCCCGAGTTCGTCGTCCCGTATTACCGGCATATCTACGAGGGACTGAACGCCACGTCAAGGTCGCACCACAGCGAACTGTTGCGTGCAGGCCACCTACGCTTCCTTCTCGAGCTTGGGGTAACCTCTTTCGACCCCGGGCAGGATCAGTACCTAACCGCGAGGACGATCCGGGAGAGGGTTCCCGGCTTGCGTTTCACGTGGAATCTGTTCACGGTACGGGACATGAGAGAAGGGACCCCAGCGACGATAAAGCGACTCTACCGCGAGGCCGTCAAAGACGGAGCGCCGGCGGTTATGGCCGAACTCTGCCGCGGCACGCCAGCCGACAACGTTCGGGCCTTCCTCGACGTAGCACAGGAATTGGGCTGAGAACCTCGCCCATCTTTCACCGCGTAGACTTCGCCGTGGCCAGGTTGTAGAATAGCTTTTCGCAAGGATTCTAGACACTGTGTGCGGAAGGAGCAGACGGATGGGTATCCTGGTGATGGGCCATCGCGGGGCCGCGGGACTCGAACCGGAGAACACAATGCGGTCATTTCAGAAGGCGGTTGATTTGGGGGCAGATTGGGTGGAGATGGACGTGCACTTGACACGCGACGGGCGCCTCGCCGTGATCCATGACGAACGCTTGGAGCGAACAACCAACGGCCGGGGGCTTGTGCGCGACATGGACCTTGCCGAGATTCAGAAGCTCAACGCCGGAAAGGGAGAGCGTGTGCCAGTGCTCGAAGAAGTTCTGGGGGCGTTTCGCGACGCCAAGTGCCGGATGCAGGTGGAACTGAAGGCCGAAGGCACTGCCGAAGCCGTTGTGCGAATCCTCGAAGGCATGGGATTGACGGAAGCCGTTCGCCTGGCGTGCGGCGATCTAGACCGCCTCCTCGAGGTCAAACGCCTGAATGCCCGCGTGGAGACGGGGGCCATCTTCGGCAGACCGCCGGCAGACGCCTGCGAACGCGCCAAGACTGCGGGGGCTGTTGCCCTGGGCATCGAGTTTCACAACATGGACGCTTCGTGGGTCGCAAGAGCGCATGCCCTGGGACTTCAGATCACGCCTTGGAACCCGGATACGCCCGACGACCTCAAGTCCATGATCGCCCTGAATCCCGACCGCATCTGCACCAACCGGCCCGATGTGCTGCTGCAGTTGCTGGGCAGGCTTTAGACATGGTTCACGAGGACGCCAGAACGGGAGGCCGGGCGCTTCGAGCGAGCGCCGGGACCTTCGCTGCTCTGCGGCACAGGAACTACCGGTTGTTTTTCTGCGGGCAACTGGTCTCGCTGTGCGGCACGTGGATGCAGAACGTGGCGCAGCCCTGGCTTGTCTACGAATTGACCGGATCCAAGCTTCTCCTCGGACTCGTGAGCGCGATCAACCATGCCCCCGTGCTCATTCTATCCTTCGTGGGCGGAGTCACGGCAGACCGGTATCCAAAACGTTATGTGATGCTGTGCACCCAGGTGTGCCTCATGGCGACGGCATTTCTCTACTGGTTTCTTGTGGCAAACCACCTGATCACGGTCGCTTGGATCATGGCCCTATCACTGTTTTCAGGAATCGCTTCGGCCTTCGATGTGCCGACGCGGCAATCGTTTGTTGTAGAGATGGTCGGCAAGGAAGACTTGATGAACGCCATCGCCCTGAATTCGTCAATGTTCAACGCCGCGCGCATCATCGGCCCATCGCTCGGCGGAATTATGATCGGCTCCCTGGGGATTGCACGGTGCTTCCTATTCAACGGGCTGAGTTTCATCGCCGTCATTGTTGCGATATGCCTGATGAACCTGCGCGCACAGCCCGCAAGGGAGCGCAGCGGAACCGTCGTGAAGGAAATACTCGCCGGGATCAGGTTCGCGGGCGGTCAACCGGTGGTACGCGCCACGCTCATCATCTGCGCCATTTCATCCGTGTTCGGCGCTCCGTATATGGTGCTGCTGCCCGCTTTTGCCAACGACGTTTTCCAAACGGGTGCTCGCGGGCTGGGGTTCATGATGGCCGCAAGCGGTATCGGCGCACTGGCGGGCGCGTTGGGGCTGGCGTCGCTCGGCGATTATCGCCGGAAGGGAGCACTGCTGTTGGGCTGCGTGCTGCTGTTTTCCGTAACGATGCAGGTTTTTGGGTGGTCGCAATGGCTGAGCCTCTCGATTTTTTCGCTCGTTGTAGCCGGAAGCTGCATGACTTTGTACCGATCCGTCGCCAACACGCTTGTTCAGACAACGGCCCCGGACGAGTTGCGCGGGCGGATGATGGCGCTGTTTCATTTGGGTTTTGCCGGGATGGCCCCGCTGGGGAGCTTGCAGGCCGGATTTGTGGCGCAGTACTTTGGGGTTCACATGGCCATCGGGATCGGCGCCGCGATCATGGGTTTGGCCGGCCTGTGGGTTTTGTTTGTGGTACCCCAGTTACGCGAAGCGTGAGAGACGGGCGCTGTTGTGTAAGGAACGCCATGCAAGGTGACGACACTATCAAAAGCCCGGACACGATGCGGCAGGAGCGGGTCCCGCCGGGTCAGCGCCTTACCAACGACTGGCCCGTCCTGCATGCAGGCGATGTCCCGATTCCCGACACATCGAGATGGACGTTTAGCATTTCGGGTCTGGTGGAGACCGAACAGGTCCTGAGCTTTGCGCAGTTCATGGAACTCCCGAGGGTAAAGGTCTTTTCCGACATCCACTGCGTGACAGGCTGGTCGAGACTCAACAACCTGTGGGAAGGGGTAAGCGCAGCCACGGTTACGTCCGTGGCAAAGCCAAAGGCCGAGGCGCGGTTTGTCCTCATTCATGCAGAGGCGGGATTCACCACCAACCTGCGACTTGAGGATTTCCTTCAGGCCGATGTGCTTTTCGCCGTGAAACACAACGAGAAACCGCTGACGCCCCCGCATGGGTATCCGGTGCGGCTCGTTGTGCCACGCCTCTATTTCTGGAAGAGCGCGAAGTGGGCAAGGGGGGTCGAGTTTCTTGCGCATGACAGGCGGGGGTTCTGGGAGTCGCGCGGGTACCATAACCACGGCGATCCCTGGCAAGAAGAGAGATACAGCTAAGGGCGCGCAAGCGGGGTTTGCGCTCTGGGCGTTGCGGATTGGGCAGAAGCGCTTTGCAATGCGCCGAGGTAGTGAGAAACGTTAGACCGTTCGGAAAGGGAGTTCGTGTGGCAAAAACCGTAGGCATCATCAGTCTGGGCTGTCCGAAGAACCTGGTTGATTCCGAACGCCTCATGGGCCGGATCGCGGAGGCGGGCGGGATCGTGTGCGCCAATGTCGCAGACGCCGATATCGTGATCGTCAACACGTGCGGTTTCATTCAGGACGCCAAAGAGGAGTCACTGGATTTCATCCGCCAGGCCGCTGACCTGAAGAAAGCCGGGCGCTGCAAGCGACTCATCGTCGCGGGGTGCCTGGCCCAGCGCTACGGCGAGACCCTCCGCGAGCTTGTGCCGAGCATTGACGACATCGTCGGGCTATCGGACGTACCGCGAATAGTGCGGATGTGTGCGGAGCAGGCCGCCGGGCAGGACGGGCGCGCCCCGTACGACGACAGCGCGCGCCTGCGTCTCACGCCGCCACATTACGCCTATCTGCGGCTGTCCGAAGGCTGCAACAACCGATGCCATTACTGCATCATTCCGGCTATTCGCGGCCCGTTGCGCAGCAAACCCCTCGAGCAGATCGTCAGCGAGGCACGCGAGTTGGTCTCCGACGGGGCCGTCGAACTAAACCTGATCGCCCAGGACATCACGGCGTATGGGATGGACATCGCCGGGCGCACGATGCTGCCGGATGTGATCACGGCCATCTCGCCCGTCCCAGGACTGCGCTGGATCCGACTGCTGTACACACACCCGGCACATTTCACCGACCAGATCATTGACGAGGTGGCGCGGAATCAAAAGGTCTGCAAGTACGTGGATATGCCGGTTCAGCACATCAGTCAGCGGGTCCTGCAGAGAATGGGACGCAAAGTGAGTCGCGAACGGGTGGAGTCATTGATTGCGGCGCTCCGGACCCGCGTGCCTGGCGTTTTTCTTCGCACATCATTGATAGTAGGATTCCCAGGGGAGACAGAGGCCGAGTTCGAGGAGATGTGCGAGTTCATCCGCGTCACACGCTTTGAACGGCTGGGTGTTTTTGCCTATTCGCGCGAGGAAGGGACTCCGGCGGCAGCGTATCCAGACCAGATCGCCGAGGAGGTCAAGCAGGCGCGGTTGCGGTTCGTCATGGAGCTGCAGCAGAAGATCGCGTTCGAGCACACCGCCGCCATGGTCGGCAGGGAGGTGAACGTTCTCATTGACCGGCGGGCGGAAACGAACAGACACGCCTGGGAGGGGCGCACGGAAGGGGACGCGCCCGAGGTGGACGGCACGGTCATCGTCCGCGGAAAGAAGATCAGACCAGGACACTTCTACGCCGTGCGGATCGTCCGGTCGAGAGGCTATGATCTTGAGGGAATTGTTTAGATTCCCCGGTCGCCGAGTGCTAGAATGATTTCTGTTTCCTGGGTTGCTGAGGGAGCCTTGTGAATCTGCCAAACGCGCTCACGATCGCGCGGTTCATCCTCTCTATCCTCTTTTTCGTCCTGATCGGCTTTCGGCAGCCGATCATCAAGGACCTCGCCCTGTTGACGTTTGTGCTGGCCGGCGTCACAGACCTGCTGGACGGTTACTTTGCCCGGCGGCACCGAACCATGACGCCATTCGGGCGGATGGCCGATCCGTTTGTGGACAAGATACTCATTTGCGGCGCGTTCATCCTCTTTATTGAGCCGCCGCAACTCGGCGTCGAGCGGTGGATGGTCATCGTGATTGTGGCTCGCGAGTTTATGGTCAGCGGCCTGCGGGGCTTCGTGGAGTCACAGGGCATACCTTTCGGTGCGACGCTCTGGGGCAAAGCGAAGATGACTGTTCAATTCCTTACCGTCTGCACGCTCATCATCTATTCGGCCCACATTCTAAACAGACCGTGGGAAGACTCCTTCTACTGGCTGCCACGCGCCGCCATGTGGGCAACGGTGCTGGTAACGGTCATCTCCGGCCTTGCGTACGTGCGCATAACGATCTCGCGCGGGCTGTTGTCCTCTCCGAAGTGACATGCGAAAATTTATCTGCACTTGTGGCTACCTCGGCTGCCTCCCGCTTATCCCCGGAACGTGGGGGACCCTACCGGGTGTGGGGTTGTTTCTCCTGGCGACACAGACGCCTGCGCGGGAAGTTATTGTGGCAGTTGTTCTGGCGTTGTCCTGCGCGGCTTCGGTTGCGCTCGGCCACTGGGCGCAAGCCGAGTGGCACAATGAGGACCCGCGACCGTTTGTCCTCGACGAATTCGCGGGGTATCTCGTTGCGGTGTTGTTCCTGGGGCAAGGGGGCATCGTGTGGAAGGCGGTTCTGGCGTTTGCGGCTTTTCGGTTCTTCGACGTCGTCAAGCCATTCCCGGCGCGCCGCCTCGAACGCCTGCCGGCCGGGTGGGGGATACTGCTGGATGACATCGTGGCGGGGGTTTACGCCAACATCGCCGTGCGCGTGGCCGTTGTGCTGCTGGGGGCCAAGGGAATTGTGTAGGGACCGATGCAGTGGCGCTACTGGTGATTCAGCTCAATGAGCATCGGGACTTCGCCGCAGTCGGGGAACTCCGGACAGCGAACACATTCCGACCATATCTTATGGGGGAGCGACTCCTTCGGGACTTTGCGGAATCCGCATTTCCGGAAGAAGTCCTGCTCGTAAGTCAGAGCAAAGACCCGATTGACACCCAAGTCGTCCGCTTCTTTCAGGGCGGCCTCCACCAGATTGCGGCCGATGCCCTTGCCCTGATGGCGAGTCGCAACGGCGAGGGATTTCACCTCCGCCAAGTCCTCCCAGGTAACGTGCAAAGCCACGCAACCAAGCACGCGCCCGCGTTTTTCGTAGATGATAAAGTCGCGCACATCCTCGTAGAGCTCGCTGTAGGACCGGGCAAGCATGCGTCGTCGGTCGGCGTGGTACTTGATGAGCTTGTAGATGGACTTGACGTCCGCAATGCACGCCTTGCGAATCATTGACTTTCTCAGCAACATTCCCGCATCCGTTCGCTTGGTGTTCGCGTGTGACATTCACAGTATCAAAACGGTATTTTCATTGCAATGAGTTTGTATTGAGCGGAGGGGGCGGGCGCCGGGAAGGCGCGGCCGGGGCGCGCGGGGCAGAGGTGAACTGACACAAGACACCAAGGCCGCTGAGAGCCAAGAAGACAGCAAGGAAGATCGGCGTGCGCGCGATGTCTGTGAACTCATCCAGGCGGGGTGAGGCGTTGTAGAGGAGGACGGCCAGGCTTCGGAGCAGCACCGCACTGCCAAGTATCGCGGTCGAGACGATGACCATCGGACGGACGAAGACCACGACGCAGGAACCCCCGGCGAGAAAGGCCAAGATCGCCCAGAAAAGGCCGGCGACCTCCGTCTCGAAGGCGATTCCCGGAATCATGAGGAGGACCAGGCCCGCCAGACCGCCAAGCAGGAAGAGGGCCAGGACCTTGAAAGGAACCGAGAGCGCGGCCGATACCACGACAAGAGCGATTACAACGATGACGGCGGCAGGCTGATTAATCGCGAGGGCATGCACACATCCCGCGCCCACTGTGGCGCCCAGCAACCCGCTCGTAAGCGCGAGCGTTACACGATACACCTGCCACCCGAAGAACAGATACAGGGCGCCGGGGAAAAGCAGCAGGTATGCCGGGACCGCCTCAATGACGGCAGCGAGGTGCGGCAGTTGCATATTTCTGAAGCCCTAGAAAGGCTCCGTTCCAGGCCACACCGCTGTCCGCGCAGTAAAGACCCGAACAAAGCGTCGTCGCACCAAACCTTGTGCACAGACTACGCCCGCCACCTGCGAAGCCATTGGTATTGCGGGTCAATGTGGCGCGGGACCACAGAGGCAACCGCACCAAGGGCGCGGCGCGAGGCGTCGCCTAACTTGCGGCCCGATGCGCCCACATTGTCAGCCACCTCCGCAACTGTGTTTGCGCCGGGGACGACGGTGGAGACATCTTGGTTTTCCAGAATGAACTTTAGGGCGGCGCGCGCAACGCTGTCGCCCGGCCCTGTTTTCAGCTTCCCGACGGCGTCCGCCGCCCGGAAGAGGGAGCCGCCGCCAAAAGGCTTGATGACGACGACGCCGACGTCGCGCGCCTTGGCGAAAGGCAGGAGTTTCTCCGCCGCCTTCTGAAGGCCCACGCTGTAGGGAACCATGATCAGGTCCAGCGGAAACTTCTCGATGGCCTCCATCAGATACGCTTCATCGTGGCCGGAAATTCCAAAGAAGCGAACCTTGCCCTCCTGCTTCCATTTCTGAAAAAGCTCCACCAGCACGCCGAGGTCTGCGGCGCTCATCCGATCACGCGTAGTGGGGCGATATACATCCACGCGGTCGGTCCTGAGCAGTTTGAGGCTGCGTTCGAAACGTCTGGAGGCGGACCAGGCCAACTCATGGGACTTGGTGCCGTTCATCCAATAGTCGCAGGCGATGAAACACTTGTCGCGGGCCTTGAGTTCGAGGAGCGCGTCTCCGAGACACTCGGCCTCATTATCATAGGTCGTGTCGAAATAGTTGACGCCATTCTCCAGGGCAACGGCCACTTGCCGGGTGCGCTGTTGCCGGTAGTCAAACCCCGGTTCTTTGGACTCGAAGCGCTGGCGCATGGCATAGTGATGACCACCGAAGCCGATCTCGGACACCATCAGGCCGGTCTTTCCCAGGCGCCGATATTTCATTCCGGCGCCTGACGGCCGATCGCCTGCCGCCAAGCGAGGGACAGTCATCAGCCCGAAGGCCGCCAGCGCTCCAGCCGAGGCGGTGTTCTTGATAAACCTGCGGCGCGTTGTCAAGGACATCGTCTGCCTCCTGCAGCGCAAGAACAGGGCGCAATCAACTACATTTGCATGGAAACTATACCACATATTCGGTATCGTGTTCGAGGAATTCGCAAGCAGATTGGGGGGGGGCGGGGCGACCGCAGGAGAAAGACGTGCTTGGCCAGATTGACTATGCCGTGATCGCGGTTTACATGGCGGGCATGATCGCGTTGGGGATCGTGGCCAAGCTGAAGGTGCGCAACGCCAGGGACTACTTTGCGGGCGGCAAGCAGGTGCCGTGGTGGCTGGGCGCCATTTCACACCACATGTGCGGCTACAGCGCGTTCGCGTACGTGGGATACGCCGACATCGCCTACCGCCTGGGTTTCAACATCTGGACGATCTTTGCGCTGCCGTGCGCCCTGGGCGTCGGCATCGGCGCTTACGTCTGGGCGCCCCGATGGGCGAAGATGACAATCCTCACGCCCGTCGAGTACCTTGAGAAACGCTTCAACGGAGCCGTGCGCCAGCTCGTGGCCTGGAGCGGGATCGCCCTGAAGTTCGTAGACGAGGGCGTGAAGCTGTACGCCCTGGGGCTTATCCTCGCCACCTGCACCGGCTTCCCGCTGGACTGGATGATCATCCTATGCGGAGCAGTGTCGCTCATCTACGTAGCCATCGGAGGACTGTGGGCAAACATTCTCACTGATTTTGCACAGTTCATCGTGCAGTTCTCCATTACGCTCCTCCTTGTACCGCTTGCGCTGTTCGCCGTGGGAGGCTGGGGGACATGTGGGCGCAGTTGCCTGTGGAAAAGGGATCGTTGTTCAGTTCGGAGTTCGGGCCGGGGTTCATTCTTGTCTTCTTCGTCGTGATCACGCTCAGCTACAACGGCGGCACGTGAAGCCTGGCGCAGAAGTATTACAGTCTGCGCGGCCGGCGCGATGCCACGAAGGCGGCACTGCTGTCGGCGTTCCTATATCTTGTGTATCCCCTGGCTATCTATACGCCCGTGTGGGCCGCCCCGCTGCTGGGCGTACGAGTAGCCAACGGCGAGATCGCTTACATTGCCGTTGCCCATAAGCTCCTTCACGACGTAGCACCGGGACTCATGGGCGTACTTCTGAGCGCCATGTGCGCGGCAACCATGTCCATGGTCTGCTCCGACCTGAACGCCCTGGCCGCCGTCTTCACCCGCGACATCTACCAGCGCACGGTGAACCCTGCGGCCAGTGATCGCCGACTGCTGACGGTCGGCGTGATCAGCACCTGCGTACTGGGGGCCATTATGATTCATTTTGCCCTGTACACGCCCAGCCTCGGCCGATCGTTCAAGGCGATGATGGATTGGTACGCAGCCCTTCTCGGCCCGGTTTCGGTGCCGCTCCTCATGGGCATGATCTGGCGGCGCACCACGTGGCGCGGCGCGTTGGCCGCCTGGGTCGGGGGGCTGGCCGCTTTCCTCGTCGCGAAGTACGGCTTCGGCGCAAGCTGGACGGTCTACACGGGCGTCGAACTGCTGGTGACGTTCGCCGTCTTCTTCGGTGAAGGATTTCTGCACAAGGAGTCGCCTGAGGAGAAGCAGCGGCTGGACGAAGTGTTCAGGCAGTGGGCATAAGGGGATGGTATTTTTCTTGCGGTTTTCGGCGTCGCCCTGTAGTATTCTCGCCGACCGGATGCAACATTCAAACCAGTTGAGGTGCCGCGATGCCAGACAACCCCGGCGCAAGGCCCATGGCCCTTGCCCTCAAACCCGACTTCGCCCAAGCCCTCCGGCATTGGGAAGCTTTCTGGAATCGGCAGATCATTGACCGGCCGTGTATCGTCATCCGCGCCCCGAAGGACGGCGCCAAGAAAGTCCCTGGTCCCGTTTACATGGAGGGGCGCGACGGCAATTTCGACGCTGCGATTTCGCGGCTCATCGAGTGGGCCGAGACAATCTACTTGGGCGGCGACGCCATTCCGTGCTACACCCCCAGCTTCGGGCCCGACCAGTTCTCCGCCTTCCTGGGAGCGCAGCTCTTGTGGAGCAAGGACAGCCAGGGCACCAGTTGGGCCGTACCTTTTGTGCGCGACTGGGAGAAAGCGCTTCCGTTCCGATTAGAGCCGGACAATCCTTGGTGGAAGAAGATGCTGGCCTTTGTCCGCAGACTCGCCGATGCAACGAAAGGCAAGATGGTCATCAGTCACCTGGACCTGCACAGTCATATGGACTGCCTTTCGGCGATTCGCGGCCCCCAACGCATCCTCATGGACTTGGTGGACATACCAGACACCATTGACCGCGCCATGCAGAGCGTCCGCCAGCTTTTCAGGCCGATCTATGACGGCATCTTCGAGGCCGCTGATATGGCCAACCGCGGCACCACCGGCTGGATACCCGCATACCACTTCGGCAAGACAAACACGATACAGTGCGACTTCATCTGCATGATCAGCCCTGCGATGTTCCGCCGATGGGTCCTACCCGCCATTGAGGAAGAGACGCAGTTTCTGGACCACTGCGTCTACCACTACGACGGCCCCGGCGCTCTCGCACACCTGGACGACATCCTTTCGCTCAAGCGCTTGGACACCATCCAGTGGGTGCCCGGAGCCGGCAACAAGCCGCTGCTCCAGTGGATGGACCTGCTCCAGAAGATTCAGGCCGCAGGCAAGAGCCTTCACGTGTATTGCACCCCGGCCGAGGTCAGGATCGCCCATAAGTCGCTTCGGCCCGAGGCCGTGTTCTACGATTGCTGGGCGAAGACCGAACAGGAAGCCCGGGAGACCGTCGAGTGGCTGACGCAGAACACGTGACCGACCGGCAAGGGACAATGCGCAACGCCGGCCCCGAGGACCTCCAGCGCATCCATGAGATTGGGGTTGCGGCGTGGAGGCCCATCTACGAGCGTTGTCGCCACCTGGCGGGGGACGAGATATTCTTTGACATGTTCGGCGGTTGGCACCTAACCAAGTGCCGGTACCGGAGAGAATGGGTGGCCAACCCGAATCCCCCGCGGGTGATTGTCACGGAAGCCGAAGGACGGGTTGTGGGCTTTGCCACCTGGACTCCGCTCAATTCAAGAGCCGGGGAGGTGTCGGAGAATGCCGTTGACCCCCGATTCCAGGGGCGCGGCATCGGCACACGCCAGGTCCGAAGGATCATGGAGATCATCACGGCGCAGGGGTGCGAAGCGGCCTGCGTTCTTACATGGCTAGACCCTTCACATGCCCCTGCGCGAGCACAGTACCGTGCAGCGGGTCTCACCCGCCCGATACCGATGGCGTGGTACTTGAACTCTCTCCACCTGGTTGCCAACGATCCCCTTCCGTCCGGCCTGCGCGTTGTGACGGGTCAGCGCGAACACGAGGGCGCATTGGAAGAGATCATTGAAACTGTGTGGACGCCGATTTTCAACGAGAATGACCGCCGCACGGACGGGGCCTTCACCAAGTGCTACCCGGAGGCCATGGACCGCAAGAGGCAGGAAGTAACGAAACGCCTCGAACAGCGTCCGGAGACCGTTTGCGTTGCCCTCAGAGGCTCCGTACCCGTTGGATTCTGCCTTGTAGATTGTGAGCTGGGCAAGAACTGCGGAACCATCGCAAGTCTTGGTGTGTCGCCGGCCGCGCGGGGTAGGGGGGTTGCCACGGCTCTTTGCATGGCAGCGTTTCAGTGCTTTCGGAACGTCGGGCTAAGGCACACCCGGCTGATCGCCGGCTACGGCGAGGATTCGGAAATGACACGCTGCTTCGCCAATACCATCGGCCTCCACCGCCAGATACCCATCGTTGGACTCTTCAGCCTTCTATAGATCGCCGAAACAGACATGACTGACGGCACCATCAGAAAAGCAACCCCCGCCGACCTTGACCGCATCAACGCGATCGCTGTGGCGGCATGGGCGCCGATCTATGAACATCGCCGCAAAAACGTTGTGAACGAACAAATGTTCCAGGATATGTGGGGCGGGTGGCGAAGCGTCAAGCGAGTGACCACGACTGACGACAAAAGCCCCATCCGCGTCATTGTGACGGAGTTTGCCGGGGACATCGTGGGCTTTGCCACATGGCGCGTGCTTCCACCGCATGCGGGAGAGATACTGGCAAACGCCGTTGATCCCGCTTACCAGGGACGGGGGCTGGGCACTCGGCAGATCGCCCACGTACTGGACACGCTCAGACAGCAAGGCTGCCGGTACGCCAAGGTGTTTACGGGGCTTGACCCCGCTCACTCGCCGGCCCGTCGCCAGTACTATGCCGTAGGTCTGAACGCCGCCCTTCTCACATCCGTCTATATGAACGCCCTGTCATCAGTCAGGGAAGCGCCGCGGCCCCGTGATCACGAAGTTGTTCCTGCCAGCCTGGCGCGCGAGTCCGAGATCATGGCGATGGCGGAGGCGATCTGGCAGCCCATATTGTGCGAGAACGACCGGCACACAGGCGGGCTGTACGGCCAATGTAACCCCAACGAGATCGAGAATCGCCGAGTCGCGCTTCGGAAGCGCCTCAGGGAAACACCCGCAGACGTACGGATCGTCCTTCAAAGTGGAGAAGCGGTTGGGTACTGTGTGCTTGACCGGATCGCCGCAAGAAGTTGCGGTTCGATCAGCCAGGTGGGCGTGGCGCCCGCGAGAAGGCGAGCCGGCGCAGCGACGGCGCTATGCATGGATGCATTCCGTCTTCTCCGCACACAGGGGATGCGCTACGGCCAAGCCCTGACCGGGCCGGGCGAGAACACCGAGGCGGCGCGGCGCCTATGCCACAGCCTCAGGCTCGACTGCGAGATTCCCAGTGTCTGGCTCTTCGGGACGCTGCTATAATCGAGGCAAACGCGCCCTGCGTCCCATACGAGGGCTTGGTCATGCCCAAGACCATTGTGGCCATACTGACGCCTTTGGGTGAAGGCGGGATAGGCGTTGTGGGTCTGCTCGGCCCCCAAGCCACAAGCATCGCCGGCCCCCTTTTCCGCGGGTCCCGCGTGAAGGACCTTACCAGCGCGCCGTCGGAAAGACTTGCTCACGGTTACATTCATGATGAGACCGGGCCGCTGGACGAAGTCATCGTTCACGTATCACGATTCCCCCCATCCCAGGGCGTCGAGAGCACCCAAGTTCCGTGCGGTCAATCCGCGGTCGAACTCATCGAGATCAACTGCCACGGCGGCGTTGTCGCCGTGCGCAAGGTCCTGGAACTGTGCCGCGCGCGCGGGGCAACCGAAGTGACGGCAAACGAGTTCGCCGCCGACCTTGCCGCATACAAAGGTCTTGACGCCATTCAGCGCGAAGCCCTTGTCGCTCTTGTCCAAGCCCGAACGCAATTGGCGGCCCTTGTGCTCCTGGACCAGCTCAACGGCGCCCTAAGCCGTGTCGTTCGTTCCATGGCTGACCGACTCGAGGACCTCCGAGCAGACAGAGCTCCGGCGGATGTTGCACATGATCTGGCAATGGCCATCGAAGCCCTGCTTCGCGATTCACGATTGGGGGTTAGTCTCGTGCAACCCCGGCGACTCGTCGTTGTCGGGAAGCCGAATGTCGGCAAGTCCACGCTCGTCAACAACCTGGTGGCCGAGGATCGCGTGCTGGTGCATCCGCTTCCCGGGACAACGCGCGACGCCGTCGCAACGATGGTGGAGATATCGGGCGTGCCTTTCGAGCTTGTTGACACCGCCGGCATTCGGGAGTTGCCGGCAGGAGAGGCGGTCGCGGGGCCGAGCGGAGGGGCGCAGACCCACCAGTTGGAGATGCTCGGCATCGAGCAGACGTGGCGCGAGGTGGCTGCGGCCGATATCATTCTCGCGTTGCTGGACAACTCGCGCCCCCTGGACGGCAATGACGCGCGCATCCTGGCTGCGCTTCAGGAGCACAACGTGATCTTTGTTATGACCAAGACGGACCTGCCGGGGGCGTTTGACCTTTCTGTTGTTACGCAGGCGGCGCGAGCGCCAATCTGCTTCATTTCGGCCCAGACCGGCGCAGGTGTGGACACGCTATGTCATGCCATCCTCGAACGTGTCTGCTTCGTTCCTTACGAACCGGCTCGACCGGTCCCATTCACGCCGAGGCAGACTGCGGCTCTGCACAGTGCGGCCCAGGCGCTCAGAGCCAGGAGCAGGCGATCTACCGGCCTGATAACGCACGTCTTGCACAGCCTCCTTTCGGGCGAGGAATAGGCCCCGAGTACCAGCGGTTTATGGCATTCGCCCCGTGAGTTGACAACAACAGAGCCAGGGGCTAGACACAACGCTGATAGCCGCAGAATTTGCAGATTCTGCAACCCACCTCAGCCTCCATCGTGTTGCCGCACTCGGGACAGTTGTCCGGTGGCGCAGCCGCTTTGAGGCCGCGACGCCTGAGGGCGCGCGTACTCGCCCGGGCGCGGCGCCCCGTGCGCTGCGCTTCAGGATTGCATTGGGCCGCCGAGGCTCGCCCTTCCGGCGAGGTTGGGAGGCCCAGCGAAAGGACCTGCTCCGCCCGCGACCTGTCACGGTATACGGTGATGCCTTTGCAGCCGAGTTTGAACGCCAGCCAGAATGCTTTGCGCACACTATCCTTCGTGGCGGAGGACGGAAAATTGATAGTCTTGGAGACCGCGTTGTCCACAGCGGACTGGAAAGCGGCCTGCATGCGAACATGCCATTGAGGTGAGATATCGTAGGCCGTTGGGAATATGCGCCGGATATCCTTCGGAACCGCGGACATCTTGCGCACAGAGCCCGCGCGCCCTATGGCGGCCATGAGCCGGTCGGAGTAGAACCCGCGGGCTTTCGCGATCTTTTCGAAAATCGGGTTTGCTTCCAAGAGTATCTCGCCCTCAAGGGCGTTTCGCACGTAGCAGACGGCATAGAAAGGCTCGATGCCGGCCGAGCAACCGGCGATGAGACTGATGGTGCCTGTGGGCGCCACGGTTGTGAGGGAGGCATTGCGCCGAGGAGGCTCTCCGTTCCTGGCGAAGATGCTCTTCGGGAAGTTGGGGAAGGCGCCGCGGCAGCTCGCCAGTTCAACCGAGGTCGCCAGGGCTTCCCGGGCGATGAACTGCATGACGTCGCGTCCTAGAGAGACACCTTGCGCGCTGTCGTAGGGGATCCCCAACAGCGCCAGCATGTCCGCAAAGCCCATAACGCCCAAGCCGATCTTGCGGTTTCCACGCGTAATGTCCGCGATGGCGGGGAGGGGATACCGGCTCATGTCCACCACGTTGTCCAGGAAGTGAACACCTGCCCGGGTCAACTCACGGAGTTTCCCATAGTCAAGCCGGCCCGCCGAAGCCACCTTGGCGAGGTTGATGGAGCCAAGGTTGCAGGCCTCGTAGGGCAGGAGAGGTTGCTCCCCACAGGGATTGGTCGCCTCGATGGAACCCAGGCCGGGTGTCGGGTTGTCACGGTTGATCCGGTCCAGGAAGACCATACCCGGTTCGCCTGTCAGCCAAGCGTTCTTGACGATAAGGTCGAATACCTGGCGGGCGTTCACCTTTCTGGTGGGGCGGCCGGTGCGCGGGTTCACGAGGTCATATTCTTCCCCTTGTTCGACCTTCCGGAAGAACTCCTCTGTGACGGCAACCGAGATGTTGAAGTTGGTGAGCTGTTCGGTGTGGGACTTGGAGTGAATGAATTCAATGATGTCAGGATGGTCGGCGCGCAGGATCGCCATATTGGCGCCGCGGCGCACGCCGCCCTGGCTGATGGTTTCGGTCATGACATCAAAGACACGGATAAAGGATACCGGCCCGCTTGCTACGCCAAGCGAGGTCGCCACCCGGTCGCCTTTCGGCCGGAGGCGGGAGAACGAGAAACCGGTGCCGCCTCCACTCTTATGAATCTGCGCGGCCTGTTTGATGGCCTCAAAAATGCTTGGTATCGAGTCATCCACGGGCAAGACGAAACACGCGGCCAGTTGCTGCAAGGGCCGGCCGGCGTTGGTAAGCGTGGGGGAATTGGGCAGGAACTCCAGCCGGGACATGATGGCGCAGAACTTCTCGGCGGTCCGTTGCACTTCGAGTTGGGATGCGCCATATAGGGCATCTGGCTTGGCTATGTTCTCAGCGACGCGCCGGAACATGGCCTGGGGGCTTTCGCAGACCTGCCCCGTTGTCTCCCTGCGGAGGTAACGACGCTCAAGTATTCTGCGGGCATTGGCAGTTAGACTATGCATATCACGACGACTCCGTGCCACGATAGGAACCGCCCCGGGGCCATCGTTGCTCGATGGGGCACAATATATCGTGCTAATCCTATTATAGCATCCAATTCATTGGGCAAGGAGGGGGCAGCGGAAGTCAGGGAAGATGGCGGGGCGAGAGGAAAGGGGGAGGCCAGTTGGACCTCCCCTTGCGCTGAAGAGAGTCGAACCTCCGCGCAATGAGGCAGCGCCGAAGTGTCGGCTCAGACAGGGAAACTGATGAGGCCATTGTTTCTCGATTCGGCGTTGGTTCAGGAGAACCGCAGCCGAGTACTTGAAGGCGCCAGACAACTGATAGTTGTCCGGACGACTACTGCGGCCCCGTGCCCGACGTGTCACCCCCTTTACCTCGTGTCGTCCGGACAACTATGAGAACGACCAGCACGACGGCGGCGCCAATAGCAATCCAGTAATTCCAGGACATACCTCTGCTACCTCCTTTCGAGCCTATGAGGCCATTGACCAGCGCTTGCGACCGGCTTGAGACGTGACTATCCCCCAGACGACGTTGCGCTTGAACGGTTGAGCCTTTCCGAGCTGAACAGTGAAGATGTTAGGTTTATGACGTCCCAAATGTCAAGAGTATTTTTCTCATTGGCACAATATACAGCGTTTCTGGTACTTACGATGTCGGGTACATGCGCAGGGACTGAAGGTCGCGGGAAAAGAAGGCAGGTGATCGCCAGTTGGGTTCTGAGGCGGCCCAAAGCGCCCACGAGAAAGACAAGAAGCCCGAATTCAATTTTTGCGGCTTTTTTTCTTGACAACCAACGGGGGTAACCTTATAAACTTGTCCTGGTTGTGGCCGAGCGTCCGTAAGTCCGTGCGGATGTGATGGTTGGCGTCCGTCAGCGGCGATTCATAGTCTTCCGTAGGCATATAGCGTGGTGTGGGTTTCTTGAACAATATCCTAGAAAGGAGACACACTATGGCGGGACGGGGTCGCATGGAAAGCACGCGATGCAAGAGCATTCTGGCGATTTTGTCGTGCGCTCTGGTGTCAATGAGCGGAGCGTTGTCCGGCGGGGACCAGTCGCTGCTTAAGGTCACGTCGGCAGTCTCAAACCTGACCCGGATCACAAGTCGGCCGGAACCGGAGTTTGCTCCATCGGCGTGCCCCTCGACCGGCGACGTGGCGTTCACCGGCATGGTGTGGAAAGAGAGGGGCAGGAGGAACCACTACGAGGTATGGATCGTCAATCCGGCAAAGGCCCAGCACCAATACCGGCGGATCACGGATTCGGAAGCGGACAGTCTGTGGCCGGCCATCAGCCCCGATGGCAAGAAGGTTGTCTTCGCATCCCAGCGGGGGGATAAGAGCATCATCTGGGAGACGAATTCGAATGGGTTGGGCGGCAATCGCCTTATCAGCGACGTGCCGGAGTGTTACTTCACCTATCCGGACGTTTCTACGGATGGGTTCGTGTATTGTGCGCTGAGAGACCAGGCGCTGACGGGGCCGGTGGAGATTGACGATGTGGGGCGCGCGGCGTTGACCACTATTCTGGCGCCTCCGGCGGCTGTGTATCTGACCGCCCAATTTCTAACGGTGAACGTGGCGCTGGGCAAGCCTGTGTACCAGACGAGCATGCTGGAAGGGAAGATGGATAAGTTCTCGTACCTGTGGGTGTGTGACATTGACGGCCTGAACCAGACGGAATTTGTGGAGGGGTATTCGCCGCGGTGTTTCCCGAAGACGGCCGGCAGGGATGGCGCGAGCGACAAGATCGCGTTTACGAAGCGGGATGCCGACGGCCGGTTCCACATCTGGACGGTGAATCGGGACGGCTCCCATCTAACGCAGATCACGTGGGGCAACTGCAGCGATATTCAGCCTTCATGGTCGCCCGACGGCACGAAGCTTACCTTTGCCTCGAACCGGACGGCCACGGGCCTGGCCCGGTTGCTTGGAGACCGGGACTATGACATCTGGGTCATGAACGCCGACGGCACCGGCCTGACGCAACTGACCGATCACGACAAGTTCTGCGGGCATCCGACCTTCGCAACCAACGACGAGATCTACTTCCACGCGGTCGGCGGTTTTATCAACGAGAACTGGGACATCTGGCGCGTGACCCTTGCGAAGTGAGCGTTTAAGCCCTGCGGTTTCGTCGGACGCGTGGGCTAGTCATCGTGGCAGTACGAGAACGTTTCGGCGTTACTTGGCGACTCAATGGGCTTCGAATCTGACGCGTTATTGAAGGAGGGAAAGCAGTGGTCAGAAGCGTGTGGCGAGCAGCGTTGTGCGCGGCGGTGGGCGTGTTGATGGCCGGCTGCGCATCGGACGGTGTTGGGCCGTTCAGTGACTATAAAGTGGAGCATACGACGGCCGTGGCCAACGTTACGAGGGTCACATTCCGGAAGATGGTCGAGATCAATCCGGAGGTCTCGCCCGATGGCGGGGAGGTCGCGTTCCAAGGGTATGTGAAGGAAGTGAACAAGTTGCCGCATTGGGAGATATGGTCGGTCAAGACCGACACACAGCATCAGATTCGTCGGGTGACCGACCATCAAGCCGACAGCATGGATCCGGCATGGGCTCCGGACGGCAGGACCATTTTCTTCACGGCCAAGCGCACCATGAACAAGGCGATCTGGGAGGTGGCGTCGGACGGACTGGGCGGTGTGCGGCAATTGACCGAGGATGATCGGTACACGGCGGTGGAGCCGTCGGTGTCGGTCGAGAAGCGCATCGCCTATTCGGTCAGCGGTCATGAGGGCAAGTGCATTGACCGGGTGCCGCAGAAGTATGCGAGCGACTATTACATTTGGCTTCGCGACTATGACGGCGCCAACGCCACCGAGTTCGTGCAGGGCCGTACGCCAAAGTGGTCGCCGGACGGACGCAAACTGGCGTTTACCAAGAAAAGCCCCGACGGCGACCGTTGCATCTGGACGGTGGACAGCAACGGCGCCAACCTGGTGCAGCTCACCTGGCACCTGGACAAGAACATCCACGACATTGATCCAACATGGTCGGCGGATGGACGCAGGATCGCCTTCGCGAGCAACCGTGCCGCGGCGTTCTGGGAGAAGTGCTTTGGCGATCACAACTACGATATCTGGGCTATGAATGCAGACGGCTCCGGCCTGACGCAACTCACCACGTACGCCAAGTATGAAGGTCATCCGAGCTGGTCGCGCGACGGAGACATCTACTTCTACACCTGCGGCGGTTTGTTTATCAAGAACTGGGACATTTGGCGGCTGTCTCCCAGGCTGATTGATATTGGCCGTCCGACCTCGCGCGTGAGCCGCGAGGTGGATATCGAGGTTCAGCGACAGACGCGCCGTATAGCGCCCGTTCCGGCCCCGGCGCCTGCCGCGGCCGCGCCTGCGACTCCGGCGCCTGCGGCACCTTCTGCGGCCCCCAAGCCTGCGGCTCCTGCCCCTGCGGCAGCGCCGAAGTAAGCGAGCGGGTGGGTCACATTATCGGGCAGGCGGTTTTAGGACCGCCTGCCTGAACGTTCGAAGCGATAGGCTGGGTTGTTGTTCCGGCGGCGTTATCAAGGAGGAGTCCATGTTTTTGAGGAGGTTCAATCCCACGCTGTGGTTCGCGGGCCTGGTCCTGCTCTGCGGCTGTGCGAGTACAGAAGTGAAACCGACAGCGGCGGTGAGCAATCTCCAGCGTGTCACATTCCGCGAGGCCATAGAGGTTCAGCCCAGCGTATCACCTGACGGTCGGAAGATGGCCTTCGCTGGAAAGCTGATTGCCGGCAGCGGCACATCCCCCTACCAGGTATGGGTGCTGGACACGACGGACCAGCGAAACGTGGTGCAGGTGACTCAGCATGTCGCGGACAGTCTGCGGCCTGCGTGGTCTGCAGACCAGAAGACCCTGCTGTTCGATTCCAGGCGGCTCAGAACCCGAACCATCTGGGAGAAGAGCGCGTCCGGGCTTGGCGCCGATCAACAGATCACGGCCGACGGCGCCGCCGAGGACTGGGGCGCTAATGTTTCGACTGATGGAAAGATCGCTTTCATCAGCGAGCCTGTGGGTCTGGGCTACGGGCTGGTCAAGATTCTGTCGTTGGGTTTGTATGACGGGCGGAAGGCCGTCATCACGGATTCCGACGGCACGCATCTGGCGAGGATTCCCGCCGCGTCGGTCCGCTGGTCGCCGGACGGGGACAAGATCGTCTTTGCCTCCAACATGGGCCTGACGGTGAGGAACTACGACATCTGGGTGATGAGCGCCGACGGCACGAAACTGCAACAGCTTACCAGCCATCCCGCCAACGATATCGAGCCTGCGTGGTCGCCGGACGGCACAAAGATTGTTTTCGCCTCGGACCGCGCCAAGCAGGGCGGAAGCGGCCTTGACAGTTTTGATCTGTGGGTTATGAATGCCGACGGGTCAGGGCTTACTCAACTGACTTGGGGCGGGCGTCATGAAGGACACCCCTCCTGGGGCGCTGATGGGTACGTTTATTTCCATACGAACAGCAGTTCGGCCACGCGGAACAATTGGGACATCTGGCGCGTCAAACCGGTTCTCGGCAGGATTGTGCCCAAGAGCGTGGCGGGCAGCGAGACCATGACGAAGAATCTTAAGGAAGAGATTCGGGATCTTGAATTTGATCTCCAGAGGAAGGACACCGGACCACTGCGTAACATCAAGCCCATCACTGAGAGGTAGCCGTTTGTGGCAGCACGCATCGGCCGGCCAGTGGGCCGCCATGAGTGCGGCTACTACGAAATGCACGGCCACAGGCGACGCCAAGCGCCTGTGGCCGTTCGTGTTTTGATCTGTGAATACGCTGAATGGGATTTGCGGCGACGTACTGCGGCGTTCCCCCGGGGTCGGCGAATAAGCGGAATACTATGAACCAATGCGTTGCCCACTACCCCGTCTTGTTGCGATTGGGGGGAAGGAAGTGCCTTGTCGTCGGCGGAGGGGGCGTGGCCCACAGAAAGGCTGCGGCTCTGATTGAGGCCGGGGGCAATGTGGTGATTGTCAGCCCCAGGTTCTGTTCACCGATCAAGAGGATGCGCGGGGCGGTACTGCGCCGGCGTACTTACCGGAGGTCTGACCTCCGAGGCGCGGCCGTGGCTATCGCCGCAACCAGCGAAGAGAGCGTCAACCGGCGGGTAGCCGCCGACGCTGGGAAAGCTGGAATCCCCGTGAACGTCGTTGATCGGCCGGAACTATGCACATTCATCGTTCCCGCCTCGCTCAGAAGGGGCCGACTCCTGATTACGGTGTCCACCGAGGGGGCCAGCCCGGCCGTATCCCGCCTGATTCGGCAGAAGCTGGGAAAGGAGTTCGGCCTGGAGTACGCTCGTCTCCTGGAGGCGTTGGCGTGCGCGCGGACGGCGGCAATGCGACAGATCAGGGACAGCGCGCGCCGACGCAAGGTGTTGGTAGGTCTGGCTTCAGAGGAATTCCTCCGGTATGCGCGGAGCCACTCGTCGGCGGCTATCCGCCGGAAGGCGTTGGGTTTCGTCCAAAGTCAAACCGGTTGCGTAGACGCCCGCAAGCGGTTCCCGCGCAGAGCGGACGGCGTCAAGGGGGGTTCCCGGTAGGCTTCTCCATACCATCTCCCGATGCGCCTTGGGCGGTCGCGGGCGAAGGTTTCGCGGCGCCTTCGGGTCCCGATTTCAGCAGGCGAGCCGTCTGCTGTTCGCTTGCCACGAGCTGTGTTTCTGCGTGCGAGCGGCTGTTGACCACGCTCTGTATCTGGTCAATTCGACTGATGCCGCGGAGGAGTTCCCCCTTCATTTCCTTCAGCACGCCTCCCATCGTCTCATCAAACGAGCGGAAGGCAAAGCGGAGTTCCTTTTCGAAGACGGAACGGAAATATTCCTCAAACTGCTCAAAGCGCTGGATAACGCGATCAAGACCTTTCTGGGCCTCCGCAATCGTTCCGGCAAGCGAGCCGACTTCCGCCTTGACGCCATCGGCCTCCCGCTGGGCCTCGACCAGACGCGTCTCAAGGGGAGCAACGGCTTCATGCACCTTGGAGGCCAGTGTCTGATCGAAGGACTGCACATAGTCGGTGGCCCGCCTGGCAAGGTCGGCGGCGGACCTGGATTCGCCACGAACGCGCGCCGAGACCCTCCAGACCACGATGAGACACAGGAGGGAGATCAGCAGAGCGCACGCGGCAAGCAGGGACGTCAGCCAAGGCGGAAGCGAAGCCCAGGAAACCGTGAGGGCGAACACAACAATCGAAGGGCTGCCCATACTCACCTCCCAGCAGACAATGGCCTGCGGCCGACCCGGCCGCCGCATCTGAGGTATTCTACACCACGCGGGCAGATTGTCAAAGATTTATCCTTGCCGAAGCCTATTGCGAAAAGGCGTGAAGTGTTGAGAGCATGAGAGATACGAGCGGAG
>CAYPFP010000052.1:30143-34797 GCA_964409935.1 uncultured Planctomycetota bacterium | reverse complement strand
ACAGGTTTGTTTTGAAGAGCGCATTGTCACTCTATTATGCGAACCTCAATAATTGGACTCCCCCCCCGGGGGAGCTACCAGGGTAAGGCCCCGCAAGATACTGCCGGAGCCAAGCCTGGTGAGGCGGAAGCCGCGCCCCTTGAGGCGGCTGATAAACCCCAGACGCCTTAGTTTTTCCTTGTCGGTGAGGCCTTCGGCGGCGGCCCAGGCTTCGTACTGATTCCACAGCGCGGATGTGGACGTTGACGCGCCTTGCTCGATGCGGCAGCACGACAGCAGGAAGGCCGCCAGGGGGTCGTTCTCGCGTTGCAGCTCAAGCGTGGCCTCTTTGACGGCCCCCGGCGGTTCCAGGCCGTGCTTGAGCCATTCCTGACATCCTGCGACGGCCCAGGCGAGGATGCCTGGAAGTTCCGTCACAAGTTTGTCGAAAAG
This sequence comes from uncultured Planctomycetota bacterium, assembly GCA_964409935.1. Classification (GTDB taxonomy): domain Bacteria; phylum Planctomycetota; class Brocadiia; order JAADGH01; family CAYPFP01; genus CAYPFP01. The sequence continues at coordinate 34,365 of CAYPFP010000052.1, read as the reverse complement.
GCCGCTGACGGCCGGCCGCGAGGGCCGCCTTGAGTTCTCCGTCAACGGCGCATACGCCGGCGGCATTGCGGTACGCAATCACGACTGGCGCTGGTTGCCGCTGGACGGCAAGCCCCTCAACCTTCAAGCCGGCGCCGCAACCGTCGAGTTCGCCAGCAACGACGTCGGCGCGGCCCTGGACAACATCCTGCTGACCAACGATCTGTCGTTCGCGCCGACGGGCAAGGGCAATACGCCGCAAACGCCCCCCTCCCCGCCGACCGGCCTCGGCGCGCAAGACCTCACACCCGAAGACCGTGCCCCATTATGGGGCGCGCTCGCCCCCAAGCCCAGACACGGAGTGCCAGGCACGCGGCAAACGTCCGCCGCGAGCCAGGCACTACGCCCGACGGATTGGCGGGAGCCACGGCCTGTAGTGCCAGGCACCCGCCCGACGGATTGGCGGGAGCCAGGCACTATGCCCGACGGAGCCGAAAAGAGTCAGGCAGCTTTACCGGCCAACCGCCCACCACATCAGGAACGTCGGTAAAGCAGCCAGACCCTTTTCGACATCTTGTTTGACACCTTGCAGGCAGCCGATATAATTATAGGTCACGACGGTCGGGAACGCGCTGTTGTTGGGTTATGATCCGGATGACAGGACCGCATCCACACAGGAGGTTTACACATGGCCTTGATGGGAAAAATGGGAAAAATGCTGTTCGTGGATCTCTCCAAAGGCACAATCAAAGAGGAGCCGTTGACCGATGAGATGACGGAGAAATACATCGGCGGCTACGGCGTGGGCGCCTACGTCCTCTACGCCCGCCAGAAACCCAAGGTGGACGCGCTGGGTCCGGACAACATGCTCGGATTCATCACCGGTCCGCTCACCGGCACCACAGCCATCACCGGCAACCGGTACGTGGTCGTCGGCAAGTCGCCCAAGACTCAGACCTGGGGCGACGCCAATTCCGGCGGCTACTTCGGCCCCGCCCTCAAGGCCGCCGGCGTGGACGCCGTTTTCTTCTCCGGCATCTCCCCCAAGCCGGTCTACCTGGCCGTCGTCAACGGCAAGGCCGAGATCCGCGACGCGTCCAAGCTCTGGGGCAAGGACTCCAACGAAACCGACGACGTCCTGAAGGCTGAATTCGGCAAACAGGCCATCATCGCGTGCATCGGCCCGTCGGGCGAGCGCAAGAACCTCCTGGCCTGCGTCATGAACGACAAGGGGCGGGCTGCGGGCCGTTCGGGTCTCGGCGCGGTTATGGGGAGCAAGATGCTCAAGGCCATCGTCGCCAGCGGGAACGCCAAGGTGCCGGTCGCCGACCCCAAGAGGATGTCCGAGATTCGCAAGAAGTGCCTCGAAGTCATGAAGACCCAGGGTTTCTACGACGTCCTCAGCAAGTACGGCACCAGCGGCATCACGGCCGGCGCATGCGCCACCGGCGACTCGCCCATCAAGAACTGGGCCGGCGCGCCGGAAGACATGCCGAACATGGCCAAGATCAGCGACGAGGCCGTCAAGGCTTACCAGGTCAAGAAATTCGGCTGCTGGGCGTGCCCGATCTCGTGCGGCGGCATCATGGAAGTGAAGTCCGGCCCCTACGCCACCAAGGAAGGACATAAGCCCGAGTACGAGACCCTCGGCGTGTTCGGCAACATGTGCCTCAACGACAACGTCGAGTCCATCATCCGCATCAACGAGATATGCAACAAGTACGGCATGGATACCATCTCCGCCGGCGCCACCGTGGCCTTCGCCATCGAGTGTTACGAACGCGGCATCGTCACCAAGAAGGACACCGGCGGGCTCGAACTCAAGTGGGGCAACCACGCCGCCCACGTGGCCCTCACCGAACAGTTGGGCACCGGCGAAGGCTTCGGGAAGGTGTTGGCCGACGGGATCAAGAAGGGCGTCGAGCGCATCGGCCCCGCCTCCGAAGTGGCCGCCATGCACGTGCAGGGCGAAGAACTGCCCATGCACGATCCGCGTTGCAGCCCGGGCCTGGGCACCAGCTACCAGATGGACGCCACGCCGGGCCGCCATACGCAGTTCAGTTCCTGGGTCGCCGAGGCCGAGTTCCCGCCCCCCGGCTTCAACTTCGGCAAGGTGGACAAGCATAAGTACACCGGCAAGGGCCAGATCCACGCCATCTTGAGCAACTACATGCACGTCGTCAACGCCTCCGGCATATGCATGTTCGGCGCGTGCGTGATCCCGCACACCGCGCCGGCGGAGTTCCTCAGCGCTGCGCTGGGGACGGAAATATCCTTTGACAAGTTCCTCGAAATCGGCGCCCGCATCGCCGCCCTCCGCATGAGCTTCAACGTGCGCGAAGGGATGTACAACCTTCAATTCAAGGTTCCGGCGCGCGTCCTCGGCCTGCCGCCGCTGGCCACAGGTCCGCTCAAGGGCGTCACCGTGGACGTCAAGGCCCAGACCGCCGACTACCTCAAGGCCATGGGCTGGGACACCAAGACCGGAGTCCCCACGAAGGACACGCTCAACAAGCTCGGCCTCAGCTTCGTGGTCAAAGACGTGGCTTAGCTTAGTGCCTGGCTCCCGCCAATCCGTCGGGCGGGCGCCTGGGCGTAGTGCCTGGCTCCCGCCAATCCGTCGGGCGGGTGCCTGGCACTCCGTGTCTGGGCTTGGGGGCGAGCGCGCCCCATAATGGGGCACGGTCTTCGGGTCTGAGGTCTTGCGCGCCGTGCCCGCCCGCCTAGCCGGGTGGCGGGCCTGCTTTGCTGGAGGCGGAATGATGCCCAGAGTGCTGCGCATAAACATGGAGACGCTGACGGTTTCCGAAGAGCCGCTGAGACCGGAGTTTGTCGGCCTCGGCGGACGCGCGCTGACCTCGGCCATCATCAACGCCGAAGTGCCCCCGCTGTGTCATGCGCTCTCGAGCGAGAACCGTCTTGTGTTTGCGCCTGGAATCCTGAGCGGCACCACCGCCCCCTGTTCGGGACGGCTTTCGGTCGGCGCCAAAAGCCCGCTGACCGGCGGCATCAAGGAATCGAACTCCGGAGGCACCGCCGCAGCCGCCCTTGCGCGCCTGGGCATCGCCGCCATCGTCGTCGAGGGCAAGCCCGCGTGCCCCGTCCCTGGCACCGTCAGGAGCGGGGCCAAGGCCGACGCGCACATTCTCAAGATTGACGCCGGCGGCGCCCGGTTCTCCACGGCCAACGACCTGCGTCTCAAGGGCAACTACAAGACGGCCTCGACCCTTCGCCGCAAACACGGCAAAAACGCCGCCGTCATCTCCATCGGTCCGGCGGGCGAGATGAGGCTCTCGGCCGCCAGCGTCGCCGTCACGGACCCCGAAGGACGCCCCACGCGGCACGCCGGACGCGGCGGCATGGGCGCTGTAATGGGGGCCAAAGGACTCAAGGCCATTGTCATTGATGCCGCCAACACCGAGCGGGTCGCGCCGAAGGACGACGCCGCCTTCAAAGACAACGTGAGGAGGTTCGCCAAGCTCCTGGCCGAGCACCCGGTCACGGGCGAAGGGCTTCCGACCTACGGCACGAACATCCTCGCCAACATCATCAATGCCGTCGGAGCATACCCGACCAACAACTTCTCCGCGGGCAAGTTCGCCGGCGTCGAGAAGATCAGCGGCGAGACCGAACGCGCGGCCATCATCGCCCGCGGCGGCATTCCGAGCCACGCCTGCCACACGGGGTGCGTCATCTGCTGTTCGGGCATCTACATGGACGAGAACAACAAGTATCTCACGAAACGGCCCGAGTACGAGACGGTCTGGGCACACGGCGCCAACTGCGGCATTGACGACCTGGACGCCATCGCCCGCATGGACCGCATGGACGACGACATCGGGCTGGACACCATTGAGATGGGAGCCACCATCGCCGTGGCTATGGAGGCCGGTGTGGCCCGATTCGGCGACGCGGCCGCCGCCATCAAGCTTCTCAAGGAAGTGCAGAAGGGGTCCCCTCTGGGCCGCGTCATCGGCAGCGGCGCCAAGGTCACCGGACAGGCCTTCGGCGTCGAGCGCGTGCCCGTCGTGAAAGGCCAGGCCCTGCCGGCTTACGACCCGCGCGCGGCCAAGGGGATCGGCGTCACGTATGCCACCTCGCCCCAGGGCGCGGACCACACGGCCGGCTACACAATCGCCCAAAACGTGCTGAAGGTCGGCGGCTTTGTGGACCCGCTCAAACCCGAAGGCCAGGTCGCCCTCTCGCGCGGACTCCAGATCGCCAGCGCCGCCCTCGACGCCAC
>CAYPFP010000052.1:3220-30043 GCA_964409935.1 uncultured Planctomycetota bacterium | reverse complement strand
AACGCCGTCTTCGACATTCCGGACTCCGAACTCGACACCGTGTTTGATTTCTGAGATAATAATGGTCAAAAGCTCTTGCAGCGGGTTGCGATGAACGTTAACGTGCAGCTTTTCGCTTACTTTCGGAAGGAGATTCCGGGCCTCGACGAGGAAGGCCGCAAGGATATGTCGCTTCCGGACAAGGCCAGGATCTCCGACCTTCTCAAGACGCTGGGCATACCGCCGGGACGGTTCAAGCTCATCATTCACAACGGGCTTCACTGCAAGGAGGACAAAGTCCTCTGCGACGGCGACCAGGTTTCCATTTTTCCGCCGATAGCTGGAGGTTAGCGCCCTGGACAAACGCGTAAAGGCCATGCTTCTGGGCCTCGGATTTGACTGCGCCGACGGCCATAAACGGATCACCTCCGGCAAGAACTTCGTCCTTCTGGGCGGCTCGGAGGACACCCATGCGCATATGCAGGAGAAAGCCATAAAGTTCAACGAGAAACTCGACAAACGCAAGAAGCAACTCGAAGACCTCAGCCTGCAGGAGTTCACGGACATTGCACACGACGTCGGCATGATTCCCAAGAAGAAAAAATAGTTCCCTTCATCCGCGCGGAAGACTTCGCCTGCATCATCATGACCGTTTCAGGACTGTTTCTTGTTGTACTCTCGCGCGTTCCATAGTACCCTAATAGCACCGTCGCGTTGGCGGGCGCACTCTGAAGAGGAGGACAACCTATGATATTCGGTCTTGACCCGCTGTACTATCTTTTCGTTCTCCCGGGTCTGCTGCTGGCCCTGTGGGCCCAGCTCAAGGTCCAGAGGACCTTCGCCAAGTACTCGCGCGTGCGCGCTCAGAGCGGAATAACGGGCGCCGAAGCCGCGCGCGAAGTTCTTGACGATCAGGGGCTTCGCGAGGTCGCCATTCAGGAGGTCCCAGGCACCCTGAGCGACCACTATGACCCGCGAACACGAACCCTCAACCTTTCCAGCGACGTCTACAACAGCACCTCCGTGGCGGCGCTGGGAGTGGCTGCCCATGAAGCCGGGCACGCCGTCCAACACGCCACGGGCTATGCCCCCCTGTCTCTCCGCACGGCCCTGGTGCCGGCGGTCAACATCGGCAGCAACCTGGCGTGGATTCTCTTCATCCTTGGAATCTTTATGTCGCCCATGCTCATCCTGGTCGCCATTGCCTGCTTTTCGCTGGCCGTAATCTTCGCTCTGATCACCCTGCCGGTCGAGTTCAACGCCAGCAACCGCGCGCTGGCGATGTTGAAGACCTCCGGCGCCGTGCATACGTACGAACTCCCGCAGGCCAAAGCCGTCCTCAATGCCGCCGCTCTGACCTACGTAGCGGCGGCGCTCATGGCCATCATGCAGTTGGTTTACATTCTGTTCCGATCCGGTCTGCTCCGCGGCCGCTCGGACGATTGACAGGAACTCTTGCGCGTCGGCGTTGACCGGGCTGCCCCGCCGGAACGCGCGCGGCTCCGCGCATAACGAATTCTGCGTCACTGGCGGCGTCTATGTGCGCCGCACGCATTCATCAAACTGGAAGGAGGCTTTTTCATGATCGCGGTCGGGGAACGTATCAACGGCATGTTCGTGGACGTCAAGAAGGCAATTCAGGAACAGGACAAGAAAACCATTCAGGACTTGGCCATCCGTCAGACCAAGGCCGGCGCAAAGTACCTGGACGTAAACGTCGGCACGGCCTCTGCGGACCCTGCCGGAACCATGAAGTGGCTCGTGACGACCATTCAGGAGGCTTGCGATACGCCTCTGGCGCTTGACAGCCAGCGCCTCAGCGTCATCCAGGCCGGCCTTGAGGTCGCCAAGGGCAAGATCATGATCAACTCGTCCAAGGGCGACGCCGAGGTGCTCGACAAGTGGATGCCTCTGGCCGTCAAGCACAATGCCGCCCTGGTCTGCCTGACCATCACCAAGGAAGGCGTCCCGCAGGACGTGGACAAGCGGATGGAGATCGCCGCCAACATCGCCGAGCGCGCCCTGCATCACGGCCTGCCCATGACCGAGGTCTTCATTGACCCGATCATCCTGCCCGTCAATGTTGCGCAGAACCAGCCTCGCTTCCTCATTGATGTCATCTCCCAGGTGAAATGCCTCGCCGACCCCGCCCCCCGGACCATCATCGGACTGAGCAATCTGTCGCAGGGCACCAAGGAGCGATCTCTCATCAACCGAACGTTTATCGTGATGGCCATCGCCGCCGGCCTCGAAGCCGCCATCGTGGACGTATTCGATGAACCGCTCATGGACGCCGCCATCACGGCCGAAATGATCCTCAACAAGCAGATCTACAGCGACTCGTTCCTGAGGGCGGGACGCCTCTAGGACCCCGCGCAGTTTGCACCCAGTGCCAGGCACGCGGCGAACGTCCGCCGCGAGCCAGGCACTAATGGAGGCTCGGCTTGTCCCCCGCCATGCCCCGCAGGCCCGAACCTGAAGTCATGGACGTTCCGGCCGAGGCCAAGGCTTACGCCGAGACCGACTTCAGCGACGTCAACCGCAAGTTTACCGAGCGCCTGTTGGAACTGGCCCGCCCCGGCGGGCGCGTCGCGGCCCTCGACTTGGGCACCGGCCCCGGCGATATCCCGCTTCAGGTCCTTCGCGCCCGTCCTGGCTGGCGCATCGTGGCCGTGGACGCCTCTCGCCCCATGCTTCGTCATGCCCGCAAGGTCGCCGGGCGCGCGCGCAAGTCCGGCGCGCTCGTACTCGTACTCGCCGACGCCAAGCGCCTCCCCTTCGCCGCCGCCGCCTTCGACGTCGTCTTCTCCAACAGCCTTCTTCATCACATCACCGACACCCGCGCCCTGTGGTCGGAGATCAGGCGCGTGGCCAGGCCCGGCGCCGCCATACTCCTTCGCGACCTGGCCCGACCCGCCGACACCGAGGCCGCAGGGCGCATTGTGCGGCAATACGCCGCCGGCGCCTCCGCCCTGCTTCAGGAGGAGTACTACCGCTCCCTGCTCGCGGCCTACACCCCGAACGAGGTCCGCGCTCAACTGCGCCGCGCCGGTCTTGGCGGTCTCGACGTCGCGATGGTCAGCGACCGCCACCTCGATGTCTGCGGCTTCGCCCCTTGAGCCTGCGCCCCCCCGGGGGGCGCGCCCCTCGCCGGACCGCAAACCCTGGCCGGACGGATTTGATTTGCGTTTTACCCCCGGCGAAGCTAACATGGATCTTTGACGAGTTGCCCAGTCCGCCCAGGGAATTGCACACGGTATGCGATACACACCACTGATCCGGAAGATAGCGCCTCTGGCTATCTCCATTATCCTGTCCGTCGCCGCGCTGAAGGTCTCCCACCCCGACGCCACCACCACGGAGCCGCCGGAAGGCCCACCGACCTTCGTGGGGGCGGAGAACTGCGTCTGCCACAAGAACCCCGCGCGCGGGAACCAGTACGGCAAGTGGCTCAAGGAAGACCCCCACGCCCAGGCCTACGCCCACCTTGCCGGCGACAAGGCGCGAACCGTGGCAAAGGAGATGGGCATTGACGACCCTCAGAAGAGCGACAAGTGCCTTCGCTGCCATGCCACTGCCGCCATCGTCAAGCCCGAACAAATCAGCGGGACCCTTGCCCTCACCGAAGGCGTCAGTTGCGAAGGCTGCCACGGCGCCGGCTCCAACTTCAAGACCCTTGACATCATGCAGGACTACGAGCTGGCCAAGAAGAAGGGCCTCATCCCCCTGAAGACCCTCGAGGAGCGCAAGCCCCTCTGCGGGCAATGCCACAACAAGGACATCCCCAAGAGCGTCTATAAGGACATTGACTTCGTCAAGTCCTGGACGGGCAAAGTCACGCACCCCCTGATACGCGACAAGGACGAGGAGTAGCATGCAGAAAAGCGACTGCTCGCGTCGAGAGTTCCTGAAGACAGCGGGGTTGGCCGCTCTGACAGCCGCGACGTCCGCTTCCCTGCTGCCACAGGCACGGGCGGCGGAGACGACCAGGAGCGTCGTCGCCATCGCCTGCGACCCGATGGCCGTGGACGCCGCCTGGCAGATTGACGCCGCCCGGACCGAACGCCTGGTGCACGAGGCCGTCATGCTGCTTACCGGCCAAGGGTCCCCCGAAGCGGCGTGGGCCGCAATCTTTCCCAAGGTCAAAGACACCGACGTCGTGGGACTGAAGGTCAACGCCCTGAACCCCGCCTGCCCGTCGCACGTCGAGGTCGCCCTGGGCGTCGCGGCAGGCCTTCAGAAGGCGGGCTTCAAAGAGAACAACATCATCATCTGGGATCGCGCCGAGGGCAGCTTCATCGAGGGGCTGACCATGTCGGGCTACAAGATCAACCGCGGCTCCAGCGGCATCCGCTGCCTGGGCACAAACTCCCCCTCCATCGGTTACGATCAGCGCCGCCTGGTCACGATTCCGTCCATCGAGAAGACAATGCCCGTCTCCCGCCTGGTCTCGCAGGTCTGCAACTACATCGTCAATATCCCCGTGATGAAACAGCACGGCATTGCCGGCGTGACCGGCTGCCTGAAGAACTTCTACGGCGCGATCCCGCTCGGCGACCGCGTCTCGCTCGGGCTGATCGCGGCCGTGCACGCCAACAACGCCAACCCGCAGATCGCGGAGCTGTACGCCAACGCCGTCATCCGCGAGAAGACGCGCCTCCACATCGCCGACGCCCTCATGGGCATCTACGAAGGCGGCCCCCACGGCAAGCCGCAGTGGCGGTGCAATCAGATCATGGCCTCCGCCGATCCGGTGGCGCTCGACTTCCAGATGCTGCAGACCCTCAACGCCTACCGCGCCGGCAAAGGCAAGAGACCTTTGGACCCCAAGGCGCAACATATCGTCTCGGCGCAGAAGCTCGGGCTTGGCACATGTACGCCCGCTCTCATTGAGGTCCGGCAGAAGACGGTGTGACCGGCGATGCGCGGCGCGGAGGCGGCACGTAGGCGGGCTGCGAAAGCTCAATGGTCAGGATGCAGTCCTTGGGGAACACCATTCGCGATTCCTGCGTCACGAAACCATGCAGTGTCTTGGCCCGCATGTACAACCAGACAGGCAACAGCACCCCCCCCGTCGCCGCATCAATGCCCCGCTCGATGAGAAAACCCTTGGCCTGGTTCAAGCCCTTCTCGGCCAGATCATCCATCTCAATGCCCGACTCCTGCGCCGGTTCCGCCGTCAGCGGCACGCGCCGGCCGTCCGCCAGGTCTGCGAAGTCGAAACGCAACCGCATCGAGGTCCGGTTGACCACCTGCGTCACCTCGGCCACATAACCGTGGATAACGCTCCCTCCCGGAATAGCCACCGCCCCGGCCATCGAACGCACATCCTCCATACTGCTCGTCGTGAAGCGTTGGCCCGCGCGGGTCCTGTCCGAATCGAGCATCTCCCGCAGGCGGACGCGGATTCTCATACCGGCGGAGACCGTCAGCGTCCCCGGCTGCATACGCGCGGGCCGATACTGTCTCTGGCCCAAACCCACATCCCGCACCTGTATATCCTCGCAACCGGAAGCCAGGATCAGAAAAACCGCTGTCACAACCAGCCCGATGATGCTCAGCAAGGATGCCGCCCTCCATATAATTGCGCCGCTATGATATCGCGGCGCACCAGCGGGTTCAAGGCCGGGGCCTGGGTGTCCTTCGCCGTTTAATTGTTTTTGACATTTGCGGCGCGCCTTCCTAAAATCCGGAGAGTGTCGGTCTATCCCAGGTTGCCTGAAGGAGAGAACACACCGTGACGCAGCAAACGCCGATCGCGGGCCAGGTCAAGATGGTCGCCAAGTGCAGTGACTGCAGCCATTTTGTGAAGAATATTGCCTGGACGCCCGGGACCGTGTGCCCCAAGTGCAAGTCCAGGAACTTCGGGCCGGTCACGCTCATAGCCGGCGCCCTTGACTACAGCATCGCCGACCGCAGCAAGGGTTACGCCATCGAGGACATTCGCTTCGCCAAGATCGCGCTCTGGGCCGGCGTCATCACCGCGACGCAGTACAACGACGCCCTCAGCCGCCAAAAGGCCATCGCCGACCGCAAGGAGGCGGCGCCTCACATCGGCCGCATCCTTGTGGATACGGGCGCCATCAGGGAATCCGACATGGAGGCCATCCTGGAGGTTCGTTGCAAGGCCCGACCCACCGTGGACGACAAGGACTTCGCCAAGCTTGCCGTGGGCAACAAGTATTGTACCGAGCAGCAGATGCAGGAAGTCGAGAATCTCATGGCTGAATACAAGCGGCAGGGCCGCGACACGCCGCCCATCGCGTTCCTGCTCCTTGAGAAACGGTACATCAAGGAGAACCAGGCCCAGGCCATCATCAAGTCGCAGCAGAAGCGGCGGCTCGGCATCATGCACGACACGCGCGCGGCCATCGAGGAACGCAAGCCGCTCAGCACGCTGGAGCACTACGTGGGCGTCAAGGGCGATCCCAAACGCACACAGCGAATCGTCATGATCTTCGGCGGCCTCGGCGGGCTGCTGGTCTTCTGGCTCTGGTACATGGGGGTCTTTTCGACCGTGACGGCGCTGCTGCCCACTTTCGGCCCGAAGATCGGCTTTTACTGCGAGGAGTGCGGCGGGGCGTTCATGGCCCGCGAGGCCAAGACCGTGCCCATCGCGTGCTACGTCTGCGGGAAGAAATCGGCCATCTACGGCTTTCACTGCGCCCGGCCCAATTGCGGCATGATTTACGGCATTCGAGACCGCATCTCGACCACGCCGCGCTGCCCGCGGTGCAAGTCGGGCAAGTTTGCTGACCTGACTTCGCAAATCATCGCCGAGGCGGAGGCCAAGAAGAAACCCAAGAAGGAAGGCGGCGAGTAGCCCCTCGACCCCCCACGCCCCGCCCGCAACAGACGCGCCCCTCATGCCACACCGGGAGACGGGGAAAGAGCTTCGGCTCCTGGTGTTTTTCTATCGTCCCCGGTCAGAGTTCGACGGCCAGGCCCGTGCGCATGGCGTTCTGCGCCGCCAGGCTGACGGCCACGGCCTGACGGCCGACGAAGGCGTCGGCCTCCGGCTTCTTGTGGTCGAGGACGGAGCGAATGAAGGCGAGGTGCGCCTCATACGTGCCTGGGAAGCCGTAGACCTTGTGCTCCGAAGGGGCGGGCGCCTGGCGCACATCCTTCTTCGAGCCTGCATAGTCATAGACCGTAATCTGACCAGCCTGGGCCAAGACCTCGATCCGCCCCTGTGTCCCGAAGAGGCTTACCGTGATCTCGCCGCCGAACTGGCAGTACAGACACATGCCGAATGCGCCGATGCCGCCGCCCTCGAAGTCCAGCACCACCTGACACTGATTCATGTAACCCACGCCGGCCACGTCGCCCCCCACACCGCAGACCCTGCGCGGAGCAGCGCCCGTCAGGTAACAGAGCAGATCGAGGTAATGAATCCCCACATCCATCATCACGCCGCCGTACGAAGCCGGGTCCAGCCGCCACGCGGCCATGCCCAGCGGACGGCGCATCAGGTCGGTGCGGACCATCGTGAGCCGGCCGATGACGCCACGCTCGACCATGTCCTTGACCTCGCGCACAATCGGCGCGAACCGCAACTCGTGTCCGACAAGAAACACCAGCCCCGATTCTTCGGCAACGCGTATGACGTCGTCGCATTCGACGACGCTAAGCCCCATCGGCTTCTCGCAATACACGTGCTTGCTCGCCGCCAGGGCTTCGCGGGAAATGGCGGCGTGGGTGTTGTTGGGGGTGGCGATAACGACGGCGTCAACTTCGGGCGAGGCAAGCAACTCGCGGTAATCCGCAAACGCCTTCGGGCCGCCGCCGCACAGCGCCAACGCCTTGGCGCGGTTTTCCTCGCTGCGCGAGCAGACTGCCGCTATTCGGGCCTGTTTGATCTGATTCAGATTTGGGATGTGGACGCCGCGCGCCCAACCGCCCAGGCCAATGATGCCGTATCGAAGGGGGTCCATCGTGGTCCTGTTCGCAGTATGCTCAACTCAAAGGTTTTCCGCTACACACCTCAAACGCGCCGCCCCTGCCAGGGGATCAGATAAACAGATTCAGGTTGGAGGCGTTGGCCGCATCCAGGTACGACACGACCCCGCCAAACTCCACCCCGTCAATCAATTCTTCCTTCCTGATGCCCATGACATCCATGGTCATCGTGCAGGCGACGAGGCGGACGCCCGCCTCCCGGGCCATGGCGATGAGTTCAGAGACACTGCTCACGTTCTTCTGCCTCATCACGTACTTCATCATGGCGGTACCCATGCCGCCCATGTTCATCTTCGAGAGCTTCAGCTTGCCCGCTCCGCGAGGCATCATCCAGCCGAACATTCTATCGAGTACGCCTTTCCTCACCTGCGCGCCCTCAGGCCGACGGAGAACGTTCAGACCCCAGAAGGTAAAGAACATCGTGACCTGGCTCCCGCTGGCCGCCGCGCCGTTGGCGATGATAAAAGAGGCCATGACGCGGTCCAGGTCCCCGGAAAACACGATGACCGTCTTATTCTTCCCCGACGCGCCCGACGGGGCTTCCTGGGCCGGCGCAGCGGCAGCCCCGGCCTTCTCAAGGACCGCCACGATCTGCCTGCCCTCCTTCTTCACCTCCACCAGCGTGTTGCCCGTACTGCGACACCACCCGCCGATGTCGGCCGCAAAACCCATGTCCGAAGCAAAGACGCGCAGCCGAGCGCCCGGCGACATCTCGTCCATCTTCTTCTTCACCTGGATGATGGGGCCAGGACACTGCAGGCCGCAACAATCAAGCGTCTCCTCGTTCCCGGGCGATGCCGGCGCGGGTCTGGCGGCCTGCGATTGCGCCGGCTGCTCCACCGGGGGCGCCGCCGGCTCCTTCGGATGGTATAGACCGTAGGTCTTGTATCCGCCCGTCAGGTTTCGGACCTTGAAGCCATTCTGAGCGAGGATTCGATTGGCCAGGTAACCGCGAAAACCCACCGCGCAATATGTGACGATCTCGCGGCCCTTCGGCAACTCATTCAACCGATGGCGCAACTCGTCCACGGGGATTGCCACGGCCCCCGGAATGGAACCGGCGGCGACCTCGGCCGGCGTGCGGACGTCCAATACCAACGCGCCACTGGTGGAGTAGGCTGTCACCTCGTCCACCTGCGCAAGCCCCATGTCCCCGCGCAGCACATTCGACGCCACGAAACCCGCCATGTTAATGGGATCCTTGGCGGAGCCGTACTGCGGCGCGTAGGCGAGTTCCAGGTTCTCCAGGTCGTACACGGTAAGCCTTGCCCTGACGGCCGCCGCCAGGACGTCAATGCGCTTATCCACGCCGTCCTCGCCCACGATCTGCGCGCCGAGCACATGACCGGTGTCCGGCGCAAAAAGCAGCTTGATCGTCATGGGCATTGCGCCGGGAAAGTAACCCGCGTGGCTCATGGGGTGCAGGTAGACCTTCTCGTACTGCATCTGAGCCTTCTTGAGTGTCTTCTCATTCGCCCCCGTGCAAGCCGCCGTCAGCTCGAAGACACGCACCACAGCAGTGCCCTGTGTGCCCTCGTACGTCGAAGCGTGTCCCATACAGTTGTCGGCGGCGATGCGGCCCTGACGATTGGCGGGTCCTGCCAGCGGGATCACCGTGGCCTGCCCTGTGACAAAGTCCTTTACCTCAATGGCATCACCCACGGCGTAGATGTCCGGGTCGGTCGTTTGCAGACGCTCGTTGACGACGATGCCGCCGCGCTCGCCGACTTGCAGACCCGCCTCGCGCGCCAGCCGCGTCTCCGGCCGCACCCCCACGCCAAGCGCAGCGAAATCCCCAACAATTTCCTTCCCGCTCCTAAGCGTGACCACCACCTTGCCGTCGCGCTCCGCGAAAGACGCCGCCGCATCGTTCAGGAACAGCTCCACGCCATGCAGGCGCAGGACCTGGTGTATGGGCGTTGCCATTTCCGGGTCAATCTGCACCATCACGGAGGAATGACTGTGTGCCAACGCAACCTCCACCTTGCGCCGCCTCAGATTCTCGGCGACCTCCAGCCCGATGTAGCCGCCGCCCACCACCACCGCAGACTTCGCTCCGCCGTCCACGGCGGCCTTGATGCGGTCCATGTCCGCCATGCTTCGCAAGACAAAGACTTTCGGATTGTCAATACCAGGCAGCGGCGGCTTGAACGGCTCCGCGCCCGGAGAGAGAATGATCTTGTCGTACTTTTCTGAGAAGGTGCGCCTGGTCGCAAGGTCGCGAACCTGAACTTCCTTCTTGCCACGATCAATGGCAACGACTTCGTGTCTGACGCGAACATCCAGCCGAAAACGCTTCTTCAGGCTATTGGGAGTCTGGACGAGAAGAGCGTCGCGATCCTCAACCTCCCCGCCGATGTGATAAGCCAGCCCGCAGTTCGCAAACGACACGTGCTCGCCGCGCTCGAAGACGATGATCTCGGCATCCTCTGAAAGCCTCCGCGCGCGCGCGGCCGCTGACGCGCCACCGGCGACACCTCCAATGATAATCAGACGCATTTTCTCCTCCGCAGAATCCCTGGCAGATAACAATATGGGGAACGCCCCCCGGTACGCCGCCGCAAGACGCGGCAGCAAGCCCGTCTGGTTAATATTATGTCCGCTTCCTTAACGTACTGCAAGCCGTAATCATCCGGACCCAGCCCTACAGCCGCTATTGCCGGTTGTCGCGTTCGCCCTGTCTTGGGGAAATGGGGTTCGCGAACAACCACGGGGAGCGCTTTAATCTAAACTATTTCGCTTGCATCTGTATTAGATTAAACGTATACTCCCCCCGTCCTTCTGGGATACCCCGGGCTGAGGACTTCTGCGGGTCTCGACTCGAGGAAACACCGATGCGAATGGCCGTAGTCCTGCCATGTAGTCTGGCGTTTGTCTTCTGCGCCGCAATGGCAGGCCTGAACGCACAGCCGGTCAGCGATGATGTCCAGAAAAAACTTGACGTCATGAACGCCGAACTTACCCGGCAGGTCGCCAGAGGTCCAGGCAATACGCCGATCTTTGACAGCGAACACATGCCAACCATCGCATGGTATCTACAAGCCTCCTGGCTGCTCACCGGCGAGGCCGCCACACTGAAAGCCGTGAAGCCCAAGAACAATTTTGACCCCCAGAAAGGCACGTGGGGGGCCTTTGAGCTGGCTGCGCGCTATTCGAGACTCGAGATCGGCGATGAGATGTTCGAGATGCACCCCGGCGATCTTACCCCACGTTTCGCGGCGACCGGCATGACAAATCGAGCCAGCGAGATTACGCTGGGCCTGAACTGGTACCTGAACCCTCACGTCAAGTTGATGTTTGATTGGGAACGAACTATTTTTGACTCCGGCGTCACCATCAGCCCGACCAGCGGGGTCGGGAGCAAGAAGACCGGTAACAACGAAGACGCGTTTCTGTTTCGCACGCAGCTTCAATGGTGATCCCAACTCGAAGGGCGTCCCGCTATCCCTGAGGAGGCGCGCCGTGAAAGCCAAGGACGTGAGCAACCCCTCGTCCCGCCCCATCTTGCGGGGCGCCGTAATCGCCCTGTTGATGTTCTGTGCGGGCGCCGCCTGGTGCCAGGAGGTTCGTCTGCGCCTGGCCACCACCACGAGCACCGAAAACACGGGCCTGCTGAAAGTCCTTCTGCCCCCGTTCGAACAGAAGCACGTGTGCAAGGTGGACGTGATCTCCGTGGGCACAGGCAAGGCGCTGAAGCTTGCCGAGCGGGGTGACGTGGACGTGGTGCTCGTGCACGCGCGCAAGGCGGAGGACAAGTTTGTGGCGGACGGATTCGGCGTGGACCGGCGCGACGTGATGTTCAATGACTTCGTGATCCTCGGCCCTCGCACGGACCCCGCCGGCGTCAGGGGACAGAAGGACGCCGGCGCCGCGATGAAAACCATCGCCAAGAACGGATGCCCGTTCGTCTCGCGCGGGGACGAATCCGGAACGCACACCAAGGAGAAGGAGCTTTGGCAGGCGGCCGCAGTCGCACCCGCAGGCGTATGGTATATGGAAGCCGGGCAGGACATGGGCGCAACGCTCGTCATCGCCGGCCAGAAACAGGCATACACGCTTTCGGACCGCGCAACCTGCCTCGCCATGCAGTCAAAGATTGAGCTTGATATCCTGGCCGAGGGCGATCCCCGTCTTTTCAATCCCTATGGCGTCATCGCTGTGAACCCCCTCAAGCATCCGAGCGCAAAGTACGACCTGGCCAAGGCGTTCATCGCGTATCTCACGTCCCCCGAAGCACAGAAGATCATCGGCGACTTCCAGCCACAGGGCAAACCCCTGTTCTTCCCAAACGCCACTGGAAGCGGCGGCACGGCCAAGTAAACCCAGGAGCGGAATCGCAGCCCTCGGTCCTCAACCAACAGGCGCTTTGGTCCCATACTTCGTTTCGCCTTGCGTTCCTGCGGGCGCCGCGCGTCGCCGTCAATCAACACACACAATTTCATTTGACTGCCCCCCGGAACTATACTAGACTTTTGGCCACATTTTTGGCCCATTCAAAGGAGAAACCAGAGATGCCATTGCGGGTAGCGGTCGTCGGGTGCGGCGGTGTGGCGCGGGGCAGTCATTTGCCGGCATGGAAAAGGGTGCCGGACATCGAGTTGGCGGCCATGTGCGACAAGGAAAAGGCGCGGGCCGACGCGGCGGCGCGCGATTTCGGCGGCAAACCTTACTATAACCTTGAGGAAATGCTCTCCAAGGAGAAAATTGACATCGCCGACGTGTGCACGCGCGAACCCGACCACTGCGCGCCGGTCCTCGTGACCCTCGGCCACAACGTCAACACCATCGTCGAGAAGCCCATGTACTGCAAGACCAACCAACTCGCGGTCCAGTGGAGCGACCTGAAAGAGGCGCAGAAGATGCTCGACGCCTGGAAGAAGTCCAAGGCCAAACTCGCCATGAACTTCAACTACCGGCACACGCCCCACGGAAAAGCCATGAAGAGGCTCATAGACTCCGGAGAACTGGGCAAGCCCGTGGCCATCGTCGTGCACGCCCACTTGTGGTGCTGGAGCCACGTGATTGACCTGATGCGCTGGTTCATGGGCGACGTGGCCGAACTGGGCGCGATCGTCTCCGGCCTGCCGGACAAGATGGAGCGGTCGGCCTGGCTGAAGTTCAAGAACGGCTGCACAGGCAGCATCACGGGAACCTGGCACTCCAGCATGACCCATGCTCCCCTGCGGATTGACTACACGGGTGACAAGGCCCGCGCCACGATGTATAATTTATCTGGATCAATCGAGGTATACGGTCACGGCGGCCCCGCCCTTCCGGGCGGGCCGGTGGACAAGAAGATCGAGGTGTTCGGCGACGGAGTGCGCTCTGAGTTCGGAGTGAACAGCTTTATCGGCTCGCTGACGGCCTTCTCCAAGGCCGTGCGCGAGGGAGCCGACTACGCGCCGAGCGGTCTCGACGGTTTCCGCGAGCTGGAGATTGACGCCGGGATCTTCAAATCCGCCGAGACAGGCAAGAGCATCAAGTTCAAGGTGTAGCCGAACGCGCCACATTCCGAACCCAGAAACCGACAACGAAACGGCCAGGTGCCATGCGCTCCACGGAGTTCGCCAACTACAAACTGTTGGACCGCCTTGAAGCGGCGCCCCTGGGCGAACTGTACAAGGCGTACAACTACGACACGAGGGACATCGTGTCGCTCCTGCTCCTGCCGGACGAATTCCGCGATCTCAAGGATTTTGAGGTCAAGCGGACACTGGGCGACCTGCTGGAAACAGCGGACGCCAAGCTCACGCACCATGGACTCGTCCACCTCATCCACGTCGGATGCCGTCAGGGCAAGCACTACGTCGAGATGGAGTTCGTGAGGGGCAAGACGCTGGCGCAACACGTGGAGGACAAGGGGCCTTCGACCCCTGAAGATGTCATCCGGGTGCTGCGCTGCGTGGCGGAGGCCCTGGAAGTCGCCCACTCCAAGAGCGTGGTCCATCGAGCGGTCTCCCCGTACAGCATCCTTCTTCTGGAGGACGGGGAAGCCAAACTCGGCAATTTCGGGATGGCCCGCCTGGTCGTCGGACTGCGCAAGTACCTCGGACGCAAGGCAGACAAACTCCTCACCGGCCCCCCTGTGCTGGACGAGAAATGCCTCTCTCCCGAGCAGCGCGAAGGTTCGCCCGGCGACGAGCGGTCCGACATCTACGGCCTCGGCGCAACGATGTTCTTCATGCTCAAGACGAGACGCCCGACCGATATGAGCGAGTTCCCTGCGCTCGGCTCGGCCCCGCCGATCTATGAACTGATCCGGCGGATGATGAATCCCGATCATCGCAAACGAATACAGTCCGGCGAGGCCGTCCTGATGGCGCTGGACCATCTCGACGAACTCGCCGCCGGGGAGTTGCCCTCGGCCGTGATCCACGTCTCAAAGCCTCCGGAACAGAAGCTGCCGCTCGAGGTCGGCGGAGACCCTTCCGACACCCTGCTGTGGGACACAAATCAACTCGATGTCCTCCGCAGCAAGTGGGTCGAGGACAAGCCCTTTCCGGAGTTCCAGGACCGGGCACATCCGGTCCAAAAGCCCCGCCCCCCCTCCCCAGAGGGCGAGGACGCCGCCGCTTCGCACACGCGCACCCCTGCGCGCGAAGTCGGGGAAGGCTATCAGCCCGCGTTCCAGGCCCTGGTGGTTGACGACGTTCCGAAGGAATCCTTCGAGCAGCGCAATCGGGACATGGCGTTGGCCCGGAAGCGCGCGAACATTCAGCTCATTTTCGGCATCGCGCTGAATCTTGTGCTCTTTCTCATTGCGCTGAAACTGGCGCTCCCCCTGATCGAGAAGTACCGAACGGGATCGAGCGGCTCCGCGCCGGAACAGGCAGGTCCGAGGGAGTACGGAGAGCCTGCGCCGGCGCCGAGTATCCGCAGCACGCGGCCTGTGGTCATTCCCCGGGAGTCCGGTCAGGCGCCGCAGACACCGGCCCCGACCGAGGGCATCCCCACCGAGTCGGGGACACCGGCCGCCAAACCTGTGCAGGGCGCCAGGGAGAAGAAGGCGCCCCTCCCCTCTCAAGCCGAACCCGGCGAGTCTCGCCCCGCCCCAACACCCAAACCGGGCCTTGCAACGGAAGGCCAGACGAAAGAGCCGGCCGCGACCCAGCCGCTAGAGAAGGACCCCATGAAGGCCGACTTCATGAAGGATGAGCCTTTCAGCTACTACCAGGATCCCGACTGGGCCAAGAAGGGCAAGGGCACCGTGCGTATCGTCATTCCGGATTGGCAGAAGAAGCGCGCCGAGATGACCGAGAAGGAGAAACAGGAGGAAAAGTCCGGCGCCAAGAAGTCCAAGAAGGACACCAGGGAACCTGCCGAACCCGCCGAACAACCGAAGCCCTGACCTTCGGCGCGACTCGGGCCTGCGACCAACGCCGTCCAATCCCTACCTCACCGCAACCGTAAACTTCGCCTCGCCCAATGACCCCGTAAGAACATCCCTCACCCTCGCCGACCAAGTCCCCGCCGCCTCGTTCACCGCGAGGGGAACGCGCAGATCAACCACCCCGCCAATGGCCAGCACGTTCCGGGTGTAATGCCATACAGGCAGGCCTCGGGGAGAGAACAACTCCACGTGGAAAACGTGGTCGCCCGGCTTGCCTTCCTCATACACGAGTTCGGCGCGAACGGCCAGGTCGCCTCCGGCACTCACCTCCGGAGGAACGGACACCACCAGCGACTTTGCCTTGCCCGGCAGACAAGCATAGAGCGCCGTGTCTCCCGGCGGCAGCGTCGTTTCCACCGACGCAGTACGACCGTGGTACTTCCTCGCGCGCATGTCATACACATGCGCCGCTTCGCCGAAGACAAAGCGCACGGGGTCCGAGTCCTGGCAGCGCCGGTGATCCCGGATGAACGCATGCACAGAGATGGCCCCCCGCGCGAAAGTATTCCGTTCGTAGCAGCGAGGAGGCGCGGGGCCATTGGGATTCTCGGCGACAACGGGCCGGCGTATCCCCGCCCTCTCGACGATCTGGCGGACCATCTCCAGCACAACCGGATCGTAGTCGGGCAGACAGAAATTCAGGTAAACCGTGCAACCCTTGCCCTGTGGCCGCACCAGAACGGCGGGTTCGCCGGAGGCATGGGCTGCCAGCGCAACGGCCCCCGCAGCCGCGATCTCCTCCCTCCCATGAAGCTCGAACGAACGCCCGCGCAGGTCAATGCCTGCCGCCGCCGTCGCGAACGTCACCGTCGTCGGGCCATAGTCCATCCTCCCGCCCCGCTCCACGCCGAAGAGACGCCGGATCGGGGCCTGGTCCGCGAACGGCTTGCCGTGATCGTCGGTTCGCACACACCGCAGGTCGCCGATCAGGTTGCCGCCGGCCTCAACATAAGCCGCCAGTTTCTCGACCAACGACCCTGAGGCCGCAACCGTGAAGGGGAGAAAGAGCACCGGATACTGACCCAGAATATCGGAAGTCAGAATCTGCTCGGGAGCCACGTAGACGTAATCGAGCTGCAACTCGTTGACATGCTGGCGGAAGTTCAGGGCGCTGCGGTACCAGGTCACGAAGCTGTCGCAGCCGGGACGCTCGACCGGTTCGGGATCGTCCGTCGCTGACTCGCACCACGAGACCAACATGGAAGGATACGACCAAAGCACCGCCACCTTCGGCCTTTCGCGCTCGTACTCCATGAATACTTTCCCGCACCCGGCGCGCAGGTCACGCAAGGTCTCCTTAACCGCCATGGAGTACTCATTGTAGCTCAGCGAGGGATGAACCAGCGCCCAGGAAGAGCCTCGCGCGGGGTCCATGTCGTTGGTCGCATAGTAACTAACGCCGCGGGCGCCGTGCAAGGCAAGCCACCACGGCTCGTAACGCGCCGCCGCAACGCTGTGATCGTAACCGATCCAGCCGTAATTGAAAAAGGTCGCGGCGGAGGCAGGGTCCTGATTGCGGGAACGGGACTTCCTGGCCTCCGGAGTTTCGGCAAAACTCCGCCACAGGTCGAAGATGGCCTTCTGCCCCTGGGGCTTGATCGCCTCGGAGTACTCCTGGCCCCAGCCAAAACCCGTCTTCACGGCAAGCTTCCAATAGTCCATGCCATCGAAAGGCTGAGGGCCGAACGTGTTCGTGTGACCGACGGGTGTCTCGGGCGCGACCTCGTGGTAGGCGTCGGTGATCGTCCTGCACGCATCCACCCAGACGTCGGTCATGAACGTTCGGAAATCCACAAAGGGCGAAAAGTTTTCCTTCCCCCTCACGTCTTCGGTGCGAGTGCCCTTGACTTCCTCCCACGACGCATAGCCCGTGCCCCATTGACTATTCAGAGCGTCCAGAACGCCGTAGCGCTCCTTGAGCCAGCCCTGGAAACGCTTGCGGCAATGTTCGCCGAAGCACACCTCGTCGCGCTTGTGTCGGGAGGCGAGGAACGCCTCGTCGGTGATGCCGACGGCGGCCATGCCGAACGGCCGCTGTTGGGCCGCCGCTTCCCGCGCGCGCGTCGTGTAGGAACCGACCACGGCCGGGTCACTGAGGCACTTGGGCCGGACGCCGTTGCCCGTATACTCCGTCTGCCTGAACGTGCCGGCGGGAGGGTCAATGTAGCCGCCGCCGATCAGGCCATGCTCGCCGGACAGATAGGGGTTCAGGCCGAAGCCGCCGTTCATCCCCAGGGCGCGCGTGTATTGCATGTACGCCGCGACCTCCGCCGGATGGGACATCCCCGGCCCCCAACTCGTCGCCAGATAGTCGTCGGCGGCCTGCCGCGGCCCCATCTCCGGCGCCAGGATCACGGCCCATGCACTGTCCTGCTCTCGACCATTCTCGACGATCTGGACAAAGGCTCTGTGGTGAACGCACAGCGGGCGGCGAATCGGCAACGCGAGACTCGCCTGCCCTTCCCCGGCCGCAGCCCGAACACGCTGTGAGGACACCGACAGGACACGCCCAAAGGCGTCAATGAGTCGGCCCTCGATTGTCAGGTCGGCGGGACGTTCAGGCGCGAAGCTCACGGTCAGGCGGGCCTCGGCGTCCGGCGCATAGCATTCCTTGTCCGCCTTCAGGTCGAGAATGCGGGCGGATTGGGGCCGCTCGCCAACGTAACTGCCCCACGTGAGCGCCCGGCCTTCGGCATTCAGGAGTACCACGTCCGCGAACACCTTCCCCTGGGGGTAGTCCTGAGGAATCACCGCCGAGACGACCCGCCCCTCCGCCAGAGGCGCCACAACCGGTTGTGTGCGAATAAGGGGGCCGTCGAAACGTATCTCTCGCGCGCTGCGGACAATGACGCGCGCCTTCGCGCCGGGAGGAGCGCCCTCGACCTTGATCTTCAGCCCGTCCGGCGTCGCCTGCTCGACGCGAAGCCTGCAACCCCCTTCGCGCCCCGCCGCCCATACAAGGGCTTTCGCCAGAAGCGATTCCCACCACTCCCAGTACTCAAACTGACGGCTCTTGTAGGCCGTCAGGAGGTTCTCGGACGGCATGAGACCCCAGACCCGCGAGACGTCCAAAGGAAAAACCAGCCGCACGACCCGTCCCTTGCCGAGGGAACCCGTCTGTACGGCCGACAGGATTTTCTCCGGCATCAGGTCCCAGGGGATTCCAGAGCGCACATAGTGGGCATCGTCAACCGTCGTCAGGCCCTTCAGATCGGCGAACTTCGACGCCTGGCCAAACCCCTCCACCACCACGAGGCCCGCCCCCGCCTCCACGCGCTGACGTATCGTCTTGGCCATGATGTCGCTGACCCGGCTGGCAACGAGGTAGACCTCGTAGAAGCCCGACTCCAGCCGCTTCATGGCGCGGCGCCCGCTATCGGAGACGCATTCGTCGCCGATGTAGCCCGTGTGCACCACATCGTAGTCCAGGTCAATGCCTTGGGCAAGTTCGACAACCTGCCGCAGACACCGATACGAACGAATCGTCAGAAATGTCTTCACCGGTCCCCCGGCCAAGGGCGATGCCCAGTCAATATGGCGAGTTTCGCCCGGGCCGCTCAGCGGACGGTCAATGGGTTTGAGGTCGAACTGGCCGATGAACACCCGATCGGGGTCGCCCTCACGCAGCGATACGGAGTCATAGTAGATTGTGCCCTTGCGAGCGACGTTGTAGATGTAGAGCCTGGCTACCGGGTCCGGTGCGACGAACGTAACCATGTAATACTCATACTCCGGCGTGGGCCGGATGTTCCAGATGAGAGGCATCTCCTTCGTCGGCTTGTCCGGGCCGTGTACGATAAGCGCGCCGCCCAACGCCTCTCCCTCCCCTTTCAGCCGCAGCGTGAGGGTGTAACGCTGCTTGGGGCGCAGGCGAACCTCCTGCGTGGTCAGGACGTAGGCGCCGGGCACGGACACCATCTCATAGTCTTTGCCCATGAAGACTTTCTCGCGCCAACGCACATGAGTCGGCAAGCACCACCAGACTCGGGGCAAGTCCTTGCCAGGCTCGGCCTCGTCGAAACCCGGATTCTGAAGGAGTTCGCCGTCCGCGCTCTGGGCATGCCCAGCGAGCGCTCCCGCAACGCACACAACCACGCACGCCACGCCGGCCCAACGATAGCGCGTACCCATCAGCTATCCCTCACAATGACGAGACGCCCGTCGGTTCGCCCAGTGCCCGCGATCAGGCCTTGAGTTCCGCCGCGTTCTCGCGGACCTTCCGAATGGCGGCAAGGATATCGGCGATGTCCTGCTTCGGTCCCAGGAAGATGCTGTGGCCCAGCGACAGGGCCTCGTTCTTCCATGCGTATTCGCAGTTGGGACACGGCTCGGCGCGATGCGCGGCCGGCTCGGCGCGATGCGGCGCGCTGCCGTCCTTGTAGACGGGGAAGTTGTACAGCGGCGAGATGTGCCCGCCCGCGCTCATCGGCACGCCTTCGGCCTGGACGGCCTTCAGGAACTGGTCGCGCGTGACGCCCTCGAAATCCTTCGAGATAAACTTGAAGGTGTAGTAGTAAAAACCCCATCGCGTGACGCGCGGGTCCCGCCTGATGGCGCGAACGCCGGGAATTTTGTTCAACTCTTCGGCGAAATACGTTGCCAGCTCCTCGCGATGATCTATCTGCTCGTCGAAACGCTCAAACTGCGCCGACAACAAAGCGCCCTGGAACTCGGTCATGCGCAGGTTCCACGCCACCATGTAAAATTCGTAGAAGGGACGGCCCTTGAGGCGGCCTATGTTGTGGAGGCTGAACATCTTCTCGGCAAGCTTTTCGTTGTTGGTGACGACAATGCCGCCCTCGCCCGCCGTAAGCGTCTTGCCCATCTGAAAACTGAAGGTCCCCATGTCCCCGATGGCGCCCACCTTGCGTCCCTTCCACTCGCACCCGTGCGCGTGCGAGCAGTCCTCGACGATAAAGAGGCCGTGCCTCTTCGCGATGTCGCACAGCTTGTCCATGTCACAGGGGTAACCGCCTAGATGCACAGGCGCTATGGCTTTTGTCTTCTTCGTCACGGCCTTTTCGACGGCCTCTGGGAGGATGTCGTAGGTTTCGGGATCTATATCCACAAACACCGGCACGCCGCCGATGTTGTTGACGGCCGTGGCCGTGGCGACAAACGTCGCGGCGGGGCATATGACCTCGTCGCCCTGGCCGACGCCGCCGGCCCGGTAGGCGAGTTCGAGCGCCGCCGTGCCGTTGGTCACGCAGACGCCGTACTTGGCGTCGTGGTACCGGGCGAATTTCTCCTCAAACCGGCCGACCTCGGACTGGGCGGCATCGGGGTAGCCGCCCCGGAACCATTTGCCGCTGTGCAGGACACGCAACAACGCCTCTTCGTCTGACTTCCCAAAGACCGGCCACTTCCCGCCCCACTGCTTTCCCTTCAACAGGGGCGTACCGCCTTTTGCCGCGAGATTAGGCATTCCTGGTCTCCTTTGAATGTGCGAAACCCAACAGCTTGCACGCCGGCCGCAATTATACATCATCGAACATCGGGTTTCGCTATCCTTGGGGGAGCGAATCTGTATAATGTATGCCGATTCATGCGGGCCTCGACCTGTTTCGATTCATACTCCATGACCGACTGCGCATAGGAAACTCAGCGCCCGTGCCCGCGTCAAACAAGACAGTCCGGTTCGCCGTACTCTGCGACCTGCACATTGCCCGCGCAGGCGACCCACAATCGCTCTATTTCCAGGAAGCCCTTCGTCGGGTCGCCGCCCTTCATCCCAACTTTGTCGTCATAGCAGGAGACCTTACGGCACGCGGCGGCCCCGAAGCCCTCAACGCCGTCGCACATACGGTGAAGTCTTTTCCGCTCCGCACCTACCTGCTTCCCGGGAATTCCGACCTCCGCGACTCGGACATCGAGGCCTACCGGCAGGCGCTCGGCGACACGCGCTTCGCGTTCCGCGAGCAGGGCCTGCTTTTTCTCGGCCTCGACACCGCCCTTCCGCGTATCGCCGCCGAGCAACGCCGCTGGGCGGCGCAGCACGCCGCCGGCGCGCGCGACGCCCGCTTGGTGGTCCTCACACACATCCCCCCGCACAAGCTGGAGAAGGACTCGCGCGAATTCCTGGAAGATCTGCT
This sequence comes from uncultured Planctomycetota bacterium, assembly GCA_964409935.1. Classification (GTDB taxonomy): domain Bacteria; phylum Planctomycetota; class Brocadiia; order JAADGH01; family CAYPFP01; genus CAYPFP01. Next base: position 8,623 of record CAYPFP010000052.1, on the reverse strand, counting down.
GTCGCAGTCCGGCGCGCTGCTGTGTGCGGCGGGGCACTCGCATCGCGCAACGCGCGGCGCGCGCACAGCGCGCCGCCTGAACGCCGGCCAATGTCCAATCCATGCCTTGTCTGGCATTGATCCTTTCAAGCCCGTCCCCGACCAACCCGGGTTCACCGTCTTTGAAATCGGCGGGGCCACCCGCTCCGTCCGACACGACATAACCCTTCTTTCAAGCGCCATGATTGACGATGTAATGTCCCGTTTGGGCGCCGCGCCCAGAGACTTCGACACTCCTGAAGCCCTGATCCAGTTCATGGACACGACCGGCCTGAGGCACGCGCAACTCAAGCCTGCGGGCGACATTACCGCCCTCGCCGCAGCTCTGGATTCATGGCGAAACCGAACCCCCGGAGCGACCGTCAGCATTCACGGCCCCACGCCTCGGCTTGATGAGACCGGCCGCCTCTCGAACCCGGCCGAGATACAGGAAACCGTACAGACGGCCCTGGCGTTGGGGGCTGCGTCCATCACCATCCATGTTCCGAAGGTGGACCGCGACCTGCTGTTGGATGAATCCGGCGAACTCAAACGAACCCCGCTCACAGCCGCCATGCTTGAGGATCTGACACGTGTCCTTGCCCCGTTGACGGAGCGGCGCGTCGGGATACACATTGAGAACTTGCGGTGGCGCATCGAAGGCCTCGACGACGAACGAACCTTGGGAACGACGCCTTCGCACGTACTCGCCTTTCGCCAGGCCCTCTCGGAGGCCCTGCACAATAAGACGCCCGTCGGCATCACGTTCGACGTCGGCCACGCCTGGGGCAACGGTTCGCTGGCGTCGAAGTACCCCGTCTTCAAATGGTTTGAGGCCCTGCATCCTCATATCCTGTCCGTGCATCTGCACGACACCGTGCCGCGCGGCGGCAGACAGATCAATCACCAGCCCATCGGTTCCGAAGGGGGCATGGTGGGATTGGAGGGCACGTTTTATCTCCTTACCCATCTCGCCCCAAACGCCCCCGTTTACCTGGAGATGAGCGACCCGGGCGACGTCGCCTTGAGCCTCTCGCGGATTCGCGGATGGGCGCCCGCCCGACGCTGGGCGCACGCCCGACGCTGGGCGCACGCCCGCCATCGGAGCGCCCCGCAATGAGACCTCGCCATCGCGTTCGAGCGGCGCTGCAATTCTCCTCGCCTGACATCATCCCCCTGCAGATTCACCCTTCGGCAGGGGGCTTTACGAGCACGGACAAAAGCTGCTCGACCTCATGCGCGAGTGCGGGCACGATTTCGGAGACGCCGCCCAGTTCTCACTTCCGGCGCCGCCCAAGCCTGAAGACTTCGACTCCGACGGCCGGTACAACGCCGTTCGCACGGACGACTGGGGCACGACGTGGCGGTACCGCATCTTCGGCGTCTGGGGACACCCCATCGCCTGGCCCTTGGAGGACCTCCGGAAGCTCGACACCTACACGCCCCCTCCTCCGCCACCGGCCGCAGGACCGCCCTTCGAGGCAGCGCAGGCCGCCGCTCGCAGGCACCAGGACCAGTATTTTCTGCCGGCCGGGGGCGGATCGCTCTTCGAGAAACTACACTCCATTCGAAGGTTCGAAGATGTCCTGATGGAAATCGCCCTCGACACGCCGGAGATCAATCGAGCGGCGGACATCCTGCTCGCGTACGCCGAGGGCTGCGTCCAACGCGCCCTGGCCCTCGACGCCGACGCGGTCACGTTCGGCGACGACTTCGGCACGCAAACAGCGCCCATTGTTTCCCCAAAAGTCTGGCGGCGCTTCTTCAAGCCCCGCTATCGGCGGCTTTTCGAACCCATCGTCAAGGCCCGCAAGGCCATCTTTTTTCACTCGTGCGGCCAGATCGGGTGGCTGCTGGAGGAATTGCGCGAGCTGGGCGTGTCCGCCATATGGCCGCAGTTGCCGCTTTTCGACTTGCGCGAACTCGCAAGACGCTGCCGCGACTTGCGGTTGGCCGTCCAACTCCATCCCGACCGCGGAGACCTGATGCAGCGCGGCCGTCCCGCAGATGTCCGCCGCCATGTGCGCGACCTGGTTGAGGCATTTGCGGCCGCCGATGGCGGCTCGTGGCTCTACGTCGAAATTGACCCGGGCTTCCCCTGGGATAACGTCAAGGCCCTGTTCGAGACGGCAATGGAACTAAGGAGACGCGTATGATCCTGGACGACCTGGCCAACTGCGAGCGCTACTTCAAGCTTCACCCCGGCTTCGCGATTGCGTTCGCCTTCCTGCGACGGAAGGACTTGGGCAACCTTCCGCCCGGCCGACACGAGGTTGACGGAGACCGCGTCTACGCGTCGGTTGACAAGGGCGACGGACGCGGCCGGCCGGGGGCGAAACTTGAGGCCCACCGCAAGTACATTGACATTCAGTTCGTCTTCGCGGGCACGGATGAGATGGGATGGAAGACCCTCAAACAATGCACGCAGCTTGAGCAACCTTACGACGACAAGAAGGAGTGCGCCATTTTCGGCGACGAGTCCGACGCCTGGATCACCACGCGGCCGGGACAGTTCGTCATTTTCTTTCCGGAAGACGCCCACGCGCCCATGCGCGGAGACGGGCCGATCCACAAGGTCATCCTGAAGGTGCCCGTCCACTGGAAGGACTGAAGGACGGAAAGCCGTCACCTGGACGGGGGCCGGAACCGGCGGAGGCGAAGGGAGTTGAAGACGACCGTAACGGAACTGGCCGACATGCAGGCGGCGGCAATCATCGGGTTCAGCAGGCCGGCCGCGGCCAGAGGGATGGCAACGACGTTGTACGCAAACGCCCAGAACAGATTCTGGCGGATCGTCCGCATGGTCCGGCGGCTGAGCACAATGGCGTCCACGGCCCTGGAGATGTCCCCTTTGACGAGCGTGATGGGCGCCGCCTCCATCGCAATGTCCGCGCCCGTCCCAATCGCAAATCCCACATCGGCGGCGGCCAACGCCGGCGCGTCGTTGATGCCGTCGCCCACCATACCCACCGCTTGCCCTTTCTCCTGACGGGAACGGATGGCCGCAATCTTTTCCTGCGGCAGCAGACCCGCCCGCACCTCCGCGATGCCGACCTGCGCCGCCACCGACGCCGCCACCGCAACGCGGTCTCCCGTGAGTATCACCGGCTCGACGCCCAGCCCCGCCAACGCCTTCACCGCCGCGCCGGCGCCAGGCTTCACAGCGTCGGCCATGTTGAACCAGCCCGCGCACCGTCCGTCCAGGGCAACGTAAACGCGCGTGTGCGGCTCCTCCCCCGACACCTGCGCCGCCATCGGCACGCCGTTCTCCCGCAGAAAACGCTCGCTCCCGACAAGCACCGTCGTTTCGTTCACGCGCGCCCTCACACCAAAGCCGGTCTTTGAGACAAAGTCCGACGCATTCGGGAGCGCGATGCCCCGCTCCTGGGCGTAACGCACGACGGCCTGCCCCAGCGGATGCTGGCTGTTCCGTTCGCAGGCGGCGGCGAAGGCCGCTACCTTCTCTTCAGGCAGCCCTGAATCGTTATGAAAAGACTGCACGACCGGACGGCCCTCGGTCACCGTGCCGGTCTTGTCGAACATGACGGCCTTGAGCGCATGGGCGCGCTCCAGAGAGGCCGCGTCGCGTATGAGGATGCCCAGCTCCGCCGCCCGCCCCGCGCCCACCATAATCGCCGTCGGCGTGGCAAGCCCCAATGAACACGGACACGCGATGATGAGCACGGCAATGGCCGGCACAAGGGCGCGCACAAACGAACCCGTCGCGGCGAACCATCCCAGCGCGACAACGACGGCGACGCCAATCACTGCTGGAACGAAGACACCCGCCACCCGGTCTGCCAGCCTCTGCACCGGCGCCTTCGAGGACTGCGCCTCCGACACCAGCCGCACGATCCGGGCAAGCACGGTCTCGGCGCCGACCTTCGCCGCCCGCACCCTCAAACTGCCCTCGTGATTGATGGAGGCCCCGATTACGTCCGCTCCGGCGCCTTTTTCAACGGGCGCAGACTCGCCGGTGATGATGGACTCGTCCACCGTGGACGCCCCCTCAATCACGCGACCATCCACCGGGATGCTCTCGCCCGGCCGCACAACGACAATCTCGTCCACGCGCACCTCGTCGGCGGGCACGTCCAACTCCCTTCCATCGCGAATCACGCGCGCGCTTCGGGGTTGAAGGGACATCAGCTTGCGAATCGCCTCCGACGCCCGCCCCTTTCCCCGCGCCTCCAGGTAGCGGCCGAAAAGCACAAGCGTCACGATCACGGCCGCCGTCTCGAAAAAAAGCGGTTCTCCCGCCGCCAACGCGCCGATGCTGTAGAGGCACGCAACGCCGGACCCCATGGCGATAAGGGTATCCATATTGGCGCCGCCGTGCCGGAGCAGCCGCGCCGATGTGGAGAAGAACTCGCGCCCGGCCCAGAAGACCACGGGAATCGTAAGCCCAAGCTGCAGCACACCTGCGCCCGGAAAATGGATGTGGAACATGCTGATGACGAAGACAGGCGCCGAGAGGATCGCCGCCACGAGCAGACGGCGCTTGCGGTCGGACAGCTCGGCCTCCACGCCGGCCGACACGGGCGGCTTGTCGCCGGACGGTTCGGCCTCATACCCCGCCGCTTCCACGGCGGCGCAGAGCTTTTCGATGGACGCCTCGCCTTCGACACGCGCCTCGTTCACGGCCAGGTTGACATGCGCGGCCCGCACGCCTTCCACCCCCTGCAGCGCCTTTTCCACCCGCTGCGCGCAGGATGCGCACGTCATGCCTCGGATACTCAGAGTGACCCGACCCTCGCTGCTCATAACCTTATTCTAGCACCGGTTCCGCTATTTTTTTCCATAGAACCAGTCAACGCCGATGCGGGCGACGTGCACGCCGTCGCGGGCGTGATAGCCGACAAGGACAAGGTTGTCGTCCAGGAATTCCACGCACTGGTAGCCGAAATCGTCATCGGGGTCGCGGACGATGTTGCGCTGGTGGATGAACGTCTTGCCATCGTCCTGCGATATGGCCGACGAGAGCGCGCATCGGTAATGGACCTTCGGGTTCTCCTTGACGATGGACCGTTCGCTGATCCAGATGAAGAGCAGGTCGCCCGTGGAAGGAATGCGCCGGACCGTAGGCAGGCCCGCATAGGGCATTTGAAGCTCTCTCATCTCCTCCCCCTTACTCCAGGTCACGCAACCGTCGCTGGAAAAGGCGCGGACCGGATGTCCGGAATAGGTGCGCGCAAACATCATGACCCGGCCGTCCTTCAGTTCCACGCCGTCCGCCTCCTGGACCTCGATGGGCTGCATGTCCACATAGTTCTTGCTCACCTGCCAACTGTAGCCGTCGTCGTCGGCGCGGCCGCGCTGCGCCTACCGGCCCGTGATCTTCACCGTCACCAGTGGGCTGGACACCGGGCCCGCCGTCGCCGACTT
>CAYPFP010000052.1:0-3210 GCA_964409935.1 uncultured Planctomycetota bacterium | reverse complement strand
CGTCGTCGGCGCGGCCGCGCCGCCGAAACTAGAACTCGTTCAGCAACTTGCGGTAGTACATGAAATTGTCCCACGAAACATCCGGCGGGATGGCGTGGTCGCAGCCGGGGACGTAGCCGCCTTTGCACAGCACGGCACTATCCTTTGGGGTCCTCACTCTTGAGGACTTGGTCAATCTGCTCGCCAAGCATTGGTCCCTTGTTGGCAACCGCATCCCAGCCATGTCTCGCCAGGGAACCTGCGGGTACTTGCGCCTGAAGTCGTCAGGCACCCGCTCCGCCGCTTCGCCGATAATCTCCAAGCTGCGCACAAAGGCCCGCTTCAAGGTCTCATCCTGCACAAAACCCATCCTGTCCAGGTGCCGCGATTGCCTCGCCAGATAGCGAATCTCGTCAAGGATGTGGCGCAAGTACTCAAGCGGCGAACGCGACATACTCGACCTCCCTCATGATGTGAGGGCCGATGTAAGGGCTAAGCGACTCGCGTGTCACCAGTTCAATGCGCCTCTTGAACAAATCCTGCAGGAAAAATGACAACTGCATGAAGTTGTCAAAGGTCTTCTTGCCCGGCTCAAACTCCACAATGAGATCAAGATCACTTTTTGGGCCATTCTCTCCCCGCACGAAGGAGCCGAACAAGCCAAGACGTGTCACGCCGAACGCCCTGATCCGGCGTTCGTGCGACTTCAGAAGTTCGATTATGCTTGCCTTGGTCTGAACTACCATAGCGCGCCCCTTCCGTTCCCTGCAACGTCCTGGGCGAAATGTCCGACACTCGTCTCAACCGCCGCTGTCGGCGTCAGTCAGTACTCGACCGCCACACAGTCATTTTACCCCGCCGTCATCCCCTGTGAAACTTGATTCTTGCGCCTAAAACTCGTTTAGAAGCTCTCGGTAGTACATGAAATTGCCCCACGAAACATCCGGCGGGATGGCGTGGTCGCAGCCGGGGACGTAGCCGCCTTCTTCGATCAGCGACTTCTTCTCCGAGATCATGTCCTTGATGGCCCCTTTGTCGGAGGCCATGACGCGCTTGTCCATGCCGCCGCCCATGATCAGGTCCTTGCCGAACTTCCGGCGCAGCCTGACGACGTCCATGTCGGCGGCGACCTCAAAGGGATAGATGTAGTTGATGCCGCACTCCAGCCACAGCGGGATCAATTCCTCCACGTTGCCGTCGCTGTCGAGCATGATGGTGTCAATCCCCGCCTTGTGCAGGAGGGACGTAACCTTCTTGTAGTTGGGCATCATGAACTCGCGCACGTGCCGCGGCGAGATCAGCGATCCGGTCTTGTACGCCATGTCCTCCCACATGATGGCGAAATCGAATTGCACGTCGAACACGACCTTCTCCAGCACCGCGACGAAGAGGTCGGCCAGATGTTCCATCATCTCCTGAATCCACGCGGCGTCGTCGTAGAGTGTGACCGTGATGTGCTCCACGCCCATCCAGTCGCGGAGCCACCCGAACATGCTGCCGGCGGGCACGCCGAGCGGGAAGTCGCGGTTCCGGTACTTCTCCTTGAGCGCATCCCAGTTTGCCGGAATGCGGCCCGCGCTGTTCGCGTCGAGCCGCTTCTTCAGTTCCTTCCAGTCCTCGCGCGTCTGCAAAGGATACCTGAGGTACTGCGGCATGGCGGGAGGCTGCGCGTCCTTGCGAATCTTCTTGATCACGCCGTCGCGCGAGTCGCAGTAGACGCGGTATTCGGCGTCTTCGCTCACGGTCTCGAGTTTGAAGCCGGGCAGGAGGCTGAGTTGCACCGGCGCCCTTTCGAACCGGTCGTATCCGGCCAGCGCCGCCAAGTCCTTGTCGGCGGGTATGCCCTCCGCCCGCCAGCGTTTGACCGTTTCGGGGAACGGCCCCATTTCGTGACGGAAAAGGCGGTCGGCCTTCCGGTAGTGCGTCACGGCTTGATACCGTTCGCGGCTGTTCATGATGCGCCCTCTGAACCGAGTCGAGATGGATTGCCGATAGTGTAGCGCATCCCGCCGCGATGTCAAGAAACCATTCTTGCTATTCATCCCGCACACGCTAAAATGACGACACTGTTCTCCCGACACCGAAAGGACATAACTATGGAATTCATGTTTCTGGGCACATCGGCCGGCGAACAATACCCCGGCTTCTGGTGCAGGTGCGCCAACTGCGAGAAGGCCAGGCGTCTGGGAGGCCGCAACATCCGGAAAAATTCAAGCGCGTGGATCGCGCCCGACACGATGCTGGATTTCGGTTTCGAGATCTTCATGCAGGCCGAACGTTTCGGGGTGCCGGTCATTGACACAAAGTACATCCTCATCACCCACTCGCACGAAGACCATCTCTATCCGTTCATGATCGCCTGGCGCGCCATGAAGCCCGGCCTGGTCCTGCCGCCGCCCCCGTCCGCCGTCGGCCCCAGATTCTCGGAGATCGGTCTGCTGCAGGTCTTTGGGAACAAGGCCGCGTGCGCCAGCGTGAACAAGTGGGTGGGTTCCAGGCTCAAGGAGTGCAATGTGGAGGTCGTCGAGCTGCTGCCTTTCCAACCCCGCGAGATCGGCCCGATGCGCGTGACGCCCGTGCTCGCCAACCACCCCGACCACAGCGGGCCGGGCTTTAACTACATCATCGAGCGCGCGGGTCGCACCGTCCTGTACGCCCTGGACACGGGTTGGTTCCCGCCGGAGACGCAAGCCGAGATCGAGAAGCATCGCTACGACCTGGCGGTCATCGAGGGGACCTTCGGGAACGGTGCGGAGTCCGAAGGCCACATGAACTTCAGGAAGCTGCTCATGGCGCGCCGGTTGTTCGAGGAGCGCAGCCTGCTCAAGCCTGGGGCGAAGTTCTGCGCCACCCACATCGCCCCCCACTGGACGCCCGTTCACGACGAGATTGCGCCTGCCATGGCCGAGAAAGGCATCACCATCGCCTACGACGGCCTGCGGATTGACCTCTAGACTCTATTTCATCCGCCGGTCGCTGATGGAGACGTCGTCCACGTACAGAGTCGCAGCGTCCGAGTCCGGCGTCGAACTGTACGCGCTGATCCCGATCTCGAAACTGTTGTAGATCGTGTGAGCCAGCGGCAGCGTCTGTCCGTGGGCCTCGACGAGCTTCGAGCCATCCTGCCACAGCTCCACGAACCCGTCCTGCTTCTCGGACAGCTTGAAGTGCGTCTCCACATGCACCCACTGCCCCCGCGGGAAGGCGATTTCCTTTAACCTGGCCTGCCGG
>CAYPFP010000051.1:21707-35008 GCA_964409935.1 uncultured Planctomycetota bacterium | reverse complement strand
CCCCTCGGCGTTTGATGTCCCCTCAAAAAATGCCTTTTTCGCGACAGGCTTGCGCGCCCCGCAGGACGGCGACAATCGTCCCGACAGCGCCGTTCATGCCCTTGGCCGGCCCACGTCCACCACCTGCCCCTCATATGAACCATGGATTTGCATTTGGCTTCGCGGGTACAACCGCCGCAGGTACTGCGCCGACCGCGAGATGATCTCGGCAATGTCCACATCGCTGCGCAACGGCTCATAGTGGAACAAGAACATCTTCCTGACACCCATGTCGTGCATGAGGTCAATCCAGTGGAAGGCCGTGCTGTGCCCCCATTCGGCCTTCTGATGGGATTCCAGAAGGCCGTACTGTGTGTCAACGATGGCGATATCGGCGCCGGCAACGAATTCCCGGTATCCGGCGTACGCCTTCGGCGGAGCCTTGAGCAGCTCGATATCCGTCAGGTAGACGACTCGCCGCCCCCGCGACTCGACCCCATAGCCCAGCGTACTGCCCGGATGGTATAGCTTCACGGCCGATATTGTGAACGGCCCCACCCGAACGGCTCTCCCCGGCACAATCGTCTTGAACCGGATGCTGGCCGGCATGTACTCCAAGCCCGCCGGGAAAAACGGAATGCTCTGCTGAACCCGGAAGAACTTGCCCGCATCCCGCGAGCCGCTGTGAATCACCACCTCGTTGCCCTTCTGATAGGCGGGCCGGAAGAACGGGAAACCGAGTATGTGATCCCAGTGAAAGTGTGTCAGAAAGATGTGGAAGGGCGACCGGTACCCTCGCCCGCCGGAGTTCATCACGCAATGCCCCAAGGGACAAAGCCCGCTGCCGGCGTCAAGGATCACAAAGCGCTTCCCTTCCCGAACTTCGACGCAAGACGTGTTGCCACCGAAGGTGATCTTTTCGGAGACCGGAACGTGTTCCCAGAACCGCTCAAACTGTTTCGGGCCTGTCACCCCCGCTCTGACCGCAGCGGCGACCAGTCCCTTGAGCTTCCTCTGTATCTCCGTGTTGGTCGCAGGCGAAGGGATAGAACCCCTCACGCCCCAGAAGGAAACCTGCACATGACTCTCCTACGCGCAATCCCTCCTGAAACTCCCAATCTCGGGCCGACATCATCCGCAACAATTGCCGCTGCCCTTCATTCCCGCTGCGGCTCCACCACTTCCACACCTGCGGGAGGGGTGAAAACGAACTCCGAGTCCGATAGCTGTGCGTTCAAGACCAGGTCGTCCAGCTTGTACACTTCCTCCACGTCGCCCGCCTCGTCCGCCGTCGTAATCTCGACCGGTATCCACTGGCCGACCACCATCTTCAGCCGCAGACTCGCGAAGCGGCTTTCCGCCTCCCTGTCCCTGAGTTTCAGCCCAATCACAGCGAACGTCTTGGCCTCGCTCGTTTCCTCGCCCACGAGCGAGATGGTGTAGTGCTTCTTGAGTTCGTCGAGTTTCCCCGTGTAGGCCAATTCGAGCGGATTCACGTCCCGCAACTGTCTGGCGCCATCCGCGATGCGAAATTTCTGGGCCTGGTTCAGCTGCGGCTCGTAGATCCACGCGATATCGCCATTCACGATCTTCTTGCTGGGCGTAGGGTCGCTCACGTCCATCCGCAACTTGCGCGGCCGCTTCATCTTCAGCTTCGCGCGAATCGTCTCCGACAGTTGCATTAGTTTATTGGTCTTGGTGTAGACCAGGTTGGCCTGAAGCGTGCTCAATCTGGCGGTGGCGGCCTCATATTCCGACAGGATGGACTCCAGTCGCCCCTGATTCCCCACTCCCGAATCCGCCGTCGAGACCTGGACCCAGAGCGCAGGCACAACGAAGAGGAGCCAGAGCCGCCAACAGCGGTTCGACCTCAGGCCCCCCTCAGATTCCCAGCCACGTTCGGGTTTCATGGCGCTCCGTCGGAAAGAATGTGCCCGTCCTTCATTTGGATGATGCGATGTGCTTGCGCGGCGGCCTCTCTATTGTGGGTAATCATCACGATGGTCTGACGCCGCTCACGGTTTAGGTCACGGAAGATACTCAGTATCTGCGAAGCGTTCTCGGAGTCCAGGTTTCCTGTCGGCTCATCCGCAAGCAAGATGTCGGGGCTGTGAATCACGGCCCGCGCAATCGCCACGCGCTGTTGCTCGCCCATGGACAGCTCGCCCGGCCGATGTCGCAGCTTGTCGCCAAGCCCCAGAACCCCCAGGAGACCTGCCACCCCATCCGCCCGGTTCTCGCGACGAATGGACAGGGCCAGCCGCACGTTACTGGCCGCATCAAGCGCAGGCAAGAGGTTGAACCGCTGGAAAACAAAGCCAATTCGCTCCCGCCGAACTCGGGTGAGCGCTCCGTCACTCAGGCGGCTGACGTCGTTGCCGGCGATGAGGACCGTCCCCGAAGTCGGCCTCATCATCCCGCCCAAGTGAAAGAGAAGCGTTGACTTGCCGCAGCCGGAAGGCCCCACGATTGCCACAAACTCGCCTTGTCCCACTGCAAGGTCAATACCGCGCAGGACGGGCACCTCCCGCCGGGCCACGAAGTAGCTCTTCCGAAGGCCATGCACCTCGAGAATGGCTGCCGCCGTCTCCACCGTTCGCTCCCCGCTTGCCGCCTCACTCATAGGTCAAAGCCACCACCGGATCGCTTCCCGCCGCCCGCAGGGCCGGGTATACCGCACCGAGCAACCCACCCAGCAAACCCAGCAACGCCGCTGCCAGAAGCCACGGCAGAGAAATCTCAACAGTAAGCAGCGGCAGGACGACCCGCATGACATCTCTTGTAATGTACGTCAGTCCCACTCCGACCGCCACGCCAATCAGGCACAAGATCACCGATTCCGCCAGAATGTTCACAATGACATAGGACTTCGACGCCCCCATGGCTTTGAGGATCGCAATCTCCCTGGTTCTCTCCACCACGGTGGTATACAGCGTCAACAGAATCGTCAGGAAGCTGATCACCAGGCAGACGGTGCTTACGCCCGCGATAAACTCACTCAGCCCCCGAAAACTGTGGCGCAACTCCCTTGAGTAATCGCTGAGGAGGATCGTGCGAAGCTCCAGGCCGCCCACGCTCGACTCGATTCGCCGGGAAACATCCGCCAATCTCTCACCGGCCAGACATTTGACCAGCAGGAAAGACACCTTGCCCTGCTCCGAACGGGCTTCCTGGAGGGTTTGGATGGGCATGAGGATGCGCGCCCCATTGGCTGCTTCGCAGACTCCAACCACGGTCAGCCGCCTGCCCAGCCGCTCAATCACGTCACCCACTTTGTAGCCCAAGCCAGCCGCAAGCCGTTCATCCAGGACGATCTCATTCGCGCTCGTCCAGAGGCGGCCATCCACGAGCCGCAGTGAGGCGCCAACGCCCTGGAATTTAACCGGATCAATGCCGAAGATGCGCTGGTACTTGCCATGGAGCGACACACCCCACACCACAACCGGGCAGACACCCGAGACGCCCTTCACCTGACTCACCCGCTCCACGGCGCCCACGGGGATACTCGCGAACGTGTCCAGCACAGGATTCATGTCCTGGGGATGCACCAGCAGGTCGGCGCCGGTGCTCTGCATGCGGCGCGCCACCTCCTTCAGCGTGCCCTGGGTCATCCCGACCAACACCAGAAGCAGCGCAATGCCGACGGCAACCGCCAGAATGCTGATTGCGCTCCTCGTCTTGCGGAACCCCATGTTTGCCAGGGCAAGGCGGAACATCACTCACTTACCTCATCACATGCCCAACAACAGACCGACAACTATGGCTTTTTCTTGATACCAAAGAAAGCATAACGACTCAAGGAAAATAAGCTCGCGCCCCACGCCGCCAATATCTTGGACATTGACTGTCCGCCTCTCGTGTGATAGAAAGCAGGAAAGCGTTCTGAGTAAACGGAGCCGTTCCGAATGGCCAGGAAGAAACAACAGCCGGCGATCCCCCCCCCCCGGCGCGCTTGCCAAAATGCCAATGACCTCTTACAGTGTAAGGGAGAGCCATACCCTATCAAGCGCCTGGTATGCTGGGCACGCCAGAAGGATGGACGACCAGCCTGCCGTTCCTGTCCTGAGCGGTTCCATCAACTCTACTTGTTCGGCTCCCCGAGGCAGATTACCTGATGACGCGCCGGAACCTCGTTTTGCTACTCTTTTGCGCCACAGGCGGCATCGGTTTATGCATCGTTGCACGCCAAACGTATCACAAGCTGTCCCCACCGCCTCCGCGCACGACAACACAAGGACTCCCCTACCCCCAACACAAGTTTGCCGGAGAATCGGAAGCCGACATTTACCACAGCCTCGACCTGCCCGCACCCGACGACGTTGTGGCGGTCGCAGATGGCGAACGAATCCCCGCTCGAGATCTGTATCGCCTCCTAATGCAGGGATACGGACTAAAGACCATCGCTCAGCAGATTCAGGACAGGCTCGTACAGCAGGAAGCCGCCAAGCGAGGCGTGGTCGTGACCGAGTCCGAAATAGAGTCCAAGATCGCCACCCTTCGCCAGGAACTCAAGAGCGATCCCAGTTCCAAAGCCACGTTGGACTCCCTGCTGTCAGAGCGCAAGATGACGTTGCAGCAGTTCAAGCGGGAGTTGGCCGATCAGATCGCCCTGGAGCGCATGGTGCGACACGACCTTCGCCTGCCGAACTCCACAGCGGTACGCGATGACCAGCTTGACAAGTGGGTCAGCGAAGTTCGCCGACGAGCCAATATCCGCGGGTCCGCCCACGGGCTTCGCCCCGGTTTGGCCGCGCTGGTCAACGATGAGGCGATCTACGAGGCCGAGATCATCAAGGAGATCACCGACCGCCTGCCGCGGGCCGAACTCGACAAGATGCTCAACCGCCTCATTGACGACGCCCTCGTGGCCAAACTGATGACCCAACGGCAGATCAACATCCGCGCCGGCGACCTGGATGCCCTTACGAAGAACCTCGAACGCGAATTGCAGAAGAAACCGGGGATGGCCGGCGTCACGCTCGACAACTACTTGCAGGCGACCGGCCGGACGCTCAACGACCTGCGCGACCAGTTCCGACTCGAACTCGGTCTGCGGAAAGTGGTAGCTCAGGAGATTACCGAGGAGCAGTTGCGACTGGCATTCAGCGAATACCAGGATGCTTATACCGGCAAGACCGTCCACGCCCGCCACATCCTTGCCGCTGCCGTGGACCTCCAGAGCCTGAAGCCCAAGGACGCTCACGCTTTCGACCGGGCACTCGCGAAGATACAGAATCTCCAGCACCGGCTGCAAAGCGGGGGGAACTTTGCGGGCATCGCGATCAAGGAGTCCGACGACCCCGGCACCGCGAGCAAAGGCGGCGATCTTGGGTTCATTCGGCGCTTGGGCGATGTCGCCGAGGAGATTGCCCGCATAGCATTCCTGCTGAAGAAGGACGAGATCAGCCCGCCCGTCCGTTCTCCATACGGGTATCACCTCGTGCACGTGCTCGAGATACGCCCCGGGAGGGCTGTGCGGTTCGAGGACGTAAAGCAGGCCGTCCTTGCCGATGCCGCCATTGGCACGTGCAGCCGATGGCTTCAAAGCCATAGGCAAAAAGTCCCCATCACCATAAACCTCGGCAGACTCGGCAGACTCGACACGGAGGTCCCCTCGCCGGGCGCCAGGCCGAGGACTTGAGCCGGCAGTTCGCTCCCCCCTCGCCCGTCATGCAGCATATCGGGCCGACCGCCCCACCTGCGCAACAGTTGCCGTCCGCAGGCGTATCCCTTCGCCGCCACGGCAGTTACGCCCACCCCGTAAAATAGTTTGCTTTTGTGCGATTTTGTTGTTGACATGCGGACAGGTAGGATTATAATAAAGGACTTTTGGATAGGAGGTGATATTCATTGATAGCCAAGACGAACGTTGACTACCGTAGAAGGAAGCTGGAGAGGTTGGCGCTTATCAAGGAGCGGTATCGGAAGCTCGTTCTCGAACCCAAGAGGCAGATTCAGATCGAGATTGACGACGACATCACGTCTGAATTCGAGTTCGATGAGGACTGGTCCAATTAAGGACGCTCCGGTGAGGTACCAAGCCGTCTATAATACCTTCCATCTATTGCCCTAGCTAAAGCCGCAGCCGCCGTCACTGACGCGCGGCTGCGGGCAGCAGGGGCCTGCGCCCATCCCCCTCTCAGCGTACTCCCGACCCTGCCGACCGGCTCTCGTAGCGCACGCAACCCCCGACGACCGTCATCACCACAGCAATCTTGGCAAGCTGTTCAGGCGACGCCAGCATCGGGTTGCGCGAGAGCACAACGATATCCGCGAACGTTCCAGGCAGCAACGCCCCTACTTCGTCCTCCTGGAATCCCATACGCGCCGCGTTGGCCGTAAAAAGCCTGACAGCCTCTTCGCACGAAATGCGCTGCGCCACGTTGGGGTGATTAACCGCGGCGTGAATTCCCGACAACGGATCTATGGGGCAGACCAGACTGTCGGAACCTCCCGCCACAAGGATACCGGCATCCAACATCGCCCGAAGCGGCGTCGTTCGCCGCCACCGCGAGCCGATCAGCTTCTCAAACCACCGGCCCGAGCCGCCCCAGAGACCCTCAAACGCGGGTTGGGCGCAGACAGAAACGCCCAGGGCCGCAGCACGGCTAATCTGATCCGACGTGGGAAGAATGAAATGCTCGATTCGGTGCCGATGGTCCGGGCGCGGATGCCGCCCTATCGCATACGCAAGAGCGTCCAGGGCCTGCCCGATGGCGCGTTCCCCCACCGCGTGAACGCTGACCTGAAGGCATCGCTCGTGCGCGGCAACAACGAACCCGCGAACTTCGTCGTCGCCCAGATACAACCGACCCACGTTCCGGGACTCATCCGCATATGGCTGCAAAAGAGCGGCTGTGTGCGCCTCCAGCGCGCCGTCAAGCAGGATGCACCCTCCCACTCTGCCAAAACCCTCCGATGCGGCCCATGCGGCATCGAGCGTGGTCGGGTAGACGATGATTCGCACGGGCCAATCGCCGCGGGACAGAAGCTTGATCGTCCCGGCGTCGCCCGGTCCTGCTTTCTGAAGCGCGTGCAGTGTCGTAACGCCCTTACTCAGGGCAGTTTCGCAGGCACGCGAGATGGCCTCCTCCCGACGCGACGGGTCCAGTTCGGCCCCCGCACGGGCCAACGCCCCCAGCAGCGCGTCGCCGCGCAGGCGCCCGGTCGGTTCCCCAGAAGCAGAACGTTCAACGCCCTCGGTATCCGGATTAACATCCAGCCGTCGGAAGGCGATGGAATTGACGACGCAGGAATGCCCCCCGCGCTGGCGAACCAGCACTGGACGACGCAGCTCTAACGAATCAAGATCATGGAGGGTCGGGGGCCGCCCTTCAGCCATGACGCTCTCGTCATAGCCGTTCGCGCACAGCCACTCGGCATCCGGATGACGCCGATGGAAGCCCGCGAGCCGCTCAAGGAGGTCTTCAACAGACGCGCTCCCAACGAGGTCCGCGCCGAACATCGCCATGCCGGTCCACACGGCATGAACATGACAGTCTATGAATCCAGGTAAGACCGCCCTCCCTTGCGCATCGTGGATAGGCGCATTGCGAAGCAGCGGGGCAACGTCACCAGTACGGCCCACGGCAAGAATGCGATCGCCCTCTATCGCCATCGCTTCGGCACGCGGCCTCGCCGGCGACATCGTACAGATGTCGGCATTGATGATCCCCCATACTTTGCTCATTATCGCGAGTACCGTCGGATCAGCTTAAGGCCCTCGGCGGCAATAGCATCAGGAGTCGGGGCGAGCTTCCGCCAGATGCACGTAGCCGCCGCAATCTCTTTGACCGAAGAATGGAATGACTCGACCACCAGCCAGCCGTCGTACTTGACAGCGCGAAGGGCCTTGAAAACGCCGGGCCAGTCCACCTGTCCGGAGCCTGGGATCCCGCGGTCGCTCTCCGACACATGGAAATGGCCGAGATGCTTCCCGACCGCGCGAATGGCGGCGGGGGAGTTCTTTTCCTCGATGTTCATGTGAAAGGCGTCCAGGTGAAGTTTCAGAACGGGGCTCGCGACGTCCTCGCAGAGAGCCGCGCCGTCCGCGGCGGTGTTGATGAAAAAGGTCTCAAACCGGTTGATCGGCTCCACGCACAAGGTAACGCCGGCGTCTTCGGCACATGGCGCCACGTCTCTGAAGAATTTCACCGCCCACTTCCACTCCTGCGCGGTTCGCGGTCTGCCCACCTTGTATCCAACGGGAGCGTAGAGCGGACCGCCGATGGAACTGCCTCCCAGTCCCTTGACCATCGCAATGATCCGCTTCAGGAGGGACACGGCCCGCCGACGGCAATGAGCGTCGGGGGAGATGGGGTTGGCGTCAGGAGGGAAACAAAAACACCCCACCGGTACCAGGCCCAGGCGCTCAAAGGCAGCCCGGACGACACGAACGTCCACGGCATCAGGGGCAAAGAGGGGGATCTCTGCGCCGTCAAAGCCCAATCTCTTCGCCTTTGCCAGGAGCGGAACGGACTCCGTCGTAAACGCACCGCCCCAGAGCAGAGTGTTAACGCCGGTTCTCATGAGTTCACCGCCTTTCGCACGAGCATGTCGCAGGTGTCAGGGCTTTACGACCGCCTTCATAACTTTATCGGACCGGTTGCGAACCTGGTCCAAGCCATTCACGAGGTTGCCGAGTTTGAAGCTATGGGTCACCAGTTTGTCCACCGCAACCAAGCCCGTGGCCAGGGCCTGAAGGGCCGATGGCCATGCCAGCGGAGCCAACCAGGAGAAGCGAATGGTCTTGTCCCAGAAGATCGAAGGCAAGGCCGGCACCTTGATGTGATCCTTGGCGCCCGGAAGGCCGAAGAAAACGATGGTGGACCTCCGCCCACTAACACCCAGGGCCATTTCCATTGCAGGAACGGAACCCGTGGACGTAATGGCGCGGTCGGCAAGCCGCCCCCCCGTTTCGACCGCAATCCGTTCTTTAACGTTCTTGGTATAGTACTTCGATCCCTCCTCGGCCGTATTCAGGGCGATATCCGCGCCAAGGGCAAGCGCCAGGTTCAGGCGGTAGTCACGCGTGCCCACCACGACGAGTTTGCCGACGCCGGAGGACTTCATCAGTTGAACCATCATCAGGCCGATGGGGCCAGGCCCGAAGAGCACCGCCGTCATCCCCGGCTCGACTTGGAGGTTCTTGATTGCATAGAAGGAGCACGCCAGCGGCTCCGTCAGCGCTCCATGTTCGTAAGAGACATTCTCCGGCAGGATGTGCGCCGACGTGTACTTGGCCTTGGCATATTCGGCGAAGCCGCCGTTGACCGATACCCCCAGAACGCTCTTGTTCTCGCAAAGGTTCAGTTGGCCGCGACCGCAGACGTCACACGCGTAACAATACTCCAGCGGGTCCAGGACGACACGGTCCCCGGGCTTAAAGAGTTTACGTCTAGCGGGGATTCTGCCGACCTCAACGACCTGTCCGGTGAACTCATGCCCAAGGACAAGCGGTCCTTTGCCGGACGGGGTTTCCAAAGGGCTGAGGCCATAGTAGTACGCGATGTCCGACCCGCAGATCCCACAAGCCTTCACGCGCACCAGGATCTCGTCATCCGCGATTCTCGGGAGGGGCACACTCTCCACACGCATGTCGTTGGGCTTGTGAAACACCTGCGCCTTCATTGTCTTCTTCGCCATGGTTCCTCCGGTAGAGATGTTCCTCGACAGTGCAGTGCCTCCTGGTCCAAGAGGCGAGGCCTTACTTGCCGTACTTCTCGCGGAGCTTGTTCACGAACTTTCTGCACCGGGCCGTCACCTCCCAGGCCTGCGCCCAGAAGCAGAGGTCAATGCTCCACCACTCATCCTTGTACCCGGCCTCAAGGATGGCAGGCATCAGTTCGTCAAAGTCAAGGACGCCGTCGCCAAACGGGGCGTGCGTGCTGGTCTCGTTGTCGTGGAGGGTGTTGTCGGAATCAATCAGATGGATGTGTCCGATTTTGCCTTTCAACATCCTGGCAAACTCCACCGCGCCGCCGCGTAGAGTTTCCGGCGGCGGCGCCTGGCGCGCAGCCACCACGGAGCACATGTGAGCATGACAAGTGTCAAACATGATCTGGAAGTTGGGATGATTGACGGCGTCGAGCATTCTCATGATGTCCGAGGGCTTGTTGAAGGCAAAACCAGGCTCGAACTCCCAGACCATCAGAACGCCCTCGTGTTCCGCGATGTCGGCGCAGCGCCGCCAGGTATCCGATACCGCCTTAAGCCCGGCCGTATATTTCATGCCTGCGGGCAGGGGCGGCGGCACGACGGTGTCAACGCGGATCTTTCTGATCCCCACATCCGTGCAGAGCTTCAGTTGCTTCCGGAATACGGCCTCATAGGCGCCGCGTTTGGACGTGGCAGGGTTCTGGCCCTCGAAGTCGCCGGCAAAACCTGCGATCCCCAAGCCGGCGGAAGCCACCATGTCCTTCAGCCGCTTGCGGGAGTCGGGGGTTGGGTAATCGTCCGGATGCCCATGGGGACGGAAACCGCACAACTCCAGACCGTCAAACTCCAACTCCGCAAGACGTCTTACAGTATCCGGAAGGCTCACCGGGGCTTTCGCATACGGCCCAAACATGTATGCCCAGGTTCCGACAGCGATTTTGGTTTTCATGATCTCCTCCGTGAGAGATGGATATATCTCGCTGCCCGAAGTCGTCGCAAGACGCCCGCGTTCGGGGTTACTTTATGTCCACTTTCGTCAGGCCCGCGGGAAGCTCGAACATCTTGGGATCAAGCGGATCGAGCTTTATGGCAACTACTTCTCGAAAGGCCTCGAACTTACCTACCCCAATGGCCTTGATCGCCTTCATCCGCATGGGAAAACCCGGCAGCGCGCGGGCCGTGTCTATGAGGGCCTTGGGGAATTCCCCGAGCGCCAGGCTAAAGTCAAACAGAACAGCCTTCTCGGGGATTTCCAGGGAGAGCGTATTCCAGGTGTGCATGACCGGCTCATTGTTCGCCGACAGCACGGACTTCCGACAGGCGTAACCGGCGACGTCCTCCATCTCCTCGGAGCCGGACACAGCGATGTGAGCTTTGGAGGTCTCCGTTACGCCGGCGGAGCGACGGGCATCGTGCACGTCATCGGCCAGATCGCGGATACTCAATTCAGTGTACGTCTTCTCGTCGGGGTTGATGCCCCAGATGACCGACTTGTCCAGCCGGGCAATGACGACCCGCTTCGAGTCCACATCCTCCGCGCGCACCATCCGCCCGCGCACATAGACCTTCATGCGGATCTTGCTGGCGGCGGTGCCCTGCTGCTCAACGGCCCTCAACGAAGACACCTGCTCATAGAACAAATCTGCAGCCACCGGACTACAGACCGACAGAACGCCTAGCTGCAGGGCAAACAATTCCGCGAGTCCGGACAACAGCCCAAACTTATATTGGCCATGGCGCATCTCGGGCAGACCTCCTACCGTAGCGCGAGCAAGATACCACAAACCTGCCAGCGGTGGTAGCGAATTTTCCAGGCGACAGCGGACGCAAAGGCACAGAATGCGCGGGGGGACAGGCCTACTTGCCGAGGCCAGCCTTTTCGAGGGTCCATGTGATGGGAAGCTCAACCTTCCGCTCCGATGGGCGAAGGGAGCGGTAGTCGGTCAGGGCGACCGTCTGCAAACGCCTAACCCGCACACGGCCATCCGGCAGAATGGACGCAAGCGTCAGACCCGCCCCCGGCCAGAGTTCCTTCCCCACAGCGATCCCGACCGGTTCGCCTTTGTGTTCGAACACGGCCCGCTCGCCTTCGATGCCGAGGAATCTGACTCCGGTCAGAGGCACAACCACAAGCTCAACGGCTCTCTTGCAGTTCAGGCATGCGAATCTCGATCCGCTAACGGCCATTGACAGATGCCGAACAAAGCCGCAGTTCGGGCAAGCAATCTCGGTGACGTCGGGCGAAACAGAAAGCACGATGGGGGCCGCCGGCCGGACAGCAACCCGGAAGGCCTTCCAGCAGGATGCGATTGGGCACTCCGCGACGAGCTGGCCCGGTTCGCTGGACTCAATCGGGATCTCGACGAAATTCGAGTGGTAGACCTCCTTGGTGCCGCGGCCGTTGCAGATGATCCTCGGCGCTCCCTGCACAACAGTCACATCCGTGGTCTCATCGTCATGGCATTTCGGGATGGACTTCTCGAGCCGCACGCGTTTCTCAAACTCCTGAGGCGGACTCGTGGAACGATCCCAGAACTTCACCGTATCCGTTTTGACCAGAAAGACGCCGGCCGGAAGGAATCGCTCAAAGAATATCCCGGTGTCCGGGGCAACCTCCTTGCCAACGGACACACACCTCTGTTGGCCGCCCAAGCGCAGAATCGCCCCTTCCGTCTCTCGGCCCATGTATTTCAGCGCGGGCAGAATATCGTATTCCTTGAGTCGGATTTCACGCAAGCAGTTCGGGCACTTCACCTTCTCGCCCCGTTGCAGAAGGCTGAACTTCGAGTTGCAGGCCGGACAGCCAATCAAAACCGTCCCTTTTGCTATGGGCAAGACCATGGCTTCATCGGGGAGTGGCGGAGATCCAGGAGTTCGCCCTTCCCCTTCAGACGAACGGTGCTTGACGCCCCCGGGTGATCCGGGGCTTACGGCCGGTCCAGGGCCGGGCCGATGCCCGCCTGGTGAGGAACCTCCCGGCACGGTCGGCCGGAACGCCGGCACCCCGTCGAACTCCTTCACCAGCGCCCACTTCGGCTTGTGACGGAGGATCCACACGGTCGCAAGAATAAACCCGACAACGAGCGCAAGACACAGGATTCTGAAGAGCACAACCAAGACGCGGTCGCGTCTTGCCCGCGACGTGCTGGGGGCGGCCATTTCGACCCTACCCAGGTCAGGCGCATGCTTCTCCCCCACCACTATGCGGAAGCATCGCTCGCAGTACTTCTTCCCGGCCAGGTCGTACATCGAGACGTCAGGGAACGAGTCCATGCAACGAGTACAGAGCACCTTCTCCCGCCCTGCACCGTTGATGGCTGTGATGGCCTGTTCACGGCCGGGAAGCACCGAAGGGGATCCCTCCGTGGTTCTTCCCGGTCCGGAACGCCCAAGCCTCTTGTTCATTGTCTCAAGCTGCTCCGATGCCGCGTCGCTGGTACGACGCGCCGCGCCGCTGAAGCGAACCTGCGGCTCGCACCGCGGGCATTCCTTTGCCGATGGTGACAGAACCCCCCCACATTTCCGACACTGAGAAGCCATCGAACGTCTCCGAGGCATGCCCACCCTATAAGGTTAAATAGCACAACACGGTGCATCGGTCAAATGCGAAATCCTCCGCGCCGCCCGCCCCGTCCCTGGCTCCGCCAGCCCCGTTGGTGCCAGGC
>CAYPFP010000051.1:0-21607 GCA_964409935.1 uncultured Planctomycetota bacterium | reverse complement strand
GCCAGGCACTTTCAGCATCGCGGCCAGGAACGGGTCCCGTCCACTTTGCTCCTTGACACAGCCCAGTGCCTTGTTTAGTGTGTATACGGCTTCTGGGATTCGTTTTGGGTGACTGACTATCACCAGGATACAGAACGTGAAAAATGCGCAAAGCCGGGTTCTCCCCATTTTAGCCTTTGCGGCTATCCTCGCTTCGATTCTTTGCGTCTGGCCGGGCCTGACGCCCCTGCTCGCGGACCAGGCCGACACCGATTTCGCTCAGAAGCTTGAGGCGCGCGGCTACTATGACCTGCTCGAACTCCAGTACAAGGACTGGCTGGCAGATCAACGGCTCTCCAAAGAGGAGCGCGCGCGCAAGGCCCAAGGACTGGTTGGCGTCTATACGCGGCTGGCCGCGACCTCGGCCGACTTGCGGGATCGAAAGCGATACCAGGAACAGGCAACCCAACTGATCGCCCAGTTGAAGAAGGAATCGCTGCCCCCCCCCTTGGCGTTGCGCCTGGCCCTGGACGAAGCCCAGATTCTGCTGGACGACGCCCGGGCAATGGGGACCGTTCCGCCCCCTGTTGTTGACGATGACGGTGAAAGCAAGGCCTCGCCCGGCGAACAGGCCTGGAACAGGATTCTTACACATTACGCCAAGATAAGCAAAGATGCCAGCGCCGCCCTGGAGGCGGTACTTCGATCGAGGAAGACCGGCAGCGCAGCCGTCGAGGAACAGACGCGGCTTGAGGGCCTTCTGCTGGAGGCGGGGCTGCGAACGGCCTGGGCGAAATACTATTTTGCGCTCGCCCTTCCCCCCAAGCATGAGCGCCGCCCCAAGCTGCTCCGAGAGGCAACGGGCACCTTCGAGATGACGGCAACTTCCTATCCGGACAAGGATATCCGCCAAGAGTGTGTCCTGGGTTGCGCCCTTTGCGCCAAGGAGGCCGGGAACAAGCAGCGTGCGGTCGAACTGTTTGACGAAGTCTCCAAGAACGCCGCCAACCCACCTGCAGTGCGCGCGGCGCTGTATAACAAAGCGTCATTGCTCTACGAGGCCAAGCAGTACGAGGCGGCGCTCCGAGCAGCCGACAGCGCCGTGAATGTCGTTTCCCGCACACCCGACGTCGAGATGGAGCGAGCCGCCCTGCTGCTGAAGGCGAGGGCCGGCTACGCCTTTGCGGCAACCCAGCAGGGGGCAGCCGCCGCCAAGATTCGCGCGGATGCCGAGAAGGCCGCGCTCACAGTCGCCCAGGCCGGCGGCAAGTGGGCCCCCTTGGCACAAGAGATCATTGTCACCGCCGGCGGCGCAGGAAGCGCCGACGCTGCCGGTTTTCAGGCCCTCGTCCAGGCCGACAAACTCTACGATCAGCAGAAGTGGAATGATGCCGCGGCGGCCTACGAAGATTTTATCGGCAAGAAACCCGCGGGGGCATCCAAGTCGGTCATCGCCGCTGCCCAGGTCAAACTGGGTTTCAGCTACTATCGCCAGCAGGCATTCGACAAGGCAAGCCGTGTTTTCCGGGCCTTGCTGGACACCACACCGGATCCGGGAATGGGGGCGCGCGCTGCGTACTATATGGCGGTGTCGTCCGGCCTTGCCGCCGGCCAGTCGGGCAAGGCCGAGGATCTCGCCGCCTACGCAGAAGCCCTGAGCCTCGTCGAGAAACGGTATCCGGACCACGAAGAAATGGATAATGTCCAGTTCCGGTTGGGCGGCGTGCTCGAGACAACGGGCAAGTACGCTGAGGCCCCGAAGAAGTACCGCGCCGTACGCCAAGGCGCCAAGGATTATCGCGAAGCGCAACTGCGCGCCGGCATCTGCGACACAGTTTTGCTTTCGGCGCTGTGGAAAAAGGACGCCCCTGCTGCCGAAACCAAGCCGCTCGCAGACTCTGCCATCAAGTCACTCAAAGCCGCGAGCACCCCCGTTGACGAGGCGGACACCGCCGGCGCAAGACTGGCAGCCGACGCCAGCAACAGACTTGCCCGCCTTTACCTCAGCAGCACCGTGGACAAGCCCCAAGAGGCGCTTGAGGCCCTGAAGGACTTCGAGAAGAAGTATTCCAGCGCCGGTCTATCCAAGGAAGAACACGACCGGCTGCTGGGGGATATCTCGTTCCTCCGTTTTTGGGCCTATGAAAAGCAAGGCAAACTGGAGGACGCGCAGGGGGCGTTGCGCGATGCTGTTACGCGGCAGCCGACGAGTCCCCAGATCCCGCCGGCCTTCGAGACGCTGGCCGTGGCCTGCGACGACGCCGCCCGAAAGGCCAAAGGGGACCAAGCCAAGGAGCTGCGGATGAATGCCATTGCGCTTCTCGACAGCTACCTCTCACAGTTCGGCCAGACACGGCCCGAAGGATACGAACGGCTTGTGTTGCGCCGAGCCAGTCTGCATTCCGAAATGGGGAATTGGGACAAGGCTGTGGCCGATTACGAGCACCTGTACCACCTGTACCCCGGCGCCCGCAACATCAACAAGGAACTGGCAAACGCGTACGCCAAAGCCGGCAAGTTTGACATGGCCCTCAAGCTCTTCCTGGACTTGGAGGAGGGGTCTGAACCTTATTCGCACAATTGGTGGGACGCGCGCTACTCCCGAGCGCTGATGTACTCCAGGATGGGCGACAACGACAAAATGTCACGCCTCATCGAGGCCACGCGCATCGTCCGCGAGGATCTGGGCGGCCCGGAGTGGAAGGCAAAGTTTGAGGAGCTGCTCGCGAAGGCGTCAAAGAAGCCCTGACCGCCCCCGGCATCGAGACCGTTCCATTGCGGCAACGCCCCTTCCCGAGAACAGCGCCCGCCCCGTCCCTGGCTCCGCCAGCCCCGTTGGTGCCAGGCTCCCGCCCCTTGCGGGTGCCTGGCACTCTTTACGTAGTGCCAGGCACGCGCCGCCGCATGGCAGGCGCGAGCCAGGCACTTTCAGCATCGCGGCCAGGAACGGGGCCAGCATGGGGCGCCTTACCCTGCCTCGTCGTACGCCCTGATCTCATAGATGCGCGCCGACGGATTTCCGTGTGTCGCCTCAACAACAATGCGGAGCCTGTCAGTCTTGCACGGAGCCAACTCGACCAAGCAAAGGCGCTGGTAGTTGCCGCGCACCTGTGCGACCGTCCGCCACAAACTCTTGTTCTGACCATCCGGCACCGCGATTGAGAAATCCTTCGCGCACTCCGGTGCGCGGAAGCCCCCGGACATTCCCCAGTACGTCCGGCTCAGGTCCGTGTCAAATGTCAAGTGCACCTTGTTGAAGCGCTGGGGAGCGGCCCACTGAAGCTCTATCCATTGCGGCAGCGACTGGGCGGGATCCGATATCCAGATATTCGGCCACGACTCCGGACGCGCCGCGCCCTGGCGCACACTCTCAGGACCGAAGCAGTCCGAAACGGGTTCCACCCGCACTGCAAGATTCCGCCACCCACGCACGTGAGCGAACTGCCATTTGCCCTCGGCTTTCCTGGCAACGCTGAAACCCGGATAGGGCCGATGATTCACGTGCCAGTAGACGCCGGGCGCGGGGGTCAGGCAAACCCAGTAAACCCTACGCGGGTCAACTCGCGCACCAAACGGAAACCGAACCCATCCCTGACTAGCCGCCTTCCCCGCCGCGGCGCGTCCTACCAGCGACGCGGCGACGGAAACCTGTGCCGCCGCCAGCGGAACCGACTGGATATCAGGTCTGGGCAGAGAATCCAAGTCCCAGATGTCCCTTGCGGGAAAGAGGCCGGCAGTCACTACTGCGGACTTATCCCCACGATTCTCCAGGAATACTTCCAGGGCCTCCAGGCGGTCGCCGGACAGCGGAACTACCTGCGCACAAGCCTCGCGCAGCTCCAGTCCGGGGCCCTCAGATTCCCCTTCAAGCACGGCCTGGCTCGAGGCCGTGACCTGCGCCGTTCGCGCCAGGTCCCCCGGATCATCGTTCGATACGAAGGGAATGTAGCCATCCTGTCTCAGGATTGCTTGCTGCACGGCAAACACATCCTCGTCAATGAAGCAGCCCGGCATTCTGCCATGCCGAACTGCTCGCGCCGCAGCCACCCCCGCGGCCTGCCCGACGACGGCCAGAGTTCGCATCACGCGCAAAGAGTTGAAGACCACGCGACTCGCGCTCATCACACGCCCCGCAAAAAGCAGGTTCTCCACCTGCGGCGCATGCAGGCTTGACAGCGGAACGCTATACGGGGCCACGTAACAAGCGCCCTGGGTAACGTCGTCAAAAGAAGGCTTGCTGGCAATTTTGAGGATGCCGCCCTTCGTGTGGTCGTCTATCAGCCATCCGCCATAGGCAACGCGATCCGGGAAAAGGGCGCGGGAACGGATCTCCATCTCCTTCAGGACGTGCGTCCCCACAAAGCGGCGCGACTCACGCCGGCCGGGGAGCATGCTGACCCAGTCGAGCGCATAGCTGCGCGCCTTCTCCCGGTTTGTGCAGTGGTTCTTGATGTGGTCCCAGACCCCGAACAAGTGGCGCAGAAGTTCATCGCGTATCTCATCGTCCTGCTTGATGGTGTCGTAGGGATAACCGATCTCGACCCACCAGTAGCCGCCGTCAATGTTCCCGTGATGGCGATCGCCCAGCGACTCTTCGGTCTCGTAACGAGCAGCCCATGCCGGCGGCTGGAATGAGATCGGGCGGCCAACGTCCCGCGCGTGGAAATAGAGGGAACAACCCAGCGTCCAATCCCCTGGCTTCTCGGGGGCGAGAGGCTCGCCGTACTCCGAGCGCGCCTCCGCTCCTACTCGGAAGGGCACTCCCGCCAGCGCACCAACGAGACCGTCGCCGGTGGCCTCAATAAACACATCTGCCTCAAGACGAAACCGTTTTTCGTTACGACGGTTCAGGCCGAACACAGCGGCAATGCGATTCTTGCCGACCATCTCAACCTGCAAGACGCTCGTATTCGCCAGCACCGTCAAGTTCTTCTGGCGTCGCGTGACATCATACAGCACTGTATCCCAGCGGGCGTTCACCATGCCCTCGCCGGGTTTTTCGAAGCTGCCCGCCCGCTCCTCGGTGAGCAATTCCAGAATGATTCCGGTCTCCATCGCCCAAGGATTGTTTTCGGCGGCGCCGGAACATGGAATGCGGATCTCCGTACTTGCGTTGCCGCCAAGAACCGGCCGGTCGTTCACCAGGATCGTCTCGACCCCTTCTCTGGCGCATGCCAGGGCCGCGCACAGTCCCGCCAAGCCACCACCAATCACGACCACGTCCGCTTTCCTGATCTCATCGGTAATCATGAAGCCTCCCAGGTTCACCTTCTCGACGTATTCCTGCGGCACACACTTCCCCTTGCGGCACTTCCGACGACCACGGCTCACCATATTATTGCCTGCATCCATCATACTTTCAAGATCGCCGCCCGCCCCGTCCCTGGCTCCGCCAGCCCCGTTGGTGCCAGGCACGCGCCGCCGCATGGCAGGCGCGAGCCAGGCACTTTCAGCATCGCGGCCAGGAACGGGGCCCGCGCGACCACGCGGCCACTCTCCGGACATGCCGTCTCCGGTCCATGGTGCCGCCTTGCCAACACGGGCCGGATAGTGTCAAATGTTTGAGACAGTGCGACAGGCCGACACACAGTCAACATTCAGGATGCTGCCGGAGGAACTCAGTGACACGCTATGCCATCGCCTTCATTCACTGCATGCTCTTGGGCGCCAGCCTTGCCGCTCACGCACAGCCGACGGACCTGCCCATCCTTGACTTTGAGGCCGGCCTTGAACTCAGTCACTACAAGTTGACTGCCTCACAGAACACAAAGGTGGACATCGTCAAGCGTGACGGCCCAGAAGACACGGGCCATTGTGTCCGCACGCGCAATCTGGCCCCCGGCCCCTACGCGGGGATTGATCTGCCGGGACCCGTGCCGATGCGCAAGAACCTTACACTGTCGTTCGACCACCGCGCAGAGATCGAGCCCGGCAAGGAAGGTCAGTACCTTGGTATCATCCTGACAGACTCTGACAACAATGAGTACTGGACTTCCGACGTTTTCTCCAGCGAATGGCGACGTGTCGAGATACCCGTCGGCGGCATTCGCCCCTCCAAGTCCTCCACCGGTGCGCCCCTGCGGCTGGGGACGGTCATCTCCAGCATCCGTCTTTACGCCCGCAGCAAGGACAGGACACCGGCACGAATGACGGCGTGGTTTGACAACGTCCGTCTCTTCTGCGTGTCCAGAAAAAGCGCCCTGAGCGACAAGTTGCGAGTGAGCTACGCCAATCCGCCCATTCTGAACTGGCCGCGAATCGCCGCGAAACAGACACTCCAATACTCCACGGCGCTAGACTTCGCAGGGCAGACAACGGCTGCGGTCCAGGTAAGCCGAAGCTACTATGTACCGGACAAGCTGCTGCAACCCGGGACGTGGTACTGGCGGGTCTGGTCGGACACCGAACTATACGAGGGATGGTCGGACATCGAGCGAGTCGAGATTCCGGCGGAGGCCCACCGTTTCTCAGCAACCTGCCCCCCTGCCGATACCCTTGCCAAGAGGTCCCGCCCACGTCTTCTGGAGACCGCCCGCATGGATGATAGACTGCACGGCAAGGATACGACCGCCTTGGTGAAGACGGCGGAGGGCATCCACAAGAGAGGCGTGCCGCCGCACCCCGGGCCGTACCAGCCGGGCAATCCCGAATGGCGAGCGTGGGTCGAGTGGTACGGCAAAGTCGCGGGCAAGATCACGGGAGGCACGGGACAGCGACTCGAGACCATCGGCAAGATCGCGATGCTGACCAGGGATCCGCAAGTCATCCAATGGGCCAAGGAACTGGCCCTCAAGGCCTGCGAATGGGACCCGGAAGGCGGCAGCGCCATGAAGCACGGCGACATCGGGGCGCACCACCTCCTACGGGGCCTCAACCACGCGTACGACGCATGCTACGAGGCCCTGACGCCCCAGGAGCGCACACAGATGAGAAACATCATCGCCAAGCGCGCCGAGCAGTTTGCGTCGTATCTCGACCCGTTCAGGGGACATGAGGCCAACAACCACGCGTGGCTCCAGGCCCTCGGCCTTGCTGAGAGCGGCATCGTTCTTGCAGGCCAACACGACAAGGCTGCCGAGTGGGTTGACTACGTCATGCAGCTTTACATCGGACGATTTCTCTGTTGCCTGGGGTACCAGGGCGACAATAACGAAGGCTTGACTTATTGGGGATACGGGCTTGGGTTCGTCATAGACTACGCAGACATGATGAAGGCCGTATGCGGAATTGATCTGTACAAGCATCCGTGGCTGCGCCAGACAGCGCGATTCCCGATGTACTGCGCACTGCCAAACGGCTGGGGCGTTTCCTTTGCAGATACAGGGATGCCCAACCACGGTGTCCTCGGGCCCACGCAGAGCAGATTCGTCAAGAAGCTGGCCCTGCGCACCGGCGACCCGTATGCGCTCTGGTACTCCGGAGAGACGCAGCCCGTGGACGGCCTAACGCCCCGCCCTCCCACCGACCTGCCGCCGTCCATCCACTATCGTCACATCGGATGGGTCATCTTCAACACGACCCTCGTGGATGGGTTGCAGGCCGTTACGGTGGCCATGCACAGCGGGAAATACTACGCCGGACACCAACATCCCGACCAGAACAGCTTCGTCATACACGCCTATGGAGAGAAACTGGCCATTGACGGCGGCTACTACGACTGGTATGGCAGCCCCCACTTCAAGGGCTACTCCGCCTGCACGGCAGCTCACAACACGCTTCTTGTCAATGGACAGGGCCAACAGGCATTCAAACATGGCGCTGACGGTAACATTACGTCCTACTTCGACTCTCCACCCTATGGATTCACCATCGGCGATGCCTCCAACCCGACTGTCTACGCCGGTCTTCTGAAGCGTTTCGACCGGCGCGTTCTCTTTGTCAAACCCCACTTCGTCTTCATCCACGACCTCGTGACAGCGTCACAAGGGCCTGCCACCTACGAGTGGCTACTCCATGCTGTCTCCCCCATTGAGCATAAGCCCCAAACCGGTTTCTTCTCGATCGAGTGCCCCAATGCCGCCCTGCGCGGGAACTTTTTCTCACCGACTGCATTAACCCTCAATGTGAAAAAGGGCTTCCCCGTCGAACCTGTGAACCGATACAGTACCGACCCCGTTCCCGCCGACAAGTACGTGTCGGAATGGACGCTCACGGCCACACCGGCCAACGCTGCCAAAGATGAGGAATTCGTGGTCGCATTGCAGGTTCAGCGACTCGGCGCGTCGTACCAGCGACGCGGGACCGCTCCACAACCCGCCGCAATGTTCAAGGGCGATTCCCTCCCAACGGCCCACGCCATCTCAACACAACTCGAAGGCGATAACTACCTACTTCTCTTCAGAAGGGCCGGCGCAACCGGGGCGCTCTCCTACGGCGGCGTCGAGTGCGACGGCGACGTTGTCGCCATCAGAACCACAGCGGCCGGCGCTGTGCGCGACGCCTTCATGCACAACGCCACGTATCTGCGATACCGCGGAACGAACGTCATGCAGGCGCAGCGCCCTGCGACACTCGTTCACTTTTGATTATTGTCGTGCAGTGTGTTATCCTACGCAGCACGTCTCGTAGCGAGACCTGAACTTATGGGAGGACAATAGAATGTCGGACAAGGTCAAGATCGGGATCATCGGCGTGGGACAGATCGGCAAACATCACGTTGCCAACTACAAGAAGATTCCCGCGGCCCAGATTGTCGCCGTGGCCGACATAAACGAGGCAGAAGCCAAACGCGTCGCCGCCGACAACGGCATCCCCAACTCCTTCACCAACTTCCGCGACCTGCTCAAGATGGATGAGATTGTCGCCGTGGATGTCTGCCTGCACAACAACTTCCACGCCCCCGTCACCATCGCCGCACTGAAGGCCGGCAAGAATGTGTACTGCGAGAAGCCCATGGCCGGCTCCTACGTTGACGCCAAGGCCATGTACGACACCGCCAGACGCCTGAAGAAAAACCTCAGCATCCAGTTGTCCACGCTCTTTTCCCTTGAGACCAAGGCCGCAAAGAAGCTCATCCAAGATGGGAGACTGGGGAAGCTATACTACGCCAAGTCCAGCGCGTATCGCCGCCGCGGGCGGCCCTATGTTGACGGCTATGGAACGGCCTCCTTCGTGCAGCGCAAGACGGCATCCGGAGGAGCCCTCTATGACATGGGCGTGTATCACATCGCCCAGATGCTCTACCTGCTGGACAATCCAACGGTCAACTCCGTGTGCGGTTCGACCTACCAGCAAACCGACATGTATGAAGACCGCCGCAAGAACAGCGGGTACGATGTCGAAGAACTCGGGATCGGCTTCGTGCGCCTGGCGGGCGGCATCACTCTATTCATCGAGGAGGCATGGGCCATCCATCTCGGCGGAACCGACGGGAGCAAACTCGTCGGCAGCAAAGGCGGCATCCAACTCTCCCCCTTCGGATATTTCTCCACGGTGGGCGACATGAACATGAACGCCGCCTTCGACCTCCAACCCGCCGACACGCGCTGGCACGCGTGCATCCCGAATACGGATGCATACGACAGCCCCCAACACCACTGGATCGCCGCGTTGCAGGGACGCGTTCCGCTGCTGCCGACGGCAGAGATCGCGCTGTCAACCATGAAGATAAGCGAAGGCATTTATCTCTCACAACGGCTAGGGCGCGAGGTAACGCCCAAGGACATCGCGCAAGCGTCAGTATCCACGGCAATCAAGGGCCTGTGAAACACACGGAGGCAGGACTCATATGAGACCCTTGACTCCCGCACTGGTACTCGGGGTCATCACCATGGCAACCCACGCTCACCTCTCATTTGCACAAAGGATCCAACCCCCACAACCGCCAAAGAGACTCATCCTGAACGACGATGGGCATGGGGGCTTCTACGGCGGCCGACTGGACACCGCCGAGGCCCTTCGCAAACACCCCCAACGTTTCAAGAACACACATCTGTGGATCTACCAGTGGGGGGTCATGTGCGGAACCAAGGTCAACTACCCCTCTCAGACCGCCGAGCTGTGCGGAGAGGGAGTATCCGCCGACATCATGGCCCAAGTCCGACAAGGCGACCGAACCCTCCTTGCCCTGCTCCAGAAACTCCGCGACGAAGGAGTTGATACCCTTCAGTGCGTGGCGCAAGGCTGCCATGAAGCCGGGCTGTTGTGTTATGTGACGATTCGGGCCAACCCCTGTTATCCATTGAAGGCATCGGGCTGGCCCGACGGCTCCATGGCTCGCTATTTCAATGCCAAATTCTGGTGGGACCATCCTGAATTCCGCATTGTGCTCAAGAACGGCACCACTCACACAAACCTCAGCTACGTTTACCCGGACGTCCGCCAGACAAAACTCCGCATCATCGGTGAAGTCGTCCAGCGCGATGTGGACGGCATTGACATAGACTTCCTGCGCCACCCCCCTCTCCTGGGCTACGAGGAGCCTTTGCGCGCCAGCTTCGTCGCGGGATATGGCGTGGACCCCAAGACACTGCCGGACAACGACGGGCGATGGATATCTCACCGCTGCCAGGTCATGACCGACTTCATGCGCGAGGCGCGGCGCATTGTGGACGAGGCCTCGAGACAGAAGAAACGCCCCCTTGGAATCTCCGTCCGCATTGACCACAGGCAATACCGCGCCTGGGGACTCGACATCGAAGGATGGATTAAGGAAGGTCTGATTGATATCCTCGCGGTCGCCCAGTACGGCTACGGCGGTTACTCGTTTGACCTGACGCCCTTCGCCAAGCTGGCTCAGGGCACAAAATGCCTTGTCTTTGCCAGCGAGGAGGCAATCACCGAGGGCCATGATCCAACACCCAAGGATGAGGAAGACCGCCGAGCCGGAACCTTGAGACCATCCAAGCACCGCAGTCTGACCGTTGACGAATACTGCGAGCGAGCGCGCAACTGGTATGCCCAGGGCGCCGCCGGAATACATACGTTCAACGAGTCACGGCTGCAGGTCTTCCAGGTGCTCGGAGACCCCGTCTCCTTTCCAAGTACGCGCAACAAGTGATCGGAGGATCAGATATGAAGATCGCCATCAGCTCCTGGGGGTACCGCAAATGGTTCACCGAAAAGCGTTGCGACCTGGTCAGCTTCCTCGACGAAGTCCAGCGACAGGGCGCGGAGGGTTTTGAGATATTCCCACAACACGTGGACAAGACCGACCCCGCAGGTCATTTGGCGGCGGTCATGGACAAGGCCAAGCGCCTCGGACTGGACGTCTCCACGTTGATTGCCGGCAACGACTTTGCACTGCCCAAGGTCAAGGACCGCGCCGCGCAGGTCGAGACCATGTTGACGTGGATCCGACTTGCCGCTTCGGTGGGGATCACGCGACTCAATGTCTTCACCGGCTATCACCGCCCCGGAGAAGACCCTGCGATGGAACGCTGCCGCGTCGTGGACTCCTTCCGCGAAGTCATACCTGAAGCCGAGGGCAGAGAAATCACCCTTTGCCTCGAAAACCACAGTTCCGTGCATCCCGACGCCGACGGTCTCTTGTGGATAATCCGGGCGGTCGGCAGCGTCCGCCTGCGCACGAACCCGGATCCTACCAACTTCTGCGCGCACTATGCCGACGTTCCCGAGGGCGCGCGCGACGTCATCTACACGGAGACGCAGAAGATCGCCCCGCTCATGGCCAATGCGCACATGAAGATCCGCGACTTTACCCCTGAGGGCAGTCACAAACAGGTCAATGTGAAGCGACTGCTCGACATCTACCGCAGCACGGGCTATGACGGCCACGTAGTCCTGGAGTATCATGGGCAAGACGATCCCCAGGAGCCGAACAAGCTCGGGGTCGCCCTGTTGCGCCATTTGCTTGCATGATTCGCCAATGTGACATCCTGAACATTGTTTGAGGCCGCAGGCCGTGATTTCGTTCTTCACTTCCAAACGGAAAAGCGTCAAGACGCTTCAGATATCCGTTTTGGCCTTTCTGGCCACGTGGCTCCTCCACGGCATCGGCGGCCTGGAGCCGCTTCGCCGATGGGCATTCAGCGCCGCATCCGCCCTGCGCGAGGTGCGAGTCTTCGGCGGCGCCGATACCGTGCCTTCTCCGGACATCATCATAGTCGCCATAGACGAGGCCTCCGTGCGCGCACTCGGCGTCTCCCCGTGGCGCCGCTGCGACTATGGGAAACTCCTTCGCCAGGTGGCGCAGGATGCGCCCGCCGCCATCGGTTTCAACGTGCTGCTACCCGAACACGACCCCGCCGGCCCCGCGAACGACCTTGATCTGGCGGCGCAGATCACCAAGGCCCAACGGGTCGTGCTTCCGTGCCTTGTCGTGCTGGCCAACGCCCCCGAGGTATCGCGGTCGGGCTTGGGGAGCGACGTCTACCCCATGCCGGATTTCCAGCGCGGGGCGGCGGGGCTTGGCTTCACCAACGTCGGCGCGGATGCCGCGCACATTAACATCGTCCTGGCCGGCCGAGATTCCCGCAACAATTCCATACTATCGTTTCCCCTGGCCGTCTACGAGGTGTATGCGCAACAGAGGGTTGTGCTGTCTTCATGGGCGGCACGGGTGGGAGACCTCCACATTCCTCTGGAAGGCCACGGCCTCCTTTGGGTGGACTATCCGCGCAAACGGCCGACCACCAACGGCCTCCACATCCCCGCCATCGAGGTCCTCAACGGCAACTATCCGCGAGGCCTCTTCACAGGCAAGATCGTGCTTATCGGCCGAACGGATCGCCCGTCGGGCGACTTCATCACGACGCCGCTTGGGCAGATTCCCACCACAGATTTGTTCGCCTATGTCCTCAACACGATCCTGCGAAAGAGCTTTTTCCACAGCATAGGGTTCCTGGCGGACACCATGGTCCTCCTGGCCCTTGTCTTTCTGACCGTCTTTGTCACGCTCCGCTATCGCATCCTGGTGAGCCTTCTCATCGTCGCAGAGGAGATAGTCGGCATCGGGTTGATGGCCGCCGTCCTCTTCGGCAGACACCACGCCATCATGAACTTCCCCGTCATGTTCATGGGCATCCTGCTCAGCTTCGCCTTCACTCAGATATACACGCTCTTCATCCGGGAGCGGGAGCTTACGACTCTCGGTATCTACATGTCCTCCGAGGTGCGACGGAAGATACTGGACTCGGCCCAGCCGTTTTCCGTGCGAGGCGAACGCAAGGTAGTGACCGTGCTGTTCGCCGACATCAGGGGATTCACCCGGTTCTCGCACAGGCTGGACCCATCGGCCACCGTCGCGCTCCTCAACAGCTACTTCACCGGAATGGTCGAGGTCATCACCCGCCCGGGACACGACGGCACGATTGACAAGCTCGTGGGCGACGGCATTGTGGCGGTGTTCGGCGATCCGCTGCCCTTTCCCGATCACGGCAAACGCGCCATTCTGGCCGCCGTCGCGATGCAGAAACGTTTCTCGGAGATCAAGCGAAGTTGGGCGCCCCACATCAAGAAGCTCGCCCCCAAGTACGACATGAATAAGATGCAGCTCGGGATCGGAGTGGCGACCGGCGAGGTCGTGGTGGGAAACGTGGGCGCCCCCGCCCACGGCTTCATGAGTTACACCGTCATCGGCGATCCGGCCAACCGCGCCGCCGGCCTGCAGGACATTGCCGCAGGCGGCCAAATCCTGTTTGACGGCGACACACAGAAGCAACTGGATAATGCGATCCACGCCAAAGACCTGGGCGAACACACCGTCAAAGGGCTGAGGATGCATATGTTCCAGATCGGGCCGTAGACATGGCAACAAGGCCGGGGCCGTGGGGACAGGCTCGACTACGGCTTCTTCTCACGCTTGGAGATGTGAACCAGTGGCACAGGATTTGGGGACCACACGCAATGTCCGTCAAGGAAGATGTAGTTCGCCCCATTTCCGTGCCGGCGGTAGTCTACCAGGGCTGACTCGTCTCTGTACTCCGGACTGTCTCTGTCGGCAAGCCCCATCACAGCGGTCTGCCCGTCCTCGGTTCCAACCGGTTCGCCCACAAGCACGGTTTCCGTCTCCTGCCGATTGTAGCGGGCCAGCGTCTTGAACTTCAGATCCACATTCATCCCGTAGCCCAGGTCCCTGCTGCGGACACTCGACGGGCAACTGAAGATGCCCTGCCGGTAGTTGCCGACATGCCCGCCCACGCTGGGGTCCGTGTCCACGTCGTAATACACATACTGTGCCATCTTCCAGTTCCACTCGTTCATGGGGGACGGCTCACTGGGGTCCAGGTAGTGCGGGAACGTCTCTTCGTAATCCATCCAGTAGAACATAAAGCAATGGTAGATTTCCCGCATGTTCGAGACGCACTTGGTCCGACGAGCCAGTTCGCGCGCACGGGTGAGGGAAGGGAAAAGCATCGTCGCAAGCAGGCTGATGATGGACATGACCACCAGAAGCTCAATCAAGGTGAACCCGAACAGCCTCCTGCGCAAGGCATCACCTCTGGCTAGCATGAGTCCACCCCATCGAGTCCCAACATGACATCAGTCTACTCCCACGCCGAACCGAAGTCAACCTGTCTGCCCCAGCCGCAGGCGACCAGCCAATTCCAGCGCAAAGTCAGCCCACCGCGCGCCCCGCGGCGTGAACACAATCCGCCGAGAATCCTGACCCAAGATCTCGATACTCACCAGGAGATACTCCTCCGGCAGGCACTCCGGCACACGGTCCGCCCACTCCACAACGGAAACGCCTGACCCGAAAAAAATCTCCTCGCAACCAAGAGCAAGCATGTCGGCGGCCGATCGCAGACGATACGCGTCAAAGTGATACAGCGGCATGCGTCCGCCGTACTTGTTCATCAGCACGAAAGTCGGACTGGTGACGGGCTGCCGCTTTCCAACCCCCAGACCTTCAGCCAATCCCTTCACCAGCACCGTCTTGCCGGCGCCCAAGGGACCGCTGAGGGCGATCACATCGCCCTGCCGGAGTCTTTCAGCAATCAGCACTCCCAGCGAACGCGTATCGGATACGCTCTCAGTCACTACAATCAAAGGGCTTCTCTGTTCAACTCTCATCATTAGCACATCATCTCAAATGTTCATAGCCCAAAGGACTCAGTGTACTTCTTCTGCCATTCGCAGTCCGGAGCCATACCCCCCGCTCCGAAACCACTTCGCCGATCTCGGTTACCCGTACCCCAATCTTCTCATCGTCAAGGATGCGCCTCGCCTCGGCGCCGGAGACAGTGAAGAGCAGTTCGTAGTCCTCGCCGTCGGACAAGGCGTGCTCCAGCGCGGGCCGCCCAGTCCGTTTGGCCAGGCGCCGACACGCAGACGAGATTGGAATGCGGCTGTCGTCAACAACGACCCCTACCCCGCTCTCCTCCGCAATGTGGCTAATATCCGAACTCAGTCCATCACTGATGTCAATCATCGAGTGGATCCGGTAATGCCCGTTCAGATATAGCGCGGTCTTCAGTCGCGGCTCGAAGGCCAGGTGCCGACCGAGGATCGAACCGCCTAAAGCACCCGTCACAAGAACGCGGTCGCCCTCGCGAGCGCCGGCGCGCGTGAGAGGTCTCCGACCACCATCGCGCCCGAGCATGGTCACCGAGATAGCCAGTGGATGCGGCCAGGACGTAATGTCGCCTCCGACCAGGTCCACGCCGTAACGGGCGCATGCGCCGCGCAACCCCCGATGGAGGTCCCGCGCAAACGCCATACAGGTACCCGCTGGGAACCCCACCGATACAACGGCCGCTGTCGGAACGCACCCCATCGCCGCAATGTCGCTCACGCTGCACACAATGGCCTTCCATCCGGCCTGGTATACGGTAGCGCGCGGAACATTGAATCCCAGCCTTGCCACATGCGGCGGCAGCGCTGTCCGCGCGAGGAGGAAGTGGGTGCCCTCCAGCAGCATGTCCGTGGTCACGAGGCAGAGTTTATCGCCCCGCACATCAAGCGCGGCGCAATCGTCGCCAATGCCGATCTTCACACGCGCGCCGTACCTCGCGGCGCGGCGAATGTCGGCGATGACGGCAAACTCGCCCTTGGCACGTTCACGCTTTCGCATAGCGCCAAACCCGCATAACCTGCTCGGCACACGCCTCCGTCAACACCGCAGCGGACGACAACGAAGTCTCAAGAGCCATTGGCTTATTGACGATGCTGAAGTACGCCAATATTCCATGTTCCAACACGGCCGAAGCGCCATCCCCGACGCTCCCCACAATGGCGATCACGGGAACGCCAAGCGACTGCGCCACTCGGGCCACACCGATGGCCGTCTTGCCGAAAACCGTCTGCCCGTCCACGGCTCCCTCGCCGGTGAGGACCAGATCGCACCCCTGCATCCGCTCCCGCAGCCCAACGGCTTCGATAACGATCTCGATGCCGCGACGCAGACGAGCCCCTAGAAAGGCCATGAGACCCGCACCCAGACCGCCGGCCGCTCCTGCGCCAGGCTCGTTGCGGACGTCCATCCCGAGATCGCGCCGTATCACCTCGGCAAACGAGGCCAGAGCCGCGTCGAGGGCCTTGACCATTTCGGGCGTTGCGCCCTTCTGCGGGCCGAAAACCGCCGCCGCGCCCTTCTCGCCTAACAGCGTATTCGTCACGTCGCACGCCGCCTCAATCTCTACATCCCTCAAGCGCGGGTCAAGCCCCCTGATATCAATGCGATCGAGCTTCGCAAGAACGGCGCCACCGCGGCCCAGATCGCGCCCGTGAGCGTCAAGGAGGCGAACCCCCAGCGCCTGCGCCATTCCAGCGCCGCCGTCGTTCGTGGCGCTCCCCCCGATCCCGATGATAATCTTCCTGACGCCGGTGTTCAGCGCCGCCTTGATCAGTTCGCCGGTGCCGTACGTGGTCGTGAGAAGCGGGTTTCGGGCTTCGCGCGAGACGAGCATCAATCCGGAAGCCGCCGCCATCTCGATCACGGCCGCGCGGCCCCCGCCCAAGACTCCGAATTGAGCCTCAATCTTCCTCCCCGACGGATCCGTCGCGTCGGCCGCAATCGTGCGGCCGCCTGTAGCCGCTACCATAGTGGCAACCGTTCCCTGTCCGCCGTCGGCCATCGGGACCAGCTCAAGCTGCGCTTCCGGAGCAGCCCTGCGCACACCGCGCGAGATCGCCGCCGCAACCTCAATCGCCGTCATGCTCTCTTTGAAAGAGTCAGGCGCAATCAGAATTTTCACAACGCACCGCCCCTCGAATCAATTCAGAAAAGCTCAACGTCCCTGGCCTCCACCCAGCCTCCCGCCGCGCTCGGGGACGATTCCGCCTCGCCACCTTTGCTCTTCTTTATCTCAATAAACACACGAACCTTAAGCCATTCGTGCCCCGTCTTCTGGTCCCTGTGGCGACTCAAGACCACAAGCTCCGCGCCGTCGTGCGCAACGAACCGCGTCTCATACTCGGGACCTGGACCAAAACGAACCGTGCTGGCCTCCGCCACAATTGCCCCGTGTTGCTTAAGCTCCTGAAAGAACACTTTGGCCGCCACCGACGCCCCAAGCGCGATGCTGACGGTGAACACAGTGGCGCAGACAAGTTTTGTCCAGACCCCTCGCACAAAGACCAGAACGAACAACGCGACGCCGAATGACGTGTATGACAACATTGCGGCGATGCCCGCTTCCTCCAAGCTCAGTTTGTAGTAGGGAAACAGCAGTGTTCGAACGTAACCGGGCACGACCGGCATCATCTCCTTGTCCCGCGCCTCCGCCTTGACCTTCTCCAAGTTGATGCGAATGTCCGCCTCGCGAGGAGCAAGCCGCTCCGCGCGCCGATAGCAAACGGCGGCCCTGCCCAACGCGCCCTGCTGGTAGAGCGCATTGCCCAGGTTGTACAGAACCTGCCAGTTAACGAATCCCCCGTCCAGGATGCGCTGGTAAGCCACCTCTGCCTCGCCGAACTTCGCCTTGGCCGCATCCCCCCTCCCCTCGGCGATGAGACGCTTGGCCTCCACATAGAGATCGTTGCCCTTCGCGAAAAGTTGAGCGGCGCTGTCTCGGGAGGGCGGAGAACTCTTGGATTCTCCCGCCGCTACGACCGCCGACAGCGCCGCGAGTAGAATGATGCTCGCCAGCGCACTTTGCAGCACGCGCGTCATCTAGAGGGTCTCGTCCAGTCTACTCAGCAGGCCATTCGCCTGGTTCAGCAATTGCGCAATTTCCGCCACACCGTCGGCCGAGAAGCGGGCGTGGTCGCAGTTGGCCAAGAGTACCGATACGGCATCGGCGACCTCCTGCGAAACGCCGTGTTCCAGAAGCAACCCCCGTATGGCTTCCCCGGAGATCATCGCCGGCGGCAGATTCCGCTTGTCGGCGATGAACTCGACGACGGCTCGAGCTATCAGGCCGTAATACTCCCTTCCATCCCCCGCAGTTGCGGCTCTCTGCGCCTCGGCCAACCTCGCCTTGGCAATCCGCATTGCCCGCGCAGCCCGCACCAGTCCAGGACTTTCACGAAGTCGCCTATATCGGCGGCGAACCAACAGCCCTCCCGCTGCGACGACCCAAGGCATCGGGGTCAGTATGAGCAGTCGTTTGGCCCAGAGCGACCCCCTCTGGTTCCACAGACCCCCTGCATCCATCGCGATCGGCATGATCTCCCTGCCCGTCTCGATACCGCCGTCCTTCACCGCAACGGGGGGCTGAGGAGGGCCTCCCGCGGCCACAGAATCTGCTTCAGCGGTCAGAACAGAGATCGCAAAAGGCCCTTTTTCCAAGGTAACGTAACGCTTCTGCCGGGGACTGAAGAAGACAAACACCACCGGCGGGACCTCCTTCAGCGAAGCGAGTTGCGGTTCCAGCAGCGTCGCGAAGAATTTGGTGCCCGCAACGCGCCCGCCTTCCCGCGAGGCGGAGACCCTCTCCTCTCCCGCGTACACCTTGAACCCCGTCGTGTCGAGCAGGCGCGGACTCTTGATGCCCTGCACATCACCCTCGCCGAAAACGCGCGTCTTCACCGTAACCGGGTCGTACCGGCGCACGGTTGCAGGCTCAACACTCACTTCCATCTGGTACTCGCCGACGGCATCTGCGAACCCCTGCGGCCGCCCCTCCAGCGGCAACGGGTTCACCTTGATCGCCGCCTCATTGCTCCGCACGAAAAGGTCTTTCACATCCTGCGGTATCAACTGCGGGCCGAAAAAGAAATCGCTCGTACGCCGCGCGCCAACGGCGTACTGGCACTTGAAGACGCAGGGGGGGATGGGGCGCGCCCCGTGTGAGGCCGCAAACATCGGCTTTGATAAGGAGTACACCGTGTAGTCCTTCCCCCGGTTCAAGTCCTTCGTCACCGTCACCTCGAATGGGACGTTGCGCACGCCGTCCACGGCCATATGTCCCTCTCCCCGCAGCCCCTTCAGGAAGTCCTCGGCAGGTTCCACGACAAAGCCCTCAAGGTTGAGCAGCCATGGGATGGAGCACCTGTCATAGCCCACGATTCGCTTCGGGTCGTCGAAGAAGAACTTTACGGTAACAGTGACCTGCTCACCAACAAATACCTCCGCCTTGTCCGCCTCAACGGTGATCCGCACATGATCCTGCTGCACGGCTTCGACGACCTGCACTGCGACGGGGTCGGTCGCATACTCCCTTCCTTTGCTCTTTACCGCAATCGAGGGTATCGTGAAGGAGCCGAGCGACTTTGGCGTGAGCGCAAATCGAAACGATACCGTCACGCTCTCCATGCGCTTCATGCGGCCATTGATCATCTCAATGCTGGTCTGGCGCTGGGCGCTTGGACCAAGCGACGTGATGACCACATCCTGGATCGGCGGCAGCTTAGGCTCTTCAGTCTGGTCCGCGCCGGAGAAGTCCAGGCTCAAAATGACCGTGTCACCCAAGGCCACCGTACTCGTACTCACGGAGGCCACAAAGGTTGCCCCGTCCTGGCCACGAGACACCACCGCCGGCAACAGGCTCGCCACCACCGCCATTCTCAGTAACGTTCTTCTCATCACCGTCGCGAATGTCCGCAAAGAGGTTTCGGGCATGCAGAGAAGGATTATACTTTTCCGCCACCAGGCTAGTCAAATGCTTCGCGCGTCGTCAGAAATTCAGCAAACCAAACACGTCAAGGCACAACTTGAGGACACACACCTGAACGAATTGGGCTATCAGAACCAAAATCCCCGATCTGCCAAGGCTATCTCCGCCCTTCCCAGAGGCCGGCCGACCCAAGCCTGCCAACGCCGCACCTGCCAGACAGAAAAAGGGCATGAAAACCAACCACAACCGTCCTGTCTCCCCACGATTCAGGCCCAAAACATCCAGCAGCAGCAGCGCAGCAAAGGCACTGAAAAGGAATCTCCCCTCGCACAGACTGTCATAGAGGCGCAACGAGGAGATGCTTGCCAACCTTCTCACCGTCAAGAAGACTATCGGTAGCCCCACGAAAAGCACCAAGTCGGCCAGATTCCAGGCCACCCATGGCCAGTACGAACGCCGCACCACCTCATAGAACTCCGAATGCTTCTCGAAGCACACATAGACAACCCGTATGAGGTTGCAGCCCGTAACCAGCCACAGCGCAACGCCCAACAGGAAGACAACGCAGCCGCCCATCAGTGCGCCGAGCACGCCCCTCATGAACACCTCGTGACGCTCTTGGGCAGCAAGCCAACGCAACACCCACACACCCAAGCCAATTGGCCCCAACACCAACACCGCAAGACCGCACAATACCGTCAGGAAGAACATGCCGCCTGCCAACGCACCGTAGAGGATGGGGCGGGAATCGAGGGCCGCGTCCCACAGCAGCACCACCAACGGGGCGAGGAATATAATGATTGCGTCCGGGTATGGACTGAAAAGGTGGAATCCAGGAACGATTGCGGCAAACCCCGCCGCCAGGAAACCTGCCCGGTGCCCGAGGGTCCTTCGTGCCAGCAGGTAAACGGGGATCAGCGTAAGGGTAACGAATACACGCAATGTCAGAGCAGAGAGCCACACCCCCGCCTCCTGAGAGCGCGTGAGATGAATGCCCAGCCCAGCGGCAACGTCCGCCTCCACCGGCGACAAGAACTTCGCCAGCGCAAGA
Source organism: uncultured Planctomycetota bacterium (assembly GCA_964409935.1). Classification (GTDB taxonomy): domain Bacteria; phylum Planctomycetota; class Brocadiia; order JAADGH01; family CAYPFP01; genus CAYPFP01. The sequence goes on along the minus strand of CAYPFP010000051.1, from coordinate 676 downwards.
ACCGCATTGGTCAACCCCGTGCTCCATTGCGTGAGTCTGTCCATCGCCACGTAGAACACGATGTAGCCTGGCGGGTGATTGCTCACATGCGCGAGGTTGCCGGTGACCGACATCGACCGAATGGTGTCCGGGTAGGCCGCAAGGTACTCGGAGAGACTCTTCGCCTTCAATGCCTCGGAATGATACCCACCGGTCCAGGGCACCAAGGTCACGATAGCGTCCTCGTGGAAGCCTCCGGAACCCAGACTCGCCGTTCCGAGTTGCAGGGCAAGCCCAAAACCTACCAACAAGGAGAGGATGACTCCCGCCTCACGTCTCGTGGCGTCCCGATCCTCCCTCGAGGCAGCCACCCACAGCACCGCCAGCAACAGCGCAAAATGGCCGGCCGGCAGCCACAGACGATCCCAGAACACATTCCTCGCGTAGGGCCACACCCATTCCCCCGCCACGCCGAGAGCAAGCCACTTCGTCCCGACGGCGAGGCAGACCAGCCCAGTGGCCACGCACACCATGCCGGCAAACCAGCCCACCGCCCTGTCCCGCCCTTCGCCAATGCCTCCGCCTTCTGCAAGCCGCATTGACACCATCCTCATCGTCACACGGCGGGAATGTCAACAGACCCTCGACCACGACATCCCCCGCCAGCCGAGCGCAGGGAAAGCAACGGTAAAGGGGG
>CAYPFP010000050.1:0-35430 GCA_964409935.1 uncultured Planctomycetota bacterium | reverse complement strand
GCCGCTGCTCGCTCACGAGGGGGAGGTTGCGGGGGAGGGCGCGGGCTTTGGCGCAGTGGGCGGTGCGGGGGCCTCCGATGCCGGCTTCGGCGCCGGCGCGGGTGTCGGCGGAGCGGGAGGTTCCGGCTTCGGCGCCGCGGGCTTGGGCGCAGCGGGTGGCGCGGGCGTCGTGGCCGGCGGTGTCGGCTTCGCGGGCGCAGGGGGAGGTGCAGGCGTCACGGCCTTCTTCTCAACGGGGGCGGGCTTGGCCGGGGGGGTTGGGGCCGTGGTCTTCTTGTCCGGGGCCTTGGGGGCTTTCTCGGGTTTCGGCGGCGCAGGCTTAGGCTCGGGGGCCTCCGGCGCGGTCAGGGCGCAGCGGAATCCCACATTGATTGACCAGTACCTGACGTCTTCGCGCAGCCGGGCCGAACACCGGAGGACATGTTCCGGGTTGTTGAACCCGCCGCCGCGAATCACGCGCTGTGTGCCCTGCGAGGGACCCAGGGGGTTGCGATCCGGCGCGGAAAGGTAGTACTTGGCGTCGAAGTAGTCGGCAACCCATTCCGCCACGTTCCCGGCCATGTCATAGCAGCCGTACGGACTCCTGCCGCTTGGGAAGGATCCCACGGGCAGCGGTGTCTGACGGCCCGTCATAGAGGGGAGCGGGTCCCCGATGAATATCTTGTTGTAGAACTCCAGGAAGTTCGTGGTCTTCGTCTTGCTGTTGATGGCCATCGAGTTGCAGTATTCAGGCTCCCAGAAGTCACCCCAGGGATACAGCCGTCCGTCTACGCCTCTCGCGGCCTTCTCCCATTCGGCCTCGGTGGGCAGACGTTTGCCCGCCCACTTGGCATAGGCCGCCGCGTCGTCCCATCCCACGCAGACCACGGGCTGGTTCGGCTTGTTGAAGCGGCTGTCTCGCCACGGGCGGAAATCGGCGACGAACTTGCCGTCAATGTTGCCGATGCCCATCGGCTCCGGATGTTTCGTCGCCTTCACGAAGGCCTCGTACTCCGCGTTAGTGACCTCGTCCTTGTCAATGTAGTAGGCGCTGAGATACACGGTGCGCTGGGGCTGTTCGCCGGCGTCGCCGCGATAGTTTCCCATGATGAACTTGCCCGCAGGCACATAAACCATCTTGGACGTATCGGGGCCGCCGGCTCGCGCGGGGGTTGCCGTCTGCTTGGGTTGTTCGGCACAGCCGATGAGGAACAGAAAGAGTGCCGCGACCGCCGGAAAGCGCCTTGCTCCTGCGAGGATGTCCATTTCGCGCTCCTTGTTCTTCATGTTCGTGGAATCTGTCGAGGCATATCAGGAAAGGGCACAGAAAGGCCCTTTGCGGGTAACAATTATTTCATCCTGCCCGCCGGATTTCAACAGTCTTTTTGTCTTACGCCCTCGCAGGCCGACTCGCCCCGGTCTCAGGGCGGGCCATTCCCGTGAGGAACGCGCAGAGAGACCGTCCCCGCCCTGGCTGTCATTGTGACAGACAGCCTCAACATGTGGCTTTGCGGGTGTCATTGTGGCAGAGCAGAAACGGCCACCGGTGACAGTCTCTTGAGTGAAATAGACAATTGTATTAGTAGAAAGCAAGACTTACAGATTACCTTAACTGATTATTGTATAGCGAGTTATGGCACGATCTAGGTCTTTAGCGTTCTCTGGCGATAGTTTTGGCACATAGTTTGCCAACGTCATTCGCAGAGGAGTGTTGTCTTATGCGTTTCTAATCCTAGCGGGGAGGGATGCGTGAATGGCGCCCGCGACGGATAGGCTTCGAAGCCGCTACTCCATCCTGATCACGGACGATGACGAGGGCTTCCGCACCGCGGTGCGGGAGGGGATAGCGCCTCGCGGTTACCGCACGTTTATGGCGGGTTCCGGCCGGGAGGCGATCCAGATCGTCCGGAAAGAGGTCGTGCATGCCATCATCATGGACGTGCATATGCCGGACATTGACGGGATCGAGGCCTTCGAGACCATCGAGCGCATCGTGAGCTGGCATGTGCCCTGCATCTTCATGTCGGCCGACCTCACCGACGAGATTCGCATGCGGGCCATGGTGGCCCGCGCTTACACGGTGTTGCCGAAGCCGTTGAGCCTGCAGCTAGTGCGGGTGCTGGTGGACGACATCATCCGGAAGTTCTACGGCATGGAATAATTGTTGTGAATGTGGAAGGGCGGGTTCCGGTTTGCGCGTCGAGCGCGGATTTGGAACCCGGATTTTTCATCCGGAATTTTACAGTGGAGGAGAGGACATGGCGGTGAGACCCTTGGGCGACAAGATTCTCGTCAAGCGACTTGAGGCGGAATCCAAGACGGCGGGCGGCATCGTGCTGCCGGACACGGCGCAGGAAAAACCGAAAGAGGGCAAGGTAATCTCGGTCGGCGAAGGGCGCACGCTGGAGAGCGGCGCGAAGGCGCCGTTGCAGGTCAAGAAGGGCGACCGCGTCCTCTTCTCATCCTTCGCGGGAAACGAGATCAAGGTTGACGGCGAAGAGTATCTGATCATGTCCGAAGAAGACATTCTGGCCATTATCGGCTAAAGCATTTCTGAACTATCGGAGGTACACGATGCCGGCGAAGAAGATAGCATACAGTCAGGACGCACGCGAGGCCATCCGCCGCGGCGTGCGGCAGTTGGCGAAGGCCGTGGCGGTCACCCTCGGTCCGCGCGGGCACAACGTGGCTTTGGACAAGACCTTCGGCGCGCCCAACGTCACGAAGGACGGTGTGACGGTGGCCAAGGAGATCGAGTTGGAAGACCCCTTTGAGAACATCGGGGCGCAGATGGTCAAGGAGGTCGCCTCGAAGACCAGCGATGTGGCCGGCGACGGAACGACCACGGCTACGGTTCTGGCCCAGGCCATCTTCGAAGAAGGGCTTAAGAACGTGACGGCCGGCGCCAACCCCATGACGCTGAAACGCGGCGTGGACCTGGCCGTGGAAGCCATCGTCAAAGAGCTTCAGAAGATGAGCCTCAAGGTGGTGGGCAAGAAGGAAATCTCGCAGGTGGGCGCGATCGCGGCCAACAACGACCCGGAGGTCGGCACGATGATCGCCGAGGCCATGGAAAAGGTCGGCAAGGACGGCGTCATCACGGTCGAGGAAGGCAAGGGCCTGGCGACCGAGGTCGAGGTGGTCGAAGGGATGCAGTTCGACAAGGGCTACGTGTCGCCGCACTTCGTGACGGAGCCTCATCGGATGGAGTGCGCGCTCGACGAGCCGTACATCCTCATCCACGAGAAGAAGATTTCGGCGGCCAAAGACATTGTGCCGCTGTTGGAGGCGGTGGCGCAGGCCGGCGCGTCGGTGCTGATCATCGCCGAAGAGATCGAGGGCGAGGCGCTGGCGACGCTGGTGGTCAACAAGCTGCGCGGCGCGCTCAAGTGCTGCGCCGTCAAGGCGCCGGGCTTCGGCGACCGCCGCAAGGCGATGCTGGAGGACATGGGCATTCTCACCGGCTGCCAGCCGGTCTTCGAGGAGACGGGCCTCAAGCTGGAAAACGTGAGCCTCCAGGACCTCGGGCGGGCGGAAAGGGTCGTGATAGACAAGGACAACACGACGCTCATCCAGGGTGGCGGCAAGAAGGACGACATCAAGGCCCGCATCCAGCAGATCAAGAACGAGATAGAGGCGACGACGTCGGACTACGACCGCGAGAAGCTTCAGGAACGCCTGGCCAAGCTGGCGGGCGGCGTCGCCAAGATCAAGGTCGGCGCCGCGACCGAGGTGGCGATGAAGGAGAGGAAGGCGCTGGTCGAGGACGCCCTTCACGCGACGCGCGCCGCAGTCGAGGAAGGCGTGGTGCCCGGCGGCGGCGTGGCGCTGGTGCGGGCGCAGAAGGCTCTGGACGGCCTCAAGGCGTCCGGCGACGAGAAGGTCGGCGTGGACATCGTGCGGCGCGCGGTGGTGTCGCCTCTCAAGGCGATCTGCGAGCATGCCGGCGTGGACGGCGCTATCGCGCTGCAGAAAATCAAGGAAGGATCGGGCGCCTTCGGCTTCAACGCGCAGACGCTCGAGTACGGCGATCTGATCAAGGACGGCGTCATTGACCCCACGAAGGTCACGCGCATCGCCCTTCAGAACGCCGCCAGCGTGGCCTCGTTGCTCCTGACGACCGAGGCCGTCGTCACGGAGATCAAAGAGAAGAAGAAGGAGATGCCCGGCGGCCACGGCCACGGAATGCATTGAGTTTGGGCGCGAGAAGCAACGATGTTATGTTGCCGGGGCGGGCTTCACGGCCCGCCCCCGCTTTTTAAGCGCTGAGCGCGACGACGCCCGTCGCCGCGCTCAGTACACGCGGATAGCTCGCACGAATGACCTGCCCGTGAAAAAAAACGCGCGAACTGTGTTTTGTCAAAAGGCCATCTGCTTGTCGCCGTCCATCCTGACGGACTGTTTTTTCGCCGCCTCGCCGTCGCCGAGCCGCACTTCGTATTCGCCTTCGGGCAGATAGACCACGGCGATCTCGCCGGGGACGGCGACGTTCAGCAGATTTTCTCCGGCGCGGGCGATGACGAGCGAGGCGCCCTTGTTGCCGGGAGACACTTCGAGCCGGCGCACGGGGCGTCGCGCCAGCGCGAGGCGCAGAAAGGCGTCGCCGGCCTGGCATCCCTCCATTCGCCATACTTTTCGTCCTGCGGCCAACACCCGCTTGCCGAACGCCTCGGCTTCGTCGAGAAGCTCCTTGTCGCCGGTGACTTCGTAAGCGCCCAGGAGAATGCTGATGAAGATCGTCTGCTGCGGGTCCAGGTCCTGTCGCGTCATCTGCCCCTGTTTCATGGCCTCCGCCACGAGACCGTCGCGGCCCATGCGCATCAGGCCGCGCCAGGCCTGCTTGAAACGATCCATGTACCGATTATCTTTCGTCACGCGGTACGCGCACGTGAGCATCTCCAGCGTGTTGTACTTGGCGTCTCCGTAGAGGGTGTCCACCGCCGGCGTGCCGTCGGGGCGGAGCTTGCGGATAAAGTGGCCCCAGTCGGCGTTCCAGGCGCGATCGAACCAGAGGTCGGTCACGGCCATGGCCCAGTCGCGATGCTTCGTGTCACCGGACAGTCGGTAAATGTCGAAGAGGCAGCGCACGTAATAGATTGTGTCGGTGTCGGACGTCCAGCCGTTGTCCATGCAGGCCGTGGTGGGGATGAATTTGTCGCACAGGATGGGCAAGTCGCGATTCAGCCGCATCTGCCATACGAACTCCATCTTCTGGTCGGCCCATTCCAGGAATCGGCGGTCGCCGGTCCGCCTGGTCAGGTAAGCGAAGGCCTTGCCGAGGGAGCCGTAGTGAAGCGTGAGGGTGACGGGGCTTCTGGGCTCGCCCGACGCAGCGTCCACGTAGCTCCACATCCCGCCTTTCCTGCCGCGCTTGAACTCGAAGTCGAAGTATTTCATCGTGGCGTCGGCGAGGTCCGCGCTCTTGCGGAGCAGGTCCGCGTCGTCGGGGAACCACTCCATGAAGTCGAGGGTCCGCGCAATGATCGAGACGGGCTGCTTGCCGCCGGTGCGCACGAGGAAAGCGGGCGACCAGCTATCGTACGAGTGAGGTATGAGGCCCGTGTCGGGGTTTCGCGAGGCGAAGAAGGAGTCGGCAAAAACGCGCATCATGGCGTCGGCGGGCTTGTGGCCGAGCGGCTTGAGTTCCTCCGGCAAGGTATTGTCGAGGTGCCCGCGCAACTGGTTCAGCCCCTTGGTCGCGATGCGGCTCCAGTACTCGTCCAGGATGTCGAAGGCCGTCGTCAGGAACTCATCGCCGGCGGCGTAATAGATTTCGACGCGGCCGTCGGGACGGACGAAGCGGCTCAGTTGGCGCTCGTTGGCGTCGTCGGCGGATGCGGGGCCGTGCATGGCGGCCAGGAGCACGGCCAGCAGCGGCGCCAGTCGGCGCATGGCGGTTCCTGTCATATCATTTCACCTCATTTTCCTTGACGGTGTTGCGAAGGCCGGTGACCTTGACGGCCTCCTTGCCGCAAGCGGACAAGGTGTTGCCGGTGACGGTGTTGTCGTCGCCGGCGATGTGAATGCCGACCGCGCCGCAGCCGGCGATGGTGTTGCCGGAGACGATGGACTTGCTCGTCGCGGCCTCGCACGAAATGGCCGTCGTCTTGGTGTTGACGATGCGGTTGCCGCGAAAGACGTTCCGCAGGTTCAGGTCGTCCATCCGGCACCAGCGCCACAAAATGATGCCCTTCTCGCAGTCCTCGATCCTGTTGTTCTCCACGAGGCAATCCGAGGCGTCGTTCAACTCGACCCCGACATGGCAGTTGCGGATGTCGTTATCGCGGGCGACACAATGGAAGGCGAAGTGGTCGAAGTCAATGCCCTCCGCGCCGGTGTTTTCGATGCGGCAGCCGAAGACGGAGCTTTTGATCACGCTGTACCACGCGATCCCGCGATGGTGGCAGTTGCGGATCACGCACTGGCGGATCACCACCGACTCAACCGGCGGGCCGGTCACTCCCTTATAATAATCGTACGGCCCTTGCCCCAGCACCGCGCAGTGCGAGGAGTGGCTGAGGGGCTTGACAGGCCATTGATCGCGGTTCAGGTCTATGGTCAATCCCTCGATCGTGACATTGGCGGTTCCGCCGCCCAGCACGATGGCGCTATAGACGTGGACCATTCGCGTGCCTTTCGGGACGGCGTACTCCAGCGGGCGGCGCATGCGGATACGGTTGCCCTCCACGGCAACGACGGTGGCGTCGAAGAAAGGGCGCTGGTACTTCGCGCCGCTGGGCGTGGTGTCCAGAAGGCCCTGGGCCTGGATCTCGAGGCGCATTCCCTCGGCCAGTCCCTCGGCGGAGTCGGCCTCCACGAAATCCTGTCCCTTCGGCGCGTCGGCGGCCGCCGTCGCGCAGACCTGCGGCGCGAACTTGAGCGTTGCGCCCGGCCGGCCAATGAGGGCGATGTTTTTGGCGTTCTGCAGGGCCAGCCCACGGCGCAGCTCATACGTGCCGGGTTCGAGGATGATGCGTCCGCCGCCGGCCTTGATCGCCGCGTTGACGGCGAGCACAATCCCCTGCTCGCCGGCTTCGGGGCGGACCGTTGCCTCCTCTGCGGCGTTCACGAGGGTCTGCCAGGAGAGGACGGCGGCAAGGAGCAGAAATTGTCCGCGCGGAACACGCCTCATGGAATCCCCTTTGGAAAACGTTTCATGTCCACAGGCAGCGCCCGACTATGGAGCGCTCGCCTCGATCGCCTGGCGCAGCTTCGCGTTCAGCGCGGGCGCAGAGACGGAATCGAAGGGATTATAGTCGGTCACCATCGGCACGTACAGCCAGACGTAGCGGTAGGCGCGGAAAAGCTCGGCGAGCATAGGCGCGAAGTCGGAGAAATTTTTGAAAGGCGGGGCGGGACCGGCGGCCTCGCGCGCCCAGCCGGTGAGTTTGGAATCGTCGTTCCAGACTGTGATCGTGCCGCCGGCGACGAGACGGTCGCCGAATCGTTTCCGCAACGCCTGAAACGCCAGGTCCTTCGCCGCGATCTTCGCCCGAAGGGCCTCCGGCGAAGGATGGTAGTAGCCGATATCGTCCTCGCCGCCGCTGACGAGCGTGAGCGGCATGGCGCGGTTCCGGGCCGCTTCCAGCAGACCCTCGAAGAGGTACGCGTGAAGCGCAAGGAGGGGAGGGTCCTGGGGCGGCTTGTTCCAGTAGTGATCCGCGCGGCCGAGTTCGGTGATGAGCGACCACAGGACGGCGTCGGGGAACTCCTCGGCCGCGATGTCGGCCAGCTTGGCTCCCAGATCGCGAAGCGCGGCCTGCGTCTCCGGCAGCGAGCGGCCGCAGGCCTTCGCAAGCGTGAGAGGGTTTGCCACGCCGCCGCAGTTATAGCTCTCAAAGTCGGGCACGACGCCCGGCGCGCCCAACGCCTTCGCCGCGCGCAGCGAGAGCCGCCACAATTTCAGGAAATCCGTCCTCGCGCCCGCCTCGTCCCACAGGTCGAAGCCCTTGATGCGATCGAAGTATTCGGGACTCGAGCAGGCCGAGCGCCGGCTCACCTTCGGCAGGAAGCCGATCAGACGGTTCAGGTACACGCGGGGCCAGAGAGTCTTCCTGCTCAGCTTCTTCAGTTCCGCGCAACGCGCCAGCAGCGCCGCCTCGTCCGGCAGCGCTCCGCCGTCGTAGATGCCCATGATGGAGATGGCCGCGCCGTCGAAGGGAGTGTCGTTGAGCAATTCCACCTGCGCATCGCTCACTTTGCCCAGCGGCGGGTCGAGCGAGGTGACCATGAGGAGGTAGGGCTTTTTGGCCGATTCACCGAGGAGTTCTCCGTGCACAACCAAGACTGAACAGGCTATTGCAGCGGCCAGAGTAGCATGGAGGGATTTGTTGCGCAATGGTACACACTCCTTTCGCTATTTTTGGGTATGCGCTTTGGCGAAAGCCGGCGAATGCGCCTCGATCTTCCGCATGGCTTCGCGGTCGTAGACTTTTTCGCCACAGTCTGGACATTCATGGAATTGCAGTGCAGGCACGGTGTATGCCTTTCCCCGGCAACGTCTGGTAGTATTGCGGCATACTTTCTTGATCTTCTTGCTGCCGCACGTAGGGCATACCTTGATTCTTATCATTGAGCTTGCCTCCTTCCGCCGCGGCTATAAGGCTCGCTTGGACGAGATCAGGAAGTAATAGGAGTCCCTGCCGCCTTGGGAGATGATCTTACCTTTCGTGTAAATGGGCACCCCATTGAGGTTCGTACTTTGAATGACATAGAGGCGTTCGGCGGCATGCGTCCGCCTCGGACTTGTTGAGCGGATCGTCTTGTAGATGGCTACCGCATTTACGATGGCTTCGACCACATCGAGTTCGCTTAAGCCGTCCGCTTCCATTTCGATCGTGGCTTTTTCGGCGAAAGCGTAGTGCCCGGCAATCACCAATCGTTTGATGTAAACGAGGACATCGGTCATGGCGCCCATCCTCATTCATAATCATAACGCACTACGGACTGGCGCTCCAGCCTAAAGCCCCCTATCTTATCTCATGCCTCTCCGGCGGCTGAACGGTGATGCGGACCTGGAGGGGGACGGTGAAGTCGCCGCGGCATTCGACGGTCACCTTGTGCTCGCCGGCCGGCAGCACGATTTCGGGCGCGGGGTCGCCGGCGGCGGTCAGGCCCTTGGCCACTTCGTATCTCCGCTCCGGCTCGCCGGGCCACGCGAAGAGCCACTGGCCGGCGCTCATCGGACCGGCCCAACGGATCTCCTTGCCGCCGACTTTCACGCAGGGGTCGTTCACGACCTGGGCGTCCAGCGAGCGCAGGGCCTTCACGTCGTCAATGCCGCACGAGACGGTCGTCTGCGCGGGCAGCACGTTGTAGTAGAGGCCGAGGTGGCGGACTTTCGTGTAGTCTATCGGGTCCTGCTCGGGTCGCGCAAGCTGCTGGTAACGCCAGCCGATGAAGTCGTTTGTAATGTAGTAGTCGCAAGCCTTGGTTCCATCGTGGAGTTGCAGCTTGAAGCGGCCGCCCTTGCCGTCGCCGCGCAGCCAGAAGCCGATGCCCTTGTGCCTCGAAAGGTCCAGCGGCGGGTCGAAGCGTTTGCCCATCGAGGACCACCCGCCGGGCGCCAGCAGCGCGCTTGTGGCGGTGTAGACGGCGCATCGCCCGCCTTCGCGTGCGTCGGCTTCGGTGGAGACGAACTCCTGGGTTACGCCCTTGCTGGTGCTGCCCGCCTTGCCGGGGCCGATGACGAGCGTGGAGAAGTTGTTCTTGGGGTCTTTCGTATAGGGCGCCAGGTCGTCGAAGCTCTCCAGGAGCAGGGCGTCGGGGCTGCGATACGCCGGACCGGGCCGCAGCCAGGGCGAGGGCTTCACGTGAATCTGCACGCCGACTCGGGCGGGACCCTCCCTGACGGCGAAGCTCCACTCGTCGTTCTTGCCGTCGCGCAGCCCCACCTCGCGCCAGGGGTGGTAGATGACGCGCTGGAAGACCTCCTTGCCCTCCGGGCCGAGCAGGCGGTACTCGCGCCGCTTCTCCCAGAGCTTCAGGCGATCCTCGTCGCTTTTCTTGCCGCCCAGTTCCGGCTCGATTCGCAGCCGGGCCTTCATTTCCTCCGGCACGCGCTCGGAAAGCCGCAGCTTTTCGTAACGCGCAATCATGTCGAGTATCTCGATGGTGAAGGGCTGGCGGGCGGCGGCGTCGGGCGAGACCTGGTAGGAGATGGAGGAGTCGTAGCCGACGCTGGCGCCGAGGATGTACTCGTACTCGTCTGGGGTGGCCTCGACGTCGTAGCCGTAGTACCAGCCGATGTCGCGCGGCATGAGGTTGGTCTTCATCCAGAGGAATGACGGCGAGCGCTCGTCGAGGTATCCCTTGAGGTCGCCGTGCCCGTCGGCCGAGGCCGTGCGGGCCATAAGGTGCCAGGAGTAATGGTTGTGGCTGCTGGCCTGCAGGAGCATGTTCTTGTTTTTGAGATGGTCGTAGAAGGTCTTGTGGAGCTTGGCGTTGTAGTACCAGTGGTCGCCCTGGAGGCGCTCCGAGCCGTCGAAGTAGATCATGTCAATGTCGCAGGCGTTGGCGACCTTGGCGAAGTTTGCGGCGGCCTCGTCAATGAGCGTCGTGTCCATGTCGAAGAGGAAGTAGCCGTAGGATTTCAGGAGGTGGGCGACGCGGGCGCCCTTCTTGTGGGGAGCGGCGACCGTGCCGAGGAGGCCGCGTTTGCACTCGCGGAAGCCGAAGGGCGCCTCCATGGCGCGGGCGGCGTACCACATCAGCTCGTCGTCAATCTGAAGCACCGAGCCGGGGCCTTCATACCCGCCGTCCTCGGCGGGGAAGTCCTTCGGGGCGTCGGGCGTGGGGATGAAGTCGGTCTTGTCGTCAATGTCGGCGTCGAGGGTCGTGAACTTGTCCTTCACCAGGCGCGGGTCGGGCACGGGGGTCAGGTATTTGTCGGGCGGATAGATCGAGGGGCCGAGGAAGTGAAGGCCGAACTTGAAACCGGCGTCCTTGAAGCGCTTAACGGTGCGTTTAAGCCCTTCCAGGCCGTCGGGGAAGTTCTTCGTGTTGATTTCGTAGTGTCCGGTGCTCGCGCACCAGGAACTTTGGACAAGGAGGATCATGTCGAAGCCGCCGCGGCGGGCGATGGCCAGGGCCTCGTCGAACTGCGACTCCCGGAAGCCCGTCAGGAAGAAGTAAGAGCGCTTGGTCCACGGCGAGGTCTTGGACCACACGCCGCCCGGCTTGGGGGAAGGCATGCCGGCGGCGGCCTCGAAACGCTCGATCGTCTTCGCGAAATCCTCCCTGGGGCATGCGATAACGCCGAAGCGGGCGGGCGCGAGACCGCGCTCCTTGAATGTCCGGGCGCACAGGTCGGCGGCGGTTGCGCCCCAGAGGGGCGAACGCGGGTTCTCGAAGTCCTCGAGCACGACCGTGCGGCCGTCGGCCAGGACGGCCTCGACCTGGTCAATGCGGCAGTTCACGGTTTCCTTTGCCGGCATGCTGTTGTAGTAGAAATTGACGGCCGCCACGTTGCCGTAGTTCAGGGTGTTGAGCTGCGGGTTGGCGCATTCGACCAGCCGCCAGCCCTTGAAGTCAATGGCAATGTAGTCGTCGCGGTAGCCCTTCGCGCCGTCGAAGAGCTGAATCTTGAGCTGTTGGCCCTTGCCGTCGCCGCGAACCCAGGCGCGGACAGCCTTGCAGCCGGTCAGGTCCAGCGAGGCCGGCAGGCGCTTGCCGCGCACGCTGTAGCCGCCCGTCTTGTCCAGCGTGCTGGCGGCGGTGAAGTCGGCGGCGAACCGACCGACTTTCACGTCGTCGGTGGCTTGCGTAAACGTATGCGAGCAGCCGGCGCGGTCGCCTTGCACGCTGCCCGGCCTGCCCGGCGAGCCGAGCACGTGCGGTTGTGCGCCCATCACCGAGACGACAAAGGAGTCGTAGAAACACGCGTTGATGTGGTGGGCCTGCTGCTGCGGTTTCTTCAAGGAGAGGTTGATCAATTGGACCTGTTCCACGTCGTCGTCGCCGACCAGGTTCACCAGGTCGAAGACGAGGAAGCCGGGGTGCTCGGCGACTTCAAACTCCGCGCGCCCGCGCGGGAACTGCACGATGAGTCTGCGGTCTTTGCGGGTCAGGGAGGCGGGCAGAAGAAAGCCGTGACGGGTCTCCAGGCAAAAGGCCGGGCCGGCGGGCGCCGTCGCGTATTCGTTCCCCTGGGCGTCCTGAAGCGACACCAACTGCCCCTGGTCGCTGAGGCGCAGCTTGGCCGTGCCCAGATCAAAGACAACATCGGACAGACACGGCGCGGCGAGGGCCGACAGGAAGAGAGAGATTGCGACAACGGAGCGCCCCAGGGCGCGAACGAAGCCAAGTGTTCTCATGGCGCCTATCCCTTTCCATGAAGGAAGCGCAGATGAAGTGCCCTGCGGCCGACCTGCGTCAGGCGTCGCGACCGCCTCTTTCGGCCTGCATGGCGTCCCATTGTTCAAGTTTGATGAGGCATTCGCGGGCCTGGCTGCCCTTGTACTCGCCGACAATGCCGTCCTCGGCCATCATGTCAATGAGGCGGGCGGCGCGGGAGTAGCCGATCTCGAGTTTGCGCTGCAGGAGCGAGACGGAGCCGCGCTCGTTCTCCAGGACGATGCGCACGGCCTCATGGTACAGTTCGTCGCGGTCGTCGCCGCCCTCGCCGACGGGCGCCAGCGCGGAATGCTTGACCAGTTCGTCGCTGAATCGGGGCGGCGACTGTTCGCGCAGGAAGTCCACGACGCCGCGGATTTCGTCCTCGGTCACGAGGGTGCCCTGGGCGCGGATGAGCTTTGAACTGCCCGGCGGCAGGAAGAGCATGTCGCCCATGCCGAGAAGTTTCTCGGCGCCGTTCTGGTCGAGGATGGTTCGCGAGTCCACCTTCGACGACATGTGAAAGGCCGCCCGCGAGGGCATGTTGGCCTTGATGAGGCCCGTTACGACGTCCACCGACGGGCGCTGCGTGGCCAGGATGATGTGGATGCCGACGGCGCGCGACTTCTGCGAGAGCCGCGTCACGGACCGCTCCACGTCCTTGGCCGCCGTCATCATGAGGTCGGCCAGTTCGTCCACCACGATGATCACGTAGGGCATGTGGAACGGCACGTCGTCCAGGTTGACGTCCTGCTCTTCGGCAGTGAGGCGGCGCCGGATCTCGTCGGCGCCAAGCTCGTTGTACATGGCAATGTTGCGCACCTGGGCGCGGGCCAGCAGTTCGTAGCGCTCGTCCATCTTGCGGCAGGCCCAGTCCAGGATCGCGGCGGCCTTCTTCATATCGCTCACGACGGGGCACATGAGGTGGGGAATGTCTTTGAAGCACGCCAACTCGACCATCTTGGGGTCCACCAGCAGGAGCTTGACGTCGTCGGGGTGGCGCGTCATGAGGATGCTGAGAATGGCGGCGTTGATGCAGACGGACTTTCCGGAGCCGGTCGCGCCGGCGATCAGCAGGTGCGGCATGGCGGACAGGTCGGAGATGAGCGGCTCGCCCGCGACGTCTCTGCCGAGCATGAGGGGGAGGGTGATGCGCTTCTGGCTCGAGGTGTAGGCGTCGAGAAGCTCGCGCATGCGCACGGTGTCGCGCAGGGGGTTGGGCACCTCCACGCCCACGGTGGACTTGCCGGGGATCGGCGCCACGACGCGCACGCTGGGGGCCTTCACCGCCATGGCGATGTCGTCGGACAGGCCGATGATGCGGCCCACCTTGATGCCCGGCGCCAGGGACAGCTCATACTGGGTGACGACCGGTCCCCGCTGGATCTCGACGACGTGGGCGTCAATGCCGAATTCCTTCAGCGTGGTTTCCAGGATCACGGCGTTGTTGCGGATCGTGCCTTCCAGTTGCGAAAGGTCAACGGGTCTCCCTTTCTCGATTAGCCGGGGGGGCGGGAACTTGTAGTTGTCGCCCCAGAGGTTTTGCTGGCTTCCGCCCCGCGGCGGCTCGAACCGGGCGGGGGTCTCCGGCTGCGCGGGCGGCAGGCCGAGGATCTTTGCGCCGTTGCGGCGCGGGGGCGGCTCGACGGGAGGCTCGGCCGGCTTTGCGGCCATGTCCTTGATGGGCGGCTCCGGCGGCGCGGCGGGTTCGGGTTTCGGCGTCGGCGGAGGCTGTGGGAGGGGCTTCGCCGCCTCGTCAGGGGCGCGGCCGGCCTTTCTCAGGCTCTCGCGGGTCTGGACGAGAGGGGGCGGGGGCGGCGGGGGTTCCGGCGGGAGCATCTCGCCCGTCTCCCGCTTCGGGCGGGGCAACAGCTTCCCCACGAGCCAGATTCCAGCGGACGCGGCCTTGCCGAGCCAGGCAATGAACCGCAGGTCCGTGACGATCAGCGCCCCGGCGAAGGCCGCCAGGGCCAGGACCATGCGCCCGTTGGCGGGGCCTAACTCCTGGAGCAGGACGTACTGCCAGAGAAAGTAACCCGTGTAGCCGCCCGGGCTGTTGAGGAGGCGGTCCGGGCGGCCGTCGGCGCTGAGCATCGCGGCAATGGTGACGCCCGAGACCAGCACGATCAGCCCGCCGACGATGCGCAGAGGGGGATGCTTGATTCTGGCGCGGGCGAGAATCTCGATCCCCCAGGCGGCGAGCAGGAGGATGAGCAGGTACGACGTGCGCCCGAAGGCCAGGCGAAGGGCGCCGGAAACGTAGGCGCCGGCCAGTCCGCAGGAATTCTTGATGCCCTGGGCCTTTTCGGAGTAGTCCTGGAGTCCCCAGCATGGGTCCGAGGCGGAGAAACTCCACACGCTGATCAGCGCCAACACGCTGAACGCGACCAGGCCTATGGCGAACGCAAACCGTGCGATGTCTCGTTTACTCATGCGTTACCGTCAGGCTCACTTCGTTCCCGTGCTCCCGAACCCGCCCGAGCTTCGCCGGGTGTTCTTGAGTTCCTCGGCCTCGACAAGCTCGGCGCGCACGACGGGCTGCACGACCAACTGCGCGATGCGCATGCCGCGCTGGACGACAAAGGGTTCCTTGCCCATATTGCCCAGGATAATGCAGACCTCGCCGCGGTAGTCGGCGTCTATGGTGCCCGGCGAGTTTACGACCATGATACCGTGCTTGAGGGCCAGGCCGCTGCGAGGGCGCACCTGCACCTCGTATCCCGGCGGACACGCAACGAAAAGTCCGGTGGGGATCAAGGCGATCTGGCCCGGCGCCAAGGTCGTGTCCGCCTCGACCGCCGCGCACACGTCCATGCCGCTGGCGTGCGCGCTCATGTACTTCGGCAGGGGGATGTCGGAGGTTCCCGCCTTGCGCTTGAACTGGACGGTGACTTCCTGGCCGCTCCCGCAGGCCAGGCGCACGAGCGTCTCGGCGATCTCCTGCTTGGAGCGGCATTCCAGCGTTGTGCGTTCGCCGTTCCGCGCAAGAATGGTGACCGAAGTCGTGTCGGCCGCGAAAGAGTCGGGCGAGTTCAGGACGATGTAATCGAGGTTCTTCGCGTGCAGTTTCTCGAGGGCGTGCTTCTCGGGGTCCTGCACCTCCAGGGCGAAGCCCACGAGTATCTTGTTCCCTTTGCGCTGGCCGAGTTCGGCCAGGATGTCCGGCGTGGCCGTCATCTGCAAGGACAAGTCTTCGGCCGTTTTCTTGATCTTGCCCTGGACGCGCCTGGCGGGGCGCACGTCCACGGGCGCGGCGGCCATGAAGACGCACTCGGCCCAGTCGAAAGCGCTGAGCACGGCCTCGCGCATCTCCTGGGTGCTTTCGACACGGATCACGACGACGCCGGGCGGCGCTTCAAGTTGGGTCGGTCCGGCGACCAGCGTCACCTCGTGTCCGGCGCCGGCGCAGACTTCGGCGATCTTGTAACCCATCAAGCCGCTGGAGGGGTTCGAGATGAAGCGCACGTCGTCCAGGTACTCGCGAGTAGGCCCGGCCGTGACGAGGATATTCATGGTGTCGCCTTTCCTTGCGGAGCCGGTTCCTGAGCAGAACGCCGTCAGGCGGCCCCTGCGCTCCGCGTCTCCTGTGTCCCGGTGAGGAATTACCTGCGTTTCGAGTTGAGGATTTCCTGCGCTCGCGCGAGGACGGCCTCGACGCCCACCATGCGCCCCATACCGGTTTTGCCCGAGGCGAGGCGGCCCTTCTCGGGGCCGACGGCGTGGAAGCCGTGCTTCGAGAGGGTTTCGAGATTGCGCTGGAGGATGGGGCTGCCCCACATGCCGCAATCCATGGCGGGGGCCAGCAATACGGGGGCGTTGGTGGACATGACCAGGCAGGTCAGGGCGTCGTCGGCCAGACCGGCGGCGATCTTGCCGATGATGTTGGCCGTTGCGGGGGCGATGACGACCAGGTCGGCCCAGTCGGCCAGCGAGACGTGGACGATGTCGGGCCGGTCCAGGGCGAACAGGTCGGTCACCACCTTCTTGCGCGACAGCGCTTGGAAGGTCAGGGGGGTGACGAACTGCTGCGCCTCGCGCGTCATGACCACCGTGACCTCGGCCCCCATCTGGCAGACCGTCGAGACGAGCTGCGCGGCCTTGAAGGCCGCGATTCCGCCCGTCACGCCCACGATGATGTGCTTGCCTTTCATGGCGAGGCCTTTCTGGTGAGGACGAGCGATATCCGGCAACGCCGGACGCCACGGTCCTTGGCGGCGGCCCGGAACCGGGTTCCCCGGAAGAGGTGGGATGCGCCGTCCGGAGGTTCGGTCACTTGTCCTCTTTGTCGTCTTCCTCCACCCGCCTGTGCTCCAGAAGCGGCATGACCTCCGACTCGGTCAGGGGGACGAGCTTAATCCTTTCCTCGACGATCTCGCGCATGACGTAGCTCAGGAGCGGTTCGGGGATGTTGGCGCTGCCGAGCTTGCGCATCCGGATCACGCTCTGAAGGCGTTTCTGGGTCAACGCCGTCAACTGGAATCGGCCGCCGACCCGCGCGGTCAAAGCCTCAAGCATATTCTGGTCCATTCGTCTCTGCCTCCGTCTATACCTGTACTTTTGCCTTCTGCTGTCTTTGGGCGATGATCTGCGCCACCTGGCCGATGGCCGTCTCAAGATCATCGTTCACGACCTGATGTTCAAACTCGCCGGCGCAGGCGATCTCCCGCCGCGCTATCTCCATGCGCCGCTCAATCTCGGCCTCGGTCTCGCCGCGATGCCGCGCAACCAGTCGCCGTCGGCATTCGTCCAGACTGGGCGGCAGGATAAAGAGGGTCAAGGCGTCCGGAACGGCCTTGCGCACGAGGCGGGCGCCCTGCACCTCGATCTCCAACAGGATCGTCTCCGACCGTGACAACGCCGCCTCCACGGCATCTCGCGGCGTGCCGTACAGTTCGCCGGCGTATTCGGCATGCTCCAGGAATCCGTCCTGGGCGATGCGCTCCTGGAACTTCGCGCGGCTCAGGAAGAAGTAATCCTTGCCGTTGACCTCGCCTTCCAGCCGGGGCCGCGTGGTCGCCGAGACCGATTTGGCGACCGGCAGTCTCTTCAGGAGGGCGCGCACGATCGTCGTCTTGCCGCTGCCGGAAGGCCCGGATATGACGACCAGCAACCCCCGCCTCTGCGCGGCGCCGTTACTCAATGTTCATCACCTGTTCGCGGATCTTGTCCACTTCCTGTTTCAGGGCCACGACCCATCGCAGCGCTTCGGGGTCGCTGGCCTTGGAGGCCATCGTGTTGGCCTCGCGGAACATCTCCTGCGTCAGGAACTCCAGCTTCCGGCCGACCGGCTCGGCGGACCGCAGGGCCTCGTCCAACTGCTGCAGGTGGCTGCGCAACCGCGTGATCTCTTCCGTCACGTCGGACCGCTCGGCGAAGACGGCCACTTCGCGGCACAGGTCCGCGCTGGATACGGCGACCTCGGTCCCGCGCAGGAGTTGGTTCACGCGCTCCCGCAGCCGCTCCTGGTACTGGGCCGTCATCATGGGCGCGCGTTCCTCCACGCGCGCCAGGAGGGTCGCGATGAGGTCGTGCGACTTGCGGATCTCCTCGCACAGCCGCGCCCCTTCCTTTTCGCGCATGGCCGTCAGCTTCTCTAGGGCCGCCGCCAGCGTGGCGGTCACCCGCCGCAGCAGAGGCTCCCCGATCTTGTCCAGCCCTTCGATCTTCTCCAGGCTTCCGGGCAGGGTCAGCAGCGCGGCCAGGTTCACGTCGCCGGTCGCGCCGATCTGGCGCTGAATCTCCCGCAGATGGTCATAGTAGGAGATGACAGCGGCCACGTTCACCCGGTATTCGGGCTGGCCGCCGATGCGCTCGAAGCAGACCTGAAGGTCCACGTAGCCGCGACTGAGGTAGTTGCGGGCCACGCTCTCCAGCTCGCTTTCGCACGCCGCCAGCGGCTCCGCGAGCTTGAAGTTGAGCTTAAGCCCTTTGTTGTTCACCGAACGGGCGATGACGCGGACCGCCGCCTCCAAGTCTCGCGATTCGGCCTCGCCGAAGCCCGTCATGCTTTTCGGCATTTCAGGAACCCGCCATAACCATCAGACCGCTGCAAAGGCGCGAAGGCCTTCGCAGGACGAAAGGGGCCGGCCTACCTCGGCGCCGGCGCGGGCGCTTCCTGCGCGGGCGCGGGAGGCGCCGAGAGCGCTTTGCGCACCTGAACGGACTCGCGCTTGGCGCGGCCCAGGGCCAAGACGCCCACGACGAACAGGATGGCCATCGCCGCGGTGAATTTTTTCACCGGCGTGGCCGTTGTGCCGAACATCGTGTCGCCGCTCATGCCGCCCAGGGCGCCCACCAGCCCGCCGCCTTTGCCCTGTTGGATCAGGACCGCCCCGACAAGCACGAAACAGAGCAACGTGAGCAGGCCCGTTAGAAGACCGATCAAGCGCATCTCGCCCAGCGCCACGATCAGCACAAGCACCACGGCGTAGACGCCGTAGGTCTTCAGATACTTTGCTATCTTTTCATCCATCTTTTCACCACAGCTTCCTTCTTGACCAGAGGCCTAAACCCCTTTGTTCGTTCAGCTCGCCGCCTTCACAATCGCCGCAAACGAGTCCGCATCCAGGCTGGCTCCTCCGACGAGCGCCCCGTCCACGTCGGGCTGCGACATGAGCGACTTGGCATTGTCCGGCTTCACGCTCCCGCCGTACTGGATGCGCAGGGCGTCGGCGGCGCCGGCGTACGTCTCTCGGATGAGTTTGCGGATCAGGGCGTGGACCTCCTGCGCCTGGTCCGGCGTGGCGTTGCGGCCCGTGCCGATGGCCCAGACCGGCTCGTAGGCGATGGTGATCTGGCCGATCTGCGCCTGCGTGACGCCCTGCAGGCCCTCTCTGACCTGCCGGCTCACGACGTCGAGCGTCTTGCCGCCGTCGCGTTCGGCCAGAAGTTCGCCCACGCACAGGATGGGCTTCAGGCCCGCCTTGAGCGCGGCCTCGACCTTCTCGTTGATGAGGGCGTCGGTTTCTCCCAGGATGTGGCGCCGCTCGGAATGGCCGATGATGACGCACGAGCAGCCCGCGCTCTTGAGCATCGGGCCGGAAACCTCGCCCGTGAACGCGCCCGAATCCTTGGCGTACAGGTTCTGTCCGCCCACCGCGATCCGGCTGCCCCTGACCGCCTCGACCACGTCCTTGACGAACACGAACGGCGGGCACAACGCCACGTCCACGTCCCCGATGCCGTCGAGTCTCTCGCGCACCTTCACGGCCAACGCCTTGGCCGTGTCCGCCAGGGTGTTCATCTTCCAGTTGCCGGCCACGAATGGCGTTCGCATTAATCCTCTCCTGCAAGTAATCGTGATCTTCGCCGCGCCTTACAAGACGCGCTTGAGAACTTTGGCGATGGGGCGCAGTTGCGCCATCATTGCCCTGAACGCCTCGGTTGTCAGCGACTGCGCGCCGTCGCACAGCGCTTTCTCCGGGCAGGGGTGCACTTCGAGAATCAGGCCGTTGGCGCCCGCCGCCACGGCCGCGCGGGCCACCGGCGCCACCAGGTCGCGCCGGCCGGTTCCGTGGCTCGGATCCACGATGATCGGCAGATGGCTTGCGGCCTGCACCACCGGCACCGCGCTGATGTCCACTGTGTTTCGCGTGCCGTCCTCGAAGGTTCGTATGCCCCGCTCGCACAGGATGACGTTGTGATTCCCCTGCGACAGGACGTATTCGGCCGACAGAAGCAAGTCCTTCACCGCGCAGGACATCCCGCGCTTCAACAGCACCGGCCGCTGCGTGCGGCCCACCTCCGTGAGGAGGTTGTAATTTTGCATGTTGCGCGCCCCGATCTGCAGGACGTCGGCGTACTCGGCCACCAACCCCACGTCGCGCGTGTCCATGACCTCCGTGACGATGGGCAGGTCGAACTCCCGGCTGCACTTGCGCAACAGGATGAGCGCCTGTTCGCCCAGTCCATGAAAACTGTAGGGCGAGGTGCGGGGCTTGAACGCGCCGCCGCGCAGCGCCGCCGCCCCCGCTTTCTTCACGGCTTCGGCGATGGTGAAGAGCATCTTCTCGTTTTCGACCGCGCAAGGCCCTGCGATGACCGAGACGTACTTGCCCCCGAACCGCGCCCCGCCCACCCGCACCACCGTGGCCTCCGCCTGGAACTCGCGGCTGGCCAGCTTGTACGGCGCCAGGACGGGCATCACCTTCTCGACGCCGGGGATGGCCTCCAGCGGCTGCTGGCGAATCTTGTCCTCATCCCCGATGACGCCGATGATCGTGCGGATCTTGCCGCGCGAGATATGCGGCTTCAGCCCCAGTTCCTTGATGCGGGCGACGATGTGTTCGAGCTGCGCCGCGGGCGTACGGGGTTTTAGAACAATAATCATTTCTTGCGCTCGCGCAAAAACCGCAAAGACACCGGTTCCCGGCATCGGGACCTGCCTGGGAGTTTTCGTTCCCTGCGCCTTGCCGACATTGCGCGGGGTACTTAAGGCAGCGGACTCGCCTTCGGATACGAGCCTAGAATCCTCAATTCAGTGCACAGTTCTTCGACCTGCCGCAGCGTCGCCGCCACGTGGGGGTCCGAAGTGTGGCCGTCAAAATCAATGAAGAAGAAATAATCCCAGGCCCGCTTCTTCGACGGCCACGGCACCACCTGGGTGAGATTGATCTGCTTGGTCTTGAACGGCAGCAGCAGGTCCACCAGGGCGCCGGGCCGATTCTTGATGGCGCACATGATGGAACTCTTGTCCGCGCCCGTGCGGCCCGCGTCCTGCTTGCTGAGCACGATGAAGCGCGTGGCGTTGTGCGGGCTGTCCTCGATGGAACTCGACAGGATCTCCAGCCCGTAAATCTGCGCCGCCTCCTCGTGCGCGATGGCGGCCGCGCCTTTTTCGGTCTTGGCCAGCTTCGCCGCCTGCGTGGTGCTGGCCACGTGCACTGTCTCCACGTTCGGCAGGTTGCTGGCCAGCCATGCCTTGCACTGTCCCAGCGCGATGGGCCGGGAATAGACCTTCTTGATCTCCTCGATCTTGCACGCCGCCATCAGATTATGATGTATGGGGAGCAGAACCTCCCCGCATATTCTCAGGTTCGACTCGATGAACATATCGAGCGTGTCGCTTATGCTCCCCTCGGTGGAGTTCTCGATCGGCACCACGCCGTAGTCCGCCCGCCCCGCCGCCACCTCCTCGAAGACCGAGTCAATCGCCAGCACCGGGTGGTACTCCACCGACGAGCCGAACTTCTCCCGCGCCGCCTGGTGCGTGAAGCTGGCCTCCGGCCCCAGGTAACAGATTACCAGACGCTTCTCCAACGCGCGGGAACCCGACATGA
The DNA here is from genome assembly GCA_964409935.1 of uncultured Planctomycetota bacterium. Classification (GTDB taxonomy): domain Bacteria; phylum Planctomycetota; class Brocadiia; order JAADGH01; family CAYPFP01; genus CAYPFP01. The sequence goes on along the minus strand of CAYPFP010000050.1, from coordinate 13,840 downwards.
TCTCGCGATACACCGCCACGAGGGCGTCCTGCGGGAACGGCCCCTTGTTCAGACCGGTCACCTTGTCGTAGACGGCCTTCTCGCGTTCGGGCACGTAAACCAGGGCGTTGTTGGCCTTCTTGACCTGGCCGATCTCGCCGACCACCTTCGCGCGTTCGTTGATCAACTCCACGATCTTGGCGTCAATCGCGTCAATGGCCGCCCGAAGCTGATCCAGTGGCTTTCCCATGGGTTGTCCTAATCCTCTGTGCGTGAGGAAGATGGGGACATAACCTGACCGTCGTAAATTCCGAATTATACCAGAGCATGGACGGTTGGTCAAAGAAATTAATGTCCGCCCGCCGCAGCAAGCAGAACCGAAAATTCCGGAACCGTTTCCGGATTGAAACGTCCAACCTTCCGGAGCCGCAGTCGAGAGACATTCGGGTCACTGAAAGGAGCCGACCATGAGAAGGTTAACGCCTTGGGCCGCGTTTCTCGTCCTTGCCCTGCACGCGCCGGCCTGGGCCACGGGCATGCTTATCCCCGCCGAGCCGAACCTGCCGCCGCTGGCCATCAAGCATCAGCGCGTCAGCATCGAGATCAGGGACCAGGTGGCCGCTACCAAGATCGAGCAGGTCTTTCAGAACAACCTCCCCCGCGACCTGGAAGCGACGTACATCTTTCCGCTCCCCGCCAATGCCTCCATCCAGGACTTCGCCATGTACATCGGCGGCAAACGTATGAGCGGCGAACTGGTGGAAAAGGATAAGGCCCGGCAGGTGTATGAGGACATCGTCCGGCGCATGAAGGACCCCGGCATCCTGGAATACCTGGGCAACAACCTGTTTCGCATCCGCGTCTACCCGGTGCCCAGGATGGGCACGCAGAAGATTGAACTGGCCTACTCCGAGGTCCTCAGGATGGAGGGCGGCGTCTGCCGGTACGTCTATCCGCTGAAGACGCCGGGCCATGCCGCCCAGACGCTGGAGGACTTCTCCGTGCGGCTCGGCCTGGAGTCCAGGACGCCCATCAAGACCGTCTACTCGCCCACGCATAACGTCGGCGTCACTCGGAAAAGCGAGCGCTCCGCCGTCGTCGGTTTCGAGCAGAACCGCAGCATCCTCAATCGCGACTTCATTCTCTATTACACCATCTCCGAGAAGGACTTCGGGATCAACCTCCTCACCCATCGCGTTGCGGGCGACGATGGCTACTTTATGCTGATGATCTCGCCGAGCGCCGAGGCGGCCCGCGAGCAGTCCCTGCCCAAAGACGTCTGTTTCGTGGTGGACACCTCCGGCAGCATGGCCGATAACGACAAGATCGAGCAGGCCCGGAAGGCCCTTCTCTATTGCGTCAAGAACCTCAACCCCCAGGACTCCTTCAATATCATCCGCTTCAGCACCGACGTGGACGCCCTGGCGTCGGCCTGCCTCCCCTCGACCAGGGAGAATATCGAGAAGGCCGCCGCCTTCATCGGCGACCTGCGCGCTTCCGGCGGCACGAACATTCATGACGCTCTGGCCGCCGCCCTGTCGGCCACAAACCGCGAGAACCGCCCCTACAGCATCGTGTTCCTCACCGACGGCCAGCCCACCGTCGGCAACACGGACATCGGCGCCATCGTCGCGAACGTCCGAAACGCCAACCCGCGGCGGGCGCGCGTGTTTGTCTTCGGGGTGGGCTACGACGTGAACACCCACCTGCTCGACCAGATTGCCGAGGCCAGCGGCGGCGACCCGGCCTACGTCCGGCCGGATGAGAATATTGAGATGAGCGTCTCGGCCTTCAGCGACAAGGTCAAGTTCCCCGTCCTCTCCAACCCCCGGCTCGACTTCGGCAAGATCGAGGTCCGCGACGCCTACCCCAACCGCCTGCCGGACATCTTCAAGGGGTCGCAACTGGTCCTCTTCGGGCGCTACCGGAGTTCCGGGCCGTCGGCTATTCGTCTTGCAGGCGAGATTGCCGGCAGCCGCAGAGAGGTCGTCTATGAAGGAGTCTTCGGCGAGACAAATCCCGACAACGCGTTCATCAAACAACTCTGGGCGACGCGCAAGGTCGGATACCTTCTCGACGAGATTCGTCTGCACGGCGAGAACCCCGAGCTCAAGAACGAGGTCATCCGTCTCAGCAAGGCCTATAACATCCAGACCCCGTACACATCGTACCTGGTCCTCGAAGACGACGCCGCCTACGCGCAGCATGGCGTCCCGCGCGAGGGCGGCAAAGGCGCCAGCGCCCTTCCTGCCGCGCCCGTCGCCCAGCCGAGGGCGGCGGAGGCCATGAAGGCGGCCTTGGGTAAAGACGCTTTTGACATGGCCGGCAACATCGCCCGATTCAAACAGGAATCGGTGGCGACCGAACAGGAGGCCCGAGGAACCGGCGCCGTCAGGCACGTCGGCTCTCGCGCCTTCGTGCTGTGGAACGGCGTGTGGACCGAGACGAGCGTTAAGCAGGGCATGGAGACGATCAAGATCAAGTACGCCGGCGCCGCCTACTTCAAGCTTCTCGACGCCAAGCCGGAGTGGAAGGAAATCTTCCTGCTGGGCGACAAGGTGGCCTTTGTCGTCGGGAACAAGTGCCTCGCCATCGGCGACGAGGGCGCAGAAGACCTCGCGGCCGAACAGATCAGCGAGTTAACGCGGTAAGTGCGCGCCGCTTCGCATGACGGAAAGGAGTTCGACGATGGAGAACAAGCGATGGCTTCCGGTGGTCTTCCTGCTGTTCGCCTGCGCCGTCTCGGCCGACGGCGCCGAACTGTCCTCGGACGCCGGGCAGTCCGGGCCTGCGCCTCCAGTGCGTCCCGCGCCGCCGGCCGCAAACCCCATCGCCGATCTCGTGCGCCGCTGCGTCGTCCTGCCCGGCCACCATTACAAGGGATTGACGGTGTTCCCCGTTCAGGCGTCGGACCCGCTTCTGCCGATGAATCCGCTCACGCTCGATGAGGCCACTGCAATGAGGGCGATCATCGTGACCGAAAAAGGCCTCGGACAAGTCCCTGTTCTTGTTGTCGAAAACCGCAGCGCGCAGTTCATTTTCATCATGGCGGGCGAGATCCTCGTGGGAGGAAAGCAGAATCGCATCTTCCGCGCCGACGTCTTGCTGCCGCCGCACAGCGGCCCTATCGAACTCGCCGCCTACTGCGTCGAACAGGGACGATGGGCGGCGCCGTCGGCGCCCTTCGCATCCGGCGGGAATCTGGCCGCCCCGCAGGTGCGTTTCGAGGCGCAGAAGTCCGCCGACCAGCGCGTCATATGGGAGGGCGTGGCGGAGACATCGAGAACCCTCGGACAGGCATCGGCCACGCAGGATTATAACTATCTCTACGAGCAGAGGGACGTCTCGAAGCAGGTGGCCGAATACCGCGACGCCCTCTGCCGCGCGCTGCCGCGCCACGTCATCGGCATCGTTGTGGCGCGCGACTCCGACATCATCGGCGCCGATCTGTTCGGCAATGCCTCGCTCTTCCTCAAACTCCGGAACAAGGTGCTCGACTCCTACGCCATCGGTTCGCTCAACCGCTTCTCCAAGATGCCGCCGCCCGACCCCGTTGCGGCCCAACAGTTCCTCTTCCGCGTGCTGGCCGCGCGCTATTGGGCCGAGCCTTCTCCCGGCGCCGGCGTAACGGGCCGCGCCGTCGGCAACGGTGTTGACGCCCGCGCCCTCATCTTCAGCGAGCGTCCCCTCCATGTCTCGATCTTCCCTGCCGTCACCATCCTGCCGCTGCCCGTCCTGCGATAGCCGACAAGTTCGATTACAGTTGGCAGGAAATCTTACGGCATCGCCGCCGGCCGCCCATCACGCGCTCCTCTGCCGGACCCCGCAAAACGCATTTATAGGCCGTTTCACCCGATGCCCGTTTTTTGGCACGCCATGTGCCTAAGCATCTGTCGGAATGAGTCAGGAAGGGAGAAAAAAATGAGAAGCGCGGTGGCGATAACGGTGACACTGATCCTGGCCCTCTTCATCGGGCAGCGCGCGGCGCAGACGGGCGATTTCGAGAAGCACATGAAGAAATATGACAAACACATGAAAGAAGCCCGCGAAGAGTTCCGTGAAGGCGACTGGGACGATGCGTACGAAGAACTGGGGAAGGCCAACCGCGAATACAACAAGGCGATGCGGGCGGCTCCTCCAGAATGGTACAGCTATGAATCTCCAGGAAGCTGCATCTGGAGCTGCCCGCCTCGTTTCCGTTACGACGTGCGCTACCACCACAGCGGGGCTTACAGATACCACCGCGCTCCGGGTTACTGGTGGTAAGACGCGGTACGGGGCAGGAGGCCAGGCCTGCCCCCATAGCCCTGGCGGTGTACCGTCTCCAGGCCGGAAATCCGGGGGAGATGGATGCCCGCCAGGGCTTTTTTTCTGCCGTCCTTGCCACTCGCAAACCCCTCCCTTCTTCTCCGCCGCGCCTCTTTCCGCTTGATTTGGCAAGGTTTCGCCACTATATTCCACGTAGCCACCGGACGGTCTGGTTCCTTCGCGAGGCGGAAAAGAGGAGTCGGCATGATGAGACGATTGGTCGCGGCCTGTTGTGTCTTGCTGGCGGGGTTCGCGCTCGGCTGCGGCAAGGCCGCGCCCGTCGGCGCCGGGAAACCCGTCATCGCCGTCATCCCCAAGGGCACGACGCACGAATTCTGGAAATCCATTCACGCGGGCGCCGTGAAGGCCTCGCGCGAACTGAACGTGGACATCCTCTGGAAAGGTCCCCTCAAGGAGGACGACCGCGAGGCGCAAATCGCCGTCGTCGAGGACATGATCAGCCGCGGCGTGACGGGCATCGTGCTCGCTCCCCTCGACGACACCGCCCTCCGCGTGCCCGTCGCCAACGCCGTGCGCGCCGGCATTCCCGTCGTCATCATTGACTCCGACCTCAAGAGCGAGGACTACGTCAGCTTCGTCGCCACCGACAACTACAGGGGCGGACAACTCGGCGGCGAGCGCCTCGCCGAACTCCTCGGCGGCAAGGGCAGAGTCGTCATGCTGCGCTACCAGGAAGGCTCTGCCAGCACCATGAACCGCGAAAGAGGATTCCTCGACGCCATCGCCAGGCACAAGGACATCCAGGTCGTCAGCGCCAACCAATACGGCGGCGCCACCACCGAGAGCGCCTACAAGGCCAGCGAAAACCTCCTCACCCCCCTCAAGAACGCACAGGGCGGCCTCAACATTGACGGCATCTTCTGCCCCAACGAATCGTCCGCCTTCGGCATGCTGCGCGCGTTGCAGGACGGCGGCTTCGCGGGCAAGGTCAAGTTCGTCGGCTTCGACAGCTCCATCAAACTGGTTGAGGCCCTGAAAGCCGACCATATCCTCGGCCTGGTCCTCCAGAACCCCATGAAGATGGGCTACCTCGGCGTCAAGACGATGGTCGAACACCTCGAAGGCAGGCAGGTGCCCAGGCGCGTGGACACGGGCGTCACGCTTGTGACCAGGGAGAACATGGACGAACCGCAGATCAAAGAGCTTCTCCAACCGGACCTCTCGCAATGGTTGAAGTGACAGCGCCACCTGCGCGACTGGAGATGCGCGGCGTCTGCAAGCGCTTTGGGGCCACCATCGCGCTGGACGGCGTGGACCTGACGGTTCCGGCGGGCGAAGTGCACGCTCTCGTCGGCGAGAACGGCGCGGGCAAGAGCACGCTCATGAAGGTTCTGTCCGGCGCGGTGCCGGCGGACGCGGGCGCCATCCGCCTCGACGGCCAACCCTATCGCCCCCGCAACCCCCTCGAAGCGCGGCGGGCCGGCGTGATCATGGTTTACCAGGAACTTTCCCTTGCGCCTCATCTGTCCGTGGAGGAGAACATCCTTCTGGGCATGGAGCCGACGCGCCTGGGCTTCATACGCTGGGGCGACGTGCGCCGGCGCGCCGCCGAGGCGCTCCAACAGCTCCGGCATCCCGAGATTCGCCCCGATGCGCGGGTGCGTTCGCTCTCGGTCGCCGCGCAGCAGTTGGTCGAGATCGCGCGCGCCGTCGCCATCGGCTGCCGCGTCCTGGTGCTCGACGAGCCGACCAGCAGCCTCGCGCAGGAGGACGTTCAACGCCTCTTCGACCTTATCGGACGGCTTCGCAAACAGGGCCACGCCGTCGTCTACATCTCGCACTTCATCGAGGAGGTCAAGCAGATCGCCGACCGCTTCACGGTGCTGCGCGACGGACGCACCGTGGGCGGAGGGCGAACCGCCGACGCTACGGCGGACGGCATCGTGCGCCTCATGATCGGCCAGAAGATCGAGCAGCTTTACCCCCGCTCCGAGCGCATACCGGCCGAAGCGGCCCTGGACGTGAAAAACCTCGGCGGCGCCGCGAAGTTCGAAGGCGTCAGTTTCCGGCTCCATCGCGGCGAGGTTCTCGGCGTCGCGGGGCTGGTGGGCGCCGGCCGCACGGAACTGATGCGCGCCCTGTTCGGCCTCGACCCGGTCCGGCGCGGCGAAATCCGTCTGGGCCTGTACGCCGGCCCCGCCTCGCCGCTGCGCCGGTGGATGCAGGGCGCGGGCCTTGTCAGCGAGGACCGCAAAGGCGAAGGGCTGGCCCTCTCGATGTCCATCGCCGACAACCTTACGCTGTCGAGACTCGAAGGTTTCGGGCCGCGCGGCCTGGTGCTGCCGGCCAGGCAGGAGGCCGCGGCCCGGCGCTGGATAGAGCGCCTCGGCATACGCTGCCGAGGGCCGCGCCAGCGCGTTGCGGAGCTTTCCGGCGGCAACCAGCAGAAAGTCGCCGTCGCGCGCCTGCTGCACCACGACGTGGACGTCCTCCTCCTGGACGAACCGACCCGCGGCATTGACGTGGCCAGCAAGGCCCAGCTTTACCATCTCATAGACGAACTGGCGGCGAAAAGACGCAAGGCCGTGCTCATGGTATCGAGCTACCTGCCCGAACTGCTGGGCGTGTGCGACCGCATCGCCGTGATGTGCCGCGGCAGGCTCGGCCCGGCCCGGCCCGTCGCCGGCCTTAGCGAACACCAACTTATGCTCGAGGCGGCAGGTCAAGGAGAAGCGGCATGACGGAACAACGCCTCGCGTTGTCGGGCGCGGCCGCTCCGCTCGCCTGGGCGGCCGTCCTGAACAAGTTCGGCCCCGTGCTGGGACTCGTGGCCGTCTACGCCTTGTTCGCCGCCTTGAGGCCCGACAGCTTTTTCACCGTCGGCAACCTCCAGACCATCGCCCGGCAGACGACCGTGGTCGGCATCGCCGCTCTAGGCATGACGCTCGTGATCGTGTCCGGCGGCATTGACCTGTCGGTCGGCTCCATCATCGCGCTGAGCACCGTAACCATCGCCGCCCTGTTGAAAGCGGGGGTGGATCCGTTCTTCGCCGCCTGCGGGGGCATCGCGGCCGGAACGCTCTGCGGTTTCATCAACGGAACCCTCATCACGCGGTTGCGCGTCGTGCCCTTCATCGTCACGCTGGGCACGCTCCTGATCGTGCGCGGCGCGGCTAAAGGCCTGGCCGGCGAGCAGAAGATTGACGCGCCGCTCTCGTGGCTCAATGAACTGCTGGCGACCCTGCGGCCCGACGATCGGTGGATGGTCGTGCCGCCCGGCGTGTGGATCCTTATCCTCCTCGCGCTTCTGGTAGCCGGGGTGCTCCGGTACGCGCGGCTGGGCCGCCACATCTTCGCCGTCGGCTCCAACGAGCAGACCGCGCGCCTGTGCGGCGTTGCGGTCGAGCGCGTCAAGGTGGCTGTCTACACGCTGTGCGCGGCGTTCGCGGGGCTGGCGGGCGTCATGCAGTTCTCGCGCCTCACCGTCGGCGACCCCACCGTGGCCGTCGGGTTGGAGCTTGACGTCATCGCCGCCGTCGTCATCGGCGGCGGCAGCCTCTCCGGCGGCGAAGGCTCCATCCTCGGCACCCTCGTCGGCGCACTCATCATGACCGTCATCCGCTCCGGCTGTTCGCAACTCGGCCTGCCCAACTGGGTCCAGGAGATCGTCACCGGCTCCATCATCGTCGTCGCCGTCGCCCTCGACCGCTTGCGCCACCGCCGCTCGGCGTAGGACAATCAAGGATGCTCCGCGGGAGCAGTTAGAAGCCTTGTCAGTGTGCCTGTCACACTGACAAGGCGCAACTGCTTGACGCACAGTCGCTTGTGATTTCGACTTGCATTGTCTCCCCTTTTGGGGGCATTTTTTGGCGGGCATGGGGTGTTGTGCGAGAGGGCGCAACGCCGCACGGCCGGCCTGCACAGCAAACCCGACGCGGCCACTCTACTACGGTTTCGGGCGGTCGGCGGCGTCTATCTGGATGACGGCCACGTCTTCGGGTTTGAGAGCGAGGGTGGTCTCGGCAACGGGCGGGGCGCCGAAGACCTGGTCGAGGAGGGGACGCTTGGCCTCCTGCCACGCGAGTTCGGCGCCGGTCACAAGGTCGCGGCTCTTGCCGGTCGGGACGCGGCCCTCCCGCGTGAGCGTCACGGTCTTCTCCTCCGCGCCGTCGTTGAAGACGGTCAGGTAGTTCTCGCCGAAGCGCTCCACGTAGACCTTCGGGTCGCTGGAGCGGGCGCGGGTGACGGGCTGCCAGCCGGCCTCGGCCACGAGCTTGCACAGCGGCACGTATTTCTTGAAGAGCGGACGGTCGCGGTTGTACAGGGCGGGGTTGACGAAGTACTGTTTGGTGGAGGCATCGGCGCTGAAGAAGCCGGGGAACATGCCATAGGCCAGTGAGCGCTTCATGTATTTCTCGACCAGCTCGTGCGAGAACTCGTCGAAGTTGGTGTTCATGAGGAAGCAGTAGGGCTTTGTGGCGCAGAGGGCGCGTCGGTAGATGAGTTCGGCGTCGGACATGGGCTGCCATTTGCCCTTGCGGTGCCAGTCGGTCTCGGTGCCCATCACTTCAAGCCACGGCGCGAGCCAGCAGAGGCGGATCGGCGTGCTGTTGGCCATCATGAGCTTGCCCATCTTGTGGACGTCGTCGGCCAGTGCGCGGACGTACTCGTAGGCGATGAGGCCGCGAAAGACGGCAGGCTTGCGGCTGTCGAGGGAGAAGGTCAGCGGGGTGCGCTGGGCGGCGAAGTGCTCGCGGCGGAAGTCGAGTTCGTCGGTCACGTAGCCTTCGCTGGAGTCCACGTACTCGCCGTCGAGGTCGCCCTTGCGCTGCGGGCCATAGAGTTTTTCGCGCAGTTGGGGGTTCCACTTGTGCTTGAAGTCGGTCACGTCGCCCTTGATGTCGGGCGATGAGTTCATGGACCACACCGCGCCGTTGCACCAGGGGGTGTCGAGGAGGCGCGCGGGGACTTTTCCCTGCTCGTCATGGTAGCCGCTCGTCAGGAAGGCCAACGCCTGCGGGTTGCCTTTGTCGGCGAGGCGCTTGGCCTCGGCGAGGGCGGCGTCCATGGTGCGCGGCATCTCTTTGTCCATCTTCATCCACCACGTCATGGGTTCGGTGTAGCGGAAGGTGGTGATGTTGTGCGCGTCGTCCCACTCCGTCTCGTCGTGGCCTTCCTTGAACTTGAAACCGAAGTCCTGCCAGCCCTCGACCTTGCTGATCTTGGCGAAGGGCATCCAGAGGCCCTGCTCGGGGGTGCGGTTGCGGAAGTAGTCGGGGAAGATCTCATACAGCTTCTGGAGCGCGCCGCGAAACCCGCGCCGGCCGTCGAATTCGTAGAGGCAGAAGCGAAGGTCGGCGAAGGGCCGCTCAGGCGCCAGGCCGAGGTCGTAGGCGATGAACATTTCGCCGGCGCCGGCGTTATAGGCAAGGCGGTAGAAGGCGGGGTAGCCCATGTCGAGGGCGATGGCGAGGCCCTTGTCGCCCTTGGCGACGGCCGCGAGGGGGTAACGCGAGAGACAGCCGTTGGCGCCGGCGTTGAAGCGCGAGGCGTTCACATACTCACCGGGGCTTTTGGTCTGGACTTCGCTGCGCGGGTCGGCCAGCCAGCGCCAGCCGTCGCGACCGATGGGCTTGGCGTAAATGAGTGTGACGGCGCGGTCCTTGTCCGGGGCGGCCGTGACTCTGCATTGTATGAATTGGATGCCGTTCTTCTCCTGGGTCTCTGATTCAAGTTTGAGGCCGAGGGCCTGGCCCTTCTCGAAGTTCACGAAGTCGGAATTGGCGGCGACGTCGCGCACCTGGAAGCCTTCTTTCGGCCAGCCCTGCGGGGCGACGGGGACGCCGTCGAAGGTTACGGCGCCGGCGGGGGTCCGAATCTCGCGCAGTTCGGGATTGCGGAAAGAAGCTTTCCCGGTGTGCCGGCGAAGGAGCAGGTGGAACGAGACGGTCTTGATGGGCTTTGCGGGCAGGATCATCACCTCTCGTCGCTCCCAGTCGTGGCTGCCGGTGTTGAAGGGGGCGACCTGGCCCCAGAGCGGCTCGTCGTCCGTGTAGACCAGGTCGAGGTAGAGCGAGTAGTCGTTGTCGCGGCTGCCGCCGACGTTCTCGGCCTTGCTCCAGGCGACGGCGAGGATGGGCTGCGGCGTTTTCTGGTTCAGCGCCACCGTCTGCGAGGCGCCGCGCTGGACCTGGGCGTCAGTCCCGTTGTCGCAGACAAAGACGCCGTCCTGAACCGTAAAACCTTTCTCCCACGGCCTCCAGTCCTCCGGCTTGAGGAGGTTGAGGCCGCTGGATTCGGCGGAAAGGATTTTCTTGACGACGCCGGCGTGCGCGATGGGCAGGCCCAGGAGCAGGGCCGCTCCGACGATGAAGGCGGTTCGCATGGTTCACCCTTCAGAAAAAATGTTTGACGGGGCGGGTTCAGCGTGCGTTTCAGGGGTCGCGGACGATCGGACGGCCTTATCCCTTGATGACGGCTTCGACCTCCGCCCGGCCCTTTTCCATGATCTGCGGCGAGGCGGCTTCCAGGTTGAGGCGCAGCAGCGGCTCGGTGTTGGACTTGCGGACGTTGAACCACCAGTTTTCGAACTCGACGGTGATGCCGTCGAGGAAGTGGGTGCGTCCTTTGGGGAATCGTCGGGCAAGCTCGCGGATTTTCAGTTCGGGGTCGGCGACCTCGAAGTTGATCTCGCCGGTCGAGTAGTAGCGGCGCAGGGGAGCGACAAGCTGCGAGAGCGGCTTGTCCGAGGCGACCAGGAGGTTCAGTATGTGAACGAAGGTGATCATGGCCGAGTCGGCGAAGTAGTTGTCGCGGTAATAATAGTGGCCGGCCAGTTCGCCGCCGAACAGGGCGTTGCGTTTGCGCATGGTGGTCTTCATGAAGGCGTGGCCGACGCGCTCCTGGCAGGGTATGGCGCCGGCGCGGCTGATCTCCTCCGGCACGACGTGACTGGAGCGCAGATCATAGACGACGACGGCTCTTTCGCCCGGCGTGAGGAGGGCGCGGACGAGAAGCGCGGTGATGAGATCGCAGGAGACGGCGCGCCCGGTTTCCTCGACGAACACGCAGCGGTCGGCGTCGCCGTCGAAGGCCACGCCGAAGTCCGCGCGAACCGACTTGACCTTCTCCTGCAACTCGTGAAGGTTTTCGGGTTCCAGCGGATTGGCTTCATGATTGGGGAAGCGGCCGTCCAACTCAAAATGGAGCGGGACGATATCCAGGGGCAGGTGCGAGAAAAGGTAAGGAAACACCTGTCCGGCCATGCCGTTGCCGGCGTCCACGACCACGCAAAGCGGCTTGGTGTTCTTGAGGAATCGCAGGACGTGTTCGCGGTAGTCGGGATAGACGTTCTGGGGCGTGACGGCGCCTTTGCGGTCGGCGACGACGGTGAGGCCGGACTCGACGATGCTCTGGATGTTGACGAGGCCCGTTTCGGCGCTGATGGGCATGGCCTGCTCGCGGCTGAGCTTGAAGCCGTTGTACTGGGCGGGGTTGTGCGAGGCCGTCGTCATGAGGGCGCCGGCGTAGCCGTATCGCCCCACGGCGAAGTAGGACATCTCGGTGGCGACCAGGCCGATATCAACGACGTGCGTGCCCGTGCTGATGATGCCCTCGATGAGGGCGGCCGTCAGCGATTCGGACGAGAGGCGCATATCGCGGCCGACGGCGATCTCGCGTCCGCGCAGGAACTGGGCCGTGGCCGCGCCGATGAGGCGGGCCATCCTCTCGTCGAGCTGATCGGGAACAATGCCGCGAATGTCGTACGCCTTGAAGATGTTCAGCTTCTCTTTTTCGGCCTTGGCCTTCTGTTCGTTCGCCAGGAGTTGCTGCTTGGTGGGGCATTCGGGGCATTTGACGTAGTTGCGTTTCTGGCGCCCGCGGCATACCGACCGGTGAATCTGGTATTTTTCGCCCGGACACTGCAGCGTCTCTGGAAGATCGTCGCGAACCATGCGGCCTCCTTGCTTCCTGCGTCTGAGCGCCGCCTCGCATCGAGGGGCGTACCTGAATGATACCTCAGGGACGGCAAGGGGTCAACAGTTCGCGCTATCGTCGGAAGAAGAGCAAGGTGCTGAGCAGGAACAGGGGGAAGAGGAAGACGGCCGCCCAGAGCATATAGCCGAAGAAGGAGGGCATGCGCACGTTGTGGTGTTCGGCGATGGAGCGCACCATGAAGTTGGGGCCGTTGCCGATGTAGGTGTTGGCGCCCATGAAGACGGCCCCGCATGAGATGGCGGCCAGGACGACGTGCGTGGTGCCGGCTACCTGATCGGGCAGGTATTGGGCGAGGGACCAGAAGGTGAGGTACGTGGGGGCGTTGTCCAGAAAACTCGACAGCAGTCCCGTCGCCCAGAAGAACTGCCAGGAACTCGACACGCCCAGGTCCGGCCCGCGCCGCTCCAGAATGAGAAGGGCCGGCACCATGGAGGCGAAGATGCCGGCAAAAAGCACCGCGACCTCAATGATGGGGGACCAGGTGAAACGGTTTTCGTAACGCACCTTGCGCTGCGTGACCGCCAGCGAGACGACCGACAGTCCCGCAGCCATGGAAATCTGATAGATCTTGGCTGCGACGTCGCCGAAACGAGGCTCGACGAAACGCCCGCCGCAGAAGACGGCGACAACTACGCCGCCCAGGAGCAGGAAATTGACCTTGCCCTCGATCTGGATGGGCCGTTCCGGCTGCACAAGCTCCATGAGCGATTCCTTGTAGGCAAGCTCCTCTTTGTTGAACTGGTATTGGTCGAACAGGTTGAAGATGACCAACAAGGCGCCGACCATGAAGAGCCACTGCGGCCACAGGCGCAGGGTCCATTCGAACGGCACGCCGCGCAGGAATCCCAGAAAGAGCGGGGGGTCCCCCAGCGGCGTCAGACATCCGCCGATGTTGGCGACGATGAAGATGAAAAAGATGACGACGTGAGCGCGACGGCGGCGGTGTTCGTTCGCGCGAAGCAGCGGGCGGACCAGGAGCATGGACGCGCCCGTCGTGCCGATGGCGTTGGCCAGCACGGCGCCGATCGCCAGGGTCGCGGTGTTGGACAGGGGCGTGCCCGCCGGCCCGCCGGTGATATGGATGCCGCCGGAGATGGTGTAGAGAACGCCCAGCAGGCATATAAAAGCGGCGTACTCCAACGCCGTGTGCGCCAGACGCACGGGGTCGGCGAACAGGAAATAGGCCGCCACGGGCAGGCCGAAGGCCGCCGCCACGACGGCCTTGTTCAGGTTGCTGTGCCACCATTTCTCCACGATGAGCGGCAGGATGGCGATGGCCAGGACCATCCCGGCGAAGGGCAAAGCGGACCAGACAGGCAGAGCGGTGGCGAGGACGTCAGGCTGTGACATCAAGAATTCCTCAAGGCCTTTATGGGGCGCGACGCCCGTTGAGGGCTATGCTTTCATCGGACAAAAAACAACAGTGTAGCAGCCACGTACAACGGCGTCAAGACAACGCCCGCCCACAACATGAACCCGATGAAAGATGGCATGCGCACGTCGTGATGTTCGGCGATGGAGCGCACCATGAAGTTGGGTCCGTTGCCGATGTAGGTGTTGGCGCCCATGAAGACGGCCCCGCACGAGATGGCGG
>CAYPFP010000049.1:0-35463 GCA_964409935.1 uncultured Planctomycetota bacterium | reverse complement strand
CTCAAGGAAGTCCATGAACAGGTTGTCCATCCGCCGCAGTTGCCAGGCGTTCTCGAAGATGTGGCCCGGACCGCCCTGCACGAACCAGCCCGCGTCGTGGAGGCGTTTGACGTCGGCTTCGAGGTGTTCGTGGCGGTAGGCTTCCTTGAAGTCCGGCCAGGGGTAGTCGTCGAGTTCCTTGACCGACTTCATGCGCGCCATCACGTAGCGCTTGGAGGTGAAGTGGTAGAAGTCGCCGGGCACGCTGACGGTGCCCCACTCGCTCACGTGGGCGTTGGGCGGGAGCGGTTCGGCCTCAAAATAGCGCGAGAAGTCCGCCTTGCGCTTCGTGGCCTTGAACCCCACGCCGCGAGGCTCCATCTTGAAGTACTCGGCGGGGTTGTTGGAGCCGGTCTCCTTCTTGAATCGTTCCATGATGGCGGCGGTGAAGCCGGCGGTCTTGGGGACGCGGTCGGGTTCGCGGCGGCTGATGGCCGTCAACACTCGTTCCCACGAATTCATCTCTCTCACGTTCGTCGGCCTCCTAAAAGTACCTTTGTCTCCGGCGTCCGGCGGCCTGCCGCCTCCAATCCTGTCGTCACCGGGCGAGTATTTTCAGAAACCATTTGAAGTTCATCTTCCACTGGTGAGGGCTGAGCGTCAGGAGCCTCCTGCCGATGTAGGCGGGGCGGAGATAGAAGGACTTCACCACCTTGTTGTAGGCCTCGTGGAGTTGCTCAACGGTCAGGGCCGTGGCGTTCATCACACATGTGTCGCCTCGGATGTCCATGGGGTCGTAGTTGTCGAGGAGCCAGTTGTTCTCCCTGGCCATGCGATGAAGCTCGGACCCCGGCAGCGGGATCAGAAAGCTGACGGCGGCATAGTCGCAACGAAGCCTTCTGGCAAGGGCAGCGGTGTTCTCCACGGATTCGTTGTCTTCACCGGGATTCCCGATCATGAAATTGGCTACGGTCTTCAGGCCGGCGGCCCGGCTCATCTCGAAAGTCTCCAGGATATCGGGTATGGTTATCTGCTTGCGCAGCGTATCAAGTATCCTCTGGTCGCCCGATTCCACGCCATACGCCACCAGCCGGCATCCGGCCCGCCGCATCTTGCGGAGCAAAGGCAGCGTGACGTTCCCCACGCGGCCGTTGCACGACCACGCAACCTTGACGTTTCTCTGGATCAGGAGGTCGCAAAGCCCTTCGACCCGCGCGGTGTTGAATGTGAACTCGCTGTCCTTGAACAGGATTTCTCTCACCTGAAGCTCGCCGGTCAGATAGAGTATCTCCTCCAGGATTCTCTGGGGAGAATAGGCCCGGTACTTTCTCCCGAAGATCGTGGGGGCCTCGCAGAAGATGCACCGGTACGGGCATCCCCGGCTCGTGCACATGGAAATGCACGGCGTTCTCGATACCTGCGGAGCGGAGTACTTGCGGACCGCCAGGAGGTCGTACGCCGGGAAGGGCAGATCGTCCAGGTTCTGCACCAGGGCGCGCCCCGGATTCACCACGACAGCGCCGTTCCTGCGGAAGGCCACGCCCTGAACGCCGTCCGGCGGCCGGCCTTGCTCGACACACCGGACAAGCTCGACCATGGTCCTCTCGCCCTCGCCGAACACGACATAATCAATGCCTTCTCTGCCGGCCACATCCTCGGAGAACAAGGTGGGATGCACGCCGCCGATCGCCGTGGCGATGCGACGGTCCACGCCCTTGACGAGTCCGGCCGCTTGGAGAGCCGCCTTCATCAGCGGGCTTGTGGCGGTTATGCCGACGATGTTTGGGGCGTAGTCTCTTGTGGTCTGTTCGATGTCGGCGAGCGGGTTCCGGGAAAGGGCGGCGTCCAGGATGCGCACGTCCCCACAGCCGGAGGCCCTCAGCGCTCCGGCAACATAGGCAAGCCCCAGGGGCGGCAGCTTGATATCCTCATTGAGGCTGTGCTCGAATTTCGGGTTTATCAGGAGACATTTCATATGTAGCCCATCCTCTAACGCCATGCCAGGCGCGGCGCGTCGTTCCAGCGACGCGGGAACGGCGCGGGGCCGTCAGACTTTGGTGTTCTCACTCGGTGCGGCGGTTGCGGTAACATTTAACCTTTCGGTAATAGTCGTGGCGGTGGTAGAGCTTCACGTCAACGGGAACGAGGTGGGAATCGAGGGCTTCCGTCAGCATGTGGTCCACCTCGCGGTCCCACCCGTGCACCAGCCAGACATGGTTCTGGTCCCCCAGGCTCTGCCGGAGCCTCGCGGCCAGGCGCTCCGCCTCCCGACGATACCCCTCCCTTTTCTCCGGCGTCCTTTGTTCCAGGCCCAGAACCCCCATACGCAATTCCATCTCCGGCGGAAATGCCAGCAGCCGCAGGCCCTTGCCGGTGTCTTTCCGGCGGATGTAATAGGACACAAGGGGCCTGCTCAAGTGAGTGAATATGACTACGTCGCCCCGCGCTGCGCGGGTGACCAGGTACTCTGCGCATTCGAGGTGACCGTATTGGTCCGGTGCGGCCGCCTTCATGCGGCCATGCGCAACACCGGCCATGGCCCCAATCACCAGCAAATAGCAGAACGCCGTCAGCACGTGCTTTCCCGCAAACCGGCTCAACGCCGCCCCCAGCACCATGACCAGCGGCAGCAGGAGAATGATGGTGTACTTGTGTGTGCCGGCCTCGTAGATCGGCTTCACCTGCGAGACGAGCAGCGGCAGGAGCAGGGAAACGCCAAAAAGCAGCGCAAAAACGCCGACGCGTTTCTCGGCCAGAAAACGCCGGAACTCCCCAAAGGGCCGAACGACAATGCGGGGGTACCGGAAACGGACCGTCAAGATGACCGCCATCGCAACGTAAACAAGCAATGCCGGCGCGCCGCCGCCAAACATATCGAGCAGTATTCGGGCCGCGTCTTCGATCCCCGGCTTATCGAGGGGCACATGAATGATCTTCACCTGTCCCAGAAGGATGGGAAGCCAGAGGACGGCAAAGGGGAGGCACGAGGCAAAGCCCGCCGCGAACATGCGCATGATCGAACGCCTGCCGCCCATGAAGAGGCACGCCGCTCCCTGGGAGAACAGGACAAAGAAAAACCAGTAATGCGTGAATGTTCCCAGGATGTTCACGATCACGTAAAGCGCGAGATCACGCCTTGACTTTGTCTCGATGAGGAAATACCTGAGGTAATAGAAGGTTGAGAGTACCGCCAGGAGGCCCAGCAGCGAGTACATCCTCACGTTCTGGGCGTGCCAGACGGCCTGGGGGCTGACCAGGTACAGAAACGAGCACAGGGAGGCCGTCTTCCGTTCGCCAAACAGCCATCTGCCCAGAAAATAAACGGCCGCCACGCTCAGAACGTACAGAAGCCCCGGCAGCAGCCTCAGCGCGACTTCGCTCATCCCGAAGACGTGAATCCATGTGGCCAGGAGAAAATAGAAGAGGGGCGCCTGCGCGCTGTGTCTGAGAAAGGTGATTATGTTCTCGTAGCCGTGGCTTGAAAGGTAGATGGTGATCGCCTCGTCAATGGTGACGGGCTTCCGGATTCCCACAAGGACAAAAACCGCCATCGCCGCAACGGACAGCAGCACGAGCACAAGCACCGGCAGTGACAGGGCCTTGCTGGACTTTGCCTGAGTCGTCTCTCCGTCCCGCACGGTCGGTAGGGGCGCATCCGGCGCGACGTCGGGCGTCACGGGTCCCGAGCATCCGTTGCGGCGGGACGGGGACTCTCCGGACGTAAGGAAGTCCCGGATGGTCATGGCGTCTCCGGGCCGTGCTCAGGGGCGCGCGCGTATTCGTTCACGATGTCCTGCGCGAATCTCATCATGTCGTGAATCCAGACGTATGCGAACCGGCCGCTTCTGCCGGAGACCCGCAAGTTCGGGAACCTCTTGAGGTAGTCGAAGATGGCGTCCACCTTCTTCTCGATGCCGACCTCCAACACGGGATAGGCATGGTCCATCCTCACCACGGCGTGGCCCAGGATGTCCTCTTGCCTCATCCATCCCAGCGCGATGAGGGCCGAACGAACTGTCCCGGCAATCTCGTCGTCTCCGAGACCCCACAACCTGTCCCCCCTCTGGCAGGGGATCTCCGCCACCAGCGACGTCTTCCCCCGCGGAGACATCCACGGGCTTCGGTTCCTCGGCTCATAGACCCTCGTGAACGGCACGCCGGAGTCCGGGAAGTAGACCGTAGCCGCCGTCGTGCAGGACGCCTTGTTCAGGAAGAGCGCGACGAGGATCAGATCCCGATAGCGCAGACTCCGGCCAAGGCCCAGGACCTTCTCCGGCGGCTTGGGCGTCATCATGCGCAGCAGGTCGGTCAGCGGCAGCGTGCTGACGACCCGATCCACAGCGACGCGTTCCTTCCCGTCAATCTCCAGGGCCTCAATCTGCGCGTGATTGTGGAAGACTTGCGTGATCCTCGATCGCAGGCGGATATTCCCGGCCCCGCAGCAGCGGCCGAGCGCCTCCGCGATCATGCCGATCCCGCGTTCGGGATAGAAGAAAGGCCCGTCCACGTGCTTCATCTTTGCGCGGTTCCCGTAGAGCGTCTCAATCAGGAACGTCTTGAGGCCCAGCCCTTTCATCCGCTTTCCGGCCACGAGGCTCGAGAGCTTGGAGCAGGGGATGCCCCAGAGCTTCTCGGTGTAATTCAGCAGGAAGCGTCTTGCTATGATCGGGCCGTAGGTCCTCAGAGCGAAATGCTCAAAATCCTCGCCCTCAGGCTCCCGGCTCAACCGCGAGGACAGCACCTCCATCACGGCCTTGGCGAATTGAACCATGCCCAGGGCGCTCATCAGGCTCAGCGGCGTCAGAGGAAAACCTACAAACGCGCCGGCGTCGTAGATCTGGCTCGGCACGTGGATTCTGCGAAGCTCGCGGCCCAGGAGGCGCTTGAACTCCTCTGTGACCTCGGTATCTCTGTCATGCAGACGGTGTGCGCCGGAGTCGAAGTGACAGTCGTTCCACTGGAGGGTGATCGCATTCCCCCCCACCCGATCCCGCGCTTCGTGGAGGGTGAAGGGCATGCCCTTCTTGTTCGCGTAGTACCCGACGGCGAGGCCGCCCAGACCGCCCCCCACCACGGTCACATGGGGAAGTTTTCGGGGGGAGGCGGCGGTGGAGACCGGCTCAGGTTTCTGCGGCGGTGCGGTCACTCGGCGCTGCGACGGCATTTCTCCCGGCTCCTCTTGTATCCTTCCTTGTTGCTTCCCGGCCGCCTTTCTCCTATGCCGCCTCGAACTCGAAGGCCGTCTCAAACAGGGATTTGTCCTGGGCCTTTTCGTAGGCCTCGCGGCCCGTGATGCGGCGCTCCTTGAGGTATCGCAGGATACAGGAGTCCATCGTCTCCATGCCCTGCGATCTTCCGGCCTCGATGACCGATTTGATCTTTTCGATGCGGCCCTCGCGGATGATGTTGCCGACGGCGTCGGAACTGACGAGGACCTCCCACGCGGCGACGCGCCCCTTGCCGTCGGCGGTCCGCAGCAGCGTCTGCGCCACGACGCCCTTGAGCGACGTCGAGAGCATCGTGCGAATCTGCGCCTGTTGTTCGTGCTGGAATACGTCAATGATGCGGTCCACCGTCTTCACGGCGCTGTTGGTGTGCAGGGTGGCGAAAACGAGCTGGCCCATCTCGGCCGACGTGATGGCCAGGCTGATCGTCTCCAGGTCGCGCATTTCGCCCACAAGGACTACGTCGGGGTCTTCGCGCATGGAGGAGCGCAGGGCGTTTCCGAAGCTCTCGGTGTCGGTAAACACCTCGCGTTGCGAGACCAGGCATTTCTTGTTCTCGTGCACGAATTCGATGGGGTCTTCGATGGTGAGGATGTGCTTGTAGTAGCTCTCGTTCACGTAGTCAATGGCGGCGGCCAGGGTGGTGGACTTGCCGCTGCCGGTGGGGCCGGTGACGAGCACCAGCCCGCCGCGCAACTGCGCAAAGGACTTGATGATGGGCGGGGCGCCGATCTCCTCAAGCGTCCGCACGCGCGCGGGGATCAACCGGAAAGCCGCCGCCGGGCCGTACTTCTCCATGAAGTAGTTCACGCGGTACCGGGCCAGGTCGCTCAGCCCGTAGGCGAAGTCCAGTTCGTGCGACTCGTCGAAGCGTTTCTTCTGGGCCGGCGTGAGGATCTCGAAAAGGTACTCCTCCATCTGTTTCTTGGTGATGGGGGGATGGTCAATGGCGCCGATATCGCCGTGGACGCGGAACTTGGGTTGTTCACCGACGGCCATGTGGAGGTCCGACGCGTCCACGGAGACCATGGCTTTGAGCATCGAGTCGAGTTTGGGCATTGGGGCGCTCCCGTCAAACCTCAGGAACAGATCGTGGACATATCAGGCTTCGGTTCATCTCACTTCGGCGCGTTCGCGCCGGCCGGCGCGGCCTGGGCCTGCGTCGCGGCGATGGCCTCGCGCAGCTTGGGCAGGAAGCGCCTCTTGTCCGTGGACCGTTCGTAGGCCTCCTGCGCCGATATGAAGCCGGCGTTCAGCAGGTTCGTCAGGTGGTCGTCCATCAACTGCATTCCCAGGTTGGTGCCGATCTGCATCTGGCTGACGATCTTGAATGTCTGGTTCTCGCGGATCAGGTTCGAAATGGCCGGCGTCACGACGAGGATCTCCAGGGCCAGCACGCGGCCCTTGCCGTCGGCGCGGGGGACGAGCTGCTGGCAGATGATGCCGCGCAGGGACTCCGACACCATCGCCCGTATTTGCGGCTGCTGGTTCGGCGGAAACACGTCGAGCAGACGGCTGATGGTTCGCGGCGCGCTGCTGGTGTGCAGCGTGGCCAGCACCAGGTGGCCCGTCTCGGCGGACGTGATCGCCATGGACATCGTTTCCAGGTCGCGCATTTCGCCGACCATGATGATGTCCGGGTCCTCGCGCAACGCGGCCCGCAGGGCGTTGGCGAAGCTGTTCGTGTGTTCGCCTACTTCGCGTTGGTTGACGTGGCAGTTCTTGCTCTCGTGCAGGATCTCGATCGGGTCCTCGATGGTGATGATGTGGTCCTTGCGCTGCTCGTTCACGTAGTCCACCATGGCCCCCAGGGTCGTTGTCTTGCCCGACCCGGCCGGCCCGGTCACCAGGATCAGTCCCTGCCGGAAGCTCAGCAGCGTCTTGGCCACCTTGGGGAACCCCAGGTCGTCGAGCGTCTTGACCTGGGTGGGGATCACGCGGAACGCCCCGTCAATGCCTTTGCGCTGCTGAAAGATGTTGACCCGGAAGCGGCCGATATCCTCCAGTTCATAGCAGAAGTCTATCTCCTTGAAGCGCTCGAACTTGTTGAGCTGCTCCGGCGTCATGATCTCGTAGAGGATGCGCTTGGTGGTGTCGGCGGGCATGGGCGCGCTCTTGAACCAGCGCAGAATCCCGTGCAGCCGCACGAGCGCGGGGGAGCCGGCGACGATGTGCAGGTCGGACGCGCCGATGTCGCTGGCATACTTGAGGTACTTGTCGAGTTCGGCCATGAACTACCTCCTGGACCACGTGACGGCTCGACCTCTGCGGGGAGCGCGAACGCCACTCTACAAGATTATAGCGCAGGCGGCGGGAGAGTCAACGGGTCAGCGCCTCTTGCGTCCGGCCGGCGCAGGTCCAGGCGTAGCGGCACGGGCAACCCCCTCGGGGGTCGGCCGGAAACCGCGAGTCCCGAATCCCCTGCGCCAGAGCGAAGAGGTCCGCTTGCGCCCGGCGAAGGTACTCCGGCGTCACCGCTTCGCGGCGCCGCTCGCCGGAGTTCACGAAAAAAATGCCCGCGCCGGCGGGTTTCCCGAATATCTTTTCAACGGCGAGGCAATAGGCCTGGAGCTGTACCTCGAAAGAGCCGATGTCCGCTTCGCGTCTCGGTTTGTAGTCGAGTATCTCCCACCCTTTCGCGCCCTCATACAAGAGGTCTATGCTTCCTTCGAGGTAGAAACCGTCCTGAAAGCAAACCAGGAAAGGGAACTCCGTCAAGACCCTGCGGCTTTCCTGTATCTCCGCGAAGACGTCCGACTTGCGGAAACGCGCCATCGCGTCGGCGATGTGTCTCAGCACGCGCGATTGGGACTCGCGGCCCTCCACGGCTCTTGCCTCTTCGAAGGCCGCCTCGCTCAGCGCTTCCGCAAGGACGTTCTCCGGCGAGCACTCCCGGCCTCCCGCCAGGAGTTGCAACGCCCGATGGGCCGCCTTTCCCTGCAGGCGCGCCAGGGCGGCGCCGGTGATGTTTGCCGGCCTTTCACGGCCTGACGACTCCCGGTTCGCAGAACCGTCAGGCGAAGCCGGCAGACCCAGCACGTTCCTGAGCTTGTACGCCATCGGGCACCGCCGGTACTCCTGCAACCCGCTTGCCGTAAAGCCCCGCATTCCGGCCAGGGACTGCTCGATGCGGGAGACTTGCCGGTCCAGGGTTTCGCCGCAGGGGGGCTGAGAAGTTCCTGACCGTCCGCCGTCTTCGGGAAGGGGGCGGAGCGAGTCAATCTCCTCCGGGTGCCGCTGCGCCCACGACTTATGCAGGCCGCGAGTTGCGCCTTTGGCATCCGGCAGGTTGCGCGTTATGCGTATGCGTCCCCCTTTGTAGGCGACCTCGCTGTCGGCCTTGGCAATGTTGAATGTCTTGTCGAGCCAGGAGAACCACTTTCCCTTCGAATTTTTTTCGCTGGGGTTGTATGGCCAGCCGGAGAAGACCAGGTAGTCTTGTGCGCGCGTCGCCGCCACGTAGAGGATTCGTTTGCTTTCGGCCTCTTCCTTCCGCTTCTCCTCGTCGGACACGATGTTCAGCGGGACCGTCTCCTCCCCCTCGCCCGTCTCGCTGCGGGTCTTGAGGACGACGCCCCATTCCTTGTGCAGGAAGACGTCGCGTCCGCGCACGTTCTCCTCGCGCGAGATGTCCGCGACGAACACGACCGGAAACTCCAGTCCCTTGGCCTTATGGATGGTCATCACCCTCACCACGTCGCTGGCCTCCTGGGTGACGGGGGCCTCGCCTTCGCGCACCTCGCTGGCGACGAACTCCCCGATGTAGTCGGCGAAATCGTGCAGCGTGAATAGGCCGCGCCGGTCGAACTTGCGCGCCATCTCGACCAGCTTGTAGATGTTCAGGGCCTTCTGTCTGCCGAGGAACTGCGAGAGCAGCGCGGCGTCGTATCCGGTCTTCTCCAGGGCGCAGGTCAGAAGTCGGGGGAGCGAGACGCGGTCGCGCATCTCCAGCAATTCCTGCAGCACGGCGGCGGCGTGTTCGAGCTTCTCCCTCTCGCCCGCCTGCATGGCCGGTATCGAGGCGTGTTGAATCAGGCGCTCGTAGAGCGACGTTTCCCGTTCGGCGCCGAGCCGGTACAGCGCGTTGTCGCTCACGGCGAACATCGGCGAACGCAACAGGCCCGCCAGCGAGACGTCGTCGGTCCGGTTGTCCAGCACGCGCAACAGATTCAGAACGTCCTTGGCCTCTTGCCGTGCGTAGAACCCGCTGCCGGCCACGACGTAGTATGGGATGCTGCGTTCGCGCAGGGCCTGCTCGTAGATCCAGACGTCCGACATCGCGCGGAAGAGCACCGCAATATCGCCGTGCCGCACGGCGCGGCGCTCCTCCTTGCCTTGCCCCGACCAGTGGACCAGCGTCTCTCCGTCCTCCACCATGAGCTGGATGCGGCGGGCGATCAGATCCGCCTCCCGATGGCGAAGCGTCGCCGCGTTGTCCCCCTCGGTCGGCGAGGCCAGCAGCAATTCGACCTGCGCATGGTCGGGACGGCTCGCACGGGTGTGTTCGAGGTTCTCGTACACCGCCTCGTAATCGGCCGGGGCCGCAGCGGGGCCTTTTTTGGGCATCAGTTCGCCGAAGAAACAATTGGCGAAGGCGACCAGCGCGGGCAGACTTCGGAAGTTGCGATCCAGCGAGACGCTCTCGCCCTGAGCAGCCTCTACGGCCCGCGCCGTTTTCACAAAGACGGAGACATCCGCCCCTCGGAAACGGTAAATGGACTGTTTGGCGTCGCCGACGACGAAGAGCTTGGAGGTCTTCTCTCCTCCGGTGATGGCGTTGATGATCTCCTTCTGAAGCTCATTGGTGTCCTGGAACTCGTCCACGAGCACGTGCAAGACGCGGGATCGGTACCGCTCCTGCACGGCGGCGTTCTTCGTCAGGAGGTCGCGGGCAATAAGTTCCAGGTCCTGAAAATCCAGACAGCCCGACTCGCGCTTGTGTTGGGCGTAGGTCTCGATAACCCGGCGGGAGGCCCGAACCAGCGCGGCGGCCGCGCCAATCGCCTTGCGCTCGGCCTCGCCCGGCTCCTTGGTGTTCGCCGGTTGCAGGAGTTCGCGCAACGACTTGAATGCATCCTTGAGGCGCTCCAGATCGCCCTCGGCCCATTTCGCCTTGCTTCCTCCCTGGCAGTTGCATTGCTCGTACAACGCCCTCAGCAAGGCGACGTCCGGCTCTTTGCTGCGTTCGAGGCGATCCACTATGCGAACAACCTCGGTCCGCTGGGTGTCCATTTTGTCGCCGGGGTTCAGGGGCCTGGTCTCTCGGATCACGGCGACGGCGTCGGCGCTGCCCATCGCGCGGCGAAGGGCCGCCGTCCATCGCTGCAGCGTCTCCGCTTCGCCGGCGAAGTCCCATCCTTGAAGGCACATATCGAGAAGCCCGCGCTGCTTAAGCATCGCGAGGATCAGGTCCATCGTCTTGGACAATTCGTATTCGGCTACCAGCCTCAGCGCGTCTTCGTCCTCGTCGTCCAGCAGGTCCGCGAGCGCTTTCTTCACGGCTTTTCCAAGCAGGATGTCGCCCTCGGCCTCGTCGAGCACCGAAAAGCGCGGGTCAACGCCCGCCTCCACGGGGCATTCGCGGATGAGCCGCGCGCAAAGGCTGTGGATCGTGCTGATCTGCGCTCCGTCGAGTTCATTGCGCTGCCGCAGCCAGAAGCGGCGCCCCTCCGCATCGGGGGCCTGGCGGATCTTGTCCCGGCAGGCCTTGCGGATGCGGTCCTTCATCTCCTTGGCGGCCTTCTCCGTGAACGTGATGGCGATGATCTGCGGGACCTCGGCGTCCCCTTTGCTTAGAAGGCCGATGTATCGCTCCACGAGCACGCTTGTCTTGCCGGTGCCCGCGCCGGCCACGACGCACACGCTCTTGCCTCTCGCGTCAACGGCCAGCTTCTGGGACGCCGTCAGCTTGGGGGTTCCTCGCTCCATCCCGTCCGGCCCTCAGTCATCGTTGTCTTTTTTCTTCTGCTGTTCCTTCGCCTTCTTTTCCTGCTCCTTGCGCAGCTTTTCCTGCCGCTCGCGCTCCTCTCTGTCGCGTTTCTCCTGTTCCTTGCGGAGCTTCTCCTGTCGGTCGCGTTCCTGTTTCTCGCGTTTCTCTTTCTCGTAGGCGGCTTGTTCTGCGGGCGTCCGCGCCTTGCGCTCCACCTGGATGCCGCTCAGGTCTACGAGCGGGCCTTGCACGCAACCCGCCAGGAAAAACGACAGCACCGCGCCTGCCAGAGCCTTCTTGATCATGCGATTCCTCCCATGCGCCAGAGTCCGGATGTAAAGCGGCGATTGCCATACAAGATGCCTCAGGGCGATTATAGCCGCTGTTTTGTGGCATAGTCAAATGGTACTTCGCCCGACCCGCCGATTGTGGTACAATCCCTTTCTTGCGAACCGCCCTCAACGAAGGCACAAGAGCCGACGCATGGACAATTCGATGGTCAACGAGTTTGTGGCCGTTCTCGACTTTGGGTCGCAGTACAACCAGTTGATTGCGCGGCGCATCCGCGAGAACAAGGTCTATTGCGAAATCCTGCCGCACGACGTAACCCCCGAAGAACTCGCCCGCCGCAAGACAAAGGGCATCATCATGTCCGGCGGGCCGGCCAGCGTCTACACCCCGGGCGCTCCGCGATGCCATCCCGGTATCTTGAAGCTCGGCATCCCGGCGCTCGGCATCTGCTACGGCATGCAGATCGGCTGCCAGCTCCTGGGCGCTGACGTCTCTCCAGCCCCCAGCCGCGAGTATGGCCGCGCCCGGTGCGTCATCCTCGACCGCTCCGGCCTCTTCGAATCGCTGCCGTCCCACATCTCGGTCTGGATGAGCCACGGCGATCAGGTGACGCAGCTTCCGGACGATTTCATCGCCCTGGCCAAGACGTCCACCTGTCCCTACGCGGCCGCCAGGCACAAGCAGTACCCCTTCTACGGCGTGCAGTTCCACCCAGAGGTCACCCACACCCCGCGCGGCACCGAAATCCTTCGCAATTTTCTCTACAACATCTGCGGCTGTTCGGGCGACTGGAAAATGAGTTCCTTTGTCGAGCACGCCGTCGAGAAGATCCGCAAACAGGTCGGCCGCGACAAGGTGGTGTGCGGGCTTTCGGGCGGCGTGGACTCCTCGGTGGTGGCCGCTCTCATTCACCGCGCTATCGGCCCGCAGCTTTCCTGCATCTTCGTGGACAACGGGGTGTTGCGCGCCAACGAGGCGGCCCATGTGATTGACACCTTCCGCAATCACTTCGCCATTGACCTGCACTTCGTGGACGCGTCCGAGCGTTTCCTGGCGAAGCTCAAAGGGGTCGTCAATCCGGAGGACAAGCGGCGCATCATCGGCCACGAGTTCGTCGAGGTCTTCAAGCAGAAGGCCCGCGAGATCAAGGGCGTCCGCTTCCTGGCCCAGGGCACGCTCTATCCCGACGTCATCGAGAGCCAGTCCGCATACGGCGGCCCTTCGGCCACCATCAAGAGTCATCACAACGTGGGCGGCCTTCCGGCCGAACTGGGCTTCGACCTCGTCGAGCCGCTGCGCGAGCTGTTCAAGGACGAGGTGCGCGCCATCGCCACGGAGATGGGGTTGCCGGACCACATCGTCTGGCGACAGCCGTTCCCCGGCCCCGGCCTGGCCATTCGCGTCATCGGCGAGGTGACCAGGGAGAGGCTCGATATCCTGCGCGCTGCCGACGACATCGTGCTGGAGGAGATCACGGCCGCCGGCCTGTACCGCTCCATCGGCCAGTCGTTTGCCGTCCTGCTGCCCGTGACCACCGTCGGCGTCATGGGCGACGAGCGCAGCTACGAACACGTCATCGCCTTGCGCGCGGTGGAGACCACCGACTTCATGACGGCCGACTGGGTGCACCTGCCCTACGAACTTCTCGCGACGATCTCCAACCGCATCATCAACGAGGTGCGCGGCGTGAACCGCGTCGTCTATGACATCAGCTCGAAACCTCCGAGCACGATAGAGTGGGAATAGGCTCAGTCAGGAGGACGCCATGAACAGGAAGGATTCCGTCGGAAACGTCTGGTCTCGACGCGGGTTCATCGGCACCGCCCTTTCCAGTCTGGGGGCGATGTGGGGTTGGCGCGGCGGCGCGGCCTTGGCCGCGGCCGACGTCAAGATCAGGGACTTCCGCCTCTTGGGGCGCACCAAGCTCAAGATCTCTGATGTCTGCTTCGGCACCTATGGCCTGACTCAAGCGGAGGTGCTTCTCGCCGCGCTGGACGCCGGCGTGAACTTCGTTGACACCGGCCCCACCTACGGCGAGGCCGAGGTCGTCGTCGGCCAGGCCCTGAGCCGGCGCAAGCGCGAGAACGTCATCCTCGCCACGCGTTGGTACAGCAACAAGCCCGATACCCCTGCCGTCAGCCTCCTGAAACAGCTCGACAAGAGTCTGGCGCGGCTTCAAACGGAGTACGTGGACGTGATCTTTCTCGGCGGCGCCGAGTCGGTGGACCAGTTGGAAAACCCCGCTCTGCACGAGGCGTTCGCCGCGGCCAAGGCCGCCGGGAAGGTGCGCTACATGGGCGTGGCCACCCACGCCAAGCAGCTTATCGCCATCGTCGGGCGCGCCGTCGAGTCCGGCAAGTTCGACGTGATCATGCCCTCCTACAACTTCATGCAGTCGCCGGGGCTTGAGAAGGAGATCGCCGCCGCTGCCAGGAAAAGCGTGGCCGTCGTGGCGATGAAGACGCTGGGCGGCGCGCGGGCGGCGAAGGTCCAGGGCTTCGGCGGCAGTCGTTCGGAGCAGGTGCGGGCGGCGATCTCGTGGGCCTTGAGGGATGCTGCGGTCAGTTCGGTCGTCATCACGATGAAGACGTTTGATGACGTCAAGGATGGCGTGGGGGCGTCCGGCGCCAAGCACGGCGCCCGCGACGCCGAGATTCTGCGCCGGTACGCGCAGGCGTGCAGCGCGGACTACTGCCGCCCGGGTTGCGACATCTGCACCCGCGGCTACAACGGTCCGGTTCGCGTGCAGGACGTCTTCCGCTATCAGATGTACGCCGAGAAGTACGGCTTGGAGGGGCTTGCGCGGCAGGCCTACGCCGCCCTTCCCGCGCACGAGCAGGCCGGAAACGAGGCGTTGTTTGCGGGGCTGGGCGAGTGTCCGTTCGGCGTGGACGTGAAGAAGAAACTGGCCATGGCCGACAAGAGGCTGTGGTTTGCGTAGGCAATTTGCGGAAAACCCGTCTCGGCGGCGCGCAACGCTCTACTGAGGCGGGTTTTCTTTTTTCTCGTCTTTTGGCTCATCCACCCGCTTGATCCGCAGGAATCGCCTCACGGCGACCACTGCCATGGCCGCGAGCGTCGCGTACATCAGGATCGTTCCCGTCGTCCCGCTGAGTCCGAGGAACAGCCACGCCATCAGGTACGCGAGCGAAAGAAGGATCAGGGCGTCTTCGATAAGCACCCCGATGCGTTGCCTTTTCGGGCCTCGCGGGGGTTCGGGGGGCGGCATGAACGGCAGCGGGGGCGGTTGGTTCACGTGCTCCTCCTATGGCTGGAAGGACAGCCTGGCGCTTTGCTGCGCCGTTCCTTCCTGGCCGTTCTGGATGCCTTCGAATTGGAGGTCGAGCGTCGCGCCCGCTTCCGGCGGAGTCGGGGTCAGGGCCGAAAGCGGGATGCCGATCTCGTAGCAGGTCTTGCCGTCCGTGTGCTTGATCGCCCCCTGCGCTTCGCGTACCAAACCCGCCTCAAGTTTTCCTGTCCCGCGGACTCGATAGACCTGTACGCCGCCGGGACCTTCGCCGACCAGAAGTTCGCTTGCCTGGTCGCCCAACGCGAGTCTCAGGCGCAGGCAGTTGCCCAGCCGCAGGAGATTTGCCGACCATCTATGCGCCGTCGGAGGCTCCTCGACGGCGAAGGCGAGATACATCTTCTCGCGGTCACAGGCGGCGGCGAAATCGTTGAGCGCAGGTCGTGCCGGCCAGTCGCCGAGGTCGCCGTCGAGCTTGAGAGGCGTCGGGACGCGGAGAAGGGGACGAAGCGCCTCCGGCGTCTCGATAATCCGTCCGCGCTCCACGGCCGCCGCCAACTGTTCCCAGGGCGTATCGTCGCTCACGACGTACAGGGGGAAGTCGGAGAGCGGCGCGGCGCACTGCCCGTCACCCGCCATCTCGCCAACGGGGTTCCCCATGATATCGAGCATCTCGACGCGTCCGGCGGCGGGGAAAAGGATCTGCAGTTTCCGGCTTGTCGTCGTTCCGAGCCACAGCGCGACAGCGCCTCCCTTGTCGCGCCCGAAGGCGAACGCCTGTAGCGGATACGGCGATGCGCCGGCGACCTTCACGCTGCGCGCGCCTTTGCACCCGTCGAGCACATGGGCGAGGGCCGCGTACGCCGCCACGACCGGCAGCGGTTGTCGGCCGTGCCGCCACATCCCTTTACGGTTGTTGCTCAGTCTCTGGTCGTAGCTCATGAACCAGAACAGCCGCCGGACCGGCGAGGCGCGTTGGAGCAGGAACGACCGCGCCATGTACTTGGCGAAGTCTTTCGCGTGGACGCCGTCGGGCGGCGCGTCCATGTCCAGCGTGAAGCCCTGTTCGCTGTTCCACACCTCCTGGCCGCGCGCCTTTTCTTTCATGATCCGCGCGGCCTCGTGCGCGAACTCGATCACGCCGAACTCCTCGGGCGTCGTTACGTTCTCGATCCCGATGCGCACTCGCCCCGTGTAGGGATGGATGTTGAGCACGTCGAAGGCGTCCGACGCCGATTTCAGGACCTCGTCCAGGAAGGGCACGACCTTGTTCGTGATCGGGTTCACGGCGACGACGCAGTCGGGGTTTCCTTTTTTGGCGCCCGCGTGTGCGGCCCTCAACACCTCCGCGAAGACCTCGCCCTTGGGCCTGCCGCTTGCGGGATTGACCTTGAAGTAGTCCAGGCAGGATTCGTTCCAAATCTCCCAGCAATCCACCTTTCCTCGGAAATGCGCTGCTGCGGCGGCCATGAAGTTCTCCAGGTCCTTCATGTCCTTGGGCGGGTACGCCCACACGCGCCACTCGTCCTTCGGCGTTTCGCTGCGCGCCCACTCCGGCGTGCCGCTGACAAGGCCCATGACGGCCATTCCCTTGCTGCGAAGCAGGCCCACTCTTTCGTCGGACGACTCCCAGGTGAATTCGCCGCGTTTCCTTTCTATCCAGATCCACCCGATGCCCATGCGGAACCACTTCACGCCGATGCGGCGCATGGCTTCGGCGCGCTCTTCGGAGAGCGGGCCTTGCAGACCGAAAAAGGACTCCTCGACGGGGACGTCGCGCGGCGGGGCGACGACGCAGAATGTCGCGCTGCTCTCGGCCAGCCGCTTCTCCCCGCGAATGAGCTCGGCGTGGATGGTGTAGAAGCCCTTTGTCCGTACCGGCAGCGTCTCGGCGACTTGGGCCGCGCTGTCGTTCGGCTCCAGCGGCGCGGTTCGGGCGTGGACGACGTCTCCGTTGAAGTCTCTGACCTTCAGGCGCAGGGACGCGGCCGCCTTGTCCGGCAGGTAACTGCGAAATGTCGCCGCGACCGGTTCGCCGGTCAGAAAAACATTGCACGGCGCGTCGGTGGAAATGGAGATGTGCGCTGGCTGTGAAGACACATAGTCGGTGGGCTGTCCGCCTTCCTCAAACTGGAGCGCGTCGGCCATGCAGGACGACCCTCTCCAAATCCGCACGCCGGCTCTGAACTTGTGGCCGCTTCGCGCGACGGTGCTCCACTGGTTCTTTGTGTTCCACCCGGGATCGAGGGTCAGGCTGTGCCGTTGCCACGAATCGGCGAGCGTCACCGTCTGCGTCTTTGTCCCATTCGCGTCGTACGGGTCGTCGGCGTTGACGGTGACGATGAACAGCGTGGCCTTTCCCTTGCCCTTGAGGAAGGCGGAGAAAGTGTGGGGCTTCTCGACGTCCACGGTGATGTCGTCCGTTTCCAGGTGGGCGCTGTCGCGGCTTCCGTCCAGGTGCGCGCACGCCGTACCGCGCGCGGCGCCGGCGCGGACCACGGTGGTGTTGGCGTGTTCCCATCGGTGGTCCATGCCCGATTCGAAATCGCCGTCGCCGGGGATCAGGTTGGCCGGGCGGGGGGCGGGAGTCTGCGCTATCGGCGCGGGCCGTGGCGAAACCCGGACGTTTCGTGCGCCCGCGTACGCCGTTGCGCTCATATACAGTGCGCGCACCTCGTCGGCGTTCAAGGCTCGGTCGTAGAACACGACTTCGTCAACGATCCCGACGAAACCGCCGTGTCCCACGATGAAGTCGCCTCCCATGTCCTTGAATCCGCCCGTCGTCTGGACGCGGTTGGACAGCTCGCCGTCCGCGTAGATTGCCGGGGTCTTCGAGAAGACGCCCGTCAGGTGCCGCCACCCCCGGCCCCACGCGTGTTCTCTCGACTTGACGCCGTAGCCGTGGATGCTCGTCCCGTCGCCCCACTTGAAGAAGGCCGCGTTCTCGTCGCGGAGGAACCCGAGCCGAAAACCGCAGGCGTTGGCGCCGAATCGGTAGACGACGCTGGGCCACGGTCCTTTCATCTCCTTTGGCTCTACGGTCAGGTTGACCCAGGCCGCGACCGTGAACGCCGAACCGGGACGCAGACGCCCGGAGTCCCGGAGTATCGCCCCCGCGCCGTCTCGTCCTGGGCGGGCGCCGTCGCATTCGAGCGCCCCGCCGGATTCGTCGCCGATCCGCCTGCCGCCGACGATGTCGGCTTCGTTGCCGTGGCCTGAGCTGTCTTGGCATGCGGGGCCGTCTTTTTCGTCGAGCGCCAGGCGCAGCCGGCATTCTTCCGCCGCAGCCGCCGCCATGAACAATGCAAGGGCCGCCGCGCTCGCGACCCGCAAGACGCCGTGGGTCTGTTGTCGCATCTGCTTCCTCCGTGTTTCCAAGTCGGATCATCAAGCATTGTAATGAGCCCGGCGTTGCCGTCCAAACACAAATCCTCGGGCGGCCTTGTGCCGTTGCGCGGTCGCCTCGGCTTTGATAAAATGCATTATGTGCGACTAACCGCACGGTTGGGTTTGGCGGATTCAAGCGAAGGGCGCGGCGTGTTGGGCATTGTGCTTGGCGGCATCATCGCGGTTCTGGCTGTGGGCGCTTGGGCGGCCCTGGTGGCGCCTTCCCGATACCGCCTGGTTCGGCGCACCCTCGGTGTGCCCGGCCTGCCGGCCGGTTTGCACGGCTTGACCATCCTTCATATCAGCGATCTGCACTTCCGCCGCCGCGACTCGAAGAAGCTGGGGTTTATCAGGTCGTTGGCGCGGCATCCCGCTGATCTGGTGTGCGTCACCGGCGACCTGACCGAGGACGACGGCGGGCATCTCGACTGCATTGCGGCTTTGAGTTCCTTGAAGGGCGCGCAGGGAACCTATGCCGTGCTCGGTTCTCACGACTATCACTGGCACTGCCTTCGCGATGTCATCCGGCATTTCCTGATCCCCGGCGACCGTACGGCCAGCGGTCCCAACTCCCCCGACCGTCTTGTCGAGGGGCTTCAGCGCAGCGGCGTCCGCGTATTGAGAAACGAGAGCCTTCGGCTTGAGGTCAATGGCGCTGCGTTTCGTGTCGTCGGTCTCGACGATCCGTATCTGAGACGCCACGACCTGGCCGCGGCCATGAATGGCGCGGCTCCGGACGAGTTTAAGATTCTGTTCGTGCATACGCCGGAGATTATCGAGGAGGTCGTTGCCGCCGGCGTCGGCCTGGTGCTGACGGGCCACACGCACGGCGGTCAGGTGCGGCTGCCCGGCATCGGCGCGCTGGTCACGCATTGTTCCTTGCCGGCCCGCCTGGCCTCGGGCGCCTTCACGCACGGGCGGACGGTCTTTCATCTGAACAACGGCATCGGTTTCGGCAGTTACAGCCGGCTCAGGTTTTTCTGCCCGCCCGAGGCCACGCTGCTTACTATTGTGAACAGCCCCTGAGGTTCCGGCGCGGAGGGATTCCTGCCAATGTCTCTGGGGCGGTTTGAGAGGTCCGTCGGGCGCGAAGCGGGGCGGGCGCTCGTGCGTTTCTTCTTCACATGTTTCCATCAGCTTCGGGTTCGGGGTGTGGAGAATGTGCCGTCCGCCGGCCCCGTGGTGATCATCGCCAATCACGGTTCCTTTTTCGACCCCGTCATCATTGGCTTGGCTGTGCGGCGGCGCGTCCGTTTCATGGCCTGGCGCAGGGTTTTCGAGTGGCCCGTCGTCGGCCGGCTTTCCCGATGGGCCGGGGCGTTCCCTGTTGACCTTGAGAAGCGGCAGGATCTCGATTCCTTCCAAGCGGGACTCCGGCTTCTTGCCGACGCCGAGATTATTGGCGTCTTTCCTGAAGGCTCGCGCGCCGTGGGGCCGCTCATGGAGCACGCGAAACTCGGCGCCGTGTACCTGGCGTACCGCGCCGGCGCGGCCATTGTGCCGGTCAGCCTTGCCGGCGTGCACGACGTCTGGCCCCGTCGGCGCTGGATGCCGCAGCCCGGCTTGATCGCGGCGACCTTCCACCCTCCTATCTTCATGAAGAAACGCCGCTTCTCCAGCCGCGATGAGGAGCGGCGGTATCTTCGCCAGATCATGACGGATGTCCAACGCATCATCAACGACGAGATCGCCGCCCAGCTTGAGCGTTGGTCCGCCGAAGGCGCTGTCGGCGCCAGCGCTCGACGATTTCGTTTGACGGGGCGCCGGGATCGCAATATATTTCCTATGGATAAGGTCTGACTTTCGGAGCGGTGGATGAAACGCGCGCTGGCTGCCGTGGTTCAGATGAACTCCGGCGAGGACAAGGCGAAGAACCTGAAGACGGCCGAGCGTCTGGTCCGGCTCGCTGCCGAACGCGGCGCGCGTTTTGTCGCGCTGCCGGAGACTTTTTCCTGTTGCGGGCGTCTTGACATCATGGCGCGTCGGTCTGAACCGTTGGCGGGGTCGTCTCTGAGGCGCATGGCGGCCCTGGCGCGCAGGCTGAAGCTTTATCTTCTGGCCGGCAGCATATTTGAGCGCGCATCGGCCAGGGGCATGGCGTACAATACCTCTGTGCTCTTCGGCCCCGCCGGAAACGTCGTGGCGGCGTATCGCAAGATGCATCTGTTTGAGGCCGACATCGCGGGCCACGTCGGCGTGCGCGAGTCGGACGTGCTGTTGCCCGGCGCCGGCGTGGCGGCGGCCCGGACGGATCTCGGTACCGTGGGGCTTTCAATCTGCTACGACCTGCGGTTTCCGGAGCTGTATCGCGCGCTGTCTGCCCGGGGCGCGGAAATCCTGTGCGTTCCGTCGGCCTTCACGATGATGACGGGCAAGGACCACTGGGAGGTGTTGTTGCGGGCGCGGGCCGTCGAAAACCAGGTCTACGTCATCGCCCCCAACCAGTGCGGAACGCATGCAAGCGGCACGGTCACCTACGGCCACAGCATGATCGTGGACCCGTGGGGCCTGGTTCTGGCCGCGGTCTCCGACGGCGAGGGGATCGCGCTGGCGGAGCTGGACCCGGCGGTGTTGGCTCAGGCGCGAAAGAAGGTCCCTGCACTTCGCGGGCGGAGAAACGACATCCCGTTCAACTGACCGAGAGGAGCGCAAGATGAGCGGACTGGTGATTCTGGTTGTCGTGATCGTCGTGCTGGCACTCTGGTTCGTTGTCGTGTACAACGGCATCATTCGCATCCGCAACCAGGCGGACAATGCGTGGTCGCAGATTGACGTGCAGCTCAAGCGCCGTCACGATCTCATCCCCAATCTGGTCGAGGCCGTGAAGGACTACATGTCCTACGAGAAGGAGGTCCTCGAGAACGTGACCAAGGCCCGCGCGGCGGCCGCCGGTGCCACGACCGTTCCCCAGAGCGCTCAGGCCGAAGGCGTTCTCACCGCCGCCCTCGGCCGCCTTTTCGCGGTCATGGAGAATTATCCCCAGCTTAAGGCCAGCGAGAACGTGCGCGCCCTGCAGGAGGAACTGGCCTCGACCGAGAACAAGATCGCCTTCGCCCGGCAGTTCTACAACGATTCCGTGATGATGTACAACAATAAGCTTCAGGTGATCCCCAACAACATCGTCGCGGCTCTTTGCGCCTTCCAGCCCAAGGACCTCTTCACCATGCCGGAGGCGGAGAAGGCCGTCCCCAAGGTGGACTTGAGATAAGGGCCGGAACCGCCGCCGTCGACCGCGTCTTTCCGCGACCGCGCGCCCCGGCCGGAGCAGGCAGTCATGTTTGAGCGAATAAGGGCCAACAAGATCAAGTCCGCCCTCCTGGTGGGACTGCTGGCGCTCTTCATGTTCGCCATCGGGCTGGTCTTCGGGGAGTCCGTCGCGCCGGGCGGCGGGCAGGTGGGGATCGCCGTTGCCCTGGTCATCTGGCTCGTCCTGACGCTCGTCAGCTACTACGGTGGAAGCGGGATCATGCTTGCCCTCAGCCACGCGCGGCCCATCGAGAAAAGGGACGCCCCCCAGCTCTTCAACATCGTCGAGGAGATGAGCATCGCCTCCGGATTGCCCATGCCGAAGGTCTACATCATCGAGGACTCGGCCCCCAACGCCTTCGCCACCGGCCGCAACCCGCGGACGGCCTGCGTCGCCGTGACGCGCGGTCTTCTCGACAAGATGAACCGCGACGAACTGCAGGGCGTGATCGCCCACGAGATGGGGCACGTGCTGAACCGCGACATCCTTTTCATGATGATGGCGGGCATTCTGCTCGGCGTTATCGTGTTGCTGTGCGACGCCTATCTGCGCAACATCTGGCGCGTCGGCCGGCATCGCTCTTCTTCATCTTCGCGCGGCAAGGGCGGCGCGCAGGCCAT
Source organism: uncultured Planctomycetota bacterium (assembly GCA_964409935.1). Classification (GTDB taxonomy): domain Bacteria; phylum Planctomycetota; class Brocadiia; order JAADGH01; family CAYPFP01; genus CAYPFP01. Next base: position 13,538 of record CAYPFP010000049.1, on the reverse strand, counting down.
ACTCTTGATCATCGGCCTCATCATGGCGATCCTCGCGCCCATCCTGGCGCGCCTGTTGTATCTGGCCATCTCGCGCCGCCGCGAATACCTGGCCGACGCCACCAGCGCCGCGCTCACGCGCTACCCGGAGGGTCTGGCTTCCGCCCTCGAAAAAATCGCCAACGCCCACGAGGTCCTTGAGGTCGCCAACCGAGCGACGTCGCCAATGTACATCGTCAACCCCATCAAGCCCTTCGAGTCGCGTTACCGCGCGTGGGAGAGCACGCACCCGCCGCTGGGCGAGCGCATCAAAATTCTGCGTTCGATGGCCGGCGCGCCCGACTACCTGGCCTACCAGAATGCCTGGCGGCAGGTCTGCGAGAAAGGACCTCGGTCCAAGCTCATCTCCCCCGCCGAGATGTCTCAGTCCAATGCGGCTTTCGCCCGTCCGTCGCCCCCGCCGGAGCCTCGGCCCTGATCGTCGGCGTTACTCCTCCGCCGCGATATTCGCCCCCAGCCGTTTCATGGACTCCAAAAACGTCGGGAACGTTACGCTCACGGCCTCGGCGGTGTCAATGACGGTCTCGCCGCCGGCGCAAAGCCCGGCCACCGCCAGCGACATGACCACGCGGTGGTCGCCGTGTCCCTGAACGTGGGCGCCTTTCAGGCGGCTTTCTTCGATCACGAGTCCGTCTTTGATCTCGCTGATCGCCGCGCCCATCTTCTTCAACTCCGCGCACATGACCGCGATGCGGTCGGTCTCCTTGATCCGCGCCTGGGGGACGTTGAGCAGTCGTGTGCGGCCCCGCGCGAAGCAGCCGACGACGGCCATCATGGGCAGGGCGTCGGGGGTCGCGTTGAGGTCTATGTCCGTCCCGACGAGGTCTCCGGCCTGGACGTGTATGGCGTTTTCGCGTGCGTCCACCTTCGCCCCCATGCGTCTCAGGTACTCCGTCACGGCCTTGTCGCCCTGGGTATCCGTCATGTCGAGGCCCAGGCAGGTCACGCTGTTTCCCTCCAGCGCGCCGACGGCCAGGAAGAACGTGGCCGACGAAAAATCCGCCGGAATGGGGCGGTTGACGGGCTGATATTTTTGCCCGCCGGGCACCCGGAACTCGCGCATCTCGTCGTGTCCGAACCGGATGCCCTGTCGCCGCAGCCAGTCCATCGTCATCTCGACGTAAGGCTGTTCCATGAGCAGGGGGACGATGATTCGCGTGTCGCCGTCCGCGAGCGCGGCGTTGAGCAGGAGGCTCGTGACGTACTGGCTCGACTTGGCCTCGATGGTGGTTGTGCCGCCGCGCAGCCGTCCGCGCACCACGAACGGCGGGCACCCGTTGTGGCGCGTCGAGGCGACGCTTGCGCCCAGGTCGTTCAGCGACTGCGCCAGAGGTCCGCTCGGACGTCGGCGCACCTGCCCGTCGCCCGTCAAGACCGCGATCCCCTCGCGCAGGAGCGCGCACGAGCCGAGCGCGACGTTCATGGTCGTCCCGGAGTTCATCGTGTTGATGATGTCGTCGGGGGTTTGCAGTTTTCCGCCTGTGCCGCGCACGCGCCAGACTTCGGGCGTCAGCGTGATGTCGGCGCCCAACAGCCTGTACGCTCCCACGGCGGCCATTGCGTCGTCGGACTCCAGGGGCGATGTGATCATGCTTTCTCCCTCTGCCAGGCTGGCGATGGCCACCGCGCGGATCGTATGCGACTTCGAGCCTGGTATCCTGACATCGCCTTTCAACGACGACTTCCTGCAGATGAATCTCACTTTTGCGTCCTCCTGGGTATTTTCTTGACAGCGAATGTCGGCCACATTATACCACACCCGGTTCGATTCGAGGGTCGCTGATAGAGGAGGGGAGCGCGATGCGAAGCTGGAGCGTCGTCTGGATGATCATGGCCGCCTTCGGTTCTGCCGCGCCGTTTGCGGCCATGGCCGAAGCGGTCGGTCCGCAGGAGGCGGCGCAGTGGTTGCGGCGCGTCATCCCGCTTCCGAAGCAGGCCGCGATTGAGAACAAGGTCGTCGTGGCCCCCGACAGGATCGTTCTGGCGCTTCGTCCGGAGGCGTCGTCCTTGGAACGTGCCGCCGCCGGCGAGTTGGCCGGGCTTTTCAGGGAGAAGACCGGAAAAGAGGTCGCGCTTTCCGTTGGCGAGAAGAAGGCGGACTTCCGGATTATCCTTGGTGTGTGCGACGCGCGCGGCCGCATCCTGGGGACGCCGATCCCCGGCGTGGAGGGGCTTGCGAAGTTGTCTTGTCACGATCAAGCCTACCTCATCGCCCCTCTGGGGGCCGATGCGCTGGCTCTGGCCGCTCTGGATCCCAAAGGCGTATACTATGCGGCGAAGACGTTCAAGCAACTCCTTTTCTCCGCCTTCACGAAAGAGGGCGTGGTGGCGGTTCCGTTGGCGAAGGTTCTCGATTGGCCCGACATGGCCGAGCGCGGTCTTTGGGGCGGCAGCGCCAACGAGGACATCGAGTGGATGGCCGAGCGCAAGATGAACCTCGTCGAGGCGCACGCCAGTCTTTCCATCGCAGAGGACGGCAGGGGCGTCGCGAAGATCGCCGACGGCCTTCTGGCTCGCGCGCAAAGTCACGCTGTGAACCTGGTCCCGATCATCACTCACCTTGAGCAGTTTCCAGGCGTGGTCTTTGCGCGTTTCCCTGAACTGCAGGCCAAGGGCGACCCGGAGAAGTGGCGCAAGATCGGGGACGTCAGGCCGGTCTGTTTCTCGCAGCCCAGGGCGCAGCAGATCCTCTCCGATTGGCTCTGCGACCTCGCCCGTTACCCCGAAGTGACGGACGTGAACGTCTGGCTGTCTGAGAACAACGTTCCCTGCGACTGCGAGAAGTGCAAGGTCGTTGATCCCTTCGTTCTGCAGACGACCCTTGCCGTGCGGGCTTGGGAGGCGGCGAAGCGCCTGCGGCAGGACATTCGTCTGCGCATCCTGCTGACGCAGGGAAGCTACAAGAGCAACGACAAGGTCCTTGCCGCCGCTCCCCGCGAGGTGGGCATTACCTACTATGACGGCGGCCGCACCTACGATTCGTCCCGCAATCCCATGATCTATCCGCTCCTGGAGGAGTACGCCGCCAAGGGCGGCTGGCTTGGCTGCTATCCGCAGCTTACGGCGTCCTGGCGCATCGTTTGTCCCTGGAGCGCGCCGCAGTTCATACGGGCGCGCATGACGGAGTTCGTCTCCAAGAAGCTCCGGTGCCTCTGTGGGTACGCCACGCCGTCGAATCGTTTCTACGACTTCAACGTGACGGCCGCCGCCGAGTGGTCATGGAACGCCGGCGGTCGCGACGAGCGCGAGTTCTCCGCCGCCTGGGCCGTGCGCGAGGGGCTTTCCGATCCCGAAAAGGCGGCGGACTGGGCCGTTATGCTCGGTCCCGTGGGCTGGGACGTCTACGGGTCGCGCGTGCCCTACTCCTGGGTCTACGGCAATATCGGCGGACTGCTCAAGGCGGGCCGTTCGCCTCAACTCGGCTCGGGCATCTTCACCTATTTCCCGACCAGGGAGCATTTCGACGGCAACCTGGCCGTCTGTGATCGCGCGATGGCGCTGGCCCGGGAACTCAAGGCCCCGGCCCTCGTCGCGGAGACCCGCGTCATTCGCGGCGTCGTGCGGATGCTCAAAGGCCTCTACCTCCTGGCCGGCGACACGGTGAAGGGGGACAAGATGTCCCCGGACGAAAAGGCGGCGGCGGGCGCTTCGCTCGCGTTGGTGGACGAGGGCAGTCGGGAGGCCCGCGACGGGTTGCTCGCGTGGGGGGAGGCCGTTGCCTCCAGGCTCATGGCGAGGCCCCCGTCGCGTTTCGCCGACACGGCCAATTGCATCGAGGCGGTCATGAGCCAGGTCAGCGACATCGTCACGGGCTACGGCATGCAGGACCCCAACCGCCCTTACCGTTCGCGACAGATCGGTCGTTGGGTCACGGAGGACTTCAAGACGGGCCGCGACCAGACGAAGACCTGGGAGGTCACCAGTTTCGTCGCAGGACCGGGAAGGTACCAGGTCTATTTCCAGTATGAAAAGGGCTGGTACGGCGCGGGCATCCGTCGCGTGCGGATGGTCTCGGCGTCCGCCCTGAACGGGGCTCGTTCAGGGCCTGCTGCCGACCCTTCGCAGCAGAAAGAGCTTGCCTGTGACGATCACGAGGGGATTACGGGCCACAGCCCGAAGGACACGCTCTATGCGCTTGACCTGAAGGAGCACGATCCGGCGCGCCGCTACTTCATCGTGGCTGACCTGCGGGGCGTCCCGCCCAACAGCCCGCCGGACAAACAGGGCTGCGAGGGGCGCGTCAACATGAAGAAGATCAAGGAGTGACCCCCTACAGGAGGGTCTGCGACATCTGGCGTATGTCGTCCAGGTGTCTGTGCACTTGCTGGGCGAGCCGTTCCTCGATCTGGACGTCGTCGCCGGTCTTGTAGACGCGCCGGGCCAGGAACTTGAACTCCTCCGACTCGCGCGCCGGCAGCGTCAGGTCGCGGGCGTTCCCCCGCACGATCCGGAGCGCGTCAATCAACACCCGGAGGAAGGTGTAGGCTCCCTCGAGTCGTTTGCCCGCCTCGGCGGCTATGCAGCCGTGTTCGGCCAGCGCTCGAATTGCCTGCAGTGTGTTGCTTGTCCGGACTTCGGGCTTCTTGCGTCCGTGGTTCACCTGCAGCGCCTGCACGAGGTACTCGACGTCCACCAGTCCGCCCTCGCTCAGCTTGACGTTCACCGTTCCGGGCGGGACGTGTTCGGCGATCTGCCTGCGGCGCATCTCGGCCATCTCGCCGGCGTCGAACCACTCCGCCCCGAAGACGACGTCGTCGCGCGCCGACTCCACTTTCCGGCCCAGCGCCTCGTCCCCCCCGATCCGCCGCAGCTTGATGAGCGCTTGCCGCTCATACGCCGCCGCCCCTCCGCCCGGCGCAAAGTAATGGCGGAAGTTCTCCAGCGTCGTGGCCAGCGGCCCTTTTTTCCCGTGCGGGCGCAGCCGCAGGTCAATCTCGAAGATGCCCTCGCGTTTCCCCACGATGAAGTCGCGCACGCCCCCCACCAGCTTCTCGAAAAACTCCGAGCACTCGATCGGGTAGAGCGTCCCCGCCGTCCTGCCGGGGCCTTCGTAGACGAATAGCAGCTCGATGTCCGATCCGTACCCCAGCTCGCGCCCGCCGCACTTGCCCAGCGCCATCACCGCCCACGCGCACGGCTGCGCGTCCTCGCGCGCCGGCCGGCCGTGCGTCTTCTCAAGCCCCGCGTACGTCAGCGCGGCGGCTTCGGCTACCACGACCTCGGCCAGATCGGTCAGTTCCGCCGAAAACTCGTCGAAGCTCGCTACCTTGCCCTGGATATGACGCATGTCAATCCGGAACATCTCCCGGTCCTTGTACCGGTTGAGGGCCGCTTTCCTTACGGCGGCGTCCCGCGCCGCGCGCGCGGCGCGCTCGATCTCCTGCGCCATGGCGTTCCGGGGCTTCCGTTTCTCCAGCGCGTGCAGGTCTTGCAGCACGGGGAACAGGTTCTGGTGCTGCATCCGCAGGAAGTCCTCCCATAGGAACTCGCTCACCCCGAAAAGTCGGGCGAGGGCGTCCATCACCTCCTCGCGGCCCACGATGAGAAGCTCCTTGCGGGCCGCGCTCTCCCCGACGATCTGGTCCACAAGCTGCCCGAAGCTCTTCAGCGCCTTGCGCGGATCGGGCGCCTGCGGCAGCAGGTGGGTGAACTGCTTGATCAGCAGCACGGTCAGCTTGATGTCGTTCAACTGCTGCTCGTCCGTGATCTTCCTGCCGGAACGGTCGGTGACATGGAGCCGGTCGTGGACCAGGTCGCCGTCGGTCCCAATCTGCACCTGCTCGATGCGCACCTGCCGCATCGAAAGGGCGTTCGACAGTTCATACAGAAACGCCGGGCTGTCGGTGGCCCGAATCTCGATGACCGTGGTCGTCTCGGAGACCGCGTTGTCCACCTTGAGTTGCACGGGCGGAAGGCTGGACGAGTACGCGCGCTTTTCCGATCGCAGGAAGTCGCAGACGCGGTCAATGACCTGCTGGCGCACGTCGTCGTACCGGTTCTGGTCGAGCAGGGCCAGGCAGCGTTCCAGTTCGGCCTCGTAGTCCCCCCATCGCGCCGAGTCGAAGACCGCCTCCTTGTCAATCTGTTCGACGTGGAAGATGTCCACAATCTTGCGCTTGGCGCGGAGCGCGCGCGCCTGCGCCTCGCGCTGCGCCCGAAGCCGCGCCTCGCCGGTGAGGAACGCCTTTCGCCCCTGCGCCCCCCCCGCCGGAACCCCCGCCTCGCGGTAGGTGAACACGTCCCCCCTCAGGATGTTCAGCCCCGACGCGCTGAGCAGGCCGCAGATGGTGGATAGCTCCGCCATGTAGTCGAAGGCGACCACCGTCACCTTCCATCGCCCCGCGCCCTCCGCCGCCGCCACGATCTCCGCCCGGTTCTCGCCTCCCAGTTTGGCGATAAGGGAGATGTGCTCGGCGACTTCCTCCGGCGAGTAGCTCTCGAAATACGCCTCCGGCATGCGCTCCAGGTGCTGGCCGACCAGCTCCGAAGGCAGTTTCGCCGCCAACGTCGCGATGGCGTCTCGTCGCGCCTTGTCCATCCACGCCTCCCCGCGATGGCCGATGCTCAGTCTTTCACGACTCGATCGAAAATCTCCCGCGTGTGGCGGGTATGCGCCTCATAGTCGCGCAGGAACGCCTCGCGCGCCGAGACGGCGCCGTGGTTCTCGTAGCCCATGCGAATCGCCAGTTTCTGGAGTTCCTCTTCGTCTCCGGGCAGGCTGTGAATCTGCAGCGCGTGCATCATCTGCAACCGGTGCTCCAGCTTTCGCAAAAAGACGTAGGCCGACTCCAGCGCCTCGGCGTCCCGTTCGTCCAGGTGTCTCTGTGCTCTCATCTGCCGCAGGGCCGGCAGCGTGCCCGGCATTCGCAGGCTTGAGTCCCGCCGCCCGTGCCGCAGTTGCAGCAGTTGGACGACGAACTCGATGTCGCGGATTCCTCCCTGGCCGAGTTTGACGTTGCGCTGCTCCGGTTCGCGTCTCCGCAACTCCGCCTCGATTCGGTCCTTCATCTGCCGGACGTCCGCCGCGCTTGCGGCGGCAGGACCTTTCTTGTACACGAGCCTGGACAGCCTCCGCACGAACCGTTCGCCCAACTCCGCGTCCCCCGCCACGCAGCACGCCTTGATCAGCGCCTGCCGTTCCCATGCCATGGCCCGCTCAGCGTAGTATCTCAGGCTCGACGCTCCGGATCGCACCAGTTCGCCCATGTGCCCGTCGGGGCGCAAACGCATGTCCACCCGGCACACGTGGCCGTGCACCATGGCCAGGCTCATGGCCTCCACAACGAGGCGCGCCAGGTCTTCGTAGTGCTCGGCCCTCGAAATCCCCAGCGCGCGCCATCCCGCCCCGCTCCGCGCCCTGGCGTCGTAGACGAAAACAAGGTCTATGTCGGAACTGTAGTTCAACTCCGCGCCGCCCAGCTTCCCCATCCCGATCACGGCGAAGCCCCCCGAGGGCATGTCTTCGGGTCTGACGCCGCATTTCTCGGCCAGACGAAGCCGCGCCGTCTCAATGGCGACCTCCAATTCGGCCTCCGCGAGCGCCGAAAGCCGCCGCGTCACCGTCTCCACGTCCTCCTCGTGGAGCAGGTCCCGCATCCCGATCTTGAGAATCTCCGTGTTCTTGAACCGCCGCATCTCCTCCAGCTTGTGCTCGTACAGGTGAAGCACCGACAGGTTCTGGCGAAGCTCCGCCGCCATGCGTTCCCGCGACGCCTCCGGGCTTTCCGGTTGCAGGCCGCGAAGCCAGTCCAGGTAGCGCACGTTCTGGATGAGTATCTCGGACAGGTGCTGGCTCGTGGTGAAGATCAGCAGCAGCAGTTCCAGCGCGCCGGGGTCGTTGGTGAAGTAGTGCAGGAGCGTCTCGCGGCTGATCGCCGCCGCCACGAAGCGCTGGAGGTTGTTCAGCCCCATGTCCGGATCCGCCGTCTCCCCCAGCGCCGTCAACAGGCCGGGCAGGAGGTCGGCCAGGAGTAGTCGCGTGTGAGGCTCCCCCGCGATGGATTGCACGTTGGCGTCGGCGGTTCGGGGATGCCGGATTCCGTACCGGCGCAAGGTCGCGGCGACCTGCGCCTCCGACAGTTCCGGCGCAAGCACCAGCGCCTTGATCTCGGCAATCTCCGAATCCCTGAGCATTCGCTCTTGCTGCTCCAGCCGTGGCGTTTGACCCGGGGGCGCATCGGCCCCTCATCCTTGCCTTGTAGCAAATCAAGGCCCCAAAGTCAAACCCGCCCGCTCGCGGCATGGCCCTCGCGGCGTCTCAATCGAGCCGTTGCAACTTCACCGCGACGTCCCTTTCGAGCGGCGGCAGGCGCAGCCGCGCTTCCCCCTTGATCTCGGCGGTCTTGTTGTAGATGTCCTCGCCGGCCCACGTGTCGAATACGGTGATCCGGTAGCGCCCCGGCCGCAGCTCCCAGAAGTCCAACTCGACGCCGTTGGCCGTCACCGGCTGTTCGCCCCGAATCCGGTTGTGCCACGTGTGCGACGTGTTCCACACCCACGCCAACGTCGTGCGGTCTCCCTGAAGCCCCTGGAGCTGAACCGCCACCGGCGTCTTCACGCTGAACAGCTTGTACCACGTCAGCACATACCAGTCTGTGCCGATGTTCTCCACCTTGATGTGATGGGGGCCTTTGGGCGCCTTGATGCTGTACTCGCCGTCGTACGCGTGCACCGTCGCGCCGTTCGCGCCCTCGTCCGGCAGGTCTTTCTCCAACGCGATCTCGCTGTCGAGCCACACCTTCAGGCGCGCCCCGCCGTATCCCGAAACGCCCTCGATCCCGAAAGAAAATTCGCCGTCTTCCGGGTAGGTGATGTTGAAAATCTGGGGATTGTGCAGGTCCGGGTGATTCTTGAGCCCGTGAATGTATCTTGCCAACCGGTCGGGGCGGTCCACGTTTCCTTGCGCGTCTACCGTGAACGCGTTCTCGCGGTTGTGCGGGGCCGGGCTGAATCCGCCGGATTTCGGCTGAAGCAGAACGCGCTCGTCCCTCGTCGGCGGCGCGCCGCTGAAGGAGAGCCGCGCATTCTTGAGCGGGCCGAATCCCTCCGCCGTCCACGCGGTGTCCCGCGTGAACCGTTCCAGCGCGGTGAACCGTCCGTACAGGTCGTGGGCGTCCACCCACTCCCACCACCACGTCATGGGCGTGGCGCTGGCCCCGCACATGACCCCGCTCCACAGGCCGTTATGCAGGCTCACCCCGTCCGCGTCCATCATCCGCAGGCCGTGGCTGTGAAGGCCGAACTCGCCGATATAGTAGGGCTTGCGGTACCGCGCGAACACCCGCCCAAAGTCCGGGAACAGGTTGGCGAAGTCCTGCGGCTCGCTGTCTATGTAGCGATGCGTCTGTGCAATGTCCATCCGCCGCGACTCCCAGAGCGCGTCGCCGCTGTAGACCCCCGCGAACGAGGATGTGATCAGGTGGTCGAACGGGTCGTGTTTGCGAAGATAGGCCGACATCTCGCGGTGCCAGGCGCGCACCGCCTTCGGGTCCTCCCGCCAGCCGTCGGTCAGGTCCACTTCGTTCCAGAATTCCCAACTGTGCACGGCCGTGTACGCGCCCCACCGCGCGATCAGGTACCGCAGTCGCCGCTTGAAGAACTCCTTGGCCGCCAGGCTGGTGTAGAAATCCTTGGCCGTCCGGCACGGCCCGCCGAGGGCCGCGTTGTATACGTTCTTCTTCCACGCGTCGCGGCTCGAGGCTTCGCGGAAGTCCAGAATGCACATCATCACGTAGATGCCGTGCCGGTGGGCCGAGTCGAGCATGTGGTCAATGGCCGCGCCCGCCGCCTGCTGATAGCGCCCCAGCGTCCGGCTTTCGAGGTCGTCGCCGAACTGGTTCAGCCAGACCCGCACGAAGTTGCACCCCGCCTTCTGCATCTTGGCGAAGTAATAGTCGTACTCCGCCGTGTTCCGGCTGATCAGGTTGAACCCGTTGCCAAAATAGGGACGGCCGGAGTCAAACGCCAGATACCGCCGATCGCCTCTGGACTGCCGCAGGAACCCGTCGGCCGCCGCCTCGGCCGCCGTGAAGCGGTAAGGGGCCGAGTCCGTGGTCCGCCCCCGCGTCTTTACCGAGATGCGCATCGAGTGTTCTCCGGCCTCCATCGGCGTGTAGCGCAGCCGCCATTCTCCCGGCCCCGACACGCTCCACGTGTCCGCCGGTTGCTTGGGCACAAAGCGCCACGCCACCTTGTTCCATTGGTTGAATCGGATCGGCTCGTTCTCGCCGATGGTGTACATGTGTTGGAACTTCTCCTTCGCGGCATTGTAGAACTCGACGCCGATCTGTCCCATTTTCTTGTTGGACCTTGCGTAGATCCAGAAGGTGAGCGTGTCGAACTTCGACCAGTCCTTCAGCGGCGGCTGCGTGTTGGCGCCCGGCCACGCGTCCTTCTCTTTGTCAATTTCGGCGAACTCCACCCCGAGCGATCGCTTGCCGCCGTGCGCCGGCTCGGCGGCCAGCGTCGCGGCGACGTCCTTGTGAGCCGTCCATCGGACCTCGCCGTCGCGCTCGAAATCGTCCAGGACCGCCTTCGCTCCCGTGCGCGAATCGTGAATGTCGAAGTCGTCAAAGAAAAAGGTGGCCTTCGACCCGCTCCCCCACCGGTCGGCCGTGAGGAAGATCCGGAGCATCGTGATGTCCGCCATCTGCGTTGCGGCGGCCCGGCTGGTCTTCGTGCACGGCTCGGCGTAGAAGGCCGGCGCGGTCACCTCGCGGCCGGAGGGTGTCCGGATGATCGCGTCAACGGCCGCCTCGTCGGGGTCATACGGGTTCTCGAACTTCGTCTCGATCCCCAGCCGCCACTCGATCATGTGCATCTTTTTGACGACTCCGCCTCCTTCGGCGGCAGGTTCCGGCTCGCCGGGCGCCGTCCCCATGCAGAACAACAGTACCCCAAGCCCCGCAACCGCTGCAACGCTCCGCTGCATGCGTTTTCTCCCGCTAATGGTTTCCCTTGCGTTGTCCGTACGGCCTCTTCCCATGCTCGTCATATTCTACCCTAGCGGCGGGGGATTCGGCAGAGAAACCCGTCGCCTTGAAGTTTGACGGGGCGGACTCTTGTGTTACAATACACTTGATGGGTGCGCACGTCTTCGTTGTTAGCCGCGCTCGACGGGTAGACGGGACAAAGGGGAATCCACATGGCCAAACTCAGTGGACGGAAGGTCTTGATGGTCGTCGCCGCCAAGGGCTACCGCGACGAGGAGTACGAGCAGCCGCGCGCCGTCCTGCAGAAGGAGGGGGCCGAGATTGTCGTAGCCTCTTCCTCCCTCAACATGGCGCACGGCATGATGGGCGGTTCGGTCAAGCCGGACATCTTGCTCAAAGACGCGAAGCCGCAGGACTATGACTGCGTGATCTTCGTCGGCGGCTCGGGCGCCTCCGAGTACTGGAACGACCCCGCGGCCCACAACCTGGCGAAGAAGCACGCCGCCAAAGGCAAGGTCACCGCGGCCATCTGCATCGCGCCGGTCACGTTGGCCAACGCCGGCCTCCTCTCCGGCAAGCGCTGCACCGTCTGGTCCTCCGAGGTGAACAAGGTCCGCGCCAAAGGCGGCAACTGCTCCACCATGGCCGTAGAGCGCGACGGAAACATCATCACCGGCAGCGGCCCCAACGCGGCGGCGGAGTTTGGCCGGAAGATCGTCGAGGCCTTGAGCGAGGGTTGATTCTCGATCCCGCCCGCGTGTTCAAGAGGGCGCATGCCGTAATGAATAATTCCTGACCGGAGGTCTTTCCTATGAGTGACTACGTGATCGTCGGCAACGGTGTTGCGGGCGTCAAGGCGGCCGAGACCATTCGCGAGCGCGACCCCCGCGGCCGCATTACCATGATCACCAACGAAAACCATCGCTTCTACCTCCGGCCCCGCCTGCCCCAGTACGCCGCCGGAAAGGTCGCCGACGGCGAGATGGCCGCAAGGAAGAGGGGCTTCTACAAGCAGCTCAACATCAACCTCATCCTCGGCAAGGCCGTGACGCGCGTGGATACCGCCAAGCGCTCCGTCGCGCTTGCCGACGGCGCCCAGATGCAGTACGACTCCCTGCTCCTGGCCACCGGCTGCTCGGTCGAGATCCCTAAGTTCCCCGGTGTCGAAAAGACCGACGACGTGGTCAAGCTCTACACCCTGGACGACGCCGCTCGCCTCCGCGCCAAGATCAAGCCCGGCAAGCGCGCGGCCGTGGCCGGTGACGGCTTCCTGGCCACCGCCCTGCTGGATGCCTTCGTCGCCGGCGGAATGGAGGTCGTCTACGTCCTCTCCACAGACCGCTTCTGGCCCGGCGTCATGGATGCGGACGCTTCCAGAATTATGGAGCTGCGTCTTCAACAAAAGGGCGTCCAACTCGTCAAGGCCGTCACGGTGAAGGAGGCTGTTCTCAAGAACGGCGCGCTGGCCGGCCTGCGGCTCAGCAACGGCGAACTGCTCCAATGTGCCCTGGCTGGCATCGTCGGCGGGATGCGTCCCAACGTGGATTTCCTCAAAGACAGCGGCGTCAACGTGGAGACAGGCATCATTGTGGACGAGCAGATGCGCACCAGCGTGGGCGAGGTCTACGCCGCCGGCGACGTCGCTCAACTCCGCAAGACGTCCCCGGAACTGCCCCTCATCAATGTGCGCTGGCTCAAGGCCTGGCGCCAGGGTCAGGTTGCCGGCGCCAACATGGCCGGCGACAAGAAAGTCTACGAGGAATTCGAGTGCTTCAGTTCGACCCAGGTCGCCGGCGTGGACCTGGTCGCCATCGGCGTTTCCAACCCGCCGAACGGCGGTTACGTCGTCATGCGCGGCGAATATCCCCACCCCGAACTGGACGTCTACAAGAAACTCGTCCTCAAGAACAACCGCGTGGTCGGCGCCCTGCTCATCGGCGACGTGAGCGAGGCCTCTGAAATCCACCGCGCCATACGCCAGGGCAAGTCCGTGGACGACCTGGACGAAACGCTGCTCCGGCAGATGTTCGACATGGGCTTCCCCGTGACCCGCTATCAGGGCATCGTCTGCCCCGTCTGCAAGCTCGTCATGTCCCTGCCGCCGGACGTTAAGATCGGCAGCAAGATCACGTGTCCGTCCTGCGGCATCGAGATCCTGATTACGCGCGAATTGCTGGCGCGCACATGACCCTTCGGCGGGCTGCCCCCGTCGCGTCCTCCTCTTAGGAACGAGATCGTTTGGCGCAACACCATCCTCCCGATAAGTGCGATCATCACCATGAGGGGCATGGCCGCCACCATGGCGCCGGCACGCCCCAGGGGCAGCTTAAGTTCGCCATCTCCCTCACCGGCATCGTCTTCTTTGTCGAGCTTGTCGGCGGCTTCTGGACCAACAGCCTTGCCCTACTCAGCGACGCCGCTCATGTCTTCATGGACGTCTTCGCCCTCACCCTCAGTCTCCTGGCCCTCTACCTGGCGGCTTTTCCCCCCAGCGATACCCGCACCTACGGCCTCCATCGCGCCGAGGTGTTCGCCGCGCTCGTCAACGGCGTCACCCTCTTCCTCATC
>CAYPFP010000048.1:24715-35977 GCA_964409935.1 uncultured Planctomycetota bacterium | reverse complement strand
ACCGGACACCAAAAGGCCAGACGCCCACCGAAACGGCGCGCCAGGTTCTCCATGCCCATATTTTCCTGCTGGTCCATCTGGATCACGTCGAGTTCGGCCTCGATGAGATCGTCGAGCAGGTCCATGATGTGACCGCAACTGTGGAGCATGGTCGTCATGCCGTGTTGGCGCGCTTCGGCATAGACGCGGGCGTAACGGGGCTTGAAGAAGCGGCGGAACGTCGCGGGCGGGATCATGGGGCGGTCCTGGAGGCCCCAGTCGTCGCAGGAGATGACGCCGTCCACGCCGATGGCGGCGAGGCGCCGGACGGCGGCGACGGCGATGTCGGCCATCTTGTCCAGGAGCCGCTCCAACTCGCGGGGGTGGTCGTAGGGGTCGGTCCAGGCCTCGACGTGTCCGCGCAGATATTCGAGCCGGTGAATGAGGCTCAGAGGAATACTGGCGAGGACGAACTTCTGCTCTTGGTTTTCGGGGATCCGCCTGGCCGCTGCTTCGTAGCGCACGGGGAGGTCGTAGTTGGGGAAGGCGTAGTCGTCGAGCCTGGCGTAGTCGTTGAGGGGATGCGTCTTGACCTGCCCCATGGTCTTGTCGCCGGGGAGTTTCATCCAGACGCATCCCCACTCGTCTTCGCCCTGGACGCGCGGTTTGAAGGCGGGGTCGGGCGCGATGCCGACGCTGAAGAAGTCGGAGCCGAAGGGGGCGGGGAGGTTGTAGGGGACGCGGTCAGGCTTCTGGAATCTGATCGCGCGGCGGACTCGTTCTCTGCCGGTCATGGCGTCGTTCTCCAAACGTGTCCTGCGGGCATGCGTCGGGGTTCCTATCGGGGGATTCGTATTCCGGCGATTCTGAAGAAATTTTGCAGAATGACCTTTCCGTGAGGATGCTTGTCGTCGTAGAGTTCCGCGTGGAACTGGGATCCGTAAAGGGGGCGAGACTTGTGTTTGATCATCTGGATTTTGCATTCCTGCGTGGCGGCGAGTATGTCGAATTCGGGCGGCAGGTCGGTGATCTCCCATGCGTGGAGTTCGCGCACGACGATATCGTCGGGCAGGCCGGCGAGGATGGGGTCGCGCTTGAGCACGCGGACCTTCGTGAAGCCCCATTCCTTGAAGATGCCCGGCCAGTAGTCGGGGTTGGGGTCTGTCTCGTCGGGGCGCAGGGGGCGCATGGGGGCGACCTTTCCGCCGAACGCCTGCGCGATGAGTTGGTGTCCGCCGCAGAAACCCATCGTCGGGATCGTCGTGTCGCGGATGAGGGCGAAGAACTCGTCGTCAATGTCCTTGCTGATCTGCTTCCTGCGCGCCGAAATGAGGAGGGCCTTGATGTTGGGGCGGGCCATCTCCTTTGGCAGGGCTTCGGTGTAATGCAGGACCAGGCAGCGCAGGCCGGTTATCTGCTCGACCTTGGCCTTGAAGAGGCGACACTTGTATTGATCCGGCTTTTTGCCTTGCTGCTCCTGCTTGATGCGGTCGGGGTGTTCGGTGTCGAGGATGACGATGACGGGGGACGACCTGGCAAGGGTCTCGATGGAATCATGCACGGGAGGAACGCCGTCGAGGGCGCCGGCTCCGCAAAGCGTGGCGGCAACCAGGATGAACCACAGAGGCGCGCAGAGGCGCTCGGCCGTGCGAGAGACGGCGTTCGAAAACACAGCCGCCGGCGGACGTCGAAGGACGCGCACGAGAGGCTTGATAAACGACGTGTCGGCGTCCATCCGCGTCCGTCGGCGGCTTGTTGTTTGGGCCGCTGACTTCGTCATATCGGCTGTCGTCATGCGTTCGCCGTGAGCGCCACCTTCAACTCGTCGGTGTTGGGCACCTTGCCCTCCCAGCGGGCCAAGGCCTTGTCGCCGGCGGTGACGATAACGGTGGGCAGTTTGTTCGCGACGTCCTGAAACGCGCCCTCGGCCATGCCGTCGGGCGTGTCCATGTCGTAGAATTCCACCTTGACCTTGCCGTCCAGGCCCCACTTGGGTATGAAATGGGCCAGCATCTTCTTGGTGCTGAGGCAGTTGCCGCAGTTGTGCTTACCGAAAATGCTCACCTGCATGATACCCTCCGTTGCAGAACACTCTCACGTACGGTTCCATTTCCGTTGCGGACCCGAGCCGCCTTTGTCCGCGCCGCCGGCGGTCCAACGGGATCAGGCGGATGCGGGGTTGGAGCGGCCCACGCTGTAATCGCCCTTATGGCGGTCGTTGAGTTCGCCGATCTTGGACTTGTTCCAGTTGTTGATGCGGCTGAAGTAGCCGACGATGCGCGTGACGCCGTAGACGTTTTGGGACTTGCAGTCGTTGCAGGTCTCGACGAGCTTGGGGGTCACCTTGTGGCAGTCGTTGCACATGGTGAACTCGGGGGAGACGGTGAGTTGGGCGGCCTGCGTCTGTTCAAAGGTCTTGCGCACGAGGTTAAGGATGCTGGCGGCCGGCGGTCGTTCCTCGCCGACGAAGGCGTGGATGATGGCGCCGGATTCGATGAGGCTGTGGAACTTGGCCTGCTTGCGGATGCGCGTGATCATGTCCACGGGGGCGTCGGCGCGCAGGTGGATGCTGTTGGTATAGTAGGCCTCGTCCTTGTCGAGGTCGCCCTTGATGACCTCGCGGGACTGGGGGAAGTAACGGTAATCCACTTTGGCCAGGCGGCGAGAAGCGCTCTCGGCGGGCGACTCCTCCAGGGAGAACTTCATGTTATGCTTCTTGCCCTCTTCCTTGGCCCTGAAGTACATGAAGGAGACGATCTTAAGGCCGAGCTTGAGGACATCGTCCGACTCGTGCATCTCGCGGCCGGTCATGTACTGGAGGCACTCGTTGAGGCCGATGAGCCCGATGATGTAGGTACACTTGTCCAGGTCCACGTAGTCGCGGCCGTCCATGGCCTTCTGGCCGATCTGCCACAAGGGCATGTTGGGGGCGGACATGAGCCTGGCGATGAACTTGCGTTTCTGTTGGTGGGCCTGAATGGCGATGTCCATGCCTCTGGCGATTTCGTCGTAGAGGCGGTTCATATTGCCCTTGCCGGCGCGGTAGGCGGCCTGGGGCAGATTGACGGTGATGTTCTGGAAGCCGCAGAAGCGCATGGATTCGGGGTGCTGGATCATGTGATTGTCTTCGATCGTGGTGCGCAGACGGCAGCAGGCGCTGAGGGTGACCTCGCTGCGGTCGAAGACGAAGTACGGCGTACCGTTGTCGGAGGCGATCTGGCAGGCGTACTTGAGGAGTTCGAACTGGTCAGGCTTGTCGAAGGTGTCCTGATTGATGTGGAAGTCGCACTTGGGGAAGGCGAAGACATGGCCGTACATGTCCCCATTGCTCCAGACGTCGAGCAAGGCTTTGAGGAACTGCTGCGAGGTGGTCTCGTAGTGGCCGTAGGTCTTACCGGTGTACTGGCCCTTGGGGCCGACGGCGGGGATGTTTTTGAGATAGGAGGGCACCCCAGTGTGGACGTTGAAATCGAGGAAGAGGGTCTGGCCTCCGCGGCTGAAGGCGCTCTGGGAGCAGGAGAAGATGAGGTGCTGGGCCTCCTGCTTCATGGTTTCGTAACTCATGCCTTCCAGGTAAGGGGCGTAGAAGATGTTGATGTAGCCGACGCCCAGCGCGCCCGCATAGTAGGCCTGCATGGAGGCGAGGAAGGTGTTGAGATGGCCGGTGAGGGTGCGGGCGTGCTTGGCGGGGGCGGAGGAGGTGTCGAGGTTCTGGAGCGAGAGGCCATACTTCTTTAAATATTCCAGCGAGTGCGAAGAACAATAAACGCGGGTGGGGTAGCCGAGGTCGTGGAGGTGCACCATGCCCTTGAGGTGGGCGTCGGCCACTTCCTTGGTGAAGATCTCCTGCAAGGCATACTGCTTCAGCGTGTTTTCGGCGATGGCCAGGTTGATGGCTTCGGGGTTGTTGGCGGTGATGTTGGAGTTTTCTTTCGACTTGGAGAAGATCAGTTCGTCCAGGTCGTACTTGGGCATGCCGATCATGCTCTGCTTCTGGAGCTTGGCGCTGAAGCCGCGGTCGAAAAGCTCGTTGTCCACCAATTCGCGGATGAGGGAGGTGGAGATGCGGCGAATGCCGGAGTCGAAGATTTTCTTTTCGACTTCCGAGGCGATCTCGTCGGCGACGACCGGCTCGATGTCGGCTTCCTTCTGGAGGGCGAAGGCGATGAGGCGCTTGTTCCAGGGGGTCAGTTCGTCCTTGGTGCCGGCGTCCACGAGGAGGGCGAAGTCCGTGGTGTTGCCGTTCTTGCGGATTTCCTTGCGGACCTGGGTCATCTCGCGGATGCGCGTTCGCTTTTCGCGGTAGAGGATGTAGACCTTGGCGGTCTTGGCGTGGCCGGTCTCGATGAGCACCTTTTCGACCATGTCCTGGATGTCTTCGATGCCGGGGATGCGCCCGTTGCCGTACTCCTTCTCGACGAAGAGCGTGACGACAGAAGCCAGTTCGTCGGCCATTTTACGGTCCTCGCCGCCGACGGCCTGTGCGGCCTTGAAGATGGCGTTGGCGATGCGGGTTTCGTCATACGACACGATCCTCCCATCCCGCTTGCGCACATACTCGACCTTCTTCACCACGCCCATATCAATCTCCTTTTCCTGCCATCAGAGTGCCGCGCGGGCTGTCGCGGTAACGTGTTCGCCCTGAAACCGGTTCCGTGACCGATCCTACGGCCCACTAGCGCTTGTGTTCCTTTGAATCCTTGGCGTCTTTGTTGGTTTCCCGGCTTTCGCCGGAGGGGAGCATGGGGCCGACTTCCTTGACGAAGTCGCTGATGTCCTTGAACTCCCGGTAGACGGAAGCGAATCGCACGTAGGCGACCTTGTCGAGGTCTCGGAGTTTCTGCATTACGAGCTTGCCGACCTCGCTCGTGGGAACCTCCTCTTCGTACATATCGTGGATCTGCTGCTCGATCTCGGCGGCGACCTGCTCGATGGTCTCGGTGGAGATGGGCCGCTTCTCGCAGGCGCGCTTGAGGCCGGCGAGAATCTTGGCGACGTCGAAGTCCTCGCGGCGCCCGTCCTTCTTGACGACGCGCAGCGGCGCGTGCTCGATGCGTTCGTACGTCGTGTAGCGTCGGTTGCAGCGCAGGCACTCGCGCCTGCGGCGGATCACAAGACCGCCGCTGGCGGCGCGAGAGTCCACGACCTTGTCGTCGTCTTGTTTGCAGAACGGGCATTTCATGGCCGCACCTCTTGCTTCTCCCGCTGAGAATCCCTTCGTTCGCAGGGCACAACGTTCATGCGAAGCACGCCGCCCGGCCGAGATGGGCGACAGGTCGCCAGGCGATACAGCGAATCCTGCGACCGACGGGTGCTCCAAAGCCTTCCGCGAGTTTGGACAAAAAAATTCCCCTCGCCGGTCAAGTACGCCCAGTTGGGAAAGACCTTCGAAACCCCATCATGTTGACATTGTTGTATGATAGAGCACAATATGTAGGGGTGTCAAGGGGGTAACCTGTGCGAGGCGGTGTTGGCTGGAGCGGCATCTTGTTGCTAGTCTCTGAACGGAAAAAGGTTAAGTAAAGGTTAAGTCTGCGAAAATTTTTTGTTTTCCGCGTCGTGTCGGGCAAGCGGCCCGACAGACGCCGGAGAGGGCCTTTCTCGGGTTTCCAGGGCGGAGAAGGCGTTCATCGGCCCGACGCAAGCGGTTTAGGCGGTCGTGTGGGTGAGGGGTTCTGCCCGCCACGCACGAAGCGGATGTAAAAAGGGCACTCGCGGCAGGCGGCCTCTTTTTCGGCGCAGTTGCGGAGGGCCATGCCGTTGCAGCGGGTGCCGGTGACGAGCCAACAGAGATAGCCCTGGCGCGTTCGATACGCGCGACAGTCCTTGCGGGTCTTGGTGGGGCAGCGCTTGACCTGCCAGCACATTTTTTTCGCCGCGCCGGATCGGTCACCCAGGGCGACGGAAACGACGTTGAGGAGGCGGCGGATAGGCGCGGGCGGGTTGCGCCAGCCTTGCTCATAGCTCTGGACGGCCTTGGTGGAAAGGCCGAGCATGTCGGCCAGTTCCTGTTGGGTTGCGTTGATGCGGTCGCGAAGCCGGCGGAAGTCTTCGGAGAAGCTGTCTTTCCTGGCGGGCACTCTGCGCTCCCTGGAGTAAGGTCCAATGCAGACGGTGAAAACGGAAACCGCGACATGGATACATGGCACAATGCCACATAGTAGGATAAGGGTTGGACAAGGGGAAATCAAGGGGCGAATGGCAAGATCGCTGAAGGGGGTGAACGCCGACTGGGGCGAGGGGATCAGGCCGAGAGTTTCGCGCGCCGTCCCGTGAGTTTGCAGACCATGCAGTTCCAGCAGGCCTTGATCCGGTCGCCATTGCGAGCGGGGGCAGGGCGGGAGCAGTTGGCGTCGGCGAGGAGCCAGCAGAGATGGCCCTGGCGCATCAAGTAGGCGCGGCATTGGCGACGGGTCTGAGACGGGCACTTCTTTTCCTTCCAGCAGACAATGGTGCGCGGGTTCGACTGTGAGCGGACCGAGGTGTAAACGATGGTGAGGAGGCGGCGAACGGTGTCGGGCGGATTGCGCCAGCCTTGCTCGTAGCTCTGGACGGCTTTGGCGGACAGACCGAGTATCCTGGCGAGTTGATCCTGGGTGAGTCCCAGGTTGCGGCGCAGGGTTTGGAAATGCAGGGGGTCACAATTGTTTTTGGGGGCCAAGATGTCACACCTTTGTATGCACGCGACCGAGTTGGGGGCGGCCATTGCGGCTAACTCACCATTACACGTATACAATTGCATAAACAGGTAGTTTATACGGACAGCGTTCTGGCGCATGGCGCGCGGATGAGGCGCGGGATGTCGGGAAGCCGCTCAAGGAGGGAGGCGAGGCCTTGCAGGCGGGAGATTGCATGAGTGGAGGAAGACGTGCGATGAGCGAGGGATTGACTTGGCGGAGATTGGCGGGTAGCATCTGAAAGATTAGGCGGAGGTGTCGAGTCAAGGAAGGGCCCGCGGATTGGGGGGCGGGGCGTGAGGGTGTTCGTGGTTGGCCGGTGTCGGCGAAGAAGATGATACAGGCGCGTGCGTACCAGATCGGGCTGGCGATTTCGTTGCTACTGCACATGGTGATAGTCTGTTTCCATGATGTGAGGGGGATGTTGTTTCTGGAGATGACGAAGGCGCCGAAGCCGCCGGCGAGCAAGCTGGTCTTCGATCTGGAGACGATCAAGGAGGAGCCGCCGCCTCCGCCCAAGCCGCCGGAGCCGCCGCCGATGCCGCCGATTCCAGAGCCGCGGAAGCCGAGGAAGTTTGTGGATATGCCGGTGAAGGAAGGAGAGCGGGCGCCCAAAGAGACGGACCTGATCGGCGAGAAGGCCAGCGTGGCGAGGGACAGCGAGGCGGAGAAGAAAGGGGAGGGCGCGCCGAAGCTGGACGGGAAGAGCGAGTCGTACGGGGTGGCGGAGACGCCGCGGAGCCAGGGGCCTTTTTCGCCGCCGAGTCCCGGCGCGAAGAAGGCGGGCGAAGGAGCCAAAGCCGAGGAGGCACGAACGGCGGCGGAACAAAAGACGATCAAGGAAGCCAAGAGCGCGGAGATTCAGCGGCCGGCGCCGGCCGCTCTTCTGCCGCCGTTGGTGCCGAAGCCGTTAACGGCCTCGAAAGAGGTGTTGCCGAAAGAGGAGCCGCCCAAGGAGGCCAAGAGCGCGAGGGAGCCGGAGCGCGCCAGGGAGGCGGAGAAGAAGGAGTCGCCGCTGAAGAAGCTGGTGGAGAAGGCGCAGGCGCTGGCGAAGGACGTCGAGAACGAGACGAAGACCCAAGCGGCGAAGGGGGCAAAGGCGCAGATGCAGGGGAAGCCGAAGGGGGCCGAGACCGAGGTGCTGGTGAAGGGGCCGGCGGGGGAGAAGCCGGATATCGGGCCGGACGGGGTGCTGCCGCGACCTGGAGAGCCGCAGGGGGCGGAGCGCGAGGCGAAGAACGTGGAGCGAAAAGGCGGGGGGAAAGAGTCGCCGGAGCGGGCGGCCGCGCCGCCGACGCAAGAGCGGCAAGAGACGGTTGCGGAAAAGAAGGTGACGGAAGTGGCGGCGCTGGCGGAGCCGCGTCCGGTGGAGGTGCCGAGGGAAGCCTTGCTTCAGGAAAAACCCAAACCCCAACAAAGACAGAAGATGAGCGAGCGGATGTCGGCGGCGATGGCCCAGCCGTTCTCGCCCCCGCCGTCAAGCCCGCAGGCAAAGAAGGACTCCAGAGATTCGAGCGCTGAAGAGAAGGGGGAAGCGTCGTTCAACATCAAGATGGACGAGTACGCGAAGTATTACAGGCATGTGTCGAAGCAGATCGGCTCGACGCTGGACATCCTGTACGGGGGGGACATATCGCTGATCTCGCCAAAGCCGGCGGAAGAGAAGATCATCGTGGACTTCAAGATCTTGCGGACGGGGGAGATCACGGACGTGAAGCTGGTGTATGACGGGGGCGACTACCTGCTGTCCTCGATGATCATGTCGTCGGTGCGGGGCACGTCGCTGGACAGATTTCCCAAATATATTCGGGAAGAGGTTCTCAAGATAAGGTATACGTTTTATTTCCGCTGAGGCGGCATAACGGTCCGGGCGAGGGCAGAGACAAGTACGCCGGCCAGGATGCGGGTGTCAAGGACGATTGGAGAGGCGAAGGCATGTACCAGTTTCTCGTGCAGAGATTGAGCGACGCGGTGACGGTTTTCAGGGAAGGCGGGGTGGTGATGATCCCCCTGCTGCTTTGCTCGGTGGTGGCGCTGGCGGTGGGGATAGCGCTGGCGTTGACGCTGCGGCGCAAGCTGCTGATGCCATCGCGCCTGGTGCGGGCGATCGGGGAACTGGACAAGCCGAGCGACGTGGAGAAGATGCTGGCGCAGTGCCACGAGTCGCCCAGCCCGTTTGCCAACGTGATGAAGGTGGCGATCATGAACCGGAACCTGGCGCGGCATGAGAACCAGGAGGCCGTGCTGATCGCGGGAAGACAGGAGGCCAGCGCGATCGGGAGAGGGCTGCTGGTGCTGGAGATTGTCGCGGCGACGTCGCCGCTGATGGGACTGCTGGGCACGGTGCTGGGGATCGTGGACATTTTCAACGTGTTCTCGAAACACGGAGGGACGGGGCACATCACGATGCTGTCGGGAGGCATCAAGGAGGCGCTCTACACGACGGTGGCCGGGCTGACGATCGCGATCCCAGCCCTGATGGCGCACACGTATTTCACAAAGCACGTGGACGACATCGTGTTGGACATGGAGAGGTTTGCGACGATATTGCTGACGAAGTTGTACAGCCGTGAACTGCGGGAAGAGGACAAGAAAGGCGGCGAGGAAAAGGCGGGCGGTCAGGCAACGGCCAAAGAGGCCAAGGGCCAGGAACAAAAAGGCTGAGCAGGGACATGGATTTTCGGGAAAAGAAGCGGAGCGTAAGAATCCTGAACGTCACGTCGCTGGTGGACGTGTTGTTCATCCTTATCATATTCTTCCTGCTCTCGACGACGTTCATCGAGCAGCCGAATATCAAGCTGGAGCTGCCGAAGGCGACGCACGCGGAGAAGTCGGCGGTGGAGCCGACGGTGTTGGTGAGCGTCGGGGCGGGCGGAGAGATATTCATCAATAAGGACCGTGTGGCCCGGGGGGAACTGGAGGGCAAACTGAAGGCGGCGCTGGCCACGGTGCCCGACAAGGTGCTGGTCATGAGGGCGGATAAGAAGGTGCCGTATGGGGTGGTGGTGCTGGTGATGGATGCGGCGAAGGGGGTGGGGTTCCGGAAGATTGTGGCCACGACGGTGACGGAGGAGGAGAAATAGGGTTTGGGGCCGGGGGAGGGGCCTTTGGGATGGAATAAAGGGGAAAAAGTTGTTGCGGATAGGGGGGGACGTGATAAAATCGCTTATATGCGGCAAGGCCACGCGCAGGGCGGGACGGCGGCGCGAAGCCCGAAGTGGCGGGAGAGTACCCATTTCATGGTAGAGGAGCGAGGATGAGAACGGCTTTGGCAGGCGCCGTGTGCATGATCGCATTTTTGGCCGGGTGCGCAGGCTCCCCGCCACCGCGACAGACGGATCCCAAACTGCTGGCGCGAGAGGCGTACCTGAACGCCATGGCGGAGCGCGAGGAGCGGCAGGCCCAGGACCTGCGGATGCAGGCGGAAGTGCTGCTGGTCAAGGCGAAGGAGAAGGACCTGAAGGCGATGCAGCTTCGCAAGAACGCGCGTCTGGCGTCGGAAGGGAAGGTGGTTGACCCGGAGCCGGAGAAGCAGTGACGGACAGGGGGCGCAGGGCCCGCGAGGCGTGGTTCGTGAGGCGATTTGCCATGGCGTCAGAATTTCAGTACGAGCCGGAGTGGTTCACGGAGGACAGGTGCAGACGGTGCGGGGTCTGCTGCGGTTCGAAGGACGGGCATCCGTGCGAACACCTGGCGCGAGAAGAGGGCCGGTACTTCTGTACGGTGTACGGGAACCGGTTCGGGATTCACAAGACCACGACAGGGCGCATCTTCCGTTGCGTGGCCATATCCGAGATCATCGAGACAAACGGCGGTTTCCCAGGATGCGGGTACCTCAAGGCGCCCGTTGCCGGCAACGTCGAGACCGAAGTCCGTCTAGGCGATGAAAGACGCGCGTGATGCCCGAAGAGCTGGACAACCTCCAACGCTGCCTGTCGTGCAGACACGCCAGGGACCGTAATCCGGAGAAGGGCACGCTGACGTGCGAGAAGCACGCGATGCTGATTGACAACGAGGCCGATGAGATACCGGATGACTGTGTGGAGTTTGAGGAAGCTGAGGGCCGGGGCGCCGAGGGGCAGGAGCGCAAGGACGGGAAGTAGCCCGACCGCACGGGCGGCGCAAGGCCGCTGCAGGAAGGAGTTGGACGCATATCGAGAATGCC
Source organism: uncultured Planctomycetota bacterium (assembly GCA_964409935.1). Taxonomy (GTDB): domain Bacteria; phylum Planctomycetota; class Brocadiia; order JAADGH01; family CAYPFP01; genus CAYPFP01. The sequence goes on along the minus strand of CAYPFP010000048.1, from coordinate 25,156 downwards.
TGACCTGAAACGCACACAGCTTTCAGTCCGCGCGGAGCGGGCGCTGCTGGCGGGCGTGTTCTTTCCGGGGAGCGACGATTCGCGCGATGAATCGTTGGACGAACTGGAAAGCCTGGCCAAGACGGCGCGAGCCAAGATCGTTGCGAAGACGTCGCAGCGGCGATTGCAGCCGGACGCCGCGTACCTTTTCGGGCGGGGCAAGGCCGAAGAGATTGCGGAAATGTGCGTGTCGCTCGACATTGACGTGGTGCTGTGCGACAACGACCTCACGCCAGCGCAAATCCGAAACCTCGAACAACTCACCGACACCAAAGTCATAGACCGAACCGAACTGATCCTGGACATCTTCGCCACGCGGGCGCGCACGCGGCAGGCGCGCGCACAGGTGGAACTGGCGCAGTTGGAGTACTCGCTGCCGCGGCTCAAGCGGATGTGGACGCA
>CAYPFP010000048.1:2609-24615 GCA_964409935.1 uncultured Planctomycetota bacterium | reverse complement strand
GTGTTCGTCGAGGACCGGCTGTTCGCGACGCTCGACACCAAGACACACGTGTGCGCGCTGAACGACCATCACAAGGTGCTCCTGAGCGACACGGTGGGTTTCATCCGGCATCTGCCGCATCACCTGGTGGCGTCGTTCCACGCGACGCTGGAGGAGGTGTGCCAGGCGGACCTTCTGCTGCACGTCGTGGACGTCAGCGCGCCGGACATGTGGCAGCAGGTGGAGGCCGTCAACAGCGTCCTGGGCAAGCTGGGGGCGCACGAGCGGCCGACGCTCAACGTGTTGAACAAGGCGGATCGGCTCGAGGATAAGGAAGAAACGATGGCGGCGATGCAGGGATCGCCGCTTTTCCACAGCCGGTTTGAGGATTTTGTAGTCATATCGGCCCTCCACGGGACGGGGATCGAGGAACTGAAGGAGCACATTGCGCGGCGTGTGGAGGAGACGGAGGTGGAGGCGCTGGTGCGCACCCACGCCGGCAACGGAAAACTGCTCGCGTTTCTGGCGCGGGCAGGGCGCGTGCAGGGCGCCGAGTATGCGGACGAGCAGGCCACGGTGCGCGTTCTGATGGATCCGCGCCGACTGGCCAAAGTCAAGGGGATGGGCGGCGACTACGTGATACTTCCCAAGAAGACCGGGAAACAGGAAAAGCCCGCATGAGCCTACGCCTGGCGTTGTTTGTTGCCGTGGTGATCATCGCGTCGGCGTTCGCGCAGGCGCGAGGGGCCGAGAACACGATCACGCTTCGCGACGGGAGCGGCCTGTCCGGCAAGATCGTCAAGCAGGATGAGAACGGGGTCACGCTTCAGACCGGCACGGCCAGCAAAGTGTACCGGTGGGAAGAGCTCCAGCCCAAGTGCGCGTATGAACTGATGCGCAGGGCGGTGGACCCCAACAGCGCGTCGGCGCACTTTGCATTGGCCGGTTACTGCATGGCGACAGGGCTGATCGAGGAGGCCAAGGCGGAGTTCCTGAAGTGCCTTGAGCTGGATCCGTCCTACGCGGAGAAGGTGAAGCAGACGTTGGACTCGCTGGGCGTCGGGGCGCCGGGGGCGGGTGGGGCCAAGCCGTCGGCGACGCCGAAAGAGGGGGGGGAGAAGGGGGCGGCGAAGACGCCTCCGGCGGAGGAACCCGTCGTCAATCAGGAGGAAGTTCTTGCCCGCCAGCGGCAGAACGGCAAGAAGGTCAATGAGCGGATCGGGACCGAACTGAAGACGTCGGAGACAGAGCATTTCATCATTCATTCGGACTTCACGAACGCCGCGGACATGGCGCAGATACGCAAGTGGTGCGAGACGCTGTACGACAGGCTTTCCGAGGTGCTCGACGTGAAACCGGGCGACCGCCTGTGGAACGGCAAGTGCGAGATCTACCTCTTCCTGTCGCGCGCGAAATTTGTGAGGTTCGCGCAGGTCTTCGATAATTTCGCGGAGGCCAAGCTGTCCGGCGGGTATTTTCTCTCCAAGGGGCGCGACTGTCATATTGTGATTCCGCGGACCGAGTACCAGGCGAGCGACCGCGGCGTGCAGAAGGACATCTTCCTGTATACGCTCCTGCACGAGGGATCGCACGCGTTTCTACAGTTGCACGGAAACGTGGTGGACCTCAGCGCGTGGCTGCACGAGGGTTTTGCGCAGCATTTTGAGTTGGCCTTGCCCAAGGGCAGCGCGCCCGCGCGGGAGAGCCGGATACGGCTGGTGAAAAGCCTGACGGCAAAGCCGGGCTTCACGCGCTTCAACGAACTCCGGGCGCTGGAGCGGCTGTTGGGCAACGACCGGGAAGGCTATGCGTTGTCGTGGAGCATCGTGGATTACATGATCAACGCCGACCGCGCGTCGGGCAAAGGCAAGTTCGGCGAGAAGAGGTTTGCAAAGTTTGTCGCCCTCCTGAAAGCGGGAAAGACCGAAGAAGAGGCCATGAAGGCGGCCTACGGGCAGACGCCCGAACAATTGGAAGAAGGCTGGCTTCGCAACGTGCGTTCGACGCGGTAGGCCGGCGAGTCTCGGCCGTCGCTCCCCCTGTGTTCTCCCCCCTTGTGTCCGGACGGCACGGGCGTTTTTTGTTTGATTATTGAGGGCGAATGGTATACATGCTTCACTCATTGTGCCAGAAACGAGAAAGGAACGAGGCATGAACGATAGACTTGCCCGGTACCAGGCCATGGGCTTGAAAGCGGTGGAGTTTCAACTGAAGCACCAACAGGCCGACGGCGCGTTCACGTGGCCGGGATTCGTGAAAGATGCCTATCACAAACAGACGTACTCGTGGAGCATCGCAGGGCGGTTGGGCGAGGCCCACCGGCTCCTGAACTGGATCAAGGCCAACACCCTTCAGTCCGACGGCCAGCTAAAGGGCTACAACGGCGATGTGTACAAGCAGTCCTGGTTCTTCCAGGGAGTGCACCGCATGGGCCGGTTCGACATCTCGTATCCGATCATGGACTTTCTGCTCAGCACCCAGGCGCCGTGCGGGGGGTTCCCGCATTTTGCCAAGGACAAGTTGCTGCGTTCGCTGGCGACGGCCTGGGTGGGCATCTCGGCGATTTATTTCGGGAGACTGGACATCGCCAGGAAGGTGGGCGAGTGCTGCGTCAGCATGCTCGAACAACAGCCGGACGCGGAAAAATTCTTCTTCTGCATGACGCCGGACGGCAAGCTGGCGACCCCAGCCGTTGATCCGAAAGCGCAGTGCGTGGACTTCAAGAAGGCCAACCAGTGCTACTGGGAGATCGGGCTGCCCTGGATGCTCATGGGGCGGCTGTATCAGGCGACGGGCGAGCAGGCGTACCTGGACTACGCCAAGCGGTTTTTCGAGCTCAAGCTGCGATGCCACTCGGATGCCTTCAAGAACGTCGGCAGCGGCAAGAGCAGCCTGGCCGCGGCCATACATTACCTGAATACCAACGACACGCGCGCCAGCGACGCGGCGTACGCGTTTCTGGACTTCTTGAAGGCCACGCAGTATCCGGAAGGAGGCTGGCGCGGAGAGACGGAGCCGGATACGCTGCTGATCTACATTGATCATGCCGCCGAATACAACATCTGGATACAGGAGGTCGTGAGCATTCTCGCCGGCAAGGAGTGATCCATGGACAAGAGACTCGAACGCTACCGGGACGCCGGAAACAGAGCGGTGGCGTTTCAGTTGAAGCACCAGCAGCCCGACGGAGCGTTCACGTGGAAGGACTTCCCGAAAGACGCCTATCACAAGCAGCCATATTCGTGGAGTCTGTCGGGTTGCCTGGACGCGGCCCAAAGACTGCTTAACTGGGTGAAGGCCAACACCGTTCAGACCGACGGCCAGTTGAAAGACTACAACGCCGACGTGTACAAGCATTGCTGGTTCTTCCAGGGGGCGCACCGGATGGGACGGTTCGACATCTCGCATCCGGTCATGAATTTCCTGCTGACCTGCCAGGCGCCGTGCGGGGGATACCCCCATTTCGCGCAGGACAAGAGGCTGCGCGTACTGCCGACGGCGTGGATGGGCGTTTCCGCGCTGTATTTCGGACGGCTGGACACCGCGCGCGCCACGGCGGACTGGTGCGCGAACGTTCTGGATCAGCAAAAGGACGAAGGACGATTCTATTACTGCACGACGGAAGAGGGCAAGCTGCTCACGCCGGAACTGGACCCCAAGGCGCCCTTCGTGGACTGCCGGAAACCCGCGCAGTGTTACTGGGAGATCGGCCTTCCGTGGCTGTTGATGGGAAGATTGTATCAGGCCACGGGCGAAGGACGGTACCTGGATCAGGCGAAACGCTTCTTCGATGCGCACCTGGGTTGTCACGAAGACCGCTTCGCCCACACCGGCAGCGGCAAGAGCAGCCTGGCCGCGGCGACCCACTTTCTGAATACGAAGGACCCGCGCGCCCGCGAGGCGGTTTACACCTTCTGCGACTATCTCATGCAGACACAGTACCCCAACGGGGCGTGGCGGCCGCCCGGCTCGCCGGACACGCTGTTGTATTATATTGACGCGGCGGCGGAGTTTAACGTCTGGCTTCAGGAAGATGCGGGAATCCTGGCCGGCATGCAATAAAGGAGCTGGCGATGGAACGCGTGAGACTCGGCGTGATCGGCTGCGGCGTGATAGGGAAGGCGCACCTGAGGTCGGCGGCGGAATCGGCAGAGCTGGTAGAGACAGTGGCCGTGGCCGACCTCCGCGAAGACGCAGCGCGCGCCGCCGCAGAGACGTTCGGCGTGAAGAAAACGTACCCCAGCGGCAAGGCCCTGCTCGACGACGCCGGCGTCGAGGCCGTCATACTGGCGATGCCCGCGTTCGCACGGACCGAGCTGGCGCTGCACGCCTTCAAAAAAGGCAAACACGTCCTGACCGAAAAACCCGTCGCCATGAACGCCGGAGAAGTCCAGAAGATGATCCAGGCGCGGGGAAAGCTGGTGGCCGGGTGTTGTTCGCCGAGGTTCCGGTTCACAAAGAACGCAAAGGCAGCGAGCGACTTTGTGGCCACGGGCGCATTGGGCGACCTGCGCGTGGTGCGATGCCGGGCCGTTCTGGCCGCCGGCAAACCCCCGCAAAACCCGCCGCCGCCGTGGCGTCTGAAGAAGGCCATGAACGGAGGCGGCATCCTGCTGAACTGGGGCTGCTACGACCTGGACTATCTCCTGGGCATCACGGGCTGGAAGCTCAAGCCGCAGACAGTCCTCGCGCAGACGTGGACGGTGCCGCCGCAGCTCGCCTGCCACGCCGCACCGGACTCCGACGCCGAGACGTACTACACGGCGCTCATCCGCTGCGGAGGCGGCACGATGCTGTCCCTGGAACGAGGCGAGTTCATGCCCGCGCAGACCGAGACGGCGTGGCAGATCATCGGGGTCAAGGGGTCCCTCAAACTGACCATGACGGGCGGAAAGCCGCGCAGCATCATTCACGACGATACGAGCACCGAAACCGGCGTCGTGACCAAGACGCTGTGGGAAGGAGAAGAAGACCTGCCCCCGGCGAACCACCTGCTCGTGCAGGACTTTGCGCGGGCGATCCGCGAAGGGCGTCAGCCAGAGACAAGCCTTGAAAAGTCCCTCGTCATCCAGCAGATCAGCGACGGCATCTACGCGTCGGCGGAGAAGGGCTGCGCGGTCACGATCGCGTCGCACACTGTCGGCGGAGGACAATGAGCCATGACCCGGTTCGGACTCATCGGCCTCGGAGCGGCGGGGCGCAACCATCTGTCGGTGCTGGCGAACATGCCGGAGGTCGAGGTCGCGGGGGTATGCGACATCAATCCGGAGTACGTGGAGCGCCTGGGGGCCGAACACAAGGTGCGCGTAGCCACGACAGACCACCGGCGGCTGCTCGACGACCCCAGTATAGACGCGATCGCCATCGCGGCCGCCGACAAGGCCCATCACCCCCTCGTCATGGACTGCGCGGCGGCGAAGAAGCACGTCGTGTGCGAGAAACCCATCGCGACGGAAGTGGCGCACGGCCGCCAGATGACGGCGGCGATGGAGAAGGCCGGCAAGCTCTTCTGCATCGCATTCAACTACCGGGCGTGCCGCGTCACCCGCCGGATCAAGGAACTGACCGACGCCGGCGCAGTGGGCAACGTGCGGATGGTGAGGCTCATCGGCCTGATGGCCGCGCCCGACAACGCCATCGTGCGGGAGCGCCTGGGGGAGAAGGCGGCGCGGGAGCGGGTCACGAACATCTGCTTCGAGGGGAAGAACGCGCTCTTCGATTGCGGCGTGCACAGCTTCGACTTCGCGCGGTTTCTGACCGGCAGCGAATTCAAGCGAATCGAGGCCATGGGGTACACGATGCGAGGCTTTCCGTATCCCGACCACGGCGTCGCCACGTGCGAACACCACAACGGCATCTTCACGCTCGTCGAGAAGGGCTTCGACTACGCCTTCGAGGCGCAGAAGTACAAGGAGTACGTCCGCTACGAAGTCATCGGCGACGGGGGGAGCCTGGCCTGGGACCTCGACACCCAGCGGCTGCGGTTGTTTGCGCGCGACCGCACGCTGGACGAACCCCTGAGCTACGAATCGAAGGAAGAGGTGCGCACGACGATCTACCGCGGCTTCATCGAGGGCATCGGCAAGGGGGCGTTGCCGGGGTGGCTGGCGACCGGCCTGGACGGCCTGCGCGCCATCGAGGCTGCGCAGACGGCGACCGATTCGATGCTGGCCAAAGGGGTGGTGCAGCGAGACGTGGGGAAGGTGGCTAACTGGTTCGAAAAGCAGTGTCTGCAAAGATGAGACGATCGGCGCGCCTGGCCTTTTTCCTGCTGGCGTACGGGAGTTGGAGCGGCGGCGGGCCGGCCGCACAGGAGATCGGCGGCCTTGAATCGGCCGTGTCGCTTGCGCGGGAGCGATATGCAAACCTGGCGCAGCTCAAGGGCGCGGACTGGGGGCGTCGAGCCGTCAAGGCTGCGGCGGCGCAAGTCGAGTTCGAGGCCGCGCGGCTGCTCAACCAGCAAGTCCTTACGGGGCGCGATTCGGTGCGGGGGCGCTACCGGAACTCGCCGATAGAAGACCTGGCCGGCCTGAAAGAAGCCTTCCCCGAAACCAGCCGCGCCATACACGCGCTAAGCCTGGCGTTTGTGTGCAAGGGCCACCGGTTCTACCAAAGCTCGCGGGCGACCGAGAGCATGGGGCGGGCCGAAGACTTCCTGCGCCGGGCGCGAGAGATGACCGTGCCGCTGACGCCGTTCGGGGCGACGCCGCCGCGTATCCAGCTCGACGCGCGCAACGCGGTCGAATGGCTGTTCCGGTGCGGCGACCAACTGCCGCCCGAAGCGGCCTCGTCCCTTCGCAAGACCTTTTCCGCCCTTCGCACCGAGAAACGCAGCCCCATCTGGCTGGCGACCGACAACGCCCCCTTCGTCGCTTTTCTGGCGGCGCTCTACTTCAAGGAAGCACGCCTCGCCGAGAGGGCAGGCAGGGAGTTCGCCAGCATCCTGAGTTCGGCAATGCGAGCCGATGGAAGCCTCACGAGCGACCGGCCTCGGCTGGATATTCTGTACGCGGCGGAGATGCTGCGCGATGCCGCCCTGTACGACTATCTCACGCGAGGCACGGCGCTTTCTCTAAACAAAGAGACGGTCCACAGGGCAGGGCGAAGCCTCATCCAGTTCGCGGCCCAGGCCGCGTACGAAGGGGAACCCGACGCCTTGGCCCTCTGCGCGTCGTCGTGGCCGAAGGTGGCCGACACGTCGCGCGTGTTCGCGGCGGCCGTCTGGGCGGCGGCCGTCCTGTTGTCGGACAACCGGCAGTTGCCCGACGCCCTGCGGCAAGAAATAGGGGCGTTGCGAGCCGCGTACAGGGAACGCCTGGAAGAGTCCGCGTACACGGAGGCGACGCCGACCGTGCTGCAGATCAGCCACCTTGATGCGGCGGGGCCGGCAGCAGAGACGAAGATTCCAGCGAAAGGGACGGCGTATTTTCCGGCGGCGGGGTACCTGGTCTCGCACCAGAACGACTTCTTCGCCGGCGTCAGGCTGCCGCTGCCGGATAGCGCCGGGCCGGCGGCCGCAAACGACGCTAGGCAACTGGGGGCCATGAATTTTCTGACCAAAGGCCTGAACCCCAACAGCAAACTGCAAGGACTCAAGCCGCGATGGGCGCTGCCGGGATGCACGGTCTGCGACGAGGCGCGGCCGGCGACGGGTCTGCTCAGCGCCGCCGCCGTGCGCAATACGGTTTCGTTGGGCGGCGTCGTCCTGGGAAAAAGCGGCGTCGGCGCGGCGAGCCTGGTCGTGGAAGGACAGAACGTCCGCCTCAAGGCCAATCGGTCGTGGTTCATCTTCGAAGACAAGGCGGCGACGGTAGCGACGGGCGTCAGCGCGACGACGACCGACATCGCCAACGCCGGTTGGGCCGCCGCGCCGCGAGACCGTTTCCCGCACCTGGTAATTGACCTGGGACGGGAGACGCTCATCAACCGCATTCGGGTCTACTATCGGGTGAAAGGAGGGGTGTACTTCTGCGTGCCGCGCGAGATTATCTTCGCCGTCTCAGCCGACGGAACCGCGTGGCGCGACATGAGGTCCATCACCAACACCCCGGCGTCGGGAACCCCGCCGACAGGTTACGTGAAGGTCAACATACTGGCCGTGCCGGTGCGATACCTTCGCCTGTTCTTCCCGGAAGGGGCCGACGGCGAGACCGTACGGATGTCCGAGGTACAGGTGTTCCATGTCGAGCGGGCCGACGACGACAAACGGCTGGGGCGCGAGGTGCCCAACCTGGCCGCGTCGCGGCGCGGGGCGCGGGCATACGCCTCAAGCCAGGCCAATGAAGAGGAGACCCCCGACAAGGTGCTCAGCGGACGCGGCGAGCCGGGGACAATCACGCTGGCGGCGAGAACGACCGTTCTGGTCGCCGACCCCGCCGCCGGACCCATCGTCGCAAACGACGGCGCGGAGAAGATCGTCCGGATCCCCGAAAAAGACAAGGCGGCGCGGTTGGAGGGGGTGCGATGGTTCAACTGGGGTTCGACGGGCTGCGTGTTCCCCAAGCCGGCGAACCTGGTCGTGAGGAACGAACGGGGCGAAGAGTGCATCGTGTACGTTGACCACTCCGGGAGCGACGCCTGCGCGGCGGTGTACCTGCCGAACCAGACGCCCGAAGAAACTTCACGCGCCGCAGACGCGGGGCTGATAGAGGTAACGATGGAACGCGACGTGCACCGGATTCACGACAAGATGTCCGAAGTCAGCGCCTGCGCCGTGTTCGCCGCGCAAGACAGGGGCGATGTCATCGCGCCGGAGGCGGGGTGCGTGGTCTACCGGATGGAGGGAGAGAGATTCACGGCGAACGCGACCGCGGCGCTCGCGCGCAGGGGACTCAAGATTCGCGCAAGCGGCGTGCGGGAGGCGCGGATCAACGGCCAGCCGGCCACGGTGCAGGGCGATTTTGTGGTGAAATGATTCAGAAAGCCCTTTTCTTGCGATGGAGAGCCATGAAGGATAGCGGAATTCCCCTCGGTGCGATGGTTTATCCCGGATGGTCCCCTTGCTCCCTGGCGGGCCAGATAGCGGCCCTGCAGAAATGCGCGTTGACGCGGACGGAGATATTCATGACGGAGAAGACGCTGCCCGACGCCCGCAAGACGGCGGAACGTTTGCGGGCCGAAGGCATAAGGCCCATATCGCTGCATGCCCCCTTCAGCAAGGAAATCTCGCTCAGTACGCTCGACACCGGCCGGCGGCAGGCATCCGTGCAGAAGGGCCTTGCGGCCCTCGACGCCGCCGGAGAAGCGGGGACGGAGACCGTGATTCTGCATCCGGCCGACGACGTGCGCGACATACCGCTGGAAGGGGTCTATGCCGAAGCGCTTACGGATTCGCTGCGCACGTTGTGCGCGGCGGCCCGGAGGAAGGGACTGCGCGTGGCCGTGGAGAACATGCCGTCGGGCGAGCTGGGGGCGAAGGTGGCGGAGATAGCGAAACTGGTGCAGGAGTCGGGGATTGAGGGCCTCGGCGTCTGCCTCGATACGGGGCACGCCAATATGAATCGCGACCTGATCGAGGGCGTTCACGCGGCAAAGGACAGGCTATTCGCCCTGCACGTGCACGACAACGACGGCGCCAAAGACCAGCACCTGGCCGTCTTCTCGGGGACCGTGGACTGGGAGGCGTTCGTGACGGCCCTGGCCCGGGCAAAATTTCGCGGATGTTTCATGCTGGAGACGGGCTATCTCTTCCCGACGGAGAAAAATCCGGCGCCCTCGCTTGAATGGGTGGAGCGGCTTCGGAGGTTGCTGGCGGAAAAGATGAACGGCTAATTCATGCAGGGCTTCTGCGCGTTCCTGAATCTCAGACGCGCGGCGCGGTAGAGGGACATCAATCGGCCTTCCAGGGCGACGTTGCCCTCGGCGCCGCAGTTGGGGCACTTGAAGGCGAAGGTAAGGTTCTCGAAGTCCTCGGGCAGTTTCAGTTCCTTGTTGGAGACCACGATCTTCAACGCCACTTCGACTTCCCTGCCGCATTTGTTACACGCAAAGCGCAGCTTCATGGTCGTCCCCGGCTCTTGAGGATAGCGTGTCATTTCTCCCCGGCTCGACCCGGCACGATGCGGCCTGCTGCATGCGGCCTATGCCGGATGGGCCGAGGGCCACTCACTCCGACCGCTTGAGGTTCTGCTTGGCCCATTCGAGGATGTCTTTCTTGCTTTTTTTATTATACATGAAAACGGTGTAGGTTTCCAGGATGGTGCCGTCTGTGTGCTGACCGGCGCTGGAGAAGACGGGCTTGGCCTTGCAGTATGTGGTCTCCTGGTCCCAGACCATCGAGCCGTCGTCGTTTTCGGCGGCGCCGCCGCCGAAACGCTCGAACATCTCGTCCTTCCAGTCCTTGAACTTCAGGACGCGGCGCAGGAGGGGTTCCCGGCAAAAGATCATGTACAGCTTGTCTTCGTGGAAGTAGTACACGATCTTGCACTCGGCGGCGTCCACGTCGAGGATGATCTCGAAGTTTCTGAAGGGCGCGCGGCGGGGCAGCTTGCCGTCTTCGGGAATGAGGGCCTTGACGTCATCGGGCAGGCCGAGTTGTTTGAGGTAGTCAGGCTCCTGCTGGATCTCCAGGTGGCGGGATTCCTTGGCCATGACCTTGTCCTGCGCCATGCCCCAGGCGCCGTTCCGGTAGCCGGTGATGACCTTGGGGGGGATAACGACGGGGGCTTTGTCCTTGGCGGCGTCGGTCTTGCCCTTCGCAGGCTCTTTTGGGGTCTCTTTCTTGGCCTTCTGCCCAAAGCAAATGGTCGCCATCACCAGCAGAGCGCCAAAGACGATCCATCGGATTTTCATGCTGGGCGCCTCACAAACGGGATTCAGAGGTCTGTTCCCGGAGAACGCCGGTATTGTACATTGAAAGGGCGGGAAGTCCAAGTGAAAAGATGTCTGTGGAAAAGAGGGGTCTAGACGCGGTATAGGTTCCTGGCGTAAAGGAGTTTGTTCGCGCACTCCCGGCAGATGGAGGTGGTTGGGGTGTTGCTGTTGCGGTCGAGAAGAGCGGACTTGCGCTGACCGCACCAGGCGCACTTGATGCCCAGGGCAGCCGCCATGGTGTGGGGCGGACGAGAGTCATCCAGGACGAATCCGAATCTCATGGGTGTCTTCCTTCAAGGTGGTTCCGCCGGGGTCGCCCGGCGGCCGTTTCCTCGGTTCTCACGACCATTCTTTCGAACGTCCTACTTGATTAGACGCAAAGCATGTACCGTGGTGTTTGAAGAATTCTCAAAATGAGGGGTTGTTGCAAGTCGTGATCTGTCTGCGGATTACAGTGACGCGCGACTTCCGCAGAAACGAAATTTTGGAGGAGGAACGTAAATTTTTCTACAAGTGTTACCAGAATGGCAACATACCGACATTTTTTGGCATGGTCGGCGCCGGCAATCTGGCCGGGCGGAGAGGCGGAAGGCGAGTTGCGGGTTGACCAAGGCGGGGTCTTGTGCTAAAAAGGGCGGCAAGCTCAGGTGGCTGTTCGACTTGTGGGAGAGCATCATGCTGATTTTCAAGCGCGTGTCGGGCGTGTTGATGGCGGCGGCCGCTTTGGTTTCGTGTGGAGGGCGGACGCCGGCCGGTCCGCCGGCCGGTCTGGCCCTGTTTCAGAAACACTGTTCCGCCTGCCATGGGGCCGACGGCAAGGGCAAGGTGGCCAAGGTGGACATAACGACCGCAGACTGGCAGAAGGCCCACGGCGATGAACAGATCGTCAAGGTCGTCAGAGAAGGCAATACGATAAAGGGGATGCCCGCGTTCGAGAAGATCCTCAAGGATGAGGAGGTCAAGGTCATCATTGCGGACGTGATACGCCGGTTTGGGAAGGAGGGGGGATGATGAGGGTTCGCCTGCCGAGCGGTCTGTTCCGACGTGCTTTGCCTATGCGAGCGTGCCGGCCGGCGGGGCTAGGGGCGGGCGGTTTCGATGTGCCGGGTTCCCTGCAACTTTCCAGGTGAGAGATGGCCCGAAAGAGCTTTGTGCTTGACACCAACGTGCTGCTTCACAACTCCCAGGCCCTGTTTTCGTTTGCGGACAACGAGGTCGTCATTCCCATGACCGTGATCGAGGAACTCGACGGCTTCAAGCGGCGAAACGACGACATGGGGCGGAACGCCCGACAGGTCATCCGCACACTGGACAGACTGCGCGGCAAGGGACACCTGAAGGATGGCGTGCCGATCAACGATCAGGGCGGCACCGTGCGCATCACGCTGAAGGACGAAAGCTGCGACGTGGCCGACCTGGACATGACGAAGCCCGATAATCGGATACTGTCGGTGGCCTGTCACCTGCATACGCAAGGCAAGCCGGTCGTGTTCGTTTCCAAGGACATCAACGCGCGGCTGAAGGCCGACGCCATGGGCATTCGCGTGGCCGACTTCGAGAAGCAGAAGGTAGACTTCGAGCACATGTTCACCGGCTGGCGCGAATGGGAGTGCGACGGGGCCAAGATAGACGCCCTGTACGCCGACCGCCGCATCCCGGCCGACGACCTTCAACTGTCGCCCAACGAGTTCGTTCTGCTGAAGAACCGCCGGAACCCGAAACATACGGGGCTTGCGCGGTATCTGGATCGCGAGAAGATGCTTGTAACGCTGTATCATGAGAGCGTCAATCCGTATGGCATCACGCCGCGAAACGCGGAACAGGCCATGGCCATCGAGTTGCTGCTCAGCGATGAGGTGCAACTGGTGACGCTCGTGGGCCGCGCCGGGACGGGAAAAACGCTGCTGGCGCTGGCGTGCGGCCTGCACAAGGTCGTGCGGGAGCACCGGTACGAGCGGCTGCTGGTTTCGCGGCCCATCATGCCGCTGGGGCAGGACATCGGCTATCTGCCGGGAACCAAGGAAGAAAAACTCAGGCACTGGATGCAGCCCATCTACGACAACCTGGAGTTCCTGTTCCAGCAGAAGGCCGAACGCAAGCAACAGGGCGAGGCGCGCAAGCGGATCGAGGGGTTTATCAACAGCAACGTGCTGGAGCTTGACGCCCTGACGTACATCCGGGGGCGGAGCATACCGGGCCAGTATATGATCGTGGACGAGGCGCAAAACCTGACGCCCCACGAGGTCAAGACGATCGTCAGCCGCGCGGGAGAAGACACCAAGGTCGTCCTGGCCGGCGATCCGTACCAGATTGACAACCCGTACCTGGACGCCAACTCCAACGGCCTGAGCTACACGGCCGAGCGCATGAAAGGGCTGTCTCTATCGGGCCACATGCTGCTCAACAAGAGCGAGCGCAGCACGCTGGCCTCTCTGGCGGCGGACCGACTGTAAGGGCGCGTACAGAAAAACGGGCGTGTTCGGCTAGGCCTCCATGACAACCTGGGCGATGGCGTACTCCTTGGTGTGGGAGAGGGAGACAAAGACGCGGTTGACGCCCAGTTCATCGGCCTTGTCGGCGGCGCCGCCGGACAAGCGGATGTTGGGCTGGCCGAGATCGCCGACGACAACCTCAATATCCTTCCACGAGATGCCCTTTCGCATGCCGATGCCGAGGGCCTTCAGGGCGGCTTCCTTGGCGGCGAATCGGGCGGCGAAGTGCTCCTCGGCGCGCTTCATCCCGCGGCTGTAGGCCGCCTCGTCCACGGTGTAGACGCGGGCGATAAAGCGGCGTCCGTGGTGCTTGATCATCTCCTTGATGCGCGCAACTTCCACCACGTCCACGCCGATTCCGGCGATCATGGTTCACCTCGCCTATGAGATGTGGTAATCTGGTAAGGCCACGGAGACACAAAAGGAGAATCAGGATTCACCGAAATGGCGAAGCCCGTCATCCACCAAGTGTCTGCGGCAATGATGATAACACATTTGGCCGGCAACTGGAACTCCAACAACAAGGACGCATCGCACGATGGACTTACTCTCGGATCTGTCCGGTCCGCAGCGCGAGGCCGTGACCTACAAGGACGGGGCGCTTTTGATCGTGGCCGGCGCGGGGAGCGGCAAGACACGAGTCGTCACGCGCCGGATCGGATACCTGATCCAGCAGGGCGCAAGTCCTTACCACATTCTCGCCCTGACGTTCACCAACAAGGCCGCCGGGGAGATGAAGGAGCGGGTGGCGCAGTTCTGCAAGGCGGAAGGACTGTGGATATCCACCTTCCACTCGGCGGCCGTGCGCATCCTGCGGCGCGAGATTCAGGCGATCGGATACTCAAGCGACTTCACGATTTACGACCAGGATGACTCGCTGGCGGCGGTAAAGGAGGCGCTGTCGCGGCTGCATCTGGATCCGGCGACGTGGCGTCCGCCCATGATCCACAACCGGATCAGCCGGGCCAAGAACGCCATGGTCGGTCCGGAGGAGTTCCGGGGCATGCTGGGCGCAGGACCGCAAGGCCGCATCGTGGCGGACGTCTACGCCAAGTACGAGGAAGTCCTCAAGGCCAACAACGCCCTGGACTTCGACGACCTGCTCATCAAGCTGATTGAGCTTCTGCAGCAGTGCGCCGAGATTCGCGCGCGGTACCAGGAGAAATTCCGGTACGTCCTGATTGATGAATACCAGGACACCAACCGCTGCCAATACGTTCTGGCGAAAATCCTGGCGGAGCAACACCGGAACATCTGCGCGACGGGCGACCCGGACCAGTCCATCTACACGTGGCGCGGGGCGGACATCCAGAACATCCTGGACTTCGAGAAGGACTACCCGGAGGCGAAGGTCGTGAAACTCGAGCAGAACTACCGCTCGACCCGGCGCATCCTGCACGCGGCGGCGGAGGTGATCAAGAACAACAAGCTCCGCAAAGAAAAGACGCTGTGGACCACCGGACCGGAGGGCGACAAGGTGCGCGTCATCGAGTGCGAGGACGAGGCGGACGAAGCCGAAGCCGTCGCCGAGCGCATCGCAGAGCTGCGCGCCAAAGGGACCAAGGCCAAGGAGTTCGCGATTTTCTACCGCGTGAACGCCCAGTCGCGCTCCTTTGAAGCGGCCCTGCGCAACCGGGCGCTGCCGTACGTCATCGTGGGCGGGCTGGAATTCTACCAGCGGCGCGAGGTGAAGGACGTGCTGGCGTACCTGCGCCTGACGGCAAATCCGGCCGACGGCGTGAGCTTCGAGCGGATCGTCAACGTGCCGCCGCGCGGGGTGGGCGACGCCTCGGCGGGGCGGTTGAAGGAATGGGCGCAGGCGCAGGGCGTTCCGGTTCTGGAGGCCGCGCGCCGCTGCGGGGAGATACCGGGCCTGCCGGCCAAGGCGTTAAAGGGTCTCGGAGAGCTGAGCAAGATCTTTGACGACGTCGCCAAACAGCCGCGCTTTCCGGTGGCGGGCCTGGTGAGGACGATCATCCGACGCGCAAAATTAGAGGAACACCTTCACCGCGAAGGGGTTCAGGGCGACGAACGGATTGAGAACATCGAGGAACTCGTGACCGCCGCGGCCGAGTACGACGAACGCACGGCCGAAGGATCGGCGGCGGGGTTCCTCGAACAGGTCGCGCTGGTCGCCGACGTAGACACCTGGGACGACCGGCGGGACGCCGTAACGCTCATGACCCTGCACTCCGCAAAGGGCCTGGAATTCCCCGCGGTCTTCATCACAGGCCTCGAAGAGGGCCTTTTCCCGCACGAGCGCGCCATGAGCGACGGGCGCGACCTGGAAGAAGAACGGCGCTTGTGTTATGTTGGCATCACGCGCGCCAAGCGGGTGCTGGTGATGACGCACGCGCGCGAACGGACAAGGTTCGGGCTGCGGTCATCGGCGATCCCCTCGCGCTTTCTCGGCGAATTGCCGCAGAGCGCCGTCGAGCATGTCGAGCGCGGGGGCGCCGGTTCCCATGAAGAAGAACCAAAGAGGCCGAGGAGTTTCTGGTCCGGCTCCGACGAGGAGGAGGGGGGCCTGATGCCGGGCGACACCGTCCGCCACCGAACGTGCGGCGTGGGCCACGTGCTGGCCCTCGACGGCTGGGGCGAGACCCGTCGGGCCAAAGTGAAATTCCGCACGGGCGGAGTGCAGACACTGGTTCTGAAGTACGCCAAGCTTGAGAAACTGGAGTGAAAAACATGCAATCCCTGTGGCGACTTGCAGCGGCACTGGCGATCTCGGTTGTTTGCGCGCCGAGCTACGCCCAGCCGAACAATTCCGGCCTCCTGCGCAATCCGGGTTTCGAGGAGGGGCTGGCCGAGTGGGAGGTGACGTGCGATCCGAACATGGGCGAGGTCGTCGTCGCCGCCGACGCCGGGCGTCGGCGCGGCGACGCCCGTTCGGGTAAGCAAGCGTTGTGCATCCGCAAGAAGATCGCCAGCGTCAAGGACGAGTACACCGGCATCATGGTGTCCCAGAAAGTCCAGGTGCAACCAGGGACGGTGTATGTGGTGAGGGTTTTTGCGAAACACACGCTGGAGCAGAACGTCGTGGGACACGCCGTCAGGGTCTTTGTGGAGGACCCGCAACACCGCGACGACCGCGCCTCGGCCGCCGTGGGCGGCGCCGGCAAATGGCGAAGAGGCACCGTGCAATACACGACGGCGGCCGACACGCGCGAACTGCGCATATCGCTTGCGTTGACATACTCCAGCGGCACGGCGTTCTTCGACGACGTGCTGGTCGCCCCAGCAGACTCGATCGCCATTGACTGGGAGATACCCGCGCTGAAGCCCCTGCACCTGAAGACGCCCCTGGTCGAGGGGGGACAGCCGAAGGCCGTGATCGTCTGCCCGAAGAGACCCGCTTATCAAGCGATGGCCCGGAAAATCGCCGACCGGGTCAGGGAAGCCACAGGCGCAAGCCTTCCGGTCCGCGCCGACACGGAGACCAGCGAGGCCGACTGGCGGGCCGCGAACACCATCGCGCTCGGCAACCTCATGACCAACAAGCTGGTCGAACGGCTCTATTGTCTCTGGTACGTGCGCACCGACGCGTGGTATCCGGGGAAGGGCGGCCACGAGGTCCGCACGGTTCATGATCCGTGGGGCGCAGGGACCAACGTGATCCTGCTGGGCGGAAGCGACGACGAGGGCGTGGCGGCGGCAGTCGAGGACTTCCTGCCGCGTATCGGCAGCGGCAAAGACGTCGTCGTAGACAAACTCATGGCGATCAAGTTCTCACCAGACCTCTCCGGCGAAGCGTTCGCCAAACCCCTGGACGCCGCGACGCGCGAACGCCACCGGAGCAGGATCAAGAAGGCCAACATGCGCTCGCTCATGGCGTCGGGCGGGGCGTACGCCTTCAATTATTACGCCAGCGGCGACGACGGGTGGGCGGAGTTGCACAAAGAGAGCGTCCTTGAGCACCGCAGCCGAGGCGAACTGGGCTTCGATACGCATATGGATTTGTGGTACACGCTCATCGGTTTTGACCTGGCGGAGGAAAGCGCGGCGCTCACGGACCAAGACCGTAAGGAGCTCACGAAATACCTGCTCTACCTGTGCCGGTCGGAAGAAGGCGCCAACAAGGCATGGATGCTCGGCGCCATCAAACGCGACACCGTCCGACACAACCATATCATGCTCGTAGGGCTGGACGCACTGTTCGGGGGCGAGTATTTCAGAAAATACTATCGGCTCGAAGAGACCAACGACTGGATCGAGAACGCCGCCACCGTCTTCAAAGGCCAGGAACGACACTCCAAGACCCAGTGCGACGCGAACGGCTACGAAGGCTTCGCCGTCTCGCTGGCGATGGTGTATGCGCTGGCAAAACCCGATCCCGCCTTCTTTGAAAGCGGCGCAGCGCGCAAGGCGACAGAACGCCTGATCCGGTGTCTGAACAACATGGTCTGCGGACCTGCGTACGGAGACTCGTGGGACGCGTTCTGGTTCCCGATGCACCTCGTGCAGATGGCCCACTGGCACTACCGCGACCCCCGGTATCAGTATCTGATACAGGAGCGGCTCAGTCGGCGCAAGGGCGGACGGTGGGCTAACAACATGGGCCTCTTCACCGACGCCCCGGCCGTCAAGCCCACGGACCTGGACGGCGTGCAGGCCATCGCCGTGGATTCCGAATTCTTCGCGTACTCGACGAAGGACTGGAAGGTCAACGTGCCGCTGGAGCGGAGCTTCGACAAGGTCGTGTTTCGCGAACGGCTCGATCCGGCGGCGCAGTACCTGATGCTCGACGGCCTCAACATCGGCAGCCACGGCCATATGGACGCCAACACCATCGTCGAGTTCAGCGACCGCGAACGCATCTGGCTCGTGGACATGTCGTACACCGACGGCGTGGAGATGAAAGACCATAACGGCGTGACCGTCATCAAGGACGGCCTCAGCACCCCCGTCCCCGCCGGGGCGGAACTTGTCGCGTGCGCGGATTTTGCCGGAACGGGCTTCTCAAAGACCGCGCTGCGCGAACACTCCGGGGCGGACTGGACGCGCAGCATCGTGTGGCGCAAGGGCGGCTACTTTCTCGTGTTCGACGAGGTGAAGGCGCGCGAGGACGGCGACTTCAACTTGCAGTGTCTCTGGCGCACACTGGGCAAACCGGCGCTGGACGGAAACACGTTGAGGGTCGAGCAAGTGGCCAAAGGGGACGTGGAATTTGCGCCGACGGGAGAAGGCGATCGGAAACGCGCGGTGTTCCGCTCCGCCGAAGCGGCGTTGGAGTTTGAGGTCGAGTTGCCGGCGGGAAAATGCGCCCTGGCGGTGTTCGGGAAGGGGAAGGACTCCGGGTCGGATTCGGTGTGGCTGGACTTCGATGGAAAACGAATCGAGACGGCGTTCAATCTTCCGACACAGGAGATCGGCCCCAGCAGCGCGAAATGGGACTTGACGGAGCCGACGCCGAGCATCACGGTGGGGTCGGCCGGAAAGCACAAACTGCTCATGACACTGCGGGAAGGGCCGGGGGTGATCATTGACCGGATGGAGTTTGTCCCGTCCGGCGGCGCCAAGATTGTCGTCATGGCGCAGCAGGGGCGGATACCGGCCGGTGCGGAGAACGAACGGCGAGACGTGTTTGTGCTGAAGAATTTCGGGGATGTGGAACACGAACTCGTCAGCGCCGGCCCAGGCTTCGGCCACTACTGGAAATCGTACCCGTACGCCGAGCCGGAGGTGAACGTGCTTCGCCAGAAAGCGGCGGCGCGGCTCGCCGCGGGACAGAGACTGGTCTTCGTGAATCTCTTCTACGCCAAGGGAGCCGAATCGGCGGACGACTACGACGCCAGACGCGCGGGCGACGACTGCGCGGTGATCGGGGGGAAAGAAGAAGCCGTCGCCGGTGTTGCGCCGGACGGGGTTTCGGCGGGGTCGCTGAAGGTAAAGGCGGAGGCGTTCCACATACGGCGGGACGGGTTTTCCCTTATGGGTGCGGCGAGCCTGCACCTCAACGGGACCGTGATGAGCGCAAGCAAGCCGGTTTCGGTGGACTGCGACCTCTCGGCGAAAAGGCTCGTCGTGCAGGCCGCCGAAGACGTTGAGGTGGAGTGGCCCGCGTTCGGGATGCCGCCGAAATCGTACGCGAAGGGAACGCATGCGGTCGAGCTGGCGGTGTCGGCCGATGCGGGGCGGAGATACGCCGAGTCGGTGGGCGCGCTTCTGGCGGCAATAAGGGAGGCCGCGCCAGGACCAAAACCAACGCACATCGCGAGACCGTCCGGTCCGCCACTGAACGCAGCATGGAAGATCAGCGTTGACGGAGGCGTGAACTGCCTGGCCGTTGCCGACACAGACGGCGACGGCAGGAACGAGATTCTGTTCGGCACGGGGCAACAGGGCAAAGACGGAGCGTCAGGGCGGCTTTACCGGGTTGGTGCGGACGGGACGGAACGGTGGAATCTGCCGACCGAAGGGCCGGTGACGGCGATTCATCTGTGCGATCTGGACGGCGACGGCGCGCCGGGGCCGGCGCGAAGCGCCGAAATTATCGCCGGCACCGAGGCCGGCGAGGTGTATGCGGTGGACGCGGGGGGAAAACTGAAGTGGAAGTTCCAGTGCCCGCCGGTGGACGCGTCAATCCCCTATACGCACTACGGCTCCGGCAAGGGGGCGGTGAGGGCGTTGTGGGCGGGCGCGCTGGAAAAAGGCGGAAAGCCCTTGGTGATGGTCGGGGCCGAAAACGGCTATCTCACGTGCCTTGACGCGAGCGGTCAACCGTCGTGGAGATATCGCACGATGGATACCCAGACCAGCATCACGGCCATTGACGCGCTCGGCGACGGCAACCGGGAGGTGCTGTGCGGATCACAGATGTCCTCTTGGAGCGCGATCACGGCCGTCAGCGCCCAGGGCAAAGGGCGGCGCGTGAACGGCCTTGACGGGTGGGGATCGTGCCTGACAGCGCTGCATGTGGGAAAGGCAACAGGCGGCGACGGCAAAGACGAGATCGTTGCCGGCACCAGCAAGAGCAAAATTTACCTGCTGAACTCGGCGGGGCGAGTCCAGTGGACCTTCACGCTGGGCGACGCGCCGACGTTGGCGGCGTTGGCCGACCTGGACGGTGACGGCAAACAGGAGGTCCTTGCCGGATCGCCGTGCGGCTACGTGTATTCGCTGAGTCGTGAAGGCAAGCTGCTCTGGCGGCTGAATCTGGGCGAGGAAGTTACGGCGCTGTGCACGGCGGTTTCCAAAGGCGGAAAAAGGTCTGTTGTCGCCGGGACGAAGTCGGGCAGAATCCACCTGGTGTCCGGCGGCGTGACAGCGACGCTTGAGGTCAAGGGCGCGGTGACGGGTCTTGCGCCGCTCCAGGGGGGGCGGGTCGCCTTCGGTTCCGCCGGCGGCGAGGCAGGAGTCTTCGAGATCCCGGAATGACCACAAGAAGCATCGTGAGAAAGGGCGATATCGTTCAGGCCCTGGGTACCCTCGGCGTAAAGGGCGGGGACCTGCTG
Organism: uncultured Planctomycetota bacterium; assembly: GCA_964409935.1. Classification (GTDB taxonomy): domain Bacteria; phylum Planctomycetota; class Brocadiia; order JAADGH01; family CAYPFP01; genus CAYPFP01. Next base: position 3,875 of record CAYPFP010000048.1, on the reverse strand, counting down.
CAGGTGCACAGTTCCATGAAGAGTTTCGGTTGGGTGGAGGGCGGGCCGGAGGCGGTGATAGACGCGCTGCTGGAGATCGTGGGGGCGGAAGGGACGGTGATGATGCCCACGTTCAACCACGGGGCGGCGTTTATTTTTGACATCAAGACAACGCCGTCGCGCAACGGCCTGCTGACCGAGGCCCTGCGCCAGCGGCCCGACGCCCGCCGCAGCATGCATCCCACCCATCCCTACGCCGCCGTCGGCAAGGAAGCGGAATGGCTGACGCAAGGACACCTGAAGGCGGGGACGTTCGGAGTGGATTCTCCTTTGGGGAAGCTCGCGCAGAAGGGCGGGTACTGCTTGATGCTGGGAGTGGGCTTCGACCGGTGCACCGCAGCACACATCGGGGAGTGCAAAGCGCAGGCGCGCTGCATCGGATGGTGGCGACACACCCGCCGCATTCTGCTGGAGGACGGCAGCGTCGTGCAGGTGATGGGGGACCTGTGGCGCAACGGGCCGTGCCGGATCGAGTGGGAGCCGCTGGAACGGCGTATGCGCGCGTCGGGGCTGGTGCGGGACGGTCGAATCGGGGATGCGCACAGCATGCTGTTCCGGGCGATGGACGCCGTCCAGACGGCGTATGAGATGACGTTTGAGCTGTGTCCGGAGTGTCCGACGATGCCGAGGGCGGATGGGTGAACGGGGCGCGCCGGAGTCCGGCGCCGGGCGTTAGTTCCCCAGACTGGCGATGGAACCGAGCAGAATCAGATCGGCGGCGAGGATGCCCGATAGTTTTGCGGGGTTTTTCACGACGTCCGACTCGTTAAGCGCATGCTCCTTGAGGACCGAGACCAACTGGCTGCGTTCGGTGAGGGTCAGGTCGGAATAGTCTTTCATGGCGGTGGTAAGCATTTGACAGGCGATCGGGCCATACTTCCTTTCACCGCCGCCCACGCTTGATTCCGTGGGTGTCATGACGGCCAGGGACCCCTTGAGTTCGGTCTTTTCGAGGAGGTCTCTGACGCACTTGGCCAGGCATTGACGGAGTTCGCGGCCGCGAGCCTGTGCGCTGGCCGTACAGAGCACCTTGCCGGTCAAGTCAACGACCCTGAAGTCCAGTTCCAGAACATCATCAGGCGGGAGTGCGCGCCTCAGGTCCTCGGCCTTTTCCTGCAAGTCGTCCGCGTCGGGTTCTGACTTCATGCGAACCGCGCGGAAGACCATGCAGTATTGCGCCATGGTGAGGCGTTTGCGGGCATCGGACCTGTCGGCCAGGATGAAGGT
>CAYPFP010000048.1:0-2509 GCA_964409935.1 uncultured Planctomycetota bacterium | reverse complement strand
TTCGCCCACGCCTCTTTCCCCAAGTGCTTGTTCTCACTCCTGAGGCTCTCGATCATCTCCTGTTCTTCGCTCTTGGAGTGAGCCGTGTTGATGCCGGACGTGACCGAGACCGCGAGAAAGGCAAACGTCGAGCAGAGGACCGCAGCTATGCGTTGCGCCATGGTCTTGACCCTCCTTTGCCCCGATGACAGACACTAATGTGCGACTTTGGGGCGGTACTGTCAAGTTTTTTCCGGCGCTCGCACAAGCGAAGCGGGCGGCGCTTTCGCCGTCGGCGTCCTCTGACAGCACATGTACCGGCTACTGAGCCGGTTCTGTGCTCAGAGCAGCCTGGGGTACATTTTCTCGTCAAACCCCACGTGGCGGCTGCCGTTTTCCATGCTGATGCGGACGGCTTCGTTGATGGCCGTGCCGATGAGGGCCTGGGAAGGCAGAGCGCGGTGGGGTTCGAGTCGGCGGATCATCTGCTGCCGCTTCTTGAGGGCCGCCGTCTTTGAAAGACCCAGGGCGGCGGCGGTGATGTTGCGGATGTCGTCGAGGCCCTGGACGATGCTGTCGTAGCCGTAGCCCTGGAACTGCACCTCCTTGTCGAAATCCCAGTCGTCGTATTCCTTGAAGAAGTTGGGGTTGTAGTGTTCGAACCTGTTTTTCTGGGTGCAGAAATAGAGGTTGCGGTTCTTGTGGTCGCCGAAGTATTCGCCCTGGGTGCCGCTCAACTGCATGCCCTGATTGGTGAGGGCGGTCTGGTGTTCGGAACAGATCCAGGAAGTCTGGATCCAGAAGGCCGAGCCGTTCTCCCACTCGATGACGGCCTGGACGGCGTCGTAGGCGTCCTTGCCGAGCGAGGGCAGAAGCTTCTTCTGCGCGAAGGCGATGACGCGCCTGGGCTTCAGGCCGGTGACGTAGTAGTAGGCGTCGGCGTAGTGGACGCCGATGTACTCGAAGGAGGAACTCTTGTCGCACCAGCGCGCAAACCATTTCAGCGGAATCTCGCGGCGCTCCTCGATCCAGGCATGGCCGAAGATCATCTCGCCCATCTCGCCCTTGCGATAGCGATGACGGACGGCGCGCACGGCGCGGTCGTGGCGCTTGTGGTAGTCGGTGAGGACATAGATGCCGGCCTCGCGGGCGGCGTCCATGATCTGGTACGCCTCGTCCACTTTCAGACAGAGGGGTTTCTGGCAGACGACGTGCCTGCCGGCCTTGGCGGCGTCGAGGATGACGGGCGTGTGAAGGTGGTCGGGCGTGGCGACGATGACGAGACCGTGGCGCTCCAGTTCGGCGATGGCCGTCTTGTAGCCGTTGGGGTCCTCGATCTCCCTGCCCGGTTTGGGATGGGGGTAACCCCGGAAGGCTTTGCCCGGGAAGGTTCGGGCGATCTGCTCAATGGTGCTCGACCTTCTTGTGGCGACTGAGACCGGCCCCACGCGGCCTTTGCGCTGCTCCTGGAAAAGGGTGGGCAGAATGACTTCCTGAGTGATCATGCCGCCGCCAACGACCAACACGGGCAAGCGTCCGTTCCATTCTTTCATATCGGCCTCCAGTTGAAGTTCGACGGGAACGGCGAGATTATACGCGCCGCCCGCAGTCTTTTCAACGCGGCATTGCCTCGATACGCGGGGTGTGCTATTATTCTTGCGGAAGGGCGTTGGGTTCCGTCGTCCGGTCAACATCTTCAGGAGGGAGCGGTCATGATTGACATCAAGGCGATCCTGTACCCGACGGATTTTTCGAAGTACAGCCTTCATGCCCTGGACTACGCGCTGTCGTTCGCCAAGCAGTACAAGGCCAAGCTGTACATCGTGCACGTGCTGCCGAACTATCCGCTGGTGCTGGGGCCGGAGGCGACGTTCGTGAACATCCCGAAGCTGGAGGCGGAGACGTCGGAGTTCGTGCAGAAGGAATTGAACAAGCTTCAGGAACGATGCACGGCGGAGGGGCTCGAATCGGAGACGATGGTGATGGTGGGCACGCCGTTCGTGCAGATCATCAATGCGGCGCGCGAGAAGAAGGTGCACCTGATCGTGATCGCCACACACGGCCGGAGCGGGTTGAGCCATGTGCTGTTCGGCAGCGTGGCCGAACGGGTGGTGCGCAAGGCGCCGTGCCCGGTGCTGAGCATCAAGCATCCGGAGCATGAGTTCGTGATGCCGTAAAGGCAGAGAAAAGGGGTCGCTCATACTCCCTGTTGTCAAGCGACAAACACTCCTGCCGTGAAGCCGAGTCCTCATTGAGGAAAGGAAAAGGGGTCGGGCTACTTTTCTGAGGAATGCGGCATAGAACGGCAAAGGCAAGGGGCCGCAAAAAGGCGCAAGAGACGCGAAAAAGAGGCATTTGTCTTGGATCATTCTTGCGCATTTTGCGCTCCTGCCCGCCAGACCCTCCAAATGGATAGGCGGGCAAGCGGCTCGGCGGGTCTTTGCGGCTGAATCTCTTCCGTGAGTCTGTTTCCGAGTGGTTCCGTGTGATTCCGCGGCCCAGGCCGTTGCGTTGCATGCCTTACGGCAAA
>CAYPFP010000047.1:17088-36168 GCA_964409935.1 uncultured Planctomycetota bacterium | reverse complement strand
ATGCCGATCAGGTCAAAGAGGAGATTGAGGAACTCCAGAAGCATGCGGCTAAGGCTCAAACGGTCGAAGATTCCGGCTCCGAGGCGAAGTTGTCCAGGCTGAAGAACCTTCTTCAACAGGAGGGCTTCTTCGATCATCCCGAAAGAAGGTTGCTCATCTTCACGGAATTCAAGGACACACTCGATTACCTCATGGATCTCCTCAAAAAATGGGGCTTCAAGGTGGGCTGCATTCATGGCGCCATGAAACCCGGCTCCCGCGATGACCCAGGCACGCGCCTGTACGCGGAGCAGCAATTCAAAGATGGGGAAATCCAGGTCCTCGTCGCCACCGAGGCGGCGGGAGAAGGCATCAACCTGCAATGCTGCCATATCCTGTTCAACTACGACATCCCCTGGAATCCCAACCGTCTCGAACAGCGCATGGGCCGCATCCATCGTTACGGGCAGAAGTACGACTGCCTCATCTTCAATTTTGTAGCCACCAATACAATTGAGGGCCGGGTCCTGCAACGCCTGTTGGAGAAGCTCCAGGAAATTCGCAATGCCCTCGACGATGACGCCGTTTTCAACGTCGTTGGCGAAATCCTCCCCGTAGCACATGTCGAGCGCGTCCTCCGCGACTACTATGCGGGGCGTCTCGGCGATGCGGACCTTGAAGATCGCCTACTCCGCAATGTGGACGAGGGCCACTTCCGGGCCATCTGCCACAACGCCCTTGAGGGCCTCGCCACCAAGAAACTCAACTTGGACATGCTCATCGAGCGCCGCGCGCGGGCGCAAGAGCGCCGCGTAGTGCCGGAAACTATTGCACGCTTCATCCGGGATTCTGCGGGCCTTGTCTCTTTGAACCTAAAGCCCGTCCAGGCTCTGCCGCATACTTTTGAGCCGGCAAGGACTCCGCCCGCTCTTCGCCGATATGAACAGGAACCAACCTGGAAGTTCCCCGCCCTCGCGGTCAGGTATCCGCGATTCTCGACGGATCGTGAGACAGCCGAAGAGAACAACCTCGAATGGGTGACGCCGGGGCATCCCTTATTTGAAGCGTTGCGGCGGCATACCCTGGCGTCGGCGCAAGAGCCGTTCGGCAAGGGCGCCTGCTTCTATTCCCTTGAGCATGACGTGCCCACGCGCCTGGACTTCTACCGCGCCCGCGTGGTGGATGGCCTTGGGCAGGTAATCCACGAAAGGATGTTCGCCGTCGAGGTAACCCCAGGCGGTCAAGCCCGGTTGCAGGAACCGGGGATGATCGGGAACTTCAGTCCCGCGCAGAAACCGGACACGCTCCCGGTTGCCGCCTCTCTGCCGGAGGCGACGGCGTGGCTTTACGAGAACGCGCTGTCCCCCTTTCTTGAGGAAGTGCGGGTCGAACGGGTTGCTGAGGTGGACCGGATCAAGGCGCACATCGAACTCTCGCTTACCGAACTTCTGCAGAAGGCCGATGAGGAGATCGGCAAGGCCGACGGAGAGATCAAGCAGAACGTGGCCGGCGCGGAGGGGCGACTGGCGATGGCGGAGACCCGGCATTCGGAGCTTATGACGCGAAGGGAGCGGCGTCGGCAGGAGCTTGAGCGTCAGAAGTCCCTAACCCTGCAAAACGTCGAACGGATTGCCAGCATCCTCGTTCTGCCTCATCCGTCCCGCGAAGCGCCCGATGTCCAGCGCTTGAGGCCGGACCCGGAAACAGAAGCAACGGCCATGCGCGTGGTCATTGAGTACGAGAAGAGCCAAGGGCGTCAAGTCTACGATGTTCACGAGAAGAACCTCGGATATGATCTGACCAGTTTGAACCTAGCCACCGGCGAACTACGGCTCATAGAGGTCAAGGGGATCGGCGGGGCATCTGGCACTATCCCTCTGACGCCCAACGAGCGCCGTGTGGCCGAAGATCGCCGCGATTGCTACTGGCTCTACGTCGTGACGAACTGCAAGACTACCCCTGCGCTACAGGAACCTATCAAAGACCCCGCCCGTCTGCCGTGGCACGAGGTCAAGAAGGTGGACTATTACTACGTCTCCGTTGATGCCGCGACAAAACCGATGCGTGTACAGGAGTCGCCGTCTCCGTATGACTCACGTCGAGGGAAGCCGGAATGAATTACCGAGGGTCATATCGGAAGCTAGTTGGGAACGCGGTTGCAGCGATGATTGCGGCAATCGAGATCTACAATAAGCCTGCATTTTGCTATCGTGATGAGTGTGTTGTGATCCTGTTGTTGAATGCCTGGGAACTTCTGTTGAAAGCCATTCTCTCGAAAAGCGGGAAGTCCATCTTCTACCACAAGAGGCGAAAGCAGCCGTATCGGACCTTGACGTGGCAGGATGCCTTCGGAAGAGCACAGGCTTTTTTCCCCAAAGATGTCGCTCCTCTCCCGGTCCAGCGAAATCTGGAACTACTGGGCACGTACCGTGACAATGCTGTTCACTTCTACAACGCGGATGATTTTGGCGTCCTCGTGTATGGTCTTGCCCAACCATGCATCAAGAACTTCAGGGACCTGTTGGAGGGAGCGTTTCGTAAACGGCTTGAGGACCAGATAAACTGGCAACCCCTGCCCCTTGGGGTCAGGCCCTCTATTGACGTGGTCTCTTACATTTCCGGGACCAGCAAGTCCGGCGACATCAAGAAAAACGCGGTTCGCCAGTTCCTTTCTGTCTTGGCGGGCGCGGTGAAGGAAGTCGAGATCGCCGGTGGGGATACAGGCCGCCTGCTAACGGCGTTCACTGTCAAGCTGGAATCGGTCAAGAAGATCGAGGAGGCGGATGTCGTTGTGGGCGTGAAAAAGGCAGAAGGCTCCGCGGGACCGTTGGCCGTCATCAAAATCCAAGACCCGAACATATCGCATCCGTTGAGGCAGAAGGAGGCGGTTGAGAAGGTCGCTAGTCTGCACGGAAAACCATTTACATCACATGGATTTCAAGCCGTTGTCTGGAAGCATAATCTGAAGGCTAACCCCCAATACTGCTGGATGGCAACAGAAGGTGTTCTCATAAGATATTCAAATGAGCTTATAGCCTTCATCCAGCGCCTAGCTCCCGCAGCTTTCGAGGCGGCACTGAAAGACTATCGGCAATATCTCCGCGACAAGGCAAGAAACAGCAAGAAAAGGTAGCGAAGTGATCCCCAAGGAATGTAAACGTCTGGCGGAGGTGGACTTCCCGATCCGCGAGGTGAGCAGGCACGCGGCGCGGGACCTGCCTGCGCCGAGGCTTCGGCAGGCAGGGAAGTCCATCCGATGGCAGGTTGAGGTAGTGTCATGATTCCGAGAGAGTGCAAGCGATTGGCCGAGGTTGATTTTCCAATAGCGGTGGTCTCCAGGCATTCCGCTCGGGAGAAGTCCATCCGTCATGGGCATCCGTCCACCCTGCACCTGTGGTGGGCGCGGCGGCCTTTGGCGGCATGCAGGGCGGTGCTCATGGGCCTGCTGCTGCCCGATCCATGCGACAAGCACTGCCCTACCGACTTCAAGCAAAAGGCGCGGGAACTGCTGCCGAAGGTGCAGGGAAATCCGGGGCCGACGGATATTGACCTGCGCCAAGCCCTCCTCAGATTCATCGGCGACTTCTCCAATTGGGATAATTCCTCCCATCCCGCCTATCTTGAGGTTGGCCGTGGCCTCGTCAAGGCTGCGCATCCAGAGGAGCCGCCGTTGGTCGTAGACCCGTTCGCCGGCGGCGGGTCAATACCCTTGGAGGCATTAAGGCTCGGTTGCGAGGCGTTCGCCAGCGATCTCAACCCCGTGGCCTGCCTCATCCTCAAGGTGATGTTGGAGGACATCCCCCGCCACGGCCCGAAACTGGCCGAAGAACTCCGGCGCGTGGGAGCCGAGGTCAAGAAGAAGGCGGAGGCCGAACTCAAGGACTTCTACCCAGACGACCCGGACCTGCCTGCGCCGCGACGCGGGAAGTTCTTCATCTACGTGCTGAAATGCTCGGACGATTCCTTTTACATCGGCCAGACCGAGGACATTCCCCGCCGTTTGACGCAACACGAAAGCGGCGAAGTCTCATGGACCGCCAAACACCTGCCGGTTGAGATCATCCATTGGGAGGAGTTCGATTCACGCGAGGCTGCCGTCAAACGCGAACAGGACCTAAAGACAGGCTTCGGTCGGAAATGGCTCAAGCGCGAATATGAAGCGGGAAGACTCGCGGCGCGGCAGGCAGGCGGCGCCAAGCCGATTGCCTATCTCTGGGCCAGGACCGTGCGTTGCGAGTCGCCCAACTGCGGCGCGGAGATTCCGTTGGTCCGGTCGTTCTGGCTCTGCAAGAAGGCCAATCGTCGCAGGGCTTTGAGACACAAGATTGTCAAGCCAAGTGGCAGAGGCTTCGGACAGGCTGGAAGCCTGCCCTACAGGCCTGTGAATGGTGGCACAGCCTTCCAGGCTGTGCAGGCCATTGGTTCAACCTTTCAACCCGTGAACCCCTGGAAGGCCCCTGACCTGAGCCTTCACCGAAGGAACCTCCCACACCTTGAGTCGGCAGGGGCCACATATTTTGTGACCTTTCGTTGCCGCGAGGGACTTGAAATGCCCGAACCGGTTCGGAAAATTGTCCTGTCCTGTCTCCGGCATTGGGATGGGAAGAGGATTGATCTCGATGCCGCTGTGGTGTTGCCGGATCACGTGCATGCTTTGTTCCGGATAACAGATGATTCCGCCCTCGGAGAAATCCTTCACAGCGTCAAGAGCTTTTCATCCAACCAGATCAACAAGCTTTTGGCCCGTTCAGGAGCGTTCTGGCTTGATGAGAACTTCGATCACATCATCCGGCATGGGCAGGAATGGGAGGAGAAGTGTGAGTACATCCGAGAGAATCCCGTCAAGAAGGAGTTGTCCAAGACACCGGAAGAATATCCCTTTCTTTACCAGAAGGGACAGGGCAAGAATCAAGACCCTAGACAAAATATGCACAGGCAAGATGCCTGTGTCACAAGTGGGTCAGGCTTCCCGCCTGTCGTTCAGTTTGAAATCTTCGAGCCCAAGTCCGAAAAGGACGTGCCGAACGGCACTGTATCGCGGGCGAAGGCCACATGCCTCTGCTGCGGGGCCGTGCTGTCGCCCGACCGTGTCCGGGCACAACTGCGCGAGCAGCGCGGCGGGGCGGATGTAGTGTTTGAGCACAGCCAGGATGGCTGTGCCACAGATAGTGACACAGGCTTCCAGCCTGTGAAAGACCGTGGAACAGCCTTCCAGCCTGTGAGAATCGGTGGGGCCAGGCTTCTGGCCGTCGTCACCCTCAAGCCCGACGAACCGGGCCGCCACTATCGCCTGCCCACCGACCGCGACTACCAGGCCGTTTGGAAGGCGCAGAAGCGGCTCAAGGCGATTCTGGATGAGTGGGAAGAAGGCGGCAAGAAGGACCTTTGCCCTGTGCCGGACGAGCCACTGCCACCTATCGGAACACTTGGTTTCCGAGTTCAGAGGTACGGCATGCTCCAATGGGGCGACCTCTTCACCGCAAGACAGAAGGTGGCTCTTTGCCATTATACATGGTTATTGGCGAAGGGGGCAAAAGCATTCCGCGGCCTGAGTTTGGTACTTGGCAAATTCATTGACCTTTCAAACTCGCTCTGCCTTTGGGAACCTGTTGCCGAATGTCCGCGTCAGGTAATGACTCAGGGGCGCGTCAAACCTCCTTGGAACTTCGCAGAAGGAATCCCAACCGCAGACTCAAGCGGGAGTTTTTCTGTCTGCCTTAGCAACCACATTGCCGGTGTTCTGTCGGTTGAAGGCGCTGATCAAAGAGGGCAGGTTTCCCAGGAATTGGCCCAGCAGAGCCCGCTTCCTGACCGTAGCGCATTTGCGTGGTTTACTGACCCGCCCTATTATGATGCGATTCCATACGCCGACCTTTCGGACTTCTTTCTCTGTTGGCAAACGCGCGCCAGACAATTTGATGTGGATTTGAATAAACGGATTGACCCGAAATCTTTCCTTTCCCCAAACTCTCCAGAAATTATTCATGACGAAGTAAAGGTGTCGTCCAGTGGACGCAGGAAAGATAGAGGTTACTTTGAAGACGAGATGGCTATTGCTTTCCATGAAGGGCAGCGTGTCCTAAGAGATGATGGGATAGGCAGTGTTGTGTTTGCACACAAGACAACAGAGGGATGGGAAGCCCTTCTGTCTGGTATGATTCGCGGGAGGTGGGTCATAACAGGCTCGTGGCCCATCGCAACGGAGATGTCGCATAGGCTGCGGGCGCGAGATTCAGCCGCCCTTGCCACAAGCGTTCATCTCATCTGCCGTCCTCGCACGGAAGACAAGGTTGGCGACTGGGGCGAAGTCCTACGCGAACTGCCCAATCGTGTTGGCGACTGGATGGAGCGGCTTCAGTCCGAGCATATTCGCGGCGCGGACCTGGTCTTCGCCTGTATCGGTCCCGCGCTAGAAATCTTCAGTCGTTACAGCAAGGTTGAGACGCCCGAAGGGCGCGAGGTCGGCCTGCCGGAGTTTTTGGAGAAGGTGTGGGAGGTCGTTGGACGGACTGCCCTGGAACAGGTCTTGGGTAGTGGGTCAGGCTTCCAGCCTGACCGGACAGGCAAGATGCCTGTCCCACAAGGAGCCTTTGAGGAAGATGCCAGGTTGACGGCCCTTTTTCTGTGGACGCTCCAAGGCAGCAATGGTAATGGAGATGAGAGTGGCACAGGCTTCCAGCCTGTGGACGAAGAGGATGAGTCTGAACCTGAGCCAGATGAACAGGACACAGGCACGATGCCTGTGCCTCAAAAGAAGGGATTCAGTTTGATCTTCGACGTGGTGCGCCGCTTCGCGCAGCCGCTTGGGATTCATCTGCCCGATTGGGAGGGACGAATCATCGAGACGGAGAAGGGTGTGGTCCGGCTCCTGTCGGTCCAGGAACGCGCCAAGCATCTCTTCGGGGAAGAAGCCGCAGGCATCGCGGGCGCCCGTATCGAAGAACAGGTCAAACGCGATCCTCAGATGAAGTTCGGGTTCCTCCTGGAAGCCGAGGAAGCCGCCGTGCCGGAGATCAAAGGACAAAGAAGGAAACGTGGGTCAGGCTTCCAGCCTGATCAAACAGCCAAGATGCCTGTTCCACACAGACAAGCCACGACGCTTGATCGCGTTCACGCCGCCATGCTCTTGCAGGCCAGTGGCCGGGCCAATGCCCTTCGCGCCCTCCTGAAGGCCGAACAGGACCGCAGCCCCGACTTCCTCCGCCTTGCAAACGCCCTCTCCGCCCTGTATCCGAAGGACAGCGAGGAGAAGCGACTGGTTGACGCGATGTTGCTAGCCGTTCCAAGGTGATAGCTCATGGAGAATGACAGGCCGGAGCGCTCGGTTTGGCAGTTGGCCAGCGGACCAACGGACAGGTCCTATGCTGATGTTTTCCTGCGCTATGGCGTGGGCATGATAGGTCCTGGAGACCCCGGACCGTGGAAGCCGGAACGCTACGTCGGCTTCAAGGGTTTTGTCGAGCGTTTCGCAACACAAGTCAAAGCGGGAGACGTGTTGGTCCTGCGTACCGGGATGAAGACGATCTGCGCCATTGGCATTGTCGCCAGCGAGTATATGTATCTGAACCAGTTCGACGACGTGAACGGCTGGGACCTTCAGCACGCTCGCCGGGTGCGTTGGTTCAGATTGCCAAAGGAACATGAGTTCGGGTCACCTGTGTTTGGTGCCAACCCGACACGCTGGTCGCGAGTAAAAAATGCGGAAGTGCGCGAGTTGGCACAGAAGTTTGTGAACTCTCCGCCCACTCGCTGGCAAACTGCATCCCTGCCGGAGCTTCCGCAGGAAGAGCCGCCTCTCACGGAGATACCTGACGGCCTGCATGCCATTATCGCTGAGGCGAACGATCTTGCCAGCCTGTATACGGATGAACAGGCTTTTGGGCAATGTCCGGCGGAGGACGAGTTGGTGGCCCATTTCATTGTTCCTCTCCTTCGCGCACTTGGCTGGCCTGTAGAGTATATCGCTGTGAAATGGGAGAACATTGATGTAGCGGTGTTCAAGGCCCTGCCGCGCCTGCCCAATAACTGCCACTTCATCGTTGAGGCCAAGCGTCTGGGGTCAGGGGTCGAGGGTGCGCTGGATCAGGCCAAGGAATACCTCAAGAACATTGGCGTTCAACGCGATGTGGTTCTCACAGACGGAATTCGTTACAGGATGTATTCGTGCGCCGGCCAGTTCGCATGCGTCGCGTACGCCAACCTTGTTCGACTCAAGGAGTCTGCACGGCAGTTGTTCTCAATGATGAGAAGACCGTAAAGGAGACCTTTCCGATGGAACTCTGGTACAAAGTAGTTACGCCGCGCAAAGAGGTCCGTGAAGGACGTTCCTTCGACCCCAGCGAGTTTGCCATTGCCCTTGAGCGGGTCGTCGCAGGGACGGCCCCGCCAGATTACCAGCAGCCTCTACAGTTCTTCAACCGCACGTGTTTCACACGCGCCTTGCGCGAACACATGGGCATGGTGCTTCGCCGTCTGACAGGCGAAACGACCAACACGGCGCCGGTGTTGGCCCTCATCACGCAGTTCGGCGGGGGAAAGACGCATACCTTGACGGCCTTATATCATCTCGTCCGCAGCGGCAAGATCGCAGCCGAACACGAAGGCATCCAGTCCCTTCTCGCTGATATCGGCCTCAGCCAGGCGCCCACGGCGAGAGTCGCCGTCTTCGTGGGCAACGCCTGGGACCCGTCCGAGGGGAACGAGACGCCCTGGATTGACATCGCCCGTCAACTGGCAGGCGACGCCGGCATCGCCGCCCTTGGAAAGGACGCCCGCTCGAAGCCCCCCGGCACCGCCAACATTCAGAAACTTCTGGCGGCGGCGGGCGGCCGAGCACTCATACTGTGCGACGAGGTCCTCAACTTCTTCAGCCGCCACCGCGACATGGCCGAATCCCTCCGCGATTTCCTGGGGAATCTCGTCCGCACCCTGACGGGCACAACCGGATGCGCGGGGCTCGTGAGCCTTCCCCAGAGCAAGCCGGAGATGAGCGATTGGGACTTGCGTTGGCAGGCCATCATCGTCAGGGAGGTAGGGCGTGTCGCCAAGCAGCTTATCGCCAACGATGAGGCGGAGATCGGCGAGGTCGTGAGGCGCAGACTATTCGAGGAGTTGGGCAGCGAGGGAACACGCCGAAACGTGGCCAAAGCCTTCGCCGACTGGTGCTTCGAGCGGCGGGCGCAGTTGCCCCCGGAGTGGACGGCTGTGGATTCGGCAGCGACCGAGGCGAAGGCCAAAGATCTTCTTCGCAAGAGGTTCGAAGCATGTTATCCCTTTCATCCCGCTACGCTCTCCGTTTTCCAGCGGAAGTGGCAGGCACTGGCGCAGTACCAGCAGACCCGTGGCACGCTGGCGATGTTCGCGCAATGGATATCCATCGCGTACCGCGAGGACCATAGGCGGGCGCGACGCGAGCCTTTGATTACGTTGGGTTCTGCGCCGCTTGACGTCCCGGAGTTTCGGGCTATGGTGTTGGGACAATTGGGGGAAGCGAGACTCCAACCTCCCATTGAAACAGACATCGCCGGCGACCACTCCAAAGCGCGCGCTCTGGATGCCGACTCGAAGGGGCCGCTTCGCGACATTCACCGGCGCGTCGGCGCGGCGATCCTATTTGAGTCTTCCGGTGGACAGATAGACAAAGTCGCTCGCCTGCCGGAGCTTCGCTTCGCGCTGGGCGAACCAGAGGTGGATACGACCTCCGTGGACACGGCGGCGAATGCGCTCGAATCCAAGGCTTTTTTCATCAGCCGCGTGGGTTCAGACGGTTACAAAATCTACCACAAGGCGACGATCCGAAAAGCCGTGAGCGACCGACGCGCGTCGCTCGACGAAGATTCTGAGATCATCCCAACGATGCGCAAGTTCGTCCAGGAGGAGTTCAAGCAAGGGGCCAGCATCCCATTTGTTCTGTTTCCGGAGGATGGAGAGGCAGTCCAGGATTCCCCAAAGCTGACGCTGGTGATTGCCGATCCAAACTGGGAGTGGCCGGATACCGGCGACCTCCGTCAGAGGATTGCACAATGGACGAAACGGCGCGGCAACTCCCCCCGACTTTATCCAGGATCTCTCGTCTGGTGCGTCAAGAAGGCGGGGCGCGAACTGCGCGAAAAAACTGAACTCTATCTGGCTTGGCTGCGCGTGGAAAGGGACGTGGCCGAAGGCACCTTGGGTTCAGACTACGACAAGGCGGACAAGTCCGAGATTCATTCCAGGGCGAGCGAGGCCGAAGAAGCGCTCAAGGATGAAGTGTGGGGCGGATACCGCTTTCTGGTCCTCGCCGATGGCCAGGAGCCCGATGGATTGAGAACCATTGACCTGGGGGCCGGACACGCGAGCGCCGCTGAAACCCTCTGCGGCAGAGTCGTGGCCGCTATGAAGTCTCAGGCGCTCTTGAATGAATCGGTGGGCGTGACATATATCGAACGCCATTGGCCGCCCGCTTTGAAGGAATCGGGCGCGTGGCCGCTCTCAAGCCTTCGCCAGAGCTTCCTGAATGGGGCGTTGACCAGACTTTTGGACCCGGACGCAACCTTGAAGGGCAAGATCGTTGAGTTTGCTGCAAATGGCGACTTTGGCGTGGCCACGGGGCTGAAGTCCAATGGCACCTATGAGCACGTCTGGTTCTGCCAGCTCTTGCCGCCGGATGAGGTTGCCTTCGAAGCGGACGTCTTCCTGTTGACCAAGGCAAAAGCCAAAGCCCTTACCGGTCCACGGAAGCCGGAGACTCAGCCCACGACGAAACCAGAGATTCCGCCTGAAACCAAGCCCGAAACCCCGCCCCGGCCCGAAACCAGAGAAGGCCCCCTTCGCTTGGTCGGCACCATTCCGCCCGAGATGTGGAACAGGCTTGGATCGAAGGTGATCCCAAAACTTCGGCAAGGGAAGGACCTGAAGCTCACGGTTGAGTTCAGCGTCGCACTGCCGCCGGAAGCTGCACAAAGCCTGGAGTTGGACCTTCGCCAGCTACTGGCAGACCTGAATCTCACGAATTCGGTCCGTATCGAGAGGTAAAGAACATTGCTTGCGGGGTCCGTTGACGCCGCAACTTGGACATGGAAAGCGGACAGGACAAACAAGGGGGAGCTAGCGCGGATCGAGGTTATCGCCGCGCGCTTCGGCACCGAGTTCAGGCCCGCCGACCAACTGTTCCTGGACTCCATCCGCGAGGACGCGGTCGCCAACACGGCGATCCGGCAAGCCGCTCTCGCCAACACGATGGAACTTCGGATACGTCTTTCTGAAAGCGCTTGAGGGGCTTTTCATAGACCGGATGGAGCAGAACGAGGACATCGCGGCCAAGTTCATGAACGAGCGCGACTTCAAGGACGGGGTGAGTCAACACCTTCTGAAGCAGGTGTATGACCAGATACGGGCGCAAGAGGGCAAGTCACGGGCATAGGTATTTTCCCCCCAAGCGCAACCTCCCCCATGAACGCTTCCGCATCACGTCCAAGGGTGAGTATGTTTGGGCGGGGAAGAAGCTGTAAGGTTCGTTATGGTTACGCCCGCCGCCTCGCCGCCATCGTGCTCCTTCAACCCGCCCTCGACGCCAAGTACAATGGCTGCCGCGACCACGCCTACGCGTGGCCAGGCGCAGCCATCGCCAAGGGCGGGCCTTCGCAGTGAGACATGATCGGGTGTGATGATTTGGGCAATGTGCGAAAGAGGTCATTAGCCTAGAATCACCCCAAAATCACACCGTGCCGTCTTTCGCAAGAACACCGCTCAGCCTATCCAACTTCCGCTCCAGCCCCTCCAATTGCGCTTGCATCGCGCGGAGCCTCGGCTCAATCTGGTTTCGCAGGACGCGCTTCATGTTCAGGCATGTGGCCACGCTTGTTATCCAGGCGCCCTTGGCCCAATCTGAATATGAGGTCAGGCGCTCCGGGTCCTCGATCCACACCTGCCAAATGCCATCCTGGTCAACTTGGGGCGCATGAAGTCCCCAATACCTCCGGGGCTTCCTCGTTTCGTGGGCCATCAAAATCGTACCGTCTTTCAATGCGTAGACCTGTAGTACTGCATTTTCGGACGGAAGTTGGGATTTTTGAGAATCGGCCTGGGGCGTGCCAGCAGTTCAGCCACTTCCGGATTTGTCTTTCTCGGCATGCAACATCACCCAACCTTTCCATGGAGGCTCTTTCAGTTCAATGTATGATGTCTCGATGGTGAGGGGCATTTCGATGGGATACTGTATGCTTTGCAGGGCGGCGAATCAAGGGCATTCAAAGTCCGCGGAAAAGCTTCCGCATCCCACTCGGGGAGCCATGTATGGGACGAGCAGACTCCGCTCGTCACTTTCGTCACGAACATCTTGATCATCTCGAACGTCATTCTGGTCCTTTGTGTCTCGATCATCACGTGCAGATGACGGAATCCATGCTATGATCCGAGCATCAAAATGAACTCAGCCTAACGGTGGGCTGATACCCGCTCTTTGGTGTAGGTCCCAGGCGGCAGGCGAGTTGCTCGTCCTTCCTTCCAGACGCAACCTGTGGTGTTTCACTTGACTTAGGGCACAAGATATGCTAAAGATGACTGGTGGTACGGTTCTTTTTGAGGTCCATGACATGGACAAGAACTTCTCTTTGCGCGTAAGTGGCGTGGCTAGTCGTTGGCTGTGTTCGCATTCGAAGATTCAGCGCCTCATCAGGCTAGGCCGCTTGCCGGCGGTTACTGAGCCGCTTGGCAGACGGAAGCGTATCTGCGGATGTTTTGTGGGGATTTTTGACAGGGACGGAAAGGAACCAATCTGCCGATTCCTGACGAAGAAGAGTTGCAACGGCTGCCATCTGCCGCAACTGCTGGGCAAGGCGAACTAGTCAAAACCGCAGGCGGCAAGATCGGGGTCGCGCTTTCGGCCTCTGTTGGTGAATCTTGATTCGATGGGCACGGGTTGAGGAAGCCCGTGTGTCCGAGTGGGGAGATTATGTCTTCATTTCCAGGCCAAAGCTACGCCAGACAGGTGTTTCTTCTCCCCGCTGCTCACCTGGCCGCATGGTATCAGAGGCGGCAAAATCAAGCGAGAGGGTTCTCCACGAGATGGAGTCGGCAGAACGCCGCAAATAACGGACCTGAACGGGTGCGCAACCAGGCGTGCGCCGCCTCAAAGGATGGTCTCTCGATGAGACTCCATCGGCGGCTCCGAAATTCCGCGTGCCGGAATGATGCCTCGGATTCTCGGCTGAGGCTAGGGTTGCAGAAATGCGCCCAGCAGGCAGGCGGTGGAAGGTACCAGCAAGGATGATTCCGGATCGGCCTTTTTGCAAAATTCCTCTAATTGCCTGCCTTCCGACGGACTAGAGGGGCTTCAAAGGTCGCTGCGCTCTGGCTTATCCTGAATGGCTTGGAGTCTGCCCATAGGCCAGCCGGGCATGGCGACCGGACGCAGGAAGCCGCCTCCTGCAGATCGCAAAATTCCCCCAAATGCTGCAACTGCATATTCTCCTCCAAATGAAGCGGCCCGCTGCAATTCCCGTGGTATATTGAAATCGTGACGTGGACGTTAGGATTCGTTCACCTTTGTCGAGGATGAAGAACATGGAATTCCTTTATTGGGACGTGCAGTTGGGTTCGAATGACGCGGTGCTCGTGAGTCTGGATAGTGCGGCCAACGTGCTGCTTCTCGATCCGGCGAACTTCTCGCGGTATCGGCGGGGGGAGGATTTCACGTACTACGGCGGTTCTGCGAAGGCGTCGCCGGTGTGCCTGGGGGCCCCGCACGCGGGCAGCTGGCATGTGGTTGTGGACCTCGGCGGACACGCAGGGTCGGTGAGGGCGGGGCTGCGGGTCATACGGCATTGATCGGTCGTTATTGTAGCGCCCGACCTCTGCGTCGGGCGTGTGAACATGGCACGTCCGGTAGGGCGGGGCAAGGCGGAGGCCGCCCCGCCAGGGCTTTGGAAGCCCAGGGTTCTGCGGCGCGGAAACCTTGCGCCGCTTAGGTGGAACCCGAACGCTACCGAGCACGAACGGGAACACGATGTTCAACGGAGGTTTGCATGGAAGAGAACGCTGTTGTGTCCGTTGAAGCAGGAGCAAGCGCGACCGGCGGCACACCGGAGACGGAAAAGGTCGTGGCCGCATTGCTGGGCAGTCCCACCCTCGTGGAGGCGGCGGCGACGCTCAAGGTGAGCACCACGACCCTGTGGCGGCTCCTCAAGAATACGGGCGTCCAGCGCGAGTACGCCGACGCCTGCCGCGCCCTCGTCCTGAAGGCGGTCAGCCAGCTCCATGACTCGACCGGCGAGGCCGCGCAGGTGCTGCGCGACATCCTCCGTGACGCGGACGCGCCGGTTTGGGCGCGCATCTCCGCCGCGCGGTCGGTCCTCGAACTGGCCTTCCGCGGCCTGAACCTGGCGGACTTCGACCTCCGCCTGCGCGCCGTGGAAGAGGCGCTCAAAGGAAATAACGGGAGGAGGACAATCGCCGATGAATGACCGACATTCGGCGCAACCGGCTGCCGACCCCGTCCCGCGCGGTCCCCCGCACAACCCGGCGCGGAAAACCGTGGGCGGCCCGAATCCGCATCCAAAGGATCGGAGAGGACTCGCCCTGTTCATTGGTGCGCTAAACTCAACCCTATTTCAGAATCAGGAGGTAACCTCAGTTGGGATCAAACATTCACGTTGTGCCATACAAGGGCGGCTGGGCAGTCAAGGTCGAAGGCAACCCGAAGCCAATCATGACGAGCCCGACCCAGGCGCCGGCCATCGGCGTAGGTCGGCGGATTGGCAAAATCAACCAGTCGGAACTCGTGATCCACGACAAAGGAGGGAAGATTCGCGACAAGGAGTCCTACGGCAACGACCCCTGTCCCGCGAAGGACACGAGATGAGTCGGAGCTCGTGTTCAACCGCAGAGGCGCGGAGAATGGCGAGGATTATTCAGGAACCCGGGAAGCCGGGAAAAACGAGCACGGAACAGAGGGCATATAGCCCGGAACTCTTCCTGGCTTCCTGGTTTCCTGCTCATCCGTGGCCTTCGCTGTTCTCTGCGCTCTTGGCGTCTTGGCGGTTTTTTCAGAGGAGGAATTGGCGATGCTTGACGTGAAACGACTTGAGAAGATCGAGAAGAAGGCCGAGGCGCAGGCCCCGAGACGCAAGCCCGCGAGGCCGGTCAGCTACTACGAGAGCCTCTGCGCCATGACCTACAAGCAACTGGAGGCCGAACAGTCCCGGCTGCAGGCCGGACGCGAGCGGGAGTTGAAGAAGCTCAACGGCCAGCTCCCGCCCTTCGGCGTGCAACCGGATCATCCGGGCTGGGGGTTCGACACCTGCGAACGGCGAAGCTGGCTCGCGGATACGGTCCTTGGACCGCGCCTCGACCGCGACATCGCCGACATCGCGAACCGGCACAATGCCTCATCCGATCCCGAACTGCGCAAGCGCCTCCGCGCCGAATACGACGCCTTGCTGGTGAAACTCCACGCCCTGGAGGCGAGGTGCGGCCAGAGAGACAAATGGATGAAAGAGAGGGACAAGGTCACGGATGCGGCGCGGAAGGAACAGTGTGTATCGCGGCATTAGCAGGCATGGCGGCAAAGGCGCCTAGCCGCGGTAAGGGCGTCCAGACGGCAGGATGCCGGGGGGTGCGGAACCATTGCAAAACATTGCATTTCATTGCATGGCGAGTCGCGCCCCTCGCGGGGCTTGCTGCAAACTGCCCCTTGCCTATTCGGGTGAATGTGGGTAGGATAAGCGCCGAAAGTAGCCTCCGCGCCCGGTCCCGATTGCTGATTACTGGTCACTGATTACTGCTCACTGGTTACATAGGGAGAGTCACTGACATGGCTGAATTGGCGTTGCACGGCGGAAAGAAGGCCGTTCGCGACGGCATGATGAAGCCCTGGCCCCCCATTGACGACGTGGACCGCAAGATGGTCCTCGCCTCGCTCGAAAGCGACCGCCACGCCTTTGGGCCTAACTGCGTCGCGCTCGAAAAGGAGTTTGCCGCCTGGAACGGGAACAAGTACGCCATCACCACCAACAGCGGCACAGCGGCCCTGCACATGGCCGTGGCCGCCGTCGGCTGCGGCGCGGGCGACCACGTCCTGGTTTCCGCCTACTCCTGGTCCTCCAGCGCCACCTGCATCCTTCACCACAACTGCATCCCCGTCTTTGTGGACATTGACTTCGACACCATCAACATGGACACGTCAAAGATCGAGGCGGCCATCACGCCGCGAACGAAGGCCATTATCGTCGTCCACCTTCACGGATTGGCCGTCAACATGGATGCCGTGCTCGAGATCGCCAGGAAACACAAGCTCAAGGTGATCGAGGACGCCTGCCAGTCGCACGGCGCCGCCTTCAAGGGAAAGAAGGCCGGTCTATGGGGCGACTGCGCGGCCTTCAGCCATAACCAGAACAAGTCCCTGAGTTCCGGCGAAGGCGGCATGCTGGTGACCGATAACGAGGAACTCCACCAGCGCGCGCGCATGCTCTGGTCTTTCGGCGAGACGCGCACGCCGGTCGAATCCCGCGACTATCACGCCTACGCTTTGGGCTGGATGTACCGCAACAACGACCTGACCGCCGCCTTTGGGCGCGCGCAACTCACCCGCCTCGACCACTACATCGAGACCCAGCGCCGCAACGCCGACGTCCTTCTGAACCAACTCAAGGCCGTCAAGGGCCTCATCCTTCCCGCCGAACCCGAAGGCCACCGTCACACCTGGTACAACTTCACCTGCCGACTCGACGTGCCGGCCCTGGGCTGGCAGGGGCCTCCCGCCAGGTTCCGCGACGCCCTTCTCAAGGCCATCGTCGCCGAGGGAGTGCCCGCACACACCTGGCAACGATATCCGCTGTCGGCCATGACCGTCTTTCGCGCCAGAAACGCCTACGGCCGCGGCTGCCCCTGGTCCTGCCCCTACACCAAGGACGTTCAGTACGATCCGGCGGCGTTTCCCGTCGCCCAAAGGCACTGCGACACGCACTTTGCCGTAACCATGCCTTTGCGCGCGCCCAACGACGCCGCCCTGGCCCGCGCCACAGCCGAAGGCATCCGCAAGGTTCTCGAAAATGCGCACCAACTCGACATTGACCGCATTCTCGAAAGCAAGTAGCCCGGAGATATCGCCATGAAGCTCTCCATGATGTCGTACACGATGGCGCGAGGCCTGACGCCCGACAAGGTCAATCTCCCCCATATCTGCGCCCTTGCCCGCGAGCTTGGACTTGACGGCATTGACATGGTAACGACCTATGGACGCGATCCGCGCGAGGTTCGAGCCATCACCGACGGGCATGGCCTCAAGGTGGTCTGCCACACTTTCTTCGCGAACGTGAATTTTCCCGACGCGATAAGCCGCGCCCCCGGCCTGGACGCGATCAAACGCGGCATCGAGACCGCCGCCGTCCTCGGCGCCGACAAGGTCATGATGACTACCCCCGGCAAGCCCGGGCTATCGCGCGACGACAGCCGCCGCAACTACATCGCCGCCCTGCGCGAGGCCGTGGCCATCGCCGCCACCTCCGGCATCACTTTCACCATCGAGAACTTCCCCGGCCCCGCCAGCCCGTTCATCGTCTCGGCCGACATCCTTGAGGCCGCGGCCGCCGTGCCCGGCCTCAAACTGACCTTCGACAATGGCAACGTCATCACGGGCGGCGAAGACCCCTCCGTCTCCTTTGAGAAGACGAAGCACTGCGCCGTTCACGCGCACTTCAAGGACTGGACTCTCGTCGGCGAGAACGAGGGCGCCAAGGGCGTGGACGGGCGGAGCTACCGCGCCGCCCTCATCGGCGAAGGCATCGTGGACCAGCGGGCCTGCCTTCGCGCCATGAACAAGTGCGGCTACAAAGGCTACATCAACATTGAGTACGAGGGTAACGCCTACACCGCCGAAGCCGCCGTTCGCAAGGCCGCCGAGTATCTGCGAAGCCTTATGACCGCCTTCAACGCGTAAACGCCCAACGAGTTCCAGGAGGTTCGACCATGTCCATCCGAAGCGCATGGCTTGTCGTCTTCTCGCCGCTCCTTGTCTCCATCGCTGTCGCACAGGCGCCCTCCCCGCCTCTCATCACAATCCGCAATTGCCCGCAACCGCCCGACATCAAGGCCGGTTTCTCCGCGCCGGTATGGAAGGACGCTTCTCTGCTGACCGGCTTTACCGACATCGCCACCGGCTCTCTGGCCTCCGGCCGCACCGAGGTCGCGCTGACCTTCGACGACGCCGCTATCTATGTCGCATTCAAGTGCTTTTCCACCGCCCCGCCCAAGGCAACGGTTAAGGGCCAGGACGGCCCCGTCTGGGAAGACGACGCCGTCGAGGTGTTCCTCGCCCCCGCAAACTCGCGCTCGGAGTACTTCCAATTCATCGGGAACTCCGCCGGTGCGACCTGGGACTCTCGCGGCCGCGACAGCACATGGAACGCCAAGTGGGACTACGCCGCGAACGTCGAGAACGGCTTCTGGACCGCAATCTTTAAGATTCCGTTCGCATCCCTCGGTGTAAAAGCACCGGCCGATGGGACCGCCTGGGGCCTTAATCTCTGCCGCGACAAGCAGACCCCCGCCGTCGAGATATCCTCCTGGGCCGCCATGGAAGCCGGGTTCCACAATCCCGACCGTTTTGGGCGCCTACTCTTCGACCGCAACGGCCCGTTTGTGCGTCTTCTGAACGTCGGCCGTGCCACCCCCACCGAGGCCGCCTTCTCCGCAGAAATCTCCGCCGGGCGGAACCCCCTTGAGTTTTCCTCTCCGCCCCACACCCACAAACTTGACGCCCGCAGTTCCCGAAAGGTCGAATTCGCCCAGCAACTCACCACCCCCGGCACGTACAACCTCCTCTGGCAGGTAAAAGACCTCACAACCGGCCGGCCCGTCGCCGCCGGCGAGGCACGAACCACCGTACTCGAACCGCTCGCTGTCAACCTCCGCAAGTATTTCCTCAGCGGCCTGTTGACGGTGGACGTCTCCGCCGCCGGGCTCGAAGCAACCGGCCTCGGCGCCACGATCGAGCTTCGCAAGGCCGGCGAGCCGCAGCCCCTACAAACCGTCGCCATCAAGCAACTCGACCCGCAAAACAAGGGCACAGCCGATTTCAACGTCAGCAAGCTGCCCGCCGGCGAATACACCGTCGTTGTGCGCGCG
>CAYPFP010000047.1:0-17078 GCA_964409935.1 uncultured Planctomycetota bacterium | reverse complement strand
CCCCCACCCGGTGCGCGCCCCCGACGTTGGGGGCGCTGCCGACGCCACGGGCAGGCAGGCCGCCGAGGTATCCGCCAACTTCGCCCTGCCCGGCCGCCCCGACTGGCTCCTCTCTCAGGCTGGCGTCACCGACGCCGTCCTCTCGCCCTGGACGCCGCTTCAGACCGATTGGAGCAAGGTCAAGTGCTGGGGCCGCACGCACGATTTCAAGGACAGGCTCCTTCCCGCCGAGATCGTCACCGCGGAAGTCCCCGTCCTCGCCGCCCCCATCGAGCTTCGCGCGGTGACCGGCGGTCGCCCCCTTGAATGGCGCAACGTCTCGCGCAAGGTCGTCACGGCAACCGACGCCCGCATTGACTACGAGATCTCCGCCGACGCCGACCCCATCAAGATCACGGGCCGATCCTTTATCGAGTACGACGGCATGATATGGTTCGACCTCCAGCTAGACCCGTCGCAGCCTGTCGTACTGGATGGTCTCACCATCGAGATGCCCATGCGGGACTCCTGCGCAACCCTCATGCACTACTTCCCCGGCCGGTGGGGAAAGGCCACCAACTCCGGAGCGATTCCGAAGGAAGGCTGGTCGTCCGTTTTCAAGCCCTTCGTCTGGATGGGCACGGAGGAGCGCGGCCTCGCCTGGTTCATGGAGACCGACGAGATGTTCGCGGTCAAGGACAAGACCAAGGCGCTCAAAATTATCCGGGAGCGCGCCGAGTCGGTTCAGAAATTTGACCCGATCGCCGGCCTCTTCGGCCACAAACCGCAGGACATCGTCCGCTTGCGCGTTCATCTCATAGACGGACCGTTTGAACTCAAGGAGCCTCGCCGGTACGCCTTCGGTTTTCAGGCGTCGCCCGTCAAGGCGTGGCCGCCGGACTTTCACGAATGGCGCATCTGTCACGGCGCCTTCTACGGCATGGACAAAAAGCCGGCGGCGCGCTCGCTTACGGTCACGTATCCTGCCGAGGGGCACATCCGCCTTGCCCAGGGCACGGTCGAGGCATGGGTCACGCCGCTCTTCGACCCCAACGCCAAGGTAGAGAATCCCTCCGCCCGCGGCGCCCTGAATCAGAACTTCTTCCTGGCCCGCTTCCCAGACGCCGAAGCCGGCTTCTACTGGAATATTGACGACCGCGGAATGCGCTTCTACGCCAAGGTCAATGATCGTTTTCCGCTCATCCTCGGCACACATCCGAAATGGACGCAGGGCGAACAGCATCACGTGGCCTTCACGTGGGGAACCGCGCTAAAGATTTACATTGATGGAACGCTCGCGGCCTCCAAACCCCTGGAGGGGCTTCTGGGCGGGGCCAAGCCGGAACTCCGCGATGCAACCATCGTCATCGGCGGCGGCGAGTTCGCCATTGACGAATTGCGCATCTCCGATGTCGCCCGCACCAGTTTCGACCTCACCAAGCCCCCCGCCGCGGACGACCAGGCCCTCCTTGTGGACCGTTTCGACGACGCGTCTCCAAACCGTTTCGGCGGTCAGACGGTCCCGGCCAAGTCCGCCGGCGGACCCGCCGGCATGCTCTCCGGCCGAGGCGAATGGTCGCCGTCGCGCTTCGGCAAGGCCCTCGCGCTCGCCAGCAAGCTCCCCGGCGGCGCCTCGGCGCTCGACCTGGCCGCCGAACTCGGCGTCAAGACGCTCATCTATCACGAGCACTGGACCGACATCCAGAACTACCCCATGGTCGGCCACGAAGCGGAATTGAAGCGCCTCGTCGCCGAATGCCACAAACGCGCCATCCGTCTTCTCGTCTACTTCGGCTACGAAATCTCCAACATCGCCCCCGAGTGGGACATTTACGGCCGCGACGTCGGCCGCCTGAACCCCGACGCCCCACTGCCCACCAAAGGCGGCTACCACCGCACCCCCGAACAATTCGCGTTCGGCGTCTGCTACAATTCCCCCTGGCAGGATTTCCTCTGCCACGCCATCGGCCAGACCATCAAGGACTATCGCGTGGACGGCGTGTACCTCGACGGCACCATCGAGCCTTTTGCCTGCGCCAACTACCGCCACGGTTGCGGCTATAAGCGCGCTGACGGCGGCTACGCCCCCACCTACCCCATCCTTGCCGTGCGCAACACCATGAAACGCATCTACGCCATGTGCACATCCATCCCCGGCGGACAGGTCAACGCCCACCAGTCCACCTGCTGCACCACGCCCACCCTCGCCTTCACGACAAGCTACTGGGACGGCGAGCAGCTCGTCAGCGTGCCTCATGTGGACGATCCCTCAGCCGTACTACCCCTCGACACCTTCCGCGCCGAGTTCATGGGCCGCAACTTCGGCGTGCCGTGCGAACTGCTCAACTACGCACCCAAGCCTTACACCCTCGACGAGGCGTTGTCCTTCAGCATGCTGCACGATGTCCGGGTGAGACCCGGCGGCGTCGGCCCCGCGCTGGAACAGATGTCGCAGATATGGCGCGTAATGTCGGACTTCGGCGCGGACGGCGCAGAATTCCTCCCCTATTGGCGCAACTCCGAGCTTGTTCAAACCTCCTCTCCCTCAATCTACGCGACCCTCTACCGAGGGGACAAAGGGCTTCTCATGGTCGTTTCGAACCTCGGCCTCACCCACGCACCGGCGGCCTCCGTACAACTCAACCTCCAGGCGTTGAGATTCGCGGGCAGACCCCTGGAAGCCGCCGATGCCCTCACCGGCCAGCGCCTCGACATGGAGGCGGGGAAAATTGCCGTGCCCCTCAACCGGCTGAGAATGCGGATGCTGTGGGTGAAGTAGCTGTGCAAAAGCGGAATCGGGTGAACAATGGGGCGGATGATTGCCTTGGTCGCCGGACCCCAGAAGCCCCCCAGATCGTTTCAAGGGCTGGGGCTGGCGTACTTGGCGGCCATGCTGGAACAGAACGGGCATCCGGTCAATATCTTCGACCTGTATCCTCCCTCCGTATGCACCGAGGACGCCGCCCTGCTGGACCGCGCCCTGGCCGACGCCATCGCGCAAGAGCAACCTTCCATTGTGGGCATGACGATCCATACCCCCGTTTACGCCGAGAGGGTTCGGCTCGCGGCGCTCGTACGCCAGAGGATTCCCCAGGTCCTGCTGGTTGCGGGAGGACATCACCCGACTGCCGAACCGGAGGAACTCCTGCGAAATTCCGCCTTTGACGCGTGCGTCATCGGCGAAGGCGAGGAGACGCTTCTTCAGGTCGCACAACTCTCCCGCGCCGAGTGCCGCCCCGCCGCCATTCTCGATGCGCTTCACGGCGTTGCCGGCCTCGTCTACCGACGGGCCGGTCAGATTTTCCGGACTGCGCCCCGCGCACCGACCACCGACCCGGATTCCCTCCCGATTCCGGCACACCATCTCCTCCGCCTCCAAGACTACGGCCCGCATCCGAACCTCCACATCAGGAGCACGGGGATCGTTACCTATCGCGGATGCCCGCTGCGATGCGCCTTCTGCATCAACCCCCAAGGCCACAAACTGCGACTGCGAGACCCCGCACAGATCGCAGAAGAAATGGCGGGTGTTGTCAGAGAGTATGATATGCGCGGCTTCAATGTCTACGACAACCTGTTCGGCATCAACCACGCACACACAAGGGCCGTGTGCGAAGCGATTCTTCGACGCCGTCTGGCCGTAACGTGGGATTGCTGGACCGCGGGCAACCTGGTGGACGTTCCGCTGGCGCGCCTTATGAAGGCCGCAGGTTGCACCCGCGTGGGATTTGGCGCTGAAAGCGGGGACGACGCTGTGCTCCGACAGAGCCGCAGGGGGTTTACGTGCGATCAACACCTGGAAGGCATCCGCAGCCTCAGAACCGCAGGGGTGCACGTTTCGGCCTTTTTCATGCTGGGGCTGCCCGGCGAGACGCAAAGCAGTGTCGCGAGAACGCTGGAGTTCGCCAGACACTGCGGCGCTGATGAAATCTGCCTGGGACTGCATCGCCCCTATCCCGGCACCGCCGTTTGGCGGCATCCCGAAGCCTTCGGCGTGCGCATCGTGACCGGCCCGAACTTCGAGGCCTACATCGAAACGGCGACCCTCTCGCGAAATGCCATGGTGGAATCCGCGTTGCAGGCGCGCGAGGACCTGAAGCGGGACGGTCTCATGAAAGGAGATTTTCTGCGATTTGACCGGTACGCCTGGGAGTAGGCCAAGGCTCTGACGCATGGGCGCGGGCAGGTCGAGAACTGCGTGAGATCGGAAGATAACGGTCGAATCCGCATTGGGGGCGGCGATCGGCTTTCCTGCAGCGCAACTTCACCCGACCCGCGCAAAACCGCTATAGAAGCCCCATACGCGCCCCAACCGCTCCCCTCTCCGGCCCACAACCCCGAAGCGCTTCCCAAGGGTTTAATGGGGGGTAGTCGGCAGTTTAGCGTGGGGCACGACCACCATGGGCCTCGTTCGAACGCAGCCCAGCCTGCGGGAAGCGCAAAAAATGCGCTTCCCGCAGAAGAGCCGGGCACGGTCAAACAAAATATCCCTTCAGAGGCTGCCTTACACCCCGCAGCCCGCCAGAACGCGCAGCAGATCTTCGCCTGTCTTGACGCCGAACAGGCACCCAATCCCGGAGGAACTGCCCAGGGGTGCAAGCATGAGGTTTGTACCGCCGCTTTGGGTATTGCAGGTTCCGGACGTTGAACCGCCGCCTGAAAGCGCAGGACCTGCCGCAATCCCCAAGCTAGTGACGCTTTGCACCGCGCCGATAAGGGGGCTTAGTCCCCCGACGCCCGAAACCACCTGCGTCGTCAGAGTGGCCGATGTCATTACCTTGGGCAGCGCCAAGGGGTAGTAGGAACCCGGCGGAACGGTCGGGGCCTTCGGCGTGCCCTCGACCGTCGCGGTATTGACGACGGCGCCGGTTCCCTTCGGCGTGTACCACCGGTCCACCTCATACACCTGTCCGGGAAGGAGCGACGACACGCGCATCTTGTAGTCGTAGACCTGGGCCTGGAGCAACGGATCCTTGATGTACACGTTCTCCAACGGAACGTCGCCGATGTTCTCCACCCTGAAACGGTATTTGATCACCTGCGACGCGGGCAGCCCAAAGGCCGCATTGCTCAAACCCCACGAGTTGTTGTTCTGCACTCTGATACTGATGCTCGTCAGATCGGGCGCGCTGGTGACGCCGAATACGGTAAGCCCGTTTTTCCCTAGAAACCCAGTCGTCGTTCATATAGAATGCCAACGGCCATTACG
Organism: uncultured Planctomycetota bacterium; assembly: GCA_964409935.1. Taxonomy (GTDB): domain Bacteria; phylum Planctomycetota; class Brocadiia; order JAADGH01; family CAYPFP01; genus CAYPFP01. The sequence continues at coordinate 11,890 of CAYPFP010000047.1, read as the reverse complement.
CCGGTCAGGGGAACGGATGGCGTGCAATCCCTGTAGACCAATCGGCAAGGAAGAATAGCCATGGAGTACCGCGCCTGGTTTGAGTGCATTCGCGGATGTGGCCAACGCCACGAACTGAACGAGATCGTCTACAACTGCTCGAAGTGCGGCGGCCTGTTGGAGGTCGTTCATGATGTCGGGCGTCTGAAGCACCGCAGCCCCGTGGCCTGGATGCGCCTTTTCGACGACCGGTACCTGCGCACCGAATGGCCCTTCGGGAGTTCGGTGTGGGGCAAGAAGGAGATGGTCTGCCCGAACGTCCAGAACGAGAACATCGTCTCGATGTACGAGGGAGGAAGCAATCTGTTCTGGGCCGAGCGCTTCGGCAAACGGCTTGGGCTCTCCGACCTCTGGGTCAAGCAATGCGGCAACGCGCACACCGGTTCGTTTAAAGACCTCGGCATGACGGTGCTCGTCTCGATGGTCAAACAGATGATGGCCGAAGGGCAGAAGATCAAGGGGGTCGCGTGCGCCTCGACGGGCGACACGTCGGCGGCCCTCGCCGCGTATTGCGCCGCCGCCGGCATCCAAGCCATCGTCTTTCTGCCGCGTAACAAGGTTTCGACGGCCCAACTCGTGCAGCCGATATCCAACGGCGCCCTCACGCTCTCGCTCGACACCGACTTTGACGGCTGCATGGCCCTCGTGCAGAAGGTGTGCAGGGAACAGAACATCTACCTGGCCAACTCCATGAACTCCCTTCGCGTCGAGGGGCAGAAGACCATCAGCATCGAACTGGTCCAGCAGTTCGACTGGGAAGTCCCCGACTGGATCATCTGCCCGTCGGGCAACCTGGGCAACATCAGCGCCATCGGCAAGGGGTTCCTGCTCATGCGCGAGCTGGGCATGATTGATCGCCTCCCGCGACTGGTGGCCGCACAGGCCGAGCGCGCCAATCCGCTCTATCTGAGCTACCTGACCGGCTTCAAGGAGTTCAAGCCCGTCAAGGCGCAGCCGACGCTTGCCTCGGCCATCCAGATCGGCAACCCGGTCTCTTACGAGAAAGCCGCCCCGGTCCTGAAGAAATTCGACGGCATCGTCGAGCAGGCCAGTGAGGATGAACTCGCCAACGCCGCCGCCCTGGCCGATCGCTCCGGCCTGTTCAACTGCCCGCACACGGGCGTAGCGCTGGCCGTCCTTATCAAGCTTGTCGAACGCAAAGAGATCAAGCCCGACGAACGCGTCGTCGTCATCTCCACAGCGCACGGCCTTAAGTTCGCTGATTTCAAAGTCAAGTATCACGAAGGCAAGCTCCCCGGCGTGCACTCAAAGTACGCCAACAAGCCGGTGGAACTCCCTCCTGAATACAACGCCGTTGTGAACGCCATTCACAGGGCCATCCAGAAATGACCATCGAGAGCACCGAGATCCTCCGCGAGTTCCGGCAACGCTTTGCATGTCCGCCCGCCTATGTCGTGCGAGCCCCGGGCCGCGTAAACCTTATCGGCGAACACACAGACTACAACGGCGGGTTCGTCCTGCCCGCCGCCATCAGCCGGGAGATCAAGATCGCCTGCGCGCCGGCGGCAGGCAACCTTGTCACCGTCCATGCCGTGGCCATGAACGAAACGCGGTCGTTCGCGCTCGACAACGTGCAGCGCGATGCCTGCCGATGGATCAACTACCCGCAGGGCGTGGCCATGGTCCTCCAGAGCGAAGGGTTCAGGCTGCATGGGATGAACGCGGTCGTGATGGGCGACGTGCCGCTCGGCTCCGGACTAAGCTCTTCTGCCGCCTTTGAGGTGGCCACGGCCATGGCGTTCAGCGCGATCGGCAAACACAAGATAGAGAGCGTGCGTCTGGCCCGGCTTTGCCAGCGCGCCGAGAACCAGTTCGTGGGTGTCAACTGCGGGATCATGGACCAGTACGTGTCTATCCACGCCAAGTCCGGCCACGCCGTCTTCATAGACTGCAAGAGCCTCCGGCACAGGCTCATCCCCGTGGACACGCGCCGCAGCCGCATCGTTATCAGCGACACCGGCGTGAAGCGAGAACTGGCCCGTTCCGAGTACAACGTCCGCCGCGCCCAATGCGAAGAGGCCGTGAAGATACTCCGCAGATACGCGCCCTCGGCAACCTGCCTGAGGGACATCTCCTCGGCAACGCTCAAGGCCCACGAGAACGAGATGTCCGCCCTTGTGCGCAAGCGGGCCCGCCACGTCATCACCGAGAACGAGCGCGTTCTGGAATCGCTTACGCTGTTGGAGAAGGGCGACCTCGCCGCCTTCGGCCGCCTTCTGAACGATTCGCATGACAGCCTGCGCGATGATTACGAGGTGAGCTGCAGAGAGCTTGATGCCATGGTGAGCACAGCGCGCGCTCTCCCCGGCTGCCTCGGCTCCCGTCTCACGGGCGCGGGCTTCGGCGGCTGCACGGTCAGCCTCGTCACTGCAGAGAAGGCCGATTCCTTCTGCGACGGATTGGCGAAGGGCTACATGGCCGCCACGGGGCTTCAGGCGCGGGTCATCATCAGCGAGGCCGCCGACGGCGCCGGCATACAAGAGGCATGATTGCGCGCCTGGGCCGCCCCGGTCCGGCCGCATCTTCCGTTTCCGGCTACTTGCATCGAGTAGAATCTCGTCAAGCGAGGGCACGAATTGAGCAAGGGCATGCGTCTTCTCTTGATCGCCACGGTCGTCATCATCGCCGTAACCGCAGCCAGGACTGTGGATTATGTGGCGGGCCGCATGCCCGTCGTTCTGGGCAAGATTCGCTGGAAGGCGGAGGACAAGACCTGTGCGGTCACCTTCCGCCTCCGCAACCAAACGATGTCCATCCGGAAGACCACGGTGTTCGTCACCGTCTACCACCTGGGAGACGAACAGGCGCCGGAGGCGTCCGCCAGGAGGACATTGTGCGGGTCGGCGGCGCTTCGCACCGACCTGAAGCCCCTCGAGTCCCGCGTGGTCAAGCTGACGCTCGCCACGACCCAACGGGCAGGCGACTGCCAGGTGTTGATAGACGAACCCCGGCAATAGTCGCGCCTCAATTGGCGATCCCCTGCCTGGCCCTGTCCTTCAGCCCGGCGGCGGCGCCTCCCGCCAAGACCATATTGTACAGCTCATGGGCGCGCTTCTTGTTACCCCCCAGGTTGTGCTCCATCGCGGCGGCCAGTTGCAGTTCGGCCTGCTGCTCGGCGCTTTCGCCCACCGGCCAGGCCTTCTCCCACCGTTCAGCGGCCTCCGCAAACCTGCCTTGCGCGTGCAGAAGCCCTGCTGCCTGCGTCTCGAAGGCAATCTTCTCCTGAGCGGGCAACCCCTCAATGCCGGCCGCATGTAGCAGGACTTTCAGAGCGTCTTCGTTCTTCTGGAGATTCATATACCCCGCTGCCAGGTAGCGATGGACCTCGGAGTCCCCCGGCCGAGTCGCCGCAACCTCGGCCAGATGCTTCACCGCCTCCGGCATCTGTTGGAGCCGGAAGAGCAAGAGGCCGTAGGCGCGCTTCACGTCAATGTCGCCCGCCAGTTTGGCCAGAAGCTGCTCGTACATGACACGAGCCTTGTCGAAACGTTCGGCCCCCTCGAAGAGGCGCCCCAGCAGAAGCCCCGCCCGTGCCGAAGGCCGAGACGGCCCCAAGGCCGCCTCGCTGAGTCCGCTCTCCAGGGCGAGGCGCACCGCCTCCAGGGCCGCATCCCCGCCCAGGTTGTACTCGGCGAAATAGGCCTTGCGAATCTCCTCCTCCAGTCTGCCCAGGGTGTCGGCATCGGCGGTCTCCGCGTTCCAGAGGCTCAACGCCGCGGCCAAGGCCCCCTTCGCCTTGTCCAGCTTGCCGCCCACGATATACAGATGGAGGACCTCGATCAGGCTGACCAGGTCCTTCGGATTCAGTCTGGCCTGCGCGAGGATGTACTCTTCGGTCTTGGACTGCAACTTGACTGAAAGTTTCGTCTCTTGATCCGCCTCGACGACTATCTCGCGCACGACGGGCATGAACCCCGGCCGGCTCAACCGGACCTGGCGCAGCCCGACGGGTATTTTCTCCAACCGCAGGGGCGTGATCCCCTGCTTCTGACCATCCACATGCACCTCGCACTGGGCCGGTTCGGAGTTGACGACAATGACGCCCTTGCCCGCCGGAACCAGGCGCGCGCGAATCACGTCCAACCCCTCAACGGCCTTAATCCGCATCCGCCACGGCAGAAAGCCGCGCTTCTGCAGTTTGAGGGAATGCTCGCCCTCCCAGACGCGAACGGCCTGCCTGGGGGTCACCCCGATGTGCTTCTCGTTCAGGAAGATTGTGGCCCCGGCGGGTTGCGAAATGATGGAGATATCGAACTTCTTGGGCGGGGGGAAGAAATGCCGCCACCCGCGGGCCAGCGCGGCGCCGGCGAGAATGACGATCATGATGGTGGCGACGCGCCACCCACGCGCGCGCTGCGGCTGCTCCGGCCGTACTATACCCCTTCCGGGAGACGGGGCCGGTCCGGGATGCCGCGGCTTTCGCCCGACCGCCTTTGCGCGGGCCTTATGCTGCGCGCCGCGCTTAACGGAGACGGCGGTCACCGGAGGCTTCTTGCCCTTTGCCCGATTGGCCGGTTCGCTCGGTTCTCGTCGTCGCGCGCGCAAAACGAAGTCCTCCCGTTGAGCGATTTCACAGGCCAACGGCTTTGAGGTCACAAAGCCGGTTTGATCTTGCAGGCGACATCGCGCTGGGCCATCGGCAGACGGCACTTCAGGACGCCGGCGGCCGATTGGGCCTCAACGGTCTCGGTCGGAACACCCTTGTACGTGTCCCAGTATTCCACCCGGTATTTCCCGTCCTTGAGGCCGCTGACTATCAAACCCCAGGCGGGGTCCGCTGCGCGCGGTTGCTGCTCCTCGTCCATGATGCTGTGGTCGAAGATCCAGCAGTACGCGATGCTGTCATTCTGCAGGCAGCGCACGCCGATTCCGCCGACCTCGCCGCCGTCCTGCCGCGCCACCCGCGCTTCGCCCTGACGCAGGTTCTTGCCGCGCCGGTCCTCGCCGGCGGCAAAATTGGCGAGCGCTTTGAAGTGGAAGTACAGGTCCCTCTCGTCAATAAATGACCACCACCATGTCATGGCGGGGGCCGCAAAGGGCATCATGTGCGAGACCCACAACGCGGCATGCATGAAGTCCTCGGTCTTCTTTGGGCCGGCGCCCCAGATGTCCGACGCGCATTCGGTCACGAGGAAGATCTTGTCAAGCCGCGACATGATCCGCCAGGCCCCATCGAAGAGGGAAATCGGCGACGCTCCGAAGAGGTGCGCGCTGGTGTACTCGATTTCGGGCATCTGCCACAGGGGGAAGGCCTTCTCCCAGTTGTACCGGTTGCTCGTGACGATGTGCTTGCCCTGGTCAATTGTCTTGATGTACTGCGCCAGGTCCCTTTCCCATTCCAGAATGCGCCTCATGTTCCTACCGCCTTCCTGGTGGTAGTACTCGCGCGCAAGGTCAATCTCGTTGAATATCTCCCACGAGAACACCGCTGGGCTGTATCCCCACCGCGCCATGATATAGCGGATACGCTGGCGGTAGAAGCGCGTGGCTTCCGCGTTGAAGAAAAGCTGTCGCGGTTCTTCCAGAATGCCTCCGTTTGCCACGTTGTACGGGCTGTCCGCCCAGTTGCTCTCCACCGTCTTGTTCCAGTGGCCGTGGTTGTCGAAGGTGAACATGATCTTGATGCCGTTGCGCTCGGCGAAATCCAGGATGTAATCGAGCTTCCAGGCGTTTTCCATGCTGTAGCGGCCGAGACCCCGGAAGTGGACGTCGTAGCTGCGGCTCCACTCGATGGCGAACGCCCAGCACGTCATCCAGATGCGGCCCAGGGTTTCCTTGCCTCGCACCATGCCGTTCAAGTAGCGGTCATAGGCGGAGGTGCCCTCCTCAAACAGCAGGTTGATGCCCAGTTGGTCAGCGTTGCGGATGTCAAACGAGGCGCAGATGTTGTGGCCGATCGGGTAGAAGAATCCGCCGTCGTCGAACTCGAAATACCTGGGGTCCTTTGCGGATATACGCACGAAGCCCGGATTCTTGGACGGCACGACTTCGAAGGAGCGCGCCGCCGTGCGCACGTGCGTCCCGTCCCGCAGGTCAATGAAATAGCGGTAGGCGCCGACCTCGGCGGGCGTGAAGCGGATTTTCCATTGGCTGCGGCCGACCGGAATGAGCCGCTCGACGCGCCGCTCGACGCTTCGGATGTAGCTCTGGTAATAAAAAGCGGGCACCACAACGACGGCCCCGCTGGGGGAGATGAAGGTGCCCTGAATGTCCACCTCGCGCGGGTCGAAGGGGTTGCGGTACGTCTTCATCACGTCGAAGGTGATCTCGAACTTCTCGTAACGGCCGGGGGAGGTCACATTCGTCCGAAAATTGATCAGTTCGGGCGGCTGGGGCTTGGGTTTCGAGGATTCCCCCCTGACCGGCGCGAGCGCGGCGATGCGCACGTTGTCAATGTAGGCCTCGCCAGTGAATTTCTTCTTGCTGATAAGTTTGAGGCCGACCTCCTGAATCTCCTGTTTGACGTATCCGTCCCACGGCCGGAAGTGCCCTTTGAAGACCCATCGGTCGCTGGTGTCGCTGATGTCGAACGAGACGGTGTTCCACGCATCGGGGAGCAGCGGTTCACGCCGCAAGTTCTGGTACCAATTCAGGTCGGCGTCACGGGCGTAGGCAATCATCTGGACGTCGTAGGGCGCGTTCTTCGGCAGATACACGTCCAGGCTGAGCCGATCGCGTCCGGTCCAGTCCATGGGGCGCACCAGGCGAATGCCCGCTTCCCCCGGAAAGCCAACATCCACCGCGGCGGCGATATTCGGCGCGCCATCGGGTGTTTCGGCCTTTTTCAAGGCGGGCGGCCGCGGCGAGCCACTCTCGGTGATAACCTCCCAACCCCCCGCCGAGCCGCCAAAATCAAAAGACAACGGGCCTTCGGCTTGGGCCTGGGACAGGCCCAGGACGCAGACCAGAGCCAGGATGGTCAGGTGTGTTCTGTTCATTTCCATAGGGCACCCCCACGACTACATACATCGGCGCTACTTCGGCGCCGCCGGCGCGGGCGGCTGGGCCGCCTTCTTCTTCAACGCCTCAATCTCCGCGGCCAGCGCGGCGTTCTGCTTGGCCAGGTCGTCGGCCTTCTTGTTCAGTGCCGTCTGTGCGTTCTGGGCCTCGCTTAACTGCTTTTGAAGTTCGCCTGCTTTCGCTTCCGCCGCCGTCTTGGCGGCGTTGGCATCGTCGGCCTGCTTTTGGGCGGCCGTTACTTTAGCCTTCAGGTCTGCGTTCTCCCGATGCTCCTGGTCGGCAGCCTTCTGCCGCTCTTCCATCTGCGACACCTTCTGCTGGCTATCCGCCAATGCCTTCTTGGTCTGCTGGAGGTCGGAATCCAAGCCCGCCTTCTGTGTCGTGAGGGCAGCGGCCTCCTGGGCCCTGGTCTGGAGGTTAGACGCAGTCTCCGCCAACTGTCTCGCGATGGCGTCTTTCTCTTTGCCAAGCTGCCCAACCTGCGTCTTCAACGTCTCAATCTGCCCCATGGACTCCGTGAGCTTGGCGCGCAACGGTTCATTGGCGGCATGCTCGATCTGCAAATCCTTCTTCGTCTTTTCATGCGCGGCCTTCTCGGCGGAAAGCTCGGAAGCGAGGGCGTCTTTCTCCTTTTTCGTCCGGGCCAGTTCGGCCTCCAGTTCATCAATCCGCGTCTTGGCCGCGGCCAGTTCGGCCTGCAAGTCGGCGCTCTCCTTTTTCTCCGCCTGGTAGTACTTGCCCATATTGCCCACAAGCAGGAGACAGCCCGCGAAAAAGGCGAAGAACAGAAGGATAAGGATGATTCGTGATTGCCGGCTCTTATCCATTGACAGATTCCGAGCAAACTTCGGGACGCAGGGACCATCCAACGATGACTCAGGCCCCTTACTGAGTTAGTTTCTCAAAAACTTCAGCCGCGATCAACTCCTGTCCGTTGGAATTTGGATACAGGAAGAACACCGGATCGGCCCGGTTCATCTCCTCCCGGAAGAGCCACTTCCACCCCTGCCCCAACCGGCAAAAGACGCTGAAAAGATCGGCGCTGGGAACTTTGTACTGTAAGGCGATCTTCTTCATCTCAAAGGCATAGCCGTGTCCCATTTCAGGGTTTACGACTACAGGCGGACAGCTCGCCAGGAGCAGGCAGGCGTCGGTCTGCGCCAGGATCATCTCAACGCTTGCCCGCAGGTAGCGATTGAACGTCTCGATCGGCACGTAGTTCAGGAGGTCCGAGAGGCTGCACGACCAAATGACGATGTCGGGCTTCGCAGCCACGACCTGGCTCTCGACGCGCGATAAACGGAAGAGAGGCGGATAGACCGACGACTGCTCCATCCCATTGACCCGAACCATCTCGAAGCTCTTATGAGGGAACCTCGCCGACAGTCGCTCTTTGAGAATATCCCTGAAGCTCCTGCCGCCGCCTTTGCCCTGCGGGGGGCTGAGCGAGTCCTCGACCACCACGATGGTGCACAGGCCGCTGCCCGCAAGTTTCCTCGAAAACTCCGCGGGGCGGCGCTGGGCGTTCGGCTCGCCAAGCCGGATCACCACCAGGTCCCCCTGGCTGTCCAACAGCGAGTTGTTGAAGACCGCCAGCGCGCCTTTCTTCAGCGCGGTCGGCAGGATGCGCACAGCCGACTCGGCAATGCCCACGCCGAGGTAGTCGAGGTGGAATCTCACCGTATTCGTGCCGCCGCGGGCGGCGAATTCCTTCTTGACTGCCTGCCACGCGCCGCGTTCCAGCGCAAGGTCGTTAGTATCTTCCTGGACGTCGCTCCGGCCTTCGACGGACGACGATGAGTGCAGCTTCAGATGCAGGGGGTACGGGTACGAGCTTCTGAACCGCAGGATCGCCTTGAACGGTTCGGGGGCGAGCAGAACGTTCTCCTCCGGTTCGGTGTCGAAGAACACGCTCACCCGTTCCGGGTCTCCAGGCGCCAACTTGAGCGCGCGCGTTACCCGGCTCGTATAGGCCAAGTGGTCCTTAACCTCCAGGCTCACTTTGTACTCTCCGGCCTGAGTGAATTCATGGTCCGGATTCTGTTCCGTCGAGAAAGCGCCGTCGCCAAAATCCCATCGCCACGACACGACCTTCGCCATGGCGCTGGTGGAACAGTCGCGGAACGCCACACGCGTGAAGACGCGGTCCGACTTGTTGAAGCGAATTTGCCGTTGGGGTTCCCCGATGAAGTAAGCCGAGAGGTTCTTCTGGTGCTCCCGAAAAGCCGTCACACGTGTCAGCAGCGTCTGCACGAAGGCGTCAGGAGGGATCATGGAATACTCTTTGTCCGCCGGCCTCTTCCAGCCGGCGAACGACTTCGCGGCGCCGACAAGCTGGACAAGGTAGTACTCGATCGAGTGAATTCCCTTCTGAAGCTCCACTTCCCCGCTGTGCTCGTAGTAATTGATGGACGCGTCGTGCGCGCCGGGCCAGTCGCATACCAGACGGCCGTCAACGAACAGGAACGACCCGTCGTCGGAATTGGTGGCGAAACCGTATCGGCCGGTCTCGGGGCAGAAGATCTTCCCCTTGTATATGCCCAGGAAGTGCTCCTGCTGGCCGCTGAAGGGGTTGCGGTTGTCGTTGATGCAGGGCCGAGGCCCCCGGCCAAGGACCGGCGTGTTAGCCGCGAGCGTTTCCTGGACCTGCTCCCAGTGAAGAGGCCACTTCCTGGGAATCAAGGCCCGAGTTTCCAGCACGAGGCCGCCGAGCCGTTTCTCCCATTGACCGGCCGCGGCGGCCGCCGCCGGATTCCCATAGTAGATGAAAAACGTGTCTCCCCCGCCGGGAGGAACCTCGAAAAGCACACGCAGCACGCCATCATCGCCCCGTTCCACCTGGTGGGGAACGAGCGCCTTGCCTGCGGTTACGACGCGCACGTCGCGCCCGTCGGGAAGGGCCTTGCCCATCGGGTCAATCTCCGCCGCGGCGGTGTTGATGCCGCTGGACAAGACCGGCGTAATCACCGCAACCGTCTGGCAATACTTCCAGGCAGGATCCCACCACGCGCCGGCATCCGCCAGCGCTTCAGCCCGCGCCCAGAGTGCGGCGGCCGCAATCATCGTCGCGATCAGCAGACCCGCCTTTGCCGATTTCAGATTTCGGATCATAGCCACACGGAACCCCTTCGGTCGCCGAAGCCAGCGCGGCGCTGGAAAATCCCCCTTTTTCCCTGCCGCATAATCCTCAAGCGCCATCGTATCAGCGGCCCATCCCTTTTTCAATCAAAAAGGGAGCGGGGGTTTTCGCGCTTGACTTCGTTTTTGCCAATGTTATACTTCAAGTGGTTACGGTAGTCCCGACGACCTCTCTCGCCCGAGATGAATATGCGGACCTCATTCACGCCCAGAACCGGCTTCACGCTGATCGAGCTTCTTGTCGTCATCGTCGTCATCGGCAGCCTGGCGGGCATCATCATCGTAGGCATCCCCATCTTCATGAGCAAGGCCAAGACCGCCGCGTGCGCATCCAATCTGCGACAGATCGGCCAGGCGCTGAAGACCTTTGCGATTGACCACAACGGCTACTACCCGCCCCTCATCCGACGCGATCAGGGGACCATGCCCTTCGGCACTGTCGCCATCCCGCAGTTGACCGAGGCCACCATGATCTCGAATCCCTGGTACTACGAACTCATGCGCACGGACAAGGCTGTTCGCTACGGACTGGACGACCGAACGTTCAAGTGCCCCGCTGACAAGAACTTCGACCCCCGGCGCGAGTACCCCTCCGGGTCGGCCGGCCTCCAGGCCAAGCTCATCTACATGGGCCACAACCTGTCCTACGGCCTCAACGCCGATGTGAAGTACAACCCCGCCGACTCGACCTGGCGCGGGATGGCCTATCGCGTGAACGCGTCGGGATCCTTCATAGACCGATCCAATTTCAGCGCGCGCACCCCCTCCGGCGCCGACCGCTACCCCGACTACTATCGGGCCAGCGAGGTCGAGGACGCCCGCAACTTCATTCTGTCCGCAGACAGCGACTCGGAGTTCGCCGAGGAGTTCAACTTCGCCATCACCCTCCCCATGAACGACAACCAGACGTACAAGATCGGCACACGCCATTTCCTTGTGGACCGGCCTGCCGCCAACATCCTCTTTGGGGATGACCACGTCGAGCTGTGGGCCTCCCGGGTGCCGACCGTCTCGAGAGGCAATCCTGCCGCCGACAGAGCAAAGGACATCAACCAGGTCGTGAACCGCAGATACTGGACGCTTGAAGACGATTGACCCTCCCGGGCGTGGTGGGAATTCGGTTTTTGAGTCAGCCTCTGCCAGAACTGACACCGTGACGCGAAACAACTCACAGATCGGATGCCAACCAGCGATTCTGTCCGCCGTTGCTGCCACATTAGCCGCCGGCATAAATCCGAATCCGTGCCATGTGTGCGCAACTCCTGCGGTGACTGATGGCCAATGACCCCCCAGCCCAGCACCCGACCACGCCGGCATCGTCCACGCGACGCGTCCTTACCGGATACCTGGCAGACGTTGACATCTTCAGCATCGCCCAGTTCCTGGTCATCCAGCGCAAGACAGGCATTCTGACCCTCACCCGCAACAAGACAGTAGCCAACCTCGTCTTCGAGAACGGCCACATCGTCAATGGCAGGTTGCAGGGAGTCCCCGACGGCCTTGACGCGGTGCGCCGGATTTTCTCCTGGAAGGACGGCGACTTCGAGTTCGTGCCCGCCAGCGACATCGGTTCGAGAATCATCACCACCGACGCCCAGTCCCTGTTGATGGACCTGGCGATCGAGGCGGACGAGATGAGCCGCATCATGCCCGCCGCCGAGGCCGCGCCGCCGCCGGTGACGGGGCTGCCCGACACGCTTCCCCCCATAAAGCCGGTGGTCGCCCGCGTTGT
>CAYPFP010000046.1:25573-36179 GCA_964409935.1 uncultured Planctomycetota bacterium | reverse complement strand
TCTGGGGAATCCTGGTGCCTGGCACCGGCGCGGGAAACACGCGGAAACGGCAACGAAACGGCAACCGCCGATGAACGCCGATTACGCGCCGAAAGAAAACAACGGCGGGAGAAGCCTCAAAAAGGCACAAGAAGCGCAAGAGAGAAGATACTGAAACCGCAGCCTTGTGCATTTTGAGCCTCTTTGCGGCTGGGTTTCTTCTGTGAGTCTGTTTCTGGGGAATCCTGGTGCCTGGCACCGGCGCGGGAAACACGCGGAAACGGCAACGGAAGTGAACCGCCGATGAACGCCGATGACGCGCCGAAAAAAAACAACGGCGGGAGAAGCCGCAAAAAGGCACAAGAAGCGCAAGAGAGAAGATACTGAAGCCGTGGGCTTGCGCATTTTGCGCCTCTTTGCGGCCAGGTTTCTTCCGTGAGTGATTTGGTGCGCGATGCGCGCCCTGCCGGCCTTCGCCGTCCTTTGCGGTGTCATCACGTACTCTTGCCTCGGAATGCAGTTGACCCGCCTTTTTCTTCCTGCTATAGTGCTCCCCTGTGGGTGTTTGCGAATTCCTGAAGGCGATAAGGAATCCAATACATGATCCGGATGCGAGTCTTCCTGGCGGTGTTGGCCGTCGGCGTGGGTCTCTGCGCTTCGTTGTCGGCCCAGACCTATCCCAAGGATGACAAGGCCCTTGTGGACGAGCGGGACCGGCTGGCCAAGACGGGCAACAAGGACGCCGCGGCCAAGCTCGAGGCCTGGGTTGCCGACAAGTCGGCCCCGGCCATCGTGCGTATCAACGGCGCGCTCGGTCTGGAGAGGATGTCCACGGAATCCGGCGGGGGCGTCGGGGCCTCCGAAATGGCCCGCTATACCGGCGACGGAAACCCCGCCGTGCGCTACCTCGCCTACAAGACCCTGCTCAGCCGCGCAGCCAACCACCCCAAGGCCGGCGCCCTCGCCGCCGAGGCCGTCAAGGACAAGGACGCCCCTATCCGCCTCCTGGCCGTCAAGTACTTCGCCGAGAGAAAAGAAAATCCCCGCGCTCTCGCCGAGGTCATCGTGAAGGCGGGTGAAGACCGCGAAGTCAGGGAACAGGCCGAGGTCGCCTTCAAGGAGATTACCGGTCAGGACTTCGGATTTGTGACGGCCGTCAAGCGCGACCCCAACAGTCCCAAAGGCGTGGCGCCGGATGAGGAAAAGGAGAAGGCCGCCGTCGCGAAATACGAGGAGTGGTTGAAGAAGAAGTAGCCCCGCTGTCTCTTGCTTCTCCGTGTTGTCCTGCGCGCCCCTTGTGTCTTTTTCGGCAAATGGGATCGTGACCCATGCGCGTAAAGCTCCTGCTTTTTTCCATGCCCATCGCCATCGCCGTCCTGTTCTTGGCGGCGTTTCTGATTGCACGGCAGAATTTCACCCGGAGGCTCAACGAACTGGTCATCAGTTCCAGCGGCGACGCGGAGAAACTCAATCCCATCCTCGCCACCGACTCGGTCTCCGGCGAGATCAACGACCTGGTCTTCAACGGGCTGCTGAAATACGACGAGGACCTGGAGATCACGGGCGACCTGGCCGAGTCGTGGGCGATCTCGCAGAACTCGCGCTTCTACCTCAAACCGGGTTCGGAGCTTTCGCCGGAGGCCGCCGCGGCGCGGCTGCGCCCGCCCGACGGCTCTCCGTCGCCCGCCGACGCCCACATCCGTGCCGCGAGCGTCGGCCGCCAACGGTCCGTTCTCCTGACCCTCAACGCCGCGGGTCGCGCCTTCGAGCAGGGCGTCCTGCGCGCGATCCCGGCCGACGCCGTCCGGCCCATCCATATCCTGCGCGTGGGCGTGGACACGGAGGCCGTCTTCCGGGGCGCCAAGGCCGCTGCCCCCGCCGTGCTTGGGGCGGTGGAGGAGGCGTTGAAGTCCGCGCCCATCGAACGGATCGAGTCCCTGGTCGAGAGCAGCGACGTCTTCGCCCTCAAGTTCCTGGGCGACGCCGAGGCGGCATCCGGCGCGATAAAGGCGTTTGGTGAAGAATCCGTCCGGCAGGGCAAGGACGGCAAGCCGCGGCCGTTGTGCGCGGTGCTGCGCGCCGATACCCGCCTGTTCGACAACGAGCCGGTCATCCGATTCGCGCTCCGGAAGAACGTCCGCTGGCATGATGGGAAGCCCTTTACCTCCGCCGACGTGAGATTCACGTACGACAAGATCATGGACGAGAGCACGAACACGGTGCGCCGGCCCATGTTCGAGCTGGTGAAGACCGTCGAGACGCCCGACCCCCACACGGTTGTCGTCACCTACAAGGAGCCGTTTTCGCCGTGCCTCGAGAATTGGATGATGGGCATTATCCCGCGGCATGTCCTGGAGAAGGTTGACATCAACACGGCGTCCTTCAACCGCAAGCCCATCGGCACGGGGCCGTTCCGGTTCCTGGAGTGGAAGACCGACGAGCGGATCACCGTGCTCGCCAACGACGATTACTTCCGCGGCCGCCCCGCCCTCGACCGCATCTCTCTGCGCATCATCCCCGAACCCCAGTTGCGCCAGCAGGAGTTCATGATCGAGGGCGTGGACTACGAGACCATTGCCCCTCACAGCTACGCGCGATTCAAGACCGACGAGCGCTTCAACGTCTACGTGCGGCCCAGCAACAGTTACAGCTACATCGGCTGGAACCAAAAAGAGGAGATGTTCCAGGACGTCAACGTGCGCCGCGCGCTGTGTTACGCCATCAACCGCGAGGAGATGGTTAAGTATCTCTTGTACGGACTGGGCAAGGTGGCCGACGGCATCTATCCGCCGCACATGTGGTACTACAACGACCAGGTGCAGCCGCTGCCCTACGACCCGAAGAAGGCCCGTGAACTGCTTGCCCAGGCGGGCTGGAGGGACACCGACGGCGACGGCATCCTCGACAAGAACGGCAAGCCGTTCCGTTTCGACCTGATCACCAACAACGGCAACCCCATGCGCAACGATATTGCCGTCCTTGCCCAGCGGCAGTTGCGTCAGGTGGGGGTGAAGGTGGACATCTATCTCTACGAATGGTCCGTTTTCATCCGCGACAAGGTCAATCCCCGCAACTACGAGGCCTGTGTGCTGGGCTGGGGCCTGGGGCTGGACCCCGACTGCTACGAGATATGGCACTCGAGCCAGATTCCCAAGGGCTTCAACTTTGTCGGCTACAAGAACGAGCGGGCGGATCGTCTGATTGAGGAAGGGCGAACCGAGTTCGACCACCAGAAGCGCAAGAAGATCTACCAGGAGCTTTCGGCCCGCATCTACGAAGACCAGCCGTACACGTTCCTGTTCTTCCCGCAGGCCACGCCGTCGCTGCACGCCGGCGCGTTCCGGCTGAAGCTGCCGCGCCCCCGCGACGGGCACAAGATCGAGGACATCCGGATGACCAAGGCGGGCCTGACCTATTACATTGACCGCTGGTTCCGCGTGACCGGCACGGCCTTGGAGCCGTGAGCCGCCGGCACGCGTTTCTGGCCGGACTGCGGATTCATTTATCGGGTTCTGTTCAATGACCGCTTACATTATCCGACGACTGCTGATCTCGCTGGTGGTGCTCTTCGGCATCACGGTGATCTCGTTCATGATGATCCATATCGCGCCGGGATCGCCCATCGGCGTCGCGCTCGACCCGAAGGTGCCCCAGAAGGTCATCGAGCAGTGGGAGAAGAACTTCCACCTCAACGAGCCGTACCACAAGCAGTACTGGCTGTGGCTGCGCGACCTGGTCTCCGGCGAGTTGAAGTCCTTCAAGGACGGCCAGCCCGTCCTCTGGAAGATCGCCGAGCGCCTGCCGGCCACCATCGAGCTGAACATCGTGGCGACCCTCCTGATTTTTTCCACGGCCATACCGCTGGGCATCTTTTCGGCCACGCGCCGCTACACCCTGGCCGACCACGCCCTCACCTTCCTGGCGTTTCTGGGAATCTCGCTGCCGACGTTCTGGCTCGCCTACATCCTGATCCTGTTTGTCGTGCAGTTTTTCGGCCTGCCCGTGCTGGGCGACGAGACGTTCGGCCTGGCGCCGCTGCCGGCGCTGCAGACCATCGCGGACCGCGCGTGGCACCTGTTCCTGCCCGCCCTCGTGGAGGCCATCACGGGAATCGCCTGGCTTTCGCGCTACATGCGCGGCAGCATGCTCGAGGTGTACCAGCAGGACTACATCCGCACGGCCTGGGCCAAGGGCCTGGCCTCCGACGACGTCAAGTACCGCCACGCGCTCAAGAATGCCCTCCTGCCCATCATCACGATCTTCGGCTTCCTGATTCCGGCGCTGATCGGCGGCTCGGTGATCGTCGAGTCCATCTTTGCCTGGCCGGGGATCGGCCGATTGGGGTACGAGTCGGTGCTGTCGCGCGATTATCCGACGATCATGACGCTCAACACCATCACGGCCGTGCTCGTGCTGGCCGGAAACCTCGTTGCGGACATCTTGTACGCCTGTGTGGATCCGAGGATTGCGTACGACTGAGGGGGGAACGGCAAGGGGGGAACATTTCGTCGTTGGCGGCGCTCATCTCATGCCGAATTTCGCGCTGTTGGTCTTCCACCATTCCTCCCAGCGCTGAGCCGCGCTCTCGCGCGCCTCGATCGGGGCGTTCAGCCAGGCGTCGGCCGACGAGCCGGTCCATTCGATGGGGACGCTGGCGCGGGTGATCTCCTCGACGGCGTAAGCCGCCGCAACGCGCACCGTGCCGGAGCGGTCGCGCAAGGCCGCAATCAGAAACGGCACGGCGGCGGTCTCCCGGTGTTTGGCCAGCGAAATGGCCGCCTCCGCGCGCGCCAGACCGATGTACCGCGTCTCATCCTTGAAACACTCGATCAGAAACGGACCGACGCGCGGGTCCTTCAGCGCTCCCAGCGTGCGGAACAAGGCTACCTCCAGCCCTTCGTCGCGCACTCGCTGGAGTTCATTGGACAGTACGCCGAAAGCGGGCGCGCCCATCGTGACCCCCACTTCGTATATCTCCAGCCGCCGCGCCTTCGAGATGTCGCCGGCGTGGAGCTGATCGTCCAGTACCGCGGCGGCCGCAGGCGTGCCCATCTTGACGACGGCCAACAGCGCCAACGAGCCTGGACGGTTCTCCTTCATCGCCACCTGGCGCAAGCGCGGCAGGACGGGGTCGCCCAGTTCGGCGAGGGCCTCGGCGGCGTCGCGCTGGCCCTCCGGCGAGCGGTTGTTGGCGAGGCGCTCGAAGAGTTCTTCCACGTCCCCCATGCCGAACTTCGCCGAGCTTCGGCCGCGGCCGGAGATCGAGACCTGGAAAAATTTGCACGTCTTGTACGTGGCCGATTCCCCGAAGTCCAGGGCCAGTTCCACCTCCTCGCTGGCCGGCACGTTGTTGACGATGAACTTGGTGATCGTCGTCGCCGCGCTGGCCGTGCCCAGCAGCCGCTGGTGCTCGTCGAAAAGAGCGATGTGGACGGCCCGCACGGCGTCGAGCACGCGCACCGCCGTGCACGACATCTTCGCCGTGAGGCGGTTGTCCTTTTCGACGAAGGTGAACTCGATCTCGCGCGCTTCGAGGGGCGAGAAGGCGGCCTTGCCGAAGCTCACGGGCACGGCGCGCTCGTGCACCACGATCTTCCGTTTCAGCGCGAACTCATAGAACGTCGGCTTCCTCGCCTCGGCCTTCAAGTCGGCCGACGGCGGCGCGCCGGCCCCCGGCGCCGCCTGCGCCAGAAGCACGCCCTCCAGCGAGAAACACCACATTACCGCCAGAACGACCGCGCATCTTTTCATAGGTCGCCTCAAATGCAAACAAGGTCTACGGAAATCCATACGCTGCCGCCCCGCCGCGTCGTTGAACGCGCATGAGCGGGAATGTTCATATCCTAGTGGGCGACTGGTTCTGTTATCAAGAGAATTTGGCGAGCGACCAGTCGTCGGAAAGCTCGGACTCGCCGGGGCGCACGACTCTACGGTAGATCGTGTTTCGCTCGACGGGCGTTCTTCCGGCCTCAAGGATCATGCGCCGCAGTTCGCCTACGCTGAGCGTCTCGGGGGTCTCGGCGCCGGCCATGTGGGCGATCTTCTCCTCGACGACGGTTCCGTCTATGTCGTCCACGCCGAAGGCCAGCGACACCTGCGCCAGTTTCAAACCCAGCATGATCCAGAAGGATTTCACGTGGTCGAAATTGTCCAGCATGAGCCGCCCGATGGCGAGGGTCTTCAGGTCGAGGAAGGCCGTGGTCGCGGCGCCGTCGCCGGCGCGGCCGGCCTCGCGCACCATGGGCGTGTTGCGCGGATGAAAGGCGAGGGGGATGAACGTCATGAAGCCGCCGGTTTCCGCCTGGACCTCGCGCAGTTGAATCATGTGGGCCACGCGCTCCTCGGCCGTCTCAATATGGCCGTAGAGCATGGTGGCGTTGGAGCGGATGCCCAGCGAGTGCGCGACGCGCATGACTTCGAGCCAGCCTTCGGGGCTGAGCTTTTCGGGGCAAAGCTCAAGGCGCACCCGGGGGGCGAACACCTCCGCCCCGCCGCCGGGGATGGACCCCAGCCCCGCCTCCTTGAGCGCCGCCAGGGTCTCGCGCAGGTCCAGCCCGGCCGTCTGCGCCATGTGCGCGATCTCGACCGCCGTGAATGCCTGCAGGTGCACCTTCGGGAAACGCCGCGAGAGTTCGCGCAGCATGTCCAGGTAGAAGTCGAATTTCAGCTCCGGATGCAGGCCGCCCACGATGTGGAGTTCGGTTGCGCCTTGCCTGACGCCCTCCTGGGCGCGCCGGAGGACCTCCGGCATCGTCATCTCGAACGCCCCGGCCTCGCCGCGGGTCCGGCTGAACGCGCAGAACTTGCACCGGTTCTTGCAGATGTTGGAGTAGTTGATGTGCCGGTTGACGACGTAGAAGGCTGCGTTGCCGTTCTTGCGTTCGCGGAGGCGGTCGGCCAGGCAGCCAATGGCCGCCACGTCGTTGGAGCGGTACAGCGCCAGTCCGTCTTCGAACGAAAGCCGCCGGCCTTCCTGCACCTTGGCGGCGATGGGGGCCAGATTGGCGTCAACGAATCTCATGTCACAGTCCGAAGGCCTTTCTGAGGCGCGCCGCGCTCAGGGCGAAATTGTCGCCCATCGAGCGCGTAAAGACCTGGTCGCGCTCGTGGGCCAGCTCGATGCAGGCCTCGCCCTTGAAGTCAATCTCGTCGAGGACGCGGCCCAGGGCCTCATAGTTGGTGTCGCCGTCGCCCAGCGCCTCCACCCAGCGGGCGCCCGACTGGTCGCGCAGGTGAAGGAACACGATGCGTTTGGCGTTGCGGCGCAGGAAGTCCACGGGGTCCACGCCCGCCCGCCGCAGCCAGTTGAGGTCCGGACCGAGCTTGACGTCGGGGATGCGCTCGATCATGGCCTTCATTTCGTACTCGCCGTCCTTCACCTCGTAGGTGTGGTTGTGGAGGTTGAGGGTGATGCCGTTGGCCTCGCAGAGCTGTATGACCTTCCGCAAGACGCCGGCCTGCGTGTCGAGTTCGGCGGGGGTCTTTTTCTCGCCGGGCTTCGCGCCGGTGGACGTGCCGAGCGTGTGCGCGCCGAGTTTTTTCAGCGCGGCCACCGTCCGTTCGGCTCCCTCCATGACCTGCTTTTCCTCCTCGCGCTTCCAGGTGTTTGCCCCCCACGAAGTGCCGACGACGGGCAGCGCGTACTGCTTGGAAAGCGCCGCAACCTTCTCGACGGCGTCGTCGTGCGTGAAGACGTTGTGCATCAACTCGATGCCGTCGAACCCGCCGCGCTTGTAGTCGGCGAAAATCTGGTCCAGGATGGGGTAGACGTCGTATCCCGGCTGCTTGGCGGCGTACGCCCACGGATGCGCGCATACCTTGATCTTGTTCTTCATGGCCTTTCCTCTGGTGTAGTCGGGGCGGACTCGCGCGTCCGCGCCCAAGGCCGTAGAATACCACGCCCGCCGGATTTTCGCAATTGCTTTGGCGGCGCCGTCCGGCTAACATGCTTGGGACCTTTGCTTTCACCCGGGGAGTGCGCTATGAAAGTCGGCATCATCGGTTGCGGCTCGATCAGCCGCGGGCACGTGACCCGCTGGCTGAAGGACATGAGCGTTCAGATCGTGGGCTGCGCGGACCCCAAGCCCGCCGCCACGCAGGCCGTCGTCAACATGATCGAGAAGGAGCGGGGGATGACGTGTCCGCAGTTCGTGGACGGCGCCGCCATGGTGCGCGCCGTGAAGCCGGACGCCGTCGGCGTCTTCACCCCCCATACGCTGCACTTCCCGCACGCCATGTCGGCGCTCAAGGCCGGCTGCCATGTGCTTATCGAGAAACCCATCGTCACCGCAACGGCCGACGGCAACGCCCTGATGGCCGAAGCCGCGCGCCGAAAACTCATACTCGGCTGCGCCTACCAGATGCGCGGGATCCCCGCTCACCGGCGCGTCAAACAGATCGTGTCGGCCGGCGAACTCGGCGAGGTCCAACTGGTCAGCGTCGTGCTGACGCAGGATTGGATCACGCGCGTCATCGCCAGCCATCGCGAATGGCGCTTCGACCCCAAGCTCAGCGGCGGGGGCGAGCTGATGGACAGCGGCAGCCACATGCTGGACCTGATGCTGTGGCTCACGGGCCTGCGCCCCCTGTCCGCCTTTGCGTATCTTGACAACAGGGACCTGGCGGTGGACGTGATCTCCGGCTGCGCCCTGAAGTTTGCCAACGGCGCCATGGGCGTCATCGCCATCTCCGGGGACGCCGCAGGCTGGGTCTCGTGCCTGACCATCAGCGGCACGCAGGGCACGGTGCTCATCCGCGACGACGGCGTCTTCCTGAAGCGAAAAGACGGCGAGCCTTACGCGCCCGTGTCGGCCGAGGGGATCGCCGCGACCGACCCGAACGCCAACTTCACCGCCGCCATCGCCGGCAACGAACCCCTCCTGTGTCCGGCGGAGGAGGCCGTGCGCGTCATCACCCTCACCGAGGCCCTCTACCGCTCCGCCGCCGAGGGGCGGCCCATCGCGCTTTGAGTCGCGGCGGCCCCTTCCGCCGCCGGGCTGGCTCGGCCCAGAAACGAAACGCGCAGGGACACTCTCCATGTCCCTGCGCGTTTGCGCAGGCATTGACGGCAACTCGGTCTGCCGGCGTACGAATCTAGAACGGTTCCTGGAGTCCGCCCGCCTTGGGCGCTCCCGGCGCGCCGCCGGCCGGAATGATCAGCTTCTGGCCACTCTTGATCATGTTGGGGTTCTGGATGTTATTGGCCGCCTGAAGGTCTTGCAGCTTCACCCCATAGCGCTTGGCGATGCTGAACAGCGTGTCGCCCACCTGCACGGTGTACGACTGTTCGCCGCCGACGGGCTTGGCGGTCGGCGCCGGCGCCGGCCTCGCGGGCGGCGGAGGCGGCGGGGGCTTCACTTCCGCCTTCGGCGGCTCTTCCACCGGCACTTCGGTCTTCTGCGTGGCGCACCCCATGATACCCAGAGTCACGACAACGGTCCCGGCAACAAGTCCTCTCACAACCCAACTCCACCTGTCGCTCATCTCCGCCTCCTTAGAATCCCAGGAACTCAACCCGCGCATTCAATATGGTCACATGGCCGAACAAGACGAAAGTATTATACGCCCTTTCCGGAAAAAAGCAAAAATTTCGCCCGGAATCCTACAGCGGCAGTTTCACCCGCTTGCCCGAACGCGCCGACTTGTAGATGGCCAGGATGATCTCCACCGACTTGCGGCCCTCCGCTCCGTCCACGAGCGGCTTGGCCCCGGTGTCGAGGGCCTGGAGGAAATCGGCGAACTGTTTCTTGTGGCCGAGGTGGCTGATCGCCTTGGGGTCGGCCGCCCCGCCGCTGCCGGACTTGCGCTCGGACATGAGCTTCTCGACCTGTTTGTCCGCCGCCGTCGGCTGCTCGAACTTCCAGAAAACGACGTCGTCCTGCTCGACGATAACGGTCCCCTTGTTGCCGTGGATCTCCGTCTTCTTCAGCAGGCCCGGAAACACCGACGTCGTCCCCTCGATGACGCCGAGCGCGCCGTTCTTGAAACGAAGGACGGCGACCGCCGTGTCCTCGACCTCGATGCGTTCATGCGCCAGCAGGTCGGTCATGGCCATCACCGATTCCACGTCGCCCATGAACCACTGCAGCAGGTCAATGTTGTGGATGGACTGGTTCATGAGGGCGCCGCCGCCGTCGAACTTCCAGGTGCCGCGCCAGCCGCCCGAATCGTAGTACTGCTGGGTGCGCCACCATTTCACGTACGTGTCGCCCAGGGTGAGTCGCCCGAACCAGCCCTTGTCCACCGCCTGCTTCAGCACCTGGTTGCACTCGCTCCAGCGGGACGGGTAGATCGTGGCGACGTGGACGCCTGCCTTGTCGGCGGCGGCGATGATCTTGTCGCACCGTTTCAGCGTGACCTCGAGCGGTTTCTCGACGATGACGTGCTTGCCGGCCTTGACCGACGGCACGGCCCCGTCCAGGTGCAGGCCGCTCGGCGTGCAGATGGTGACGATGTCGAGGTCTTTGTGGGCGAGAAATTTTTTCAGGTCGGTGTACCACGCGCACTGATTGGCCTCGCCCACGCGCTTGGCGGCCTCTTCGCGCACGTCGGTGACCGCCGCCAGTTCCGCGTTGGGAAGCTCGCGGATCGCCGCCGAGTGGAACTCCGAGATCATGCCGCATCCGAT
>CAYPFP010000046.1:8975-25473 GCA_964409935.1 uncultured Planctomycetota bacterium | reverse complement strand
ATCTCGGCGGCGGGGACGGTTTTTTCGGGGATGTCGGCGGGCAGTTCGCGCGAACGGAAAATGCGGTCGAACTCGGCGGCGGCGGCTTCGGCGGCCTCGGCGGAATGGTAACGGCGCACAATCGCCTTGCCCAGCCGCGCCTTGATGTCGCGGGGGTTGGTCTCGCCGGCCAGCAGCCGGTCCACTTCGTCCATCGGCTCGTCGGTGGCCAGTTCGAAGAAAAGCCGCATCACGTTGTCGGGGATGGACATCACCTTGCCGAAGATTTCGTTCGGCGGCTCGTTGATGCCGACGTAGTTGCCCAGGCTCTTGGACATCTTTTTCACGCCGTCCAGTCCCGGCAGGATGGGCAGCGTCAGGGCGATCTGCGGCTCCATGCCCTCGTCGCGCTGCAGGTCGCGCCCGACCAGCAGATTGAACTTCTGGTCCGTCCCGCCGATCTCCACGTCGGCCCGCACCACCACCGAGTCGTAGCCCTGCATGAGCGGATACAGGAACTCGTGTACGCCGATGGGGGTCTGCTCTTTGTAGCGGTTCTGGAAATCGTCGCGTTCCAGCATCCGCGCCACCGTCATCTTGGCCGCCAGCCTCACCACGTCCGTGAAGCGCATCAGGCTGAACCAGTCGCCGTTGCGCACGACCTCCAGCCGCTTCATGTCCAGGATCTTGCCGGCCTGTTCGAGATACGTCTGCGCATAGGCCAGCACTTGTTCGTGGGTGAGTTGGGGGCGGGTCTTGCTCTGGCCGGAAGGGTCGCCGATCATGCCGGTGTAGTCGCCGATGATCAGCACGGCCTGGTGTCCCAGGTCCTGGAACACGCGCAGCTTTCGCAGCGGCACGGCGTGGCCCAGGTGAAGATCGGAGATGGTCGGGTCCACGCCCAGCTTGATGCGCAGAGGTTTGCCGGACTTCGCGGACCGGTCGAGCTTTTGCGCCAGTTCCTGCTCAGGGAAAACCTCGACCACGCCGCGCCCAATCACGGCCAATTGCTCTTCGACGCTCTTGAATGCCATTTATCGCCTCGTTCCCGGCTCAAAAATCCAGGCAGATTATAGGAGTCCTCCTTGGACAAAACAAGCCTTTTCTGAGAGACGAAACTCCCGTTAATCTGTTGACTCCGCAATGCGAGCGCACTACCCTTATGTGCTCCTCGCCTCGGACAAAGGGAGAACGCATGAGGGTTCGGGCTTGCCTGATATTGCTGTTTTTCCTCGTCGGCGGTCTGCCGCGACAGGGCTTTTCCGCCGACCAGCCGCAAACACTGCTTTCCCTCGACCTGACAGGCTGCCCCGAAGGCGCGGCGCTCGAATGGCCCGACATCCCCAAGGACCGCCAGGTCTGCGGCCCGCCGAACCCCGAAGTGGACGGATTCTTCAAGGGCTGGACCGCCGCCCTGAGCGGCTGGATGGGCACGCCGAGCTGTCTCAAGGTCGTCAGGGAGAACGGCGAGTCGGTCCTGTCCAACCAGCCGTACGGCCAGCGCGGCATCCAGGCGCGCGTGCTGGTGGGCGGCAAGATGGGTTGGGAGGACTACGCCGTCGAGGCGACCGTCCGCCTGATCAACCAGGGACCGTCCTCCGCCTATGGCGAGCACACCTCGCTGCCTTTCGTCGGCGTCTTTGCGCGGTACCAGGACCTGAACCGCTTTTACCTTCTCGCCTTGCGGCCCGGCGGCGTTACGTTGTTCCGGCGCAGGAACAGCGAATGGACGACGTTGGCCCGGAGCGATTTTCCCGTAGCACCCGACCGTTTCTACTCCCTGAGACTGCAAGCCGACGGCAAACGGCTCACCGGCTCCGTGGACGGAAAGAATCTCGTGACCGCCGAAGACGCCGAATACGAGTGCGGCAAGACCGGCGTGCGCTTCAACGCCGATGTCCGCGTCAAGTCCATCCGGGTCTCGATGGATCAGGCCGGCATCGAACGCGCGGCCCGGCGCGAGGCGCGGCAGGCCGAACAGGTCGCCGAGGCGCGCCGCCGTTACGCCGGACCCGTCGTCCACAAGACGCTCGACATCCCCAAGCTGGCACCCGTGCTCGGCGGCTTCAACTGCTATCCGGCCCGCCTTGTCTCCGCCGACAAACGGGATCTCGTGCTGACGTCGGGTGTCGGCAAGACCGTCGCCATGGACCTCGACGGAAAGGTTCTCTGGGAGGCGCCGGTCTTTCTCGACAAAGTGGCCTTGGGCGCGCCGGACGCCAATGGTGTGTCCCGGATAGTGGGCCTGTCGGGACAGAGGCTCGTGATGTTGGACGGGCGCACGGGGAAGCAAATCGCCGAATGTCCCGTCCCTGGCCCGCGTTTTCTCTACGGTCCCTGGCGGCTCGGCAACCTGACCGGCAAGGGGGAGGTCAACTACGCCGTCCGCCTCGGCGACAACACGCCGGACATCATCGTCTACGACGAAAACCTGAAGGAACTGTTCCGCCGAAAGGTCTCCATCGAGATCGGCCACACCTTCGGTCTCGGCTTCTGGGACGTGGACGGCGACGGGCGGGAGGAGCTGCTGGCCGGCGGCAGTCTGCTGCGCGGCGACGGCAAGTCGGTCTGGGACTGTCGTGTCACCGAGACCCATCTCGATCAGGTCGTGCTTGGCCCTCTGGGGCCGCAAGGCGAACCGACCGCGATCTTCCTCGGTGTGGACGAGGGGGTCTTTTTCCTCGACGGATTCACCGGCGACAAGCTCGCGTGCGTTGACGTGGGGCACTCGCAGGGGATCGCGGTGGGGAACTTCCGCCCCGACATTCCCGGCCTCGAACCGCTGGTCTTCGACCGTTGGGGCGCGTTCGGCGTTACGTCGCTGTTCACCGGACGCGGCGCGCCGCTCAAGCAGTGGATGCTCGTGCCGGAGGAGTATTACGCGCTCCAGCTTCCCGTGTCGTGGCGCGGCGACGGCGGCGAACTGATTATGGTCTCGCGGAAGTTCGACCGCCCCACCCTCTACGACGGCGAAGGCCGTGAGATATTCCAGTTGCCGGTCGAGCCGGGCTACTATTTCCCCTACACGCATCTTTTTCCCCTCGACGTGACCGGCGATTCGCGCGAGGAGATCCTCGTGACGGAGAAATCCGGCAGGATCACGATCTTCACTCAGGACGCCCCGCCGCCGAAGGACATGTCGCTTGCGCCCCCGCCGGTGAAGTGGATGCTGATGTCTCTTCCCCCCTCCGCTTTCGGCGGTCCGCCTCCGAACCTGCTGACCAACGGCGGTTTCGAGGACGCCGACGCCGGCGGCGCGCCAGTCGGCTGGACCAAACAGGGCGCGCCGTCGCTCGCGACCGCCGCCGACCTGGTCTGGGAGGGCCGGGGCGCCGCCCGCACGCGCTTCGACGACGGTTTCTGGCAGGACTTCGCCGTCAAGCCCAACACGCGCTACGTCGTCTCCGGCTTTGTGCGCCACGAAAAGCCCGGCGTCGAACCGGCGCGGCTCAAGATCCTCTTCAAAGACGACGGCGATACGCTGGTCGGCAGCGAGGCGTGCCGCATCTTCGGCCTGTCGTCGGCGGCCTACAAGCCGTTCCGCTTTGAGATGACGACGCCCGATTTCGCCTCCAAGTGCAGCTTCGGCATTCTCGGTCGTTTCACCGGTTCGGAATGGATGTTGTACGACAACGTCTCCTTCCGAGAGGTCCGGCGTTAGCATACGCCCGTGTTCCACTGGTTACGGAGGTGTGCCATGCCTGTGCGCGTGTTCGACGACAAGGAGTTGTCGCTGCTCAAGCAGGTCCTCGACTCCGGCAAGCTGTCCGCCCTTGGAGGCGGCGCGTTCACGCCGCGCTTCGAAAGCGAGTTCGCCGCCGCGCTGGGGGCGAAGCACGCCGTCGCCATGAACAGCGCCATGTCGGTGCTTCACGCATCGGTGATCGTCGCCGGGGCCGGCGCCGGCGACGAGGTGATCTGCGACCCCGTCTGCGTCTTTGGCGCCGTGGCCGCGATGTACAACAACGCCGTGCCCGTTTTCGTGGACATCAACCCCGTGACGTGGAACATGGACCCCGACCTCATCGAGGCCAAGATCACCGAGCGCACCAAGGCCATCATCGTCACCCACGTCTGGGGTCTGCCCGCCGAGATGGACCGCATCATGGCCGTTGCGCGCCGGCACAAGCTGCTCGTCATCGAGGACTGCGCCCACGCGATCTTCGCCACCTACAAAGGCCGGTGCGCGGGCACGTGGGGCGACATCGGTTCCTTCAGTTTCCAGATGAGCAAACAACTGGGGCTGGGCGACGGCGGCATGGCCGTCACGGACAGTGATGAGATCGCCAAGGCCCTGGACCTGCACGCCGGGGCGCCCACGTTTGCCAGCGTGGCCCATGGCTTGCACTTCAACTACCGCATGACCGAGCAGACCGCCGCCATCGGCATCTGCCAGCTCGAACGCGCAGCCGGCTATATCGCCGGTCTGATCGAGAACGCCGCCCTGTACGACGCCGCGCTCGCCGACTGTTCCTGGATTGCGCTCCAGCGCGGTCCCGCCGAGTCCAAACACACCTTCCATCTCTGGGGCGCGACCTTCCACGGCGACAAGGCGGGCGTCACGATGGACGATTTCCGCAAGGCCCTGGCCGAGACCAAGTGCAGCCTCGGCATCGGTTACACCAAGATGCCCGCCTACAAACACCCGGTCATCGCCCAGCGGATGGGCTACGGGCGGGGCTGCCCCCTGGACTGCCCGCACTATAAAGGCCCTCACAACCGCTATCCCGACGGCCTGTGTCCGAAGGCCGAGGACCTTTTCCCGCGCCTCCTGATGCTCGGCGCCTTCGGCCTCAAGGCCCACCACGAGGCCAACGCCGAGAAGCTCCGCAAGGCGGTCGAACTCATCGGGAAGAAATAGCGCCGCCGTTCAGCGCTTGCGGGCCTTGCGCTTTTCCGCAAGCCCGAGGCCCGCGTTGAGGTCCTTCTGATACTCCTCGACCTTCAGCCCCGCGACGTCCTTGATTTTCACCGGCTGATTCGCGGCGGCGGATTCGTAGACGCCGAAGCAGACGGCCAGCGACTTGTACTGGTCCTCGCCGCTGGTCTCCATGGGCTGCCCGTGGAGAACGGCGTCGCTGAACTCCTTCAACTCCGTCGCGATCGTGTCGGTCACGCCTCGCGGGAAGAGGCGTTCCTTCTCCTCTTTCGAGATGGCGTTCATGAATTCGTAGACGACCTCGTCCATCTTCAGTTCCTGTTTGCGCGTCTTGAGGCCCGTGCTGAAGTCCAGCGAGCCTTCTTCGCCGTAGATCACGCGCTTGCTGAAGCCCGCCCCCGGCGCAGCCGTGGTCGAGGTCCACTGGCCGGTCGCGCCGTTCTCGAACCGGAGCACCGAAACGGTCGTGTCCTCGACGTCCACCTGGACGGGTTCCTCGAAGGTCTGGGGTTTCTTGTACCGCGTGGGCGAGAAGGTCCGCACGGTGGAAAAAATCTCCGAGACTTCGCCGATGTGGAAGCGGAACAGGTCGGCGAAATGCACGCCGCCGTCGAGCGTCCATCCGCCGCCGGACTGGTCGCGGTGTTCGCGCCATGTCCAGTACCAGAGCCGCTCGCTGACGTCCACCCAGTAGATCATGCGCGGCTTGCCGATGCGGCCCTGCCGCAACATCCATTGCGCGGCGCGGTTCTGCGGGGTGCGGCGGTAGTTCTCGGCCACGTGGAGGATGGTGTTCGTGCGCTTCGCGGCGTCGAGCATCATCCGCCCTGTGCGCATGGTGATGGCCAGCGGTTTCTCGATGGTCACGTGCAGGCCTGCCTTCATACAGGGGATGGCCAGCGTGTGGTGGTTGCGGTGTACGCTGCAGATGTCCACCGCCTGCACGCCCTTCTCCTTGTCGAGGAGCTCCTCCAGGCTGCTGTAGGCGTTGGGCTTCTTGCCCTGCCACGCGGCGATGTCGGCGGCCATCTTCTCGGCCCTTGCCTTCTCGATGTCGCATGTGGCGGCGATGTCGAATTCTCGCATCTGGTTGTCCCACAAGGCTTTGTAGCCGCGCACATGGGCGCCCGCTATCCCGCCGCACCCCACGATCCCGATCCTCAGTGTCTGACTCATCCCTGGTATTCCTCCAAATCATGTCTCGCAAGAACGCCGGTCCGCAGACCGAACGCCCGATCATCTGAACGGCGCCAGCGTATTTTCCTCGACCGTCACTTCGTACCACATGACGGGCGCTGCGTCGCCGATCTTGAACGAGGCGGAGTTTAGAAGGCCCGACGTCGGGACTTCCTTCACTCGCTTTCCCGTGGCGTCCAGCGCCCAGACTTTCCACCGCACGCCCAGGATGCTCCTGAGCACTCTGTGTTTGATTTCCACTTCGGCCTTCACCGGCTCGAACAGGAGGTCGGGCCGGGCGGGCGTCGGCGCTCCGGCGCGCGGCTCGCTGGGGGCCGCCGCGCAAAGGAGCATGTGCCTTGAATCCTTGAGCGGCGCGCCGTCCAGCGACACCACGGCGACGGCGCAGGAGGGGGTCGCGCAGGTCAGACTCACGGAGGACAGGGCTTGTGGCCCTCCGCCCCATTCGCCCACGATGCCCTGGCATGCCGGGGCGTCAAAGGCGAACCGGCCCGCGTCGTACCTCCAGCGCAACTGGTCGGTGTCGGAGACGAAATAGGGCTGTTCGGCCATCTTCCGGCCCCACTTGGGCGCGGAGTGAAGCCACGTGGCCTTGAGGTATTGTTTGTAGACCCACAGTTTGTCTTTTTTGGCGCTTTCCGGGTCGGCTGCCGCGCGGCCTTCGTGTTCGGCGGCCGGATGCTCACCCACGGAGATGGTCGTCTTGCCCCAGGACGTGCTGACCTTCTTCACGCCGGGGCCGGCAAAGACCTGCACGACATGTTCCTTCGATCCCGCCGACGGCCCTGCATCGGGCAAACGGTTCCGCATCCGGCTCAGGAAGGGGAGCCATTCCGGCGGCGAGTGCGCAACGTCCTCCTTCGCGCGTTGCCTCGGCCACCGGCTCGGGTCGAAAAGGTCGGCCTGGGACAAAATGACTTCCGCCGAGATGCGCCCGGGGCTTATCATGCCCTGAAGGAAGATCCGCGCCGCCGCCGGGAACTGCATCTCGCAGGCGGGGTCAATCCCGTGCGGCCCGCCCCATATCAGCGCGTCCCAGTCCTGCAGGGCCGCGTAGCCAACGGTCAGCAGCGGCGATTCGAAGCTCCACGAGGCGGGGCAGCACCGCGTCGTCTCGGCCACGATGAGGGGTTTGCCCGCCAGGCTGCACGCGGCGGCCAGAGACACCGGGCCGCCCGGCGTCCGCGCCATCGAGCCGGCGTGCGTCTTGCAGTCGGACGCATGGCACGGCGCATTGACCGAGATCGCGTCGCCGGCGCCCGCCGCCCATACATGCGCCATGTTCCCCATCGTGTTGGCGCCGACGCTCGCGCACACGATGGGACACTTGACGCCGATCTGCCGCAGATGCTTGTACATCTTCTCGTAGTACGCCCGTTCCAGTCCCGCGAGGTTTCTGGGTTCGGCTTTCACGCGGGGCGAGTCGAAGACGGTCTCCTCGTTCACGATCTGGACAAAGGCCACCGCCGGCTCGTCCGCGTAACGCAGCCCCGTCAGGCGATTTGTGCGCAGGAGCGTGTCGTCCGCGAGTTTCTGATGCCTTGCGGCGGCGGGGTCGTCAACGTACACGTTCGCCCCGTCGTCGGGTTGCAGGACGAGGCAGACGTAAATGCCGTTCTTCTTCAACTCGGCGACGAAGCCGTCGAAGCGCTCCGCCGTATTCGCCCCGTCGTCCTTGAGTTTCCGTGCGTTTGGACCGCCGAACCTCGCCAGGTTCACGCCGAACTGCGCGAGTCTCTGCGCGAGTCGTGGCGCTTCCTCTTTGCCGGGCAGAACGTCCCACTGCACGTTCACGCCCCAGAACTTCTGCCGCTGTCCGTCGGGGAAACAGAAGCGCCCGTCGCGAACCGTCAGGAAGCCGCGTTTCCCGGCGGGGGAGACGGATCCTTTGACGAGGGATACGGCGCTGTCCGGCTGCAGTCCCTCCTGGAATGCAACTTCGCCTCGGCCTGCCGGCGCATCCGCCGCGCCGAGTCGTCCGCCCGCAACCAGAACGAACGCCGTTGCGATAGCTACTGTTGTGCGAACCAACCGCATCTTCCCGTTCTCCGGGGGTGTTCCCTGGCACTGAAAGGGCTGTATGGTATCAGAAATGTTCCGCATGCCAAGCCCAAAAGCGGGCGGGCATGGCTTGCGACGGCGGTGACGGTCCCGTGTTTACTTCGGAGGGTCTTTGGGGTTGGGCAGCTTTTCTTCTCTGACCTTGAGGTCTTCGAACTCCTTCATCAGTCCTTGTGCTTCTTCAAGAGCGCCTTTTTTTTCTTCGGGCGTTCCTTTTTTGGTGCGCTCAATCGCCAGGGCGAGCGCCTTGTTGACCCTCTCCATCTCCCGCAGAATCCTGCCTCGCTCCAGCACGACCGCCGGGTCAGGCCGCGGACCGGCGGGCTGAGGCGGCGCATGCGGCGCCGGCGGCGCGTTGACCCATGCTCCCAACGCCGCGCACAAGACCAGCGCGAGTCCCGCATAGACGCCTTGGGCGACCATGCGTCTCGACCCGACCGCACTGGGCGGCGTTTTGGGCGCCTTCCGTTTCGGCGCGAACGCGTCAAGTTCGGGCGCGAGCTTAACCCCGGCGTCGCGCAGGCGCGGCACGAGCCATTCTTCGCCCGTCAACCCGCGCAGCCACAGCCGCCACGTCGTCCCGTCTTTGAGCGACATGCCGATGCCGCTCTGCACATCCATCGCCAGCCCCATCATGTGGGGCTTGCCGCTGAGCAGCATGGGGATGCGGAGCCACCACGGTAATCGGTGTTCGACGAGGCGCGCCTCCGCAACGTCGGCGTAGGCGATCTCGCGGCTTCCCAGGAGGGTGTTCCGCCGCAGCGAATCCGGCAGGATGAGGAGTTGGAAGGAGGCGTACCACGCGGCGACGGCCGAGAGGGCCAGACCGAAGAGGCCCAGCGTCCACAGGACGAGGGTGAAATAGGCGGCGCCGGTGTGGAAATCCAACGGCCCGCCGCCGAGGTCGGGGCCGCCGCCGCCGGAAAGCGCCAGAATGGGCAGGGCGAAAAAACAGCTGGCGAGCATGCCGCCGGCGGCGTCCGGCAGGATCGCCCCCCGAATGAGGCTGTAGCGGACCGCGTTGGCGGGATGGCGCGGCCACGGCAGCAGGACGTAACCTAGAAGCCCGATGGCCAGAATCCACGGCGCCCACGCCCGATGCGGGCGCGAGACGGCCCAGGGCGCCACGTGGATGTCGGCGCCGCGGACGCGCGAAACGGCAAGGTAGCGGGCCTTCCCCTCCGCTTCGAGGAGGACATAGGCGAAGTCGCGCTCGCCTGTCAATTCCGCCGCCGCGTCGCTGGAAAGACGCGCCGCGTGCGGCAGGGCCTTTTCTTGGGGTCGGAAAAAGAGGTTGTTCTCGGCATGGCCGCTGCCGAATCGCCTATCCCATTCCTGCCCGCCTCGTCCGGCGCACGCGGCCTCGACACCGTCGAAGAAGGCTTTCCATTCGGCGGCCTCGCCAATGCCGCGCGCCGAGTCCCCCACACGGACGAGCCGGTCTTTGGTTCGGTCGGCTATGAACGCCTCGAGGCTCATGGCCGCATATTCCGCGCCAAACACTTCTTTGCTCTTTCTGGCCTTGTACTGTTCGAAGTCCATGGGCCTGATGGAGAGGAGTTGCGGCGCATAGTTGAGGCCCGTCCACAGCGCGCCCAAGAGTCCTCCCATCAGAAAGAGTCGTCTGGCGACCTCGACGGGACCGGACGGCGGGGAGATTTTCTGAGGCGCGGCGTCGTTCGCATCGTTCCGCATGGATTTTCTCCGTGCCGGGGAAGGTTCGCGAGTCCCTGCCTCACCAACGCCAATATCTGTATGGATCGAAATCGGGCAAGGCATGTGGGTACAGCGCCTTGTCGTCGGTTGCGCCGGCGCTCGGCCCGGCGGTCGGACCGATATTCCCGCTGACGCCCGCGTTCGCCGCAAGGATGCCGAGCGTGCGGCGCAGCTTCATTGCCTGCCAGGCGTCCTTCGGGTCAACGGCCGGCAACCCATAGAGAATTATGCGCCCCTTTCCCGCCGGCACGGAGGCCAGCGTCGGGGGGTCGCTTGCGGCGGTCCCTTCGGGCAGGTTCTTCCAGACCGCGCCAACCACGCTTCGTCGCAGGAAGAAGTCCGCGGGCGAGATGCCGGCGAAGTCCGGACTGCGCGGTGGCATCACTTTGAATATCTTTTCTTCTCTCATCTCGAAACTCTTCGCGGCCGCTGCGCTCGTGAGAACGGCCCAGCCGCCGTCGCGGACGAATCTCTCGACCTCCGTCAACGCCGTTTCGGTGGCCTCTTCCACAAACATCAATGGCGCGTCTTTGTCCTTCTCCGCGCCGCCGACGGCCGGCGCGGGCGCTTCGCGCAGATAGCGGATGAGGTTGTCCACTATCCTGCGGGCCACCGGATCGTTTGCGTAGCGGTTCGTGACGTCAAGCTGACAGAAGATGATGCGTCCTTTGCCGGCGAGGAACTCGATGAGCGGTGTCTCGAACTGGTCGAAGCCGCAGTCCAGCAGCGGCCGGAAGACGCCGCGTTGGGGTTTCTCGATGGTGTAGGTCGCGACGCACCCGCGATTTCCCCACTTCCAGAAGTGTTCGGGGTAATCGTTGAGGCCCTTGGGGTGCGGACCGGGGTCGGGGTAGGCGGCGATGAGGTTGCTGTCGCCGCGCCAGTGGTGAAAGTCTTCGGCTTGGAGGCCGGTCAGCGCGGGATGGTCGGCCGCGCGGATGAAGACGTGGCGGGGGCTGGTCTCGCGAAGCCGCAGCCCCATGAGCGTCGCGGCGGCCTGCTCGAAGACCAGGACGTTGAGGCCGTTTCGCACGGCCTCGTCGAATCCGAGGGCCGTCAGGTCGGCGGCGGCCGCCGGTTCTTGCATGGCCAGTCGGCCGATGATGAGCAGAGGCGCGGGCTGCGCCGTCGGGCTGAGCGCTTTCGGGTCGCGCTTCGGCACGGCCTTGAGCTTGTAGCCGCCGGCCTGGAGCGCCTTGCCCGTCTCGCCCTGGGGGTCGTAGGTGAGCAGGGGGGCGCGGGCTTGAGGGGCCGCGACGGACTCCTTCGGAAAGACCTGGACCTCAAATTCGTCCTGGCTGCGGTGTCCGTTGGAGAAGGAGGCGCTGATCTTCATCCGCACTCGGGAACGGACGGCGGTGTCGGGGGCCGTAAACTCGAACGGGTATTTCCCAACGGCGATCTCGCCCGCTCCAATGCGGGCGATGATCTGCCCGCCGAGCATCGCCTCGTCGCCCGCGCCTGGGGTTGTTCTTTCGACGGCCCATTGCACCTGCGCCTCCACCGGCGCGCTGGTGTCGTTGACGATGACGACCTGCTTGCGCACCCGCTCCCCCGCGTAGAAGGAGTGGTCTTTTGCGGTGAAGTCCAGGCCGGGGCCGGCGATGTAGGCCAGGATCGGCTCGCACGCCTCCCGCACGGCCTTGCCCAGCTCCGTGAGCTTCTCGGAATCCTCGACCGAGAACTCCGTCCGATCCGTCGTGCCTCCCGGACGGCGGGGGTCGGGGTCTGCCGCGGCGCTGTCCGAGGGCCGAATCTGTTTGTTCTCGAAACAGGACACCATCTCGGCGTGGGTGTGGAAGGAGATGCCGTAGGTGCGCCAGGCGCGCAGGCCCTCGCGCGCGAAAAGGGCCTTGGTGCGATTCATGGCAGGGCTTTGGGCGCGAAGCAAGCCCAGCTTCGGCGGCCCGCCAGTACGTAAGGCGGGCGACCCATAGGCCTCGACGCATTCGGCCGGCTCCCAGCGGTACGCTTCATCGCCGAAATACATGGCTGCGTACTCGACGAAGAGCGGCTCGGATTCGTACACCTCCTTCAGCGTCGGGCTGGGGCGTTTCAGCTTGTGCCAGCCGCAGACGACGGGAAATCCGAACTCCGTCACCATGACCGGCTTATGGCGACGCCGCGCCCAAGCCAATGGCCAGTCTTCGCGCTCCTGAAGCTCGACGTCGAAGCCGAGGTACGCCATCGTGGTCCATATCGGCCCGAAGTTTCCCGAACTGTGAAAGAACGCGGGCCGAGTGGGGTCGGCGCGCAGGATCATGGTGCGCCCTTCCTCCGCGATGGATGCTATCTTGTCAAAATCTTCGATCTCGCGTTCGGGCCGGAAACGGCCGTCCATCTTGGCGGGGCAGAAATCGTACGTATGCGCCAGCGCCCCGCCGGCCATCCACATGATGACGGAGGGGTGGTGGCGGTAACGCCGCACGAGATTCTGGATGCGCGCGCGATAGTGGTCGCGGATGACGGCTTCCTCCCACGCTTCTCGGAAGCGGTTCGGGTTGGTGAGGTCGGGGATGACCATTATCCCCATCTCGTCGGCGATGTCGAGCACGCGGTCCAGACAGATGCCGGTGTCTTTGTGGGCGTAGAAGTAGGGCCACATGGTGTAGAAGGAGTTCAGGTGGATGGCCTTCATCGCCGAGAAGAAGGCGCGAATGAAAGGGTCGCTCCCGTTTCCGCTCAGGCTGTGGAACGGGACGTTGGAGTGGCCGCGCAGGCGAACGGGATGGCCGTTGAGGTAGAAGTCGCCCTGGTCAATCCAGTACTCGCGAAATCCGAAGCGCAGGGCGAGGGTGCGGTCAAGGAGTTTTCCCTTCGCGTCTTCAAGCTGGACGACGAGCCAGTAGAAGTTGGGCGATTCGGGCGTCCAGAGCTTCGGGCCGGACCATCCCTCGGCAAGCTCCACCATGCGCGAAGAGTTGGCTGGACACTTGACGATGTTCTCGCCCGCGAAGCGCTTGCAGACCTTGTTTCCCCCCGCGTCCTCGGAGACGATGCCGACGGCGCGCACCTCCTCCTGCATGCCCGAGCGGTTCTCTACCTTGACAGTGAGGCGTATGTTCTTTCTGCGCGTGGAGGTGTCTATGACCACGTCGGTCACGTTCACCGCCTCGGGATAACTGCGCAGCCACACGTCGTCCACGATGCCTTCCGATAGCACGGTGACCGTATGGGCGGTCGGACCGGCGGTCGGACCGGCGGTCGGACCGGCGGCCCGAACCTTTTGCGTGATGTCGAAGTCCACAGGCTCCTGCGCCACCTGGGAGCCGAGGAAGGCGCCGTCGAGATATACGTACCCGTAGCCGCGGCTGTCGGATCGCAGATTCTCGATGCGCAGGACGACCCGGCGCCCTTTCCAATGTTCGGGGATTCTGAATTCGCGTTGCGCCCAACAGAGCCGGGCCGCCGTGGCCGGCGCAGAGACGGCGGTCTTTTTTTCGTCGTAGACTTTGAAGTCCTGGTCGCTCCACGGTGCCTTGCGATAGAGCCAGTCTGCCCCCGGTACGCCGTCCAGACGGGCGGCCGGCTGGTATCGCCAATATCCGTTGAGGCAAAGCTCGCCCCGCGTGCCGTTCTCGCGCTGATAGACGCCGGCCGGCGACCAGTTCACGAAGGAGGGCGGGCGCGGCCCATAACCTGCCGGAAGCGAAGGGGGCGGTGCCGCAGGGGGCGCCTGGCCTTTGGGCGTCTCCCAGCAGGGCTTTCCCTGCCGTCCGCGCTCGAAGCCCGCCGCGACCTCGGCGTCGGTGAGGGGGGCGTCGAAGACGTAGACTTCGTCCGCCAGCCCGTCGAGAAGGAACCGCGAATGGAGCGCGCCGACGGTCAGCGACTTGGCGGTCTGAGCGGCGCTGTCCAGGCTCGCCTCGCACACCTTCTTGCCGTCCAGGTAAATGCGCCGGAAACGGTCGGCCAGCGACCACGTGCCCACAACGTGATGCCACTCCCCCGCCTTCCACGCCGTAATGTCCGCCGTGGCGCTGTAGGAGTAGTAGCCTTTGGCGTCGCGCACGCCGAAGGTCAGGTAGGTCTGGTCGGTGTACTTGTAGATCATGCCCCAGCCGTCGGCGGCGAAGAGGACGTGATAGAAGTCGGTGTCGGTTCCCGGCCAGTTGGGCCGCACCCAGAGCGCGATGGTCCCCTGGTCGGGGCGGAAGTTCGCCCCCGCCGGGTAGGTGAAGCGCCCCGAAGTCACATGCGCGGCCTTTCCCACGCGGCCCGGCTCCAGCCGCGCCGGCAGCAGACGCAGGAGGACGTCGGCGTCGCCGGTGTCGGTGGTCTCGATTTCGCGGCTGTAGACCGGCCGATGGCCTTCGTCGAAAGACGCATAGAAAAGGACCTCGGCCCCCCAGGCGCCGCTGCGCGCCAGGACCAGAACGACCGCCATTGCCGCAACCGAAGTCCTCATCTGAGCCTCCGCCGATATCCCGGTCTGCGCCCTTCCACGGCGAGTCTCCTTGCACCGCAATTTACTTTTTGGTTATATCGTGTGTCAAGCCTTACATCGTTTCCCATGGAGAAATGTTAGGGACCGCCATGACCGGACGCCAACGCGCCCTGTGCGCCTTTCGACACGTTCAGCCCGACCGCACCCCCATCTTCGAGAAACTCATCAAGCCCCCCGCCGCCGACGTCCTGCTCGGACACCCCTGCGTCCAGACGAATTTTCCCTACCGCATGTCGCTCCTCCAGACGCGCGAATGGGAGGAGATGGTTGAGCTTGAGGCGCAGGATATCCTCGCCAAGGCCGAACGTCTCGGCATGGACCTCGTTCCGCTCGGAAGCAACATCGCCCGCAATTTCATGAGGCCCCGGAAGGTCGGCGAGTTCACCTGGCAGACCGGCGACTGGGTGCAGCGCTTCATGCCCGACTCCGACGTCATCGAGTCGGGTCCGCTTCATCCGGCGAAGGTGGACCCGGAGACCCAGGCGCTGAACCGGCAGAAGGCCATCGAGGCCGAGGCCAGGCCGCCGCAGTTCTCGGACGAGGCTTTCGCGGTCTTCCGCCGCGTGAAGGAGTTGATGCGGCAGAAAGGCCTGGACCTCGCCGTCTTCTCCATGTCCTACCACGTCGGCGCGGCGACCATGCCGCCCTATATGCTCGAATGGTTCCAGACCCGGCCCGAACTGATCCGCCGCCATTTCCAGAAGCAGGCCGACTACGCCATAGCCCACATCCGAAAGCTTGTCGAGATGGGAGCGGACATCATCGCCCTGGGCGGCGACTTCGCCGGCGACCACGGCCCGATGATTTCTCCGAGACACTATGCGGAATTCATCGCGCCCGCGCTGGCGCGCCAGTCCGAGGTCGTCCACCAGCTCGGCAAGGTGTGCACCAACGCCTCCGACGGCGACCTGTGGTCGGTCCTCGACGCCTTTCTGGTGTCTTCCGGCGTGGACGGCTTTGAGGAGATTGACTACGCGGCGGGCATGGACCTGGCGCGCCTCAAGCGGGAATACGGCCGTTTCACCTTCATCGGGAACATGGATATCCGCCACCTCATGACGCGCGGCAGCGTGGCGGACGTCAAGCGCGCTACTCGAGAATGCATCCTGAACGGGTGGGGCGACGGCGGCCACATTCTCATGTCGTCGAACTGCATCCACAAGGATGTGAGGCCCGAATGCCTTTTCGCCATGTACGAGGCCCACGCCGAACACTTTGGGTATGATCCGCCGGCGGCCGTGAAGGAGTGGCGCGGCCGCTGATCGTCCTGTGGATTCTTCCGCCGGCCCCCGCGCCTACTTCGCCGTCCTCAGCGCCTCGTGGTATTGAGGCTGAAATGACGGCGGGATGGCGGTGTCCTTGCTCCGGGCCAGGCCGGAGGCCGCAAACCCCGCCTGATCCACGGAAAGCTTCAGCGCGTTCTCGTACGACCCGCCGCCCATCCTCTGCGATACGCGGGCCTCGATGGAGATGTCCACCGTCTTCACGTTCGAGGCGGCAAAGACCGTGCGCAGGATGAGAAGCGAGTCATGGTCGGCGGCCCTTCGCAGTTCGCCGATGTCCCAGTGCGCGTCCTTGCGCAACAGCGCTGCCAAGGCCCCGCTGTCCGGGTCGAATCTGAACCTCTCAATCCGGCATTGGAGCGCGCCCTTGTTTCTCAGCGCGTCTTCGAGGATGCGCGCGGGCGTTCCTTCGGGGCTCAACGGCTCGCCCTGGATGGCCACGGCCGGGGGCGGCGGCGCGTCGGTGGGGTCGTTCACGGCGGACGATTCCTGCTTCACCGGCACCTGCACGACCACCGTCTCCGTGACAGGCTCCGGCGGTTCCTGGCCCAGTTTTTTAGTGACCAGCCAGATGACGATCAGCAGGAGCACGGCGTTGACCGAGATGCCGATGATGTTGGCCCACTTCGCGCGGTGTTTTTTCGGCGCCTTGGCGGCCTCCGACTCAACGTCCTCGGCCTCTTCTTCGATGTGAAGGCCCTCGTGGTCGGAAACATCCTCAGCCTCTTCCTCCTCTTCGTCTTCTGCCTCCGCCGCTTCCGTCTCGGCCTCCGCTTCCGCCTCGGCCGCTTCGGCCTCGTCTTCTTCGTGCACCGCCTTCTTCTCGGCTTCGCGCGCGGTCTCCGGCGGCGCCGGCGTTGCCGGTTTGTCCGCAGGCGTCTTGGTCTCGGCGCCGGGGGCCAGTTCCTGGGCCTCGGCGGTCGGACCGGCGGTCGG
>CAYPFP010000046.1:0-8875 GCA_964409935.1 uncultured Planctomycetota bacterium | reverse complement strand
AAGCGATGTCCGCACGGACACGTCTCTGCAGCCGCCTCAAACTTCCGGCCGCACACCGGACACGAAACCATCCTCTTACAACCTCCCGACGACCTGTCGTAATCTAAGTATGGTACGCCGCCTCTTCGCGTTTTGTCCTGCCGACGAGGGGCGGATTGATTGACCGATATCGTGACAACAATAGCAGATACCGTCATACAGCGCAAGCGGATTATCCGGAAAAGAATTGGGCGCGCCCCGCCCTCTCGGCCGCCCGCCCCCGCCCGCCGAATTTCTGAAACCAACTCCTGCGCCTCCGTGTAATAGCCCATTAGACGAAGAATTGGGGCGAACGGTTCGCCGGATTCCATTGCCGACGTTTGGCCACAGAATAGGGAGGTTTGTATGAGTTACAGGTTGAAAGCGATGTTGTTTATCGTCTTGACGGTCTTGTGCTTGCAGCCGCACAGGACCTTTGCACAGGCAACGGTCAAGGAGGCGCCTGCCGCCTCCCCGATCGAGTCGGTCGTGCCGGCCGACAGCCTTGTCTTTGTGCAGGTGAAGAACCTCACCGGCATCAGCGATGGGTTCGCCAAGACCGCCGTTTCTCAGACCATTGACCAACTCGAACTTCTGTCAGCCGGCAGAGAGTTCCTCCGCAGCGGTCTGCGGTTCCTGGTCGCGTACGTCACCGAAACTCCCTATGACCAGGTTTGGAAGATGCTGGACAAGGGCTTCGCCGTCGTCCTGATCAACCCCAAGGACCAGTTTACCAGCCCTGGGGTCGCCATCGTCGCGGATGTTTCCGGCGACAGGAGCGGCTTCGAGACCATGCTCAACGGCAAGGTATTGCCCCGCCTGAAAGCCCTGCCCAGGGGAGGCGCTCTGGAGACCGCAGACGCCCACGGCATCACGATCCACAAGTTCGGCGCGCAAGGCAAAGACCCCCTCTGCCTGGCCATGATCGGCGACACGTTCGTCGTCGGCGCGGAGCCGGCGGTCAAGGCGCTCGCCGGCGTGAGCAAGGGCCAGGCCCCCAGCATTGCGTCGCTGGCCGCCTACCAGTCGGCAAGGCAATCCGCCCCCGTGGATGCCGGCGCTTTCGTCTACCTGAACCTCGCCGCCGTCTACGCCATGCAGGAGGAAGAGTGGCAGGCGGAGCCGGACCAGAAGATCAAGCTCGACGCCGTCGGCCTGACGGGCATCCAGAACATCGCCGTGGGCCTCGCGTTCGAGGGCGCGGGGGTGCGCGAGAAAATCTTCCTGGCGACGGGCAAGGAAAAGACCGGCCTTCTCAAGCATTTTGCCGAACAGCCCGCGAAGGCGCCAACGTCGGTCGCCCTTGTGCCGCAGGGGTTCTCGGTCTACGCCGCCGCCCAGGGCGGCGAAGGCGAGAAGCTCTACCAGGCCCTGAAGGAGTTGGTGCGTCAGATTCAGGGCGAGGAAGGGCTTCAGAAACTTCAGGCCACGGAAATGGCCTTCCAGCAGAACGCCCAGGTGGACGTCGAGCAGGACATCTTCGGCTCGATGGGCAGCGAGGCCTTCGTCGCGGCCGACCTCCGGAAGGTCATCGAGGCGGCCGGCACGCGGAATCCGCAGTTCTCCGACCTCCAGTTCATTGTCGGCGCCGAGACGAAGGACATCCCCAAGCTCGAAGGTTCGCTCGCGCAGATATTCCTGTCGCCCTTCTTCGTCAATCAGGGCATCGCCGTCAACAAGGTGCAGTACAAGAACGCCGATCTGAGCGTTCTGGCCGACCCGCGCCGGCCCGAACTCTCCATCACTTACGCCTTCCTTGACCGCTTCATCCTTCTGGCCAACAGCACCGAGACCATGAAGCGCGTCGTGGACGCCCGCGAGGCCAAGCAGTCGCTGGCCACCTCCGAGAGCTTTACCCAGGTGAGCAAGGCGATGGCGCCGGAGTCCAACCTCATCGCCTACCTGGACACCAAGAGCGTGCTGCCCGCCGTCATGGCGCTGGTCGCGCAGAAGGCCCCCATGGGCTTCAGGCCGTTCCTGCCGGCCCTCCAGGCCCTGGCCGACCGCATGACGGGCATGGGCATCCAGTTGTCCAATGCCCCCGACGGCGTCAAAGGCGAGGCCCTGTCCCCCGTCGGCGTGCCGTTCTGGATTGTCAGCCTGGGATCGCTGGGCAACCTGGCCAAGCCGCCCGTACAGAGGAAGATCGGGCAAACCAATAGAGCCTTTGGGCGCACAGAGTGGGCCATCCGCCGTTTCCGCGATGAAAACGGCCGCTACCCCACCACGCTGGCCGAACTCGTCCCGCAATACCTCAAGAAGGTGCCGGCCGACCCCTTCTCGCCGAATCGTGCCGACCTGGGGTACGTCTTGCTGGCCGGCGCCGGCGCGCCCGCCGCGCCCGCAGGCGAGAGGCCCAGCCCGCAGACCGCGGCCTTCCTGCTCATCAGCATCGGCCCCGACGGCAAGCAGGACATGAACCCGCAGGACCAGAGCATCCCCGCCATGGTCAAGAAGGCGGAGTCACAGGATCCCGCTGACGTCGCCTGGTTCAAGAGCAAGGTCTACCAGTTCCGCAAAGAGGTCTACCCCGACAAGCGGGCGCTCAATGACACCGGTGACATTGTGCGGCCCGGCCGCTGATTCTCCGTTGTCTCATTGGCCGTATCCGTGGTCCGTGATGCGTGAGTCGTGGGTAAACAACCCAGACCCACCTGCGACCAACGCATCGCGGACCACGGCCGGAACTGGTCGTCCCCCGCAAATCTCCTTGACTCCCCGCCGATTCTCCCATAAAATGCCACCTCTTTGTGGCAAGCGTTATTCGACCTATGGTGAGGCCGGCTTTGGCTCAGCAGCTCTTCGACTTCCTGACACAGAACTTCGAGAAATTCCACTATCTGGGCGTGTTCATCGCCTTCGTTGTGGCCGGAGTCGGGATTCCCATCCCTGAAGATATCATCCTCTTGGCCGCCGGCTACATGGTTCATCTCCAGCCCGACCGGCTCTCTCTCAACTGGACCATCGTGGTCTGCATGGTGGGCATCTTCGTCGGCGACACCCTCATCTACTGGATGGGCCGGATCTGGGGCATGCGCATCCTTCGCGTACCCATCCTGCGCCGCACCATCACGCCGGAGCGCATCGGAAAGATGCAGGACTACTTCGACAAGTACGGCGACAAGACCGTGTTCTTTGCCCGCTTCGTCGCCGGTATCCGCATGGCTGCCTTCTTCACCGCCGGCGCCATGCGCATGCCGTACTGGAAGTTCATCGCCGTGGACATGCTGGCGGCGCTTACCTCGCCCTTCTGGGTCATCCTGGCCTGGTATTTCGGCGAGCATATTGACTCCGCCTTCGTCTTCGCCGCCAGAATCAAACACTACCTGCTCCTGGCCGTCTTCCTGCTCTTGGCCGTCTACCTCCTGTTCCTCTTCCTGCGGAAGCGGCGTCGCGCCACGCCCGACGCCTGCCCCCCCTCCTGAGTTTTGCCTTGACCGTATTCTCCTTGGCTGATAGCATGAAACTTCGGGGACGAAACCGCGTTTGCGTCCTCCATCGCACATGTGACTACGAACGGAGTGCTCCTTGACACAGCCTGCGGACCTGCCCCCCGGCTTCACCCGTTCCTTCCGCGACCGCGTCTTCGACGCCGTCTCGACCGCCCTGGGCCGCCCCCGCGCCAAGTTCATCTTCAAGCTCTACGACCTGGCCCGCTTCGACCTCTTCGGCCGGCCCAGGAACAACTTCGGCTCCGTGGACATCACCAACCGCTGCAACCTTCGCTGCAAGCACTGCTACTTCATGGAACAGGGCTACAAGAGGGAGCTTTCCGACGAGGAGTGGGTGGACCATTTCCGCCGGCTGCGCGACCAGGGGTTCCCCTTCTACCAATGCTCCTGGGTGGGCGGCGAACCCCTCTTGCGCAAAGACCTCATCGCGCGCCTCATGAAGCTGTTCAAGTCCAACGTCGTCGCCACCAACGGCACCATCCCCCTGCCCCATTGGCCCGACGTGAACTTCTACGTCTCCGTGGACGGCACCGAATCGTATTACCGCAAGATGCGCGGCAAGGACTTCTACCGGCGCATCAAATCCAACGCCGATCGCGCCGACCTCAAGGTCATCGGCGCCATGGTCGTCTCCAAGACCAACTACACCTGCATCCGCGACCTCCTCGACGAGTGGAGCGACACCCGCGTCAAGGCGTTCCTCTTCCAGTTCTACACCCCCATCAAGGGCCACAAGGACGACCTCTGGCCCGGCTGGTCGCTGCGCGATGAAGTTCTCGACCAGTTGATCGAACTGAAAGGAATCTACGGCAACTTCATTGACCTGCCCGTCGGCGCTTTCCGCCTCATGAAATCCGACAAGGCGCCCGGCATCACGAAGCACTGCCTCTACCGCACCGAGGCCTTCTGCTTCGATCCCCTCGGCCGCGTCAAGCGCCCCTGCATGATGGGGCCGAAGGCCGACTGCTCCCGCTGCGGCTGCGTCCTCCCCTTCCACCTGAAACTCCTCGACGACCGCAGCCTCATGCTCCGCGAGGTCGTTCGCACCATGGGCGAAAAACTCACCGCCAAGCACAGATACTCGCGCCCGTCGCGTATCGCCAGGGCCAATCCCTGACCCCGCATCGGCATCGCGCCGCCCCGCCGGCTTTTTCTCCCGGCAGTCCATTGCGCCCCGCCACCATCTTGGGTACAATCATCTATTTGTGAGAGTAGCGGGATTGCGCCCGACAGCGGCCGCGCAGGCGTGGGCCGCATGTCGGCGCGTCGCGGCGGTTCCGAAAGACATGGCTATGGCGTCAAACAGCGACCCAAAAAGCATCCGCATCCGCGGGGCGCGGGAGCACAACCTCAAGAATGTCAACGTGGACATCCCTCGCGATAAACTGGTCGTAATCACCGGTTTAAGCGGTTCCGGCAAGTCCACGCTGGCCTTCGACACCATCTACGCCGAGGGGCAGCGCCGCTACGTCGAAAGCCTCTCGGCCTACGCCCGGCAGTTCCTCGAACAGATGCAGAAACCCGACGTGGACTACATCGAGGGGCTGCCGCCGACCATCGCCATCGAGCAGCGCAGCGCCGCCTCCAACCCCCGCTCGACGGTCTCGACGACCACGGAGATTCACGACTACCTGCGGTTGCTGTTTGCGCGTATCGGCGCGCCCTACTGCCACAAGTGCGCGCGCCCAATCAGCCAGCAGTCGGCCGAACAGATCGTGCGCGCGGCCATGGACATCTCGACGGGCACGCGCATCATGGTGCTGGCGCCGCTGGTGCGCGGGCGCAAGGGCGAACACCGCGACATCCTCCTCGGCATTCGGCGCGAGGGCTACGTGCGCGCCCGCGT
Organism: uncultured Planctomycetota bacterium; assembly: GCA_964409935.1. Lineage (GTDB taxonomy): Bacteria > Planctomycetota > Brocadiia > JAADGH01 > CAYPFP01 > CAYPFP01. The sequence continues at coordinate 3,559 of CAYPFP010000046.1, read as the reverse complement.
GGACGGCGAGGTGCTCGACATCACCGAGATCCCCCAGCTCGACAAGAAGAAGAAACACGAGATCGCCGCCGTGGTGGACCGGCTCGTCATCAAGCCCGGCCTGCACGCCCGCCTGGCCGACTCGGTCGAGACGGCCCTCAAGCTCGGCGAGGGGACCATGGTCATCGCCCGCGAGCGCCTGAGCGCCCGCGGCCCCTCCCACGACCACTGGGAAGACCTCGTCTTCAGCGAGCTGTACGCCTGCCCGCAGTGCAACATCAGCTTCGAGGAACTCTCCCCCCGCATGTTCTCCTTCAACAGCCCCTACGGCGCCTGCGAGGCCTGCGACGGCCTGGGCACCAAGATGGAGTTCGACCCCGACCTCATCGTCCCCGACCCGACCCTCAGCCTGGAGAACGGCGCCGTCGAGCCGTGGAAAACCTTCGCCCACCGCATGTACACCCATTACAACTGGCACGTGCAGGACGTCGTGGACCGCTTCAACGTGGACCCCGCCGTCCCCTTCGAACAGTTGTCCAAGGATATTCATCGCATCATCTTCTACGGCACGCGCCCCGAAGACCAGGAGAAGTACCGCAACGAGTACACGGGCGTCATTCCGGCCCTACTCGAACGCTTCCAGGCCACCAAGAGCGACACCCTCAAGCAGATGCTTTTCGGCTACATGAGCGAGCAGCCCTGCCCGAGGTGCAACGGCGGCCGGCTCCGCCCCGAAGCCCTCGCCGTGCGCGTGGCCGGAAAGAACATCCACGAGGTCACCAAACTCGCCGTGGACGACGCGCTGCGCTTCTTCAACCAGATGAAACTCGCCGGAGAACAGGAAATCATCGCCCACCAGATATTGAAGGAAATCCAAGCTAGACTTGGTTTTATGTCGGATGTCGGCCTGGGCTACATCACGCTGGACCGCATCAGCGCCACGCTCAGCGGCGGCGAAGCCCAGCGCATTCGGCTGGCCACGCAGGTCGGTTCCGGACTTGTGGGCGTGTGCTACGTCCTGGACGAGCCGACCATCGGCCTGCACCACCGCGACAACGACAAACTCATCGCCACCCTCAAGAAACTGCGCGACATGGGCAACTCGGTCCTCGTCGTCGAGCACGACGAAGACACCATGCGCGCCGCCGACCAGCTCATTGACCTCGGCCCCGGCGCCGGAACCCACGGCGGCGAACTGGTGGCTCAGGGCACGATGTCCGAGCTGGCCGCCGTGGAGCGCTCGGTCACCGGGCAATATCTCAGCGGCAAGCTCCGCATCGAGACGCCCAAGCAGCGCCGCGAAGTCCTGCTCAACAACGCCATCGAAGTCGTCGGCGCAAAACACAACAACCTCAAGAACATCGCCGTGAGGTTCCCGACCGGCGTGTTCGTGTGCGTCACGGGCGTGTCCGGCTCCGGCAAGAGCACGCTGGTCACCGAGACGCTCCTGCGCGCGCTCCGCCGCCGACTGCACGGCTCCCGCGAGAAACCCGGCGCCCACGACAAGATCGTCGGCGCGAACCGGGTGGACAAGGTCATCGAGATTGACCAGTCGCCCATCGGCCGCACCCCGCGCTCCAACGCCGCGACGTACACGGGCGTCTTCGACAACATCCGCCACCTCTTCGCGCAGACGACCGAGGCGCGCATCCGCGGCTACGAGCAGGGCCGCTTCAGCTTCAACGTCAAGGGCGGTCGCTGCGAGGCCTGCGAGGGCCAGGGCACCAAGGTCATCGAGATGCACTTCCTGCCCGACATCTACGTCACCTGCGAGCAGTGCAAGGGCCGGCGCTACAACCGCGAGACCCTGGAGATCAAGTACCGCGGCAAGAACATCGCCGAAGTCCTCGACATGCGCGTGGACGAGACCCTCCATTTCTTCGAGAACCACCCCCGCATCCTCACCATGCTCAAGACGCTTTACGACGTGGGCCTGGGCTACCTCCAGCTCGGACAGTCCAGCACCACATTGAGCGGCGGCGAGGCCCAGCGCGTCAAGCTCGCCACCGAGCTTGGCCGCGCCGAGACCGGCCACACCCTCTACGTCCTCGACGAACCGACCACGGGCCTCCATTTCGCCGACATCCACAACCTCCTCGACGTCCTCAACCGCCTCGTGGACAAAGGCAACACCGTCGTCGTCATCGAGCACAACCTCGACGTCGTCAAGATGGCCGACTACATCATTGACCTCGGCCCCGAAGGCGGCGAGCAAGGCGGCCGCGTCGTCGCCACCGGCACGCCGGAAGACATCATGCAAAACCCGAAGTCCTACACGGGCCAGTACCTCAAACGATATATTGCGGGGTGAATTCACCGCAGAGGCGCAGATAGCGCGGAGAGAAAACTGTCACGTCGTGCAAGTGAAGAAGAGCTTCAAAGAAGGTGGTTATATGAGCCAGCCAGATGAGAGGGAGTATTACCGGAACAGGTTAGCTAGTGTTCAAGGCAAACTTTCGAAGCTCGAAAGCGCCAGTTACGTCAAAGTTGCCTTGGGTGCTGAGAAGCTCCAGCAGATCGCGCATCATATTGAGCACAATGCGATCAAGGCCCTCGATTTTGGATACTGGCCACCACTATTCTTGTTTGTACATCGCCATGACCTCCCCGAACTTCAGGCCTTTGATAGGGACCTAAATCTTGTCGTCAGCCACCCCAAGAGGAGATCCGTCGCGGAAGTGACTTCGTTTCTGAAGGCGGACTCTAGGGAAGACCGCAGATGGGCCGCAGGATTTTTCGAGATTTTCGTAAAGTCCCGACTGCTAAATGAAATGGGACTTGCCGTTGAGTTGGACTATCGCCTGCCGAACGGAAAGGATGTGGACTTGCGGATGGAAATGGCAGGAAAGGTTTTCCATGTGGAGTGCACTGTGCTTACGGATAGTGACGAAGACAGACGGGAATGGCAGGAATTCATGGAGGCCTGCAAGGCGAGCTCAAGCGGCGTCTGTGTAGGTCAAGGAAGCTGGCGCGGGAAGGGAAGCATCTCTGGTCCATACTACGACCAGTTACGCATTTATGACAAAGTATTTGACAAAGTTGCTCCACAACTTAATCCTGATAAGGGCCAAATGTCCGACACCCAAGCAAACTTACTCCTGGTCTCATTCCATACCCCATCCTCCACACAGCGGGCGGATGGGGAAAGCACGGGATGGGCACTTGATAAGCTCTTAACCCTCTGTCACGATGTGAAGCCAGGGCTAACAGATCCCCAGGACCTACTGACCATACCGTCGCTTCCAAATTATTTGCAGGTCAAGGCTCTGAGGCTTAACTTAGATAGGAGTTCGTTCTGCCAATACTTTAACGAAATACTACGCGCTCCGCGCAAGCTGGGCGGCATCCTGCTCTTCCAGGGCTGTTCACTTAGGCATTCTCGCATAAACTACAACGCATATGACGCATGCAAGATATCACACGCTGAAATGGCTGATATTGAGAAACTTTTGGGGGTTCCGAGTACATGGTGTCCCCGACTGTAAATCGGCCGAGGCCTTTCATGCGTCTTTTCACCGGTCATGACCCAATAATCTCATTCAAACCCTCCACGACGAGCGCCAGTTCCTCCGGCGCTATG
>CAYPFP010000045.1:0-37076 GCA_964409935.1 uncultured Planctomycetota bacterium | reverse complement strand
TAAGTGCGAAGGGGCTCGCACAGTACCGTGCCCGAATTGCAAGACAGTTGGCAATGCTACGAACACCTGTATGTTCTGTAACGCCGCAAGAACCGCTATGTGTGACTTCTGCGGCGGCACTGGTCAACGGCCTGGATTTCCCAGGTAGACGCGTCTGCCGGCAACGATGGCTCGATACGCCGGCGGAAGATCGTTCCCCTCCTCTAATCCACGCCGCACGCGCGCAACAAGGCCTCCTGAACGGCCAGGTCGTGCTGGGGCGGGTAAGCCGGCGGAGCGCCGGCCCGAATGCGCGTTGCCAGGTCCTCAAAATCCCCGACGTAGCGGGGGCGGTCCGTGATGGGCACGGCCTGCCAGCCCTTCTGGCAACCCCCCATGGCCGTCTGCAAACACAACTGAAGCGACGGCGGTTCGAGCGGCTCGATGATGACCGTCCCCCTTGTCCCGTAAACGGCCAGGCACCGATGCGGGAAAGGTTCGACCTCCATCGCCGCGCTCTCAATGATTGCCATGCCGCGCTCGAACTCAAAGACTGCGAGGACGTTGTCGGGGAGACGATCCTGCCCATGCACGTGCAGGAAGTGCGACACCTTTCGCGGGGCGCCCGCCCCGATCCTGGCTGCGCCAGGAACGGGGCCCGTGACCGCCAAGACCGCATCGAGCAAGTGGCAGCCAAGCTCGAACATCATGCCGCCCGGATACTCCGCCAGACCGCGACGGGCCTGTGGGCCTATGGAGGTGCCGATGCGTCCGCGCACAAAAAAGATTTCGCCCAGCCAACCTTCGCGCGCCGCCCGAAACAGAAACTGGAAGGCCGGGTTGTACCGGAACATATAGCCCATCTGGATCATCACGCCCTTCTGTTGCGCCGCATCGAGCAGCGCCCGGAACTCCTCCAGCGATACGCCGCCCGGCTTCTCCAGATGCACGTGTTTGCCCGCCGCGACAGCCCGGCGCGCCGCCGGTACATTGTCCCGCACCTGACCCTCCACCACGATCAGGCGGACGCTCCGGTCCGACAGCAGGTCCTCTTCACCGACCCATCGCACACCGGCAAAGGCCTTGTCCTGGGCGCGAGACGTCCTCCGCGCTTCATCGGCCTCACAGACACCGACCAGCTCAAAGTCAGGCGAGGCCTTCAGAACGGCCACCTTGCCCGGCGCGTGCGGATGCGCCGTCCCAACCATCCCGACGCGAATCTTCTCAGCCATGGATGTCTCCCATTATCTTTGCCGGGCACAGGCGCTTTGCATCACATCAGAGAAGCCACGTAGCGGACGGCGTTTTTCAGCTCGCCGGATATCTTCGCCGTCTCCCAGGGGGCGCTGCAATAACGCGGATAGCTCCGGATATTGATCCAACCGGCCGATTCCTCATAGCCGACCCCCCGAAGGGCGGCGAGATACGACCTGAAATCGAGGCGGCCTCGTCCGGGAAAGTGATGCTCCGGATAGGGTGGGGGCCAGATAAACCGCGTTCCGTCGTCGTCTACGCCAAGGATGTGATCCCAAGCGTAGAAAAATGAGACGCGGCCCCGCAGTTTCCATATCGTGTCGGCTGCGTCGCCGCCGCGGATAGCCAGATGCGGCGGGGCGATGGTGAACCCGAAAAAGGGGGAAGAAACCGTCTGGGCGATCACCAGAAGATGGTCCTGTGTTGCGCTGAAGGACTGGGACGAGTGATTCTCAAGAGCGATGGTCACTTCTCTCGCGGCAGCCAGTTCCAGGGCGGGTTCCAGGTGACGCAGGAAAGACGCCAGATCGCCTTTCCAGTCAACGCCGTTCGTCACAACGCAGACGGCGCCTATCTCCGACGCAAACTCGATACTCCAGAGGAAGCGTTCCAGCGACGCGCCCGGCGCCAAGGTGTGATAGGCGGTCAGCGCGGCAATCCGCAAGCCGTGGACTTGCGCGATTCGCTTCGTCTCTGCGGCGCTGCTCCCAGGCGCAACGTGCTCGCACATTCGCGGGCTTGACCACAAGTCCACGCCGGAGCATCCGGCCTTCTGAATCTCCGCGCAGGCGCTTGCCAGGTCGAGGTGGCGGTACATGTCGCTGGATGTGCTTATCTTCATTGGTCCAGCATCTCCTGGATGCGAACGGTCCGCCCTTCCTGCGACGACAGGAACATGGACTCGATGGCGGCCATCGTTCTCAAGTTGTCCTCGCCCCCGGTCATGGGCGTCTTGCCGTCGCGGAGGCATTCGAGAAAATGACGAATCTCCTCTCGATAGCTGGATCGAAACCGCCATTCGCCCTTCGTGTCATCCTCAACGTCTATCGGTTTGAAGGGCGCATCGCCCTCTTTGATGAAAAGCCCTCCGATGGTGTGGCACGCTCCGCGCCCGCCCTGAATGATGATGCCGTCATGCCAGGGCGCCCCCCTGGAGGCCCATGTGCACATGAGGGTCCCGATTGCGCCGCACTCGAAGTCGAGGATGGACACCGCAACGTCATTTCCCCGCAGCCGGACGAGGCGATTCTTCTCGAAACACGCCACTTGCCGGACCTCTCCGACGAGAAATCGCAGCGTATCCATAACATGCACGCCGATGGCCAGGAGACAACCGCGATGGTCCAGGTGCCAGTGGCCCGGAGGGACAATCGTCTCTATGTTCTGTGAGATGTCGGCGCGGGCGCACACGATGTCCCCCAGACGGGGAAGGAGTTCTTTCATCTGCATGTGCCTGGGTCGAAAACGCTGATCCTGCGCCACCATGAGCGTCACACCGTTCTGCCGAGCGATGCGCTCAGCCGCTTGCGCCTCTCGCAGATTCAAGGCCATGGGTTTTTCCACGAGAATGTGTTTGCCTGCCTCAGCGGCGGCGGCGATGGCCTCGAAATGGGCCTTAATGGGCAGGCAGATATCCACGGCATCAATCAGGCGACTTCGGCAAAGCTCTCTGAAGTCCGCCAGCAGTTCGGCACGCATGGAGAACTCTGCGAGCCTTGCTGCGGCGGCGTTCCGGTCCACGTCGCAGAGGGCGACAACCGTGGCCAGATGGGGCAACTGCTTGTAGGCGTTCAGGTGTGCCCGCGATATGCTCCCTGCGCCGATGACGCCGACACGGACAGGACATGCCACTCTGCCCATAACACAGATCCTCTATCGCCGGGAGTTCCGCCATGGCTTGCTGTCATCGTTCAGCGTGAACAGGCCAAACGCCTCGTGCGGAGGGGAGACTTCCAGGCACCGGAAGTCTACCATCCCGACGCGAATCTTCTCAGCCATTTTCATTCCCCTGATGTGTGCGGGGGAACATTATACCAAATCAGTCGGCGCTATGGTAAACTGCCGGCGCAGGGATTTGCTCAAGACCGGACCTCGTATTCCAGAGGGGTGTGCGATGAGAGCTTTTGCCTTGCGGATTATTCTCCTCCATCTTCTTGCCGCCTCCGCCGCCGCCCAGGACGCGCCTCCTCAGAAAGGAACCTCCATGAAGGAACCCTCCGTCGCGGATATCCTCGAACACCGCGTTCCTGATCCGCCGCCTGTCGGTACACGGCAGTTGCAGGTTGGGTTTGAGATCGGCGGGCCGTTCAGCTACCCGTGCTTTCTCCATCACAAGGACGGGCGCTTGGTGATGATCGGTCACGGCCAGGTATGCTATTCGAGCGATGGGGCGAAGGCGCCTCTTTCTCAAGAGGCGTGGTCGAAGCCCGAGAAACTCAGCGAAGGGATCGAGGACGCCATTCGCCTGAAGTCCGGGAAGATCGGCGGCAGGGCCAAGATGAAATTCTTCATCTCCCAGGACGAAGGCGCGACCTGGAAACCCCAGGGCGACATTCGCGGCTGGCCCGGCGGCCCTTACTTCGATGTAATGGTCCAGACTTCCAGCGGACGCCTTCTGCTGCCCGTGCGAATCACCGGCGCGGGACATCAGGGGATGTACGACGTGTCGGTGGCCAAGGGGACGATCCAGGGGGAACTGCGCCTCATTGAAGGCCATTCTCACTGGCCCGAGGCCGACAACGCCTTTGTCTTCTACTCCGACGACGAAGGCCGCCAGTGGCGCCAAAGCGAAGGCACCGTGATGGTGTGGCACCAGGATGGTTTCGGCGGGATGTGGCCCTGTGACGAACCGAATATAATTGAGTTGAGGAACGGGGACCTCATGATGTATTGCCGGACGTCGCTGGGGCGCATCTACACGGCTCGAAGCAGACCGTGGAATTTCAAGGACAAGGACGGCAAGGCCGTCAGCCTGGCGCCGGGCGTGCGGTTCGATCTGCCGGAAGCCACCGAGCTGGCCGCCTCGTACTCGCCCTGCCGCGTGAGGCGAATCCCGAAGACCGGGGACCTCCTGTGCGTGTGGAACCAGGTGTCCGGAGACGAGATACGGGCCGGATACCGACGCGGGCGGCTTTCGTCGGCGATCTCGAAGGACGACGGGAACACCTGGCAGCACTTCAGGACCATAGACCGCGTGGTGCTCCCGCCGGCGGGGCGCGTGGCGCCGGACCCGGAGCCGGGCATGGCGAGGGCGTTCAAGAACGTGGGAACGCTGCCTGACGATTTTGGGAATGTGGACTATCCGAACGTGGGCTTCCACGAGGACAGCGTAATCGTCACATGGCACCGCAAGATCGTGAAACCTCGTCCGGGCGACGTCATGGGGTCCCGGCTGCGCGTGTTGCCGCTATCATGGTTCTATGAGGACGAACCCGCCCTGGATCAAGCCGTCGCACCCAAGCTCATCTTCTCTCTTGAGGACGCCGGCGGACCGAAGGAGCGCTCCGTGCCGGCGTTGTATTGCGACGAGCGTTTCTTCGTGAGGTTGAGCGACGCCGCGCGCGCCCTCGGCCATGCCGCATTGCCCGACCGTCTGGACATGGTCGCTCCGGTACACCAGACCCTTACGTATCTGGGGTACCGCGCCACCTATGACCTGACGCGCCTGAAAGACAAGACGCCGCGCCTCATCGTCACGGTCAAGCCTGCGCGGTAGAGCAGCGGCGCCTACGGCTTGGGCCAGGGGTAGACGACCCTGTACTCCCGCCCGTTGGTGCGCGGATCGGTGTTGTCGGTGCTTGAGAAGATGAGTCCGCGCGCGCCCCAGTGGCTGAAGCGGCCGAGGCCCTCCCTTCGAATCAGTTCGTGCGCCTGGTGTGCCTGCAAGGGTTTGCCGTCCTCCAGCAGCATCAATTGCGAGCGCCCGGCGCGGTCACACGGCGCGCCCTTCGTGAGCGTATACATGTACGCCCGGCTGGCTTTGTTGCCCTTGTACATTCCGTCGGCGCTGACTTTCTTCGCATCTAGCCGCTCCTCGAATGGGGGCGGCGGCGGACTGACGAACTTCATGGAAAACACGGCCTTTTCGTCGAGTCCTGCTTTCTGCAAAGCGCCGATCACATAGGGAAGCGGCGCGAGGTTGTGAATGAGGGCGCCGTAGAGGTTGTTGACGCCCCACCGCAGCGCCGTCTCCACCATTTCCTCGAACGCGAGTCCCCGCAAAAAGGCGCGGTAGTCGCCAGGCGTCTCGCCCTTGGGCGGCATCCTCAAGTAAGGCAGCAACCCCGCCAACATTTGCGTGTGCGCGCGCCCCGGGGGCGCGGCGTCGCCCTCGATCTGGTAGGCGAGCGAACACACGATCAACGGCAGGTAGTTGGCATCCCACGTGCGCAGATTCCTTGCGCTGCGTACCACCGCCTCGCGCAGCGGCGCGGTCTCCTGCGGAGAGGCCGCCCAGTAATAGTACTGGAGGCTGATGCTGGCGCCGGAAATGAAACGGAAGTGCGGTGGCGTGACGAAGCGCCACTTGGCGTCGGGCGAGACCTTCAGTTGTTTCGCCAGAATCTCAGCGGCTCGCCGGCGCCAATGGTCCTCGCCCGTGATCTCCCAGAAACGGTACAGGCCGCCGACTTGGTCATGATCTTCGCTCGGAGAGCCGTTGTCGTGGTACATGGCGCGCTCGCGGGCGACGTCGAGGGCGCGTTCGTCTCCGGTCAGCAGATACAGGTCCATGATGCCCTGCGTGTCGGCGCCGTAGCCGCGAACGCCGTTGCCCCAGTGCTGTTGGTCGTGGCGGTGTCCGCCGCCGACGTGGCGCGGCTCGGCAGCGCAATGGTGGCAAACGTCCACGTCCATGGAGTGGCGGGCCATCTCGGCGGCCGAAAGGAACAGGGCATAGTCGCCGGTGCGCAGGTACTGCAGGAATAAAGCATGCACCATGACGCATTCGCTGTTCAGCCAGCCCACGTAGCCTCGCGAACACCAGGTCTTGGGGGCTTGATAACCGTAGTGGCTGGGGGTCTCGTAGCCGTGAAAGAACGTGTCGCCGTAGTCAATCATGCCGTCCCAGTGAAAGATGCGCTGGTTATGCCGCATCCACTCCACGGCAACGGCCTGTAAACCTTCCAGGCGGGGGTACCGCACCGGGTCGGCCACCGCAAACGGCCCGAAGGCCAGCGTGTCGGCATAGTACTGCGGCGCGCATTGTAGAAGCAGCGGCGCATTCAGACGGGCCGTCGTGTGCGCCCCGCCCTCGGCGCCGAAATGCAGCACGATCTGATGCGTCACGCCGACCCCTTCGCCGCCGTACTCCCAAAGACTCAGGTCGTAGTGGTACACATTCTCCACCTCGTCGTATCGGCGGCGGAAGTCGAGGACCTTGCCGCCCTGCTCCGGCCACAGGTAGACGGTCAGGGCGTCGCGCTGCGCTTTCAACTCCTTGGGGTGCATCTGCCAGAAGTTGCGCACCGCGGCCTGCGCGCTGCCGCGACGGTCCGCGACTTGCACCCAGCCCGCCGCTTCCTTGCCCCCGGCGATCTTCTTGCCGCCATGCAAGAGCGAGTAATAGACGGTCTTGTCCTGCGTATAGGGAATCAGATGGTAGAACTTCTCCGGCCCGATACAGAACAGGCTGACATCCTCATCGCCGTTGAACCTGCCTTCGTGCCTGGTCTCTCCCCCCAAAGCCCACTGCGCATCCCCGTCGGCTATTCGCGGAAAGCGCAGATACAGCGCGCGGATGAAGTCCTCTTTCGGCCGACCGGCATAGATGAACGTGGGGCATATCTCGATCTCCGGACGGCCCGCGCAGGCATGGACGCGGATAACGTACTGGATTAATTTTCGCCCCTTGTCGTTGACCAGCCAGCCGCTGAGCTTGATAACCGCGCGCAGGTCGTTGGCGCTCTCGACCTCGGCTTTGTAGCCGTCGGAAGGTCCCGCCGTGAAGGTCTCGCGAGGGGCTCCTGCCGCGTCGGTTGTATGACGCGCCGCGTCGCGGAGCCAGTTCTCCTCCGTCGGCGGGCCGGGCGGCTGGTGTTCGACCTCGCACACAAACTGCCCCGGTTGCGCCATGACCTGCGTCTCCGCACGACCGTCGCCGTCGAGGTCCGCCCACGCCGCCCCCGGCAGGCCGAAGCGCTTCTTCGGAAACTGATACCGCGTCGGGCCGGTATCCGCCTCAATCATGTCCTCGCTGTCCCGCAGCGTAACCCGCCCATCCGTCTGGCGGGCCGCCGCCGCCGGTCCTGGAGACAGCCGCAGCTTCAACGCCTCCCCCGCCGGGAGGTCAACCTGCGTATCAACCATCAGCCACTTGACGCTGCCGTCGTACCAGCGCGCCGCCGGCCGAACCCTGCACGGCAACTCGATTCCCGCGCCGGTCACAAGCAGCGCCTCACGGCAATCCTGCAGCACGCCGCGCGCAAAAGGCACGCCCCCGCGCACGGGACTACCGCGCAGCGGCACGCCGGTGTGGTTGCGGATCGTGAGTTCGACATCCGAGTGCGCCCCCGACGTCGGGGGCGCGCCCGACGACGCCACAAGGCCCATTAACACCGCCATGGCAACCAGCCTCCATTCACCGACACGCAACATGTGACACTCCCTTCCGGTTCCGTACCAGGAACGCCAACAGTACAGGAAGTCCTGGCATGGCAGTGTTCTTCCATTCGGTGTTACGCGAACTTCCCTTTCAGTCCGCGAGGCGCAGGCCGCGCTTCACGGCGTACTCGTGGACGCGCCGGAACTCATCCGGCGTGATATGGCGGTTGATCTTTGGGTTGCTGCGCGCCTCGAAGACGGGACGGTATTGGTCCATGACATTGACGAACGTGTTTGGCGAGACATGGTCCGCGAGAAAGTCCATCACTTCCAGGCTGCGGCAGACATCGTTGGGCATGACCAGATGCCGTACCAGGAGACCGCGTTTGGCGACGCCGTTGGCGACGACCAAATCGCCCACCTGGCGGTGCATCTCCTTCAGAGCCGCCCTGTTGACCTCCGGGTAATCGCGAGCGTCACACAGGTCGGCAGCGGTCTGGGGATCGGCAAACTTGGCGTCGGGCATGTAGATGTCAATCAAACCTTCGAGCAGCCGCAGCGTCTCCGCCGATTCGTACCCCCCGCAGTTGTAAACGGTCGGCGCGCGCAGCCCGCGTTCGCGGGCCAGGCTGATCGCCTCCATGATGTGAGGCGTCACGTGAGTGGGCGTGACGAAATTGACGTTGATGCAGCCGATGCGCTGAAGTTGAACCATCGCCTCGGCGATCTGCGCCGGCGAGGCCGGCCTCCCCGCCCTGCCGTGGCTGATGTCGTAATTCTGGCAGAAATTGCAGCCGAGATTGCATCCCGCGAAGAAGATCGTGCCGGATCCTCCGTTTCCGACCAGGACCGACTCCTCTCCGAAGTGAGGCCCCGCCGACGACACCAGGGCCTGCGCGCCGATCCCGCAGAAGCCGGTCTCGCCCGCCAGACGATTCACCCTGCATCGCCTTGGACACAGCGTGCACGGCGCCATCAGCTTGTATGCGGCTTGAATGGGCGGGTCCATATTCGTGTTCAAGGAAAGCGCCGTCACGCCGGCAGGCCGAGGGCCTTGTAGAGACGCTGGAAGGACACTTCGGTCTCCGTAATCTCGACGACGCGCTGGAGTTTGCGTTCGGAATTGAGGCTCTGGTGGCCGAAGAGGCGCTCGCACTGCTCGACGGTCTGCAGGGTGTCCAGACGCACCACCAGCACCGGCACCTCCTTCTCCTGGGCACGGCCCAGGATGACGTCATTGGGGTACAGGTCGCCCGTGAGAATCAGGCACTTGGTCGAGGTTTCCAGCGCGGCAAGCTGGATGTCGGCGCGGTCGCCGCCCGTAATCACGGCCTTGTTGGGCGTGCGGCGGAAATGCCGTATCGCCGTATCCATATTCATCGCGCCGATCATGAGGCGCTCGACCAGCTCGTCCAGTTTGTCTTCGCCGCAGAGTACTTTGGCTCCCAAGGCCTCGGCCAAGTCTCTAACCGGCACTGCACTCAGCACCGGATCTTCGGCGATGATGCCGAACACCGGTATGTCCCGATTTTCCAGATAGGGGGCAATGGTCCTCTCGATGTACTCTTTGCGCCGCTGGTTCAGACGATTGAACACCACGCCCGCAAACAGGTCGCCCAGGCGATCCTTGGCGCGCAGGGCGCTGTCCACGGACTGAAACGTGAACTCGGCCTTGTCCACCAGGATCGTGCGCGTCTTCATCTGCTGGACGAATTCCTCATGGGACATCCCCAGGAACGTGCCGGAACGCAGGTCGCCAATGCCCATGCACAACAGGACGTCCTTGCCGGCGGAGACCTTCGCGTACGCCGCCTCTATCTGCTCGCGAGCGCCCGCGAACTGGCCGGACAGGATGGTTTCGACCCGCCGCTCCGTGAGCACCACCGGGCAGAGCAGCTCTACGGGGTCCTGGAGCTTGAGGGCCGAATGAAAGAAGACGCAGTCTTCGTCGCTGATGACGTCGCCGACCGACACGGGCCGCACGCCGATGGGTTTGAAGTAGCCGACCTTGTAGCCGTCCTTCTGAAGCCGCAGGGCCAGGGCCAGCGCAACCACGTTTTTGCCCGTGTAAGGAACGAGCGAGCACACGAAGATCGGTACCATGTCATCCTCCACTCATCTTTGGCCTGCGATCATTATACCAGCAAAAACGGCCGGCGCTTCCCGCTCAGTTTGTGATGGTCAAACGGGCGTCAATGGCGATGGGCGACTGTCCCTCCGGGAACACCTTGAGGGGGTTGACGTCCAGTTCGACGATTTCAGGGAAATCGCTCACCAGAAGCGACAGCCGCAGCAGACACTCCTGTATCGCCAGCATGTTGACGGGCTTCTCACCGCGCACCCCGCGCAAGAGGGCGTACGACTGTATCTCCTTGATCATGTCCGACGCATCCTCGGCCGCGAGGGGCGCAATGCGGAACGACACGTCCTTCAGCGCCTCCACGTAGATGCCGCCGAGGCCGAACATGATTATCGGCCCGAATTGCGGGTCGCGGTTCATGCCCAGTATGAGCTCCTTGCCGCCTCCGACCATCTGCTGCACGAGGCATCCCCAGATCTCGGCTTCCGGCATGCGGCGGCGCGCGTTGTCTATCATCTCCACATACGTGCGCCGCGTTTCGCTGGGGTCCTTGACGCCGACCTTCACGCCGCCGATATCCGTCTTGTGCAGGATGTCCGGCGACGCAATCTTCATCACCAGCGGATATCCCACCTCTTCGCCGGCCACGATAGCCTCGACGTACGAGCGGGCCAGGATGCTGCGGGGCATCTGGAATCCGTACGCCCCAATCACGTCGCGCGCCTCGCTCTCGCCCAGTTCGAGCCGCCCCGCCGCTCTGGCCTTGGCGATGGTGTCGGCGACCTTTTGTTTGTCTCGCGCCAGGGCCGGAATCGGCGCCTTCGGCTTGTCGCGCCACACCCTGTAATTGTACATCGCCTCGACGGCGCCTACCATGCGCTCCGGAAAACCGTAGTTCGGGATGCCGGCGGTCTGGAGGCTTCTTGCGCCCTGCTGAACGCTGGGGCCGCCCAGAAAGGCCGTGAGGATGGGCTTTGTGCTGGACGCGGCGGCCTTTGCGATCACTTCGGCGGTGCCCAGCGGCTCGGTGGGCGCCTGGGGGGTGAGGATCACCAACGCCGCATCCACTGCCGTGTCAGCCAGCGCGGCTTCCAGCGCCACTTGATAGCGGTCGGCCCTGGCATCGCCGATGACGTCTATCGGATTATACAGAGCAGCCGTGAGCGGCAGTCGCGGGCGCATACTATCCACGGTCTGCTTGCTCAGTTGCGCCATCCGCAAACTCGTGCGTTCCACGGCATCTGCAGCAATGATGCCCGGCCCGCCTGCGTTGGTGATGATGACGACGTGGGGGCCGGCCGGCATGCGCTTGGATGAAAAGCCCAACGCAAAGTCGAACAGGTCCTGCATCGTGACGGCCCGTATAATGCCGGACTGTTTGAAGGCGGCCTTGAAGGCGTTCTCCGAACCGGCCAAGGCGCCCGTGTGCGAAGACGCCGCCTTGGCGCCCGCGGCCGTGCTGCCGGATTTCGTGATGATCACGGGCTTCTTCCGCGAAGCCCGCTCGGCCGCGCGCAGGAAGGCCGCACCGTCCTTCACCCCCTCGATGTAGCCGAGGATGACGTCGGTTCTGGGATCATCGGCAAGGGTGTCGAGCAGGTCGGTCTCGCTGATATCCATCTTGTTGCCGAGGCTGATAAACTTGCTGAACCCAATCTCTTCGCCGAGGGCCCAGTCCAGGATAGCGGTCCCCAACGCGCCGGACTGGGAGAAGAACGCAATATTGCCGGCCCTGGGCATGCCGTGAGCGAAGGTGGTGTTCAGTTTGCTGTGGGCATCAATAAGGCCCAGGCAATTGGGTCCCAGCGCGCGCATGCCCGCTGCGGCAACCTTCTCGCCCAGGACCTTCTCCAATTTGGCGCCTTCGACGCCTGTCTCCTTGAAGCCCGCACTGATGATGATCACTGCGCCGACCTTCCTGGCGGCCAGATCATCCACCGCGTTCAGAACAAACCTGGCCGGAATCACGATCACGGCCAACTCGACCTCTTCCGGAATCGCCGAGACCGTAGAATAGCACTTAAGCCCCAATATCTCGTCCGCCTTCGGGTTTACGGGGAAAACCCGGCCGGCAAAACCGTACTGCACCAGGTTCTTCACGACGTCGTGGCCGACCTTCCCCTCCTCGCGGGAAGCACCGATAACGGCCACCGACCTGGGACTGAAGAAACTCTCAAGCATCTGCAATCGTCCTTCCCATAGCAGGCAGGCGCGCGCCCTTCGTTTGGTGGAGCAACACCGGCTCGATTTCGGGATGTAAATGAACAAATAGTCTAAGGTTAAGCCCATCGAAAGTCAACGGCCCTGGACTTGCGCGTCACATGATGGTACTATCCTTGCAGTCTTGCGTCGGCAGTCCGGAGGCCTTGGAGACTGGAGGCCCATGATGTCCAATGGAAGCATACTGGCCGCCCTAGTCGTTGTCTGGATCGGGGTGTGTTCTCTGGGAGCGCAGGAGATGGAAAGAGGAACGTCCGCGAACTGGATCGGGCGGGAAAAGATTCGGGCCGGCTGGATTTACCACGGCGACGGCATCGAGCAGATCGCCCGATTCAGGAAACACGGCCTGAACACCCTCGTGACGAGCGCACACAACCTTGACGTGTTCGCCGAATGGGCCAGAGAGTCCAGGCGAGCGGGGATGCGCCTTTTCGGTGTCATCAACTTCTCCTTCGACGCCAAGAAGGCCGGCATGAGACAAGCCGTCTTCGGCAACGGGTATGAGAGCGTGGTGGCCTGCCCCACCGACGAAGCCTTCTGGCAGGAGCAGATGATTGACAAAGCGGTTGCGCTCGCCAAAGACGGCATGAGTCCAGAGAAGGAGACGGCGGGGATACTGATTGACTTCGAGCTGTATGCCAACCAGGACAAAGGCGGAGAGATTTACTACACCAACGCCTGCTACTGCAACCACTGTTTCGGAGCCTTCCTCAAGAGCGCAGGGGTAGAGGCGGCTCCAGACAGCGTGGCCTTTGCGGAGCGGGTGAAATGGCTGAAGGACTCGAACCTCTTCGAGAACTATCATCCTTTCCTTCAGAAGAAGGTGCGCGCGCTCGCCGCAAAGATGCGCGAGGCGGTCGAGGCCGTCAGGAAAGATTTCTTCCTCGGTTTCTACCCCAAACCTCATAACTGGATGCTGGTGGGAACGGCGCAAGGGCTTGGGTCGCCTACGCGCCCCATGATTCTATGGTCCACGGACACCTACGGCGGGGGCGGGCCGGACAAGGTCCCCGACAACTGGCGCGAGGAGTTGAGAAAGCAAGACATTCACTCCTATTACTGCGCCGGCATGTTGTTGAGGATGTACTCGGCGGCCAACCTCGCCGCGAACATGTATCTGGCCTCCATGAAGGGGAACGGTTACTGGCTCTTCACCGTCCACACCCTCTGCATCCCGGAGGAGGCGCAGAGCGGCGACTACTACCTCGCCGCCGGCGCGCCACAGGACTATCTCCGCGAGATTCGGCGGGCCAACGACGAACTGGACAAGTTCGCCGCAGACCGCAACCACAAGACGGCGTTGGGCTTCGTCGAGGAGCCGGTTCGTTACCGAAACGTCGGCTACGACATCGCGCGATTCAAAACGCCCGACCTGGCCGACCGCAGCGAGGCCGCCCCCGGAACGCCCGTCCCCCTGGAACCTCTCCCGCTCATGGGCGCGCAGTATCTTTTGATGGTCCTTCGAGAAGGTCAGGACGTTGACGTCCGCTTCGACGTAGCGCGGAACAAGAGCGGCGATGTCTGGGGCGTGGCGTACGCCGTCAAACCCCTCGTCCCAGGCACTTCCGATGCCCTGCTCCACGGCAAGATGCCGCCGGGCGAAGTCCATGCCCTCAGATTCACGGCCCGGAAAGCGGGGCTGCACACCGTGGTCCTGTCGCCGGGGTACTACGGCCGATGCACCGTGACGGAATCCAACGTCCCGTTCGCGCTCTCCACCCAGAGAACGCTTGAGATGGCCAGGCCCGGCGGAAAGGTCTACTTCTTCGTTCCCGCCGGACTAGAGGACTTCGAGCTTTCCGCGCATTGCAAGTGGGGACTGGGCGCGGCACGGCTCACGGTTTCAAAGCCGGACGGCACGGAGGCGATCTCCCAGGAAACGGATCCCTACCTCCACAATGCGAAACTGCGCGTGCCCACGGCCGGCAAGGCGGGGCACGTGTGGTCCTTGTCGGTCGGCACGGTTCCCAAGTCCTCCTTCACCAGCGTTCTGGTCACCTTCGACAAACGTCTGCCCCAGTGCGCCTCGCTCTCGCCCCGGTATGTTTTCCGCCACGACAAATGAACCGAAAGAACTTTCTAACGGAGCCGCCAATGAAAGAAGTGAGTTTCGGCGAAGCGATGAAGAAGAAGTATCCCGAATGGGTCGTCCTGGTGGTGACCGTGGATGACCGCGGACAGGTGGACATCATGCCGGCGGGTTGGGCCATGATCGCCTCCCACAAGCCGCCCATGTTTGCCATCGCCGTGGGCCACACGCGCTACACCCTCGATCTCATCACGGCCAGACGGGAATTCGTGATTGCTTTTCCATCGCCGGGAATGGAAGACGCCACGCTCTACTGCGGCACCCACTCGGGGCGCGACGTCAACAAGCTGGCCCAGACCGGTCTGCAAACCCAACCGGCCAAGTGCGTAAAGACACCCTTGATCAAGAACTGCATTGTAAACCTCGAATGCAAACTCGACAGCGCCACGCCGGCCGGCGACCACACGATCTTCGTGGGCACGGTGCTGGCGGCGCACGTTGAGGAATCGGTCGAAAAGCGCCTCGTCAACTTCGGCGACAATCGCTTCAGCGCGGCCTCCCCGGCGTAAGACAGGCGGTCACAAGAGATTCTCGTCATTCCCTCGCCCCAACACGGGGCAGCGCGGGCCTGCGTCAACCCTCTGCAGAGCTTGGGTAAACATACCCCACAAAACCGACTCTCTGCCACTGCCCCGCTTCCGCCAACACAGTGCTCTTAATCCGGGAGCGTTTCGACCATCAGTAGCTAGGACAACCCTTTAATAAATCCCACGGTATGGCATCGTGTTTGCGGCCCTCAGAGACGACGGCAGTTATGAGAAATGGAGGCAGAGGGCGCTTTGGGGACCATGAGGAAGAATGGTCCGGAGGGGAGGGGAAATGTCTGCTCTTGTCACCACTTTGGCCATACTGGCGGGATCCATCTTCTTGTTCCGCCACGTCCTTCACACGCCGGAGGCGGAAGTCCGTCGGGGGCGACAGGTCGAGGATCACGGAAGCAGGGGAATGCGAAGCGCGTAAGCGCGTGCTTTCCCACCCGGCTTTAGGGGCTTTCCCCGCAGACGCCCAAATTTAGGATTGACAAGCATACCCCAACATTTTATATACTACAGTGTGGCACAACGGGGGCGGGGTGCTTTGGCGGTCACGCTGACAGTGGACCGCCTTGCCGCGCCCCCCGCGTGGGGGCGAGGCGCCCCCAGCGTGGGGGACACTATTCTATCTGAGCGCGCGTCAAGACAATGCAGGACAATCATACTAACCATGCCGATCGGCCCGCATACGCCAACCGCGAGACTCCCCCGGTCGGAACGTTGAGTCTCAGGTACGTCCTCATGCTGGCCGCACTGGTCCTTGCTGTTGCCGCTTTCCTGATCTACAACCTCGCGCGTTTCATCCTTCACAACGACAGCAGAGCGGACTATGCCCCGCAGTTCTATGTAGACCTCCGCGAATCGCCTCTGCCGGCCGCCACCGAGACCATCAAGACAACCAACCTCCCTCCGCTCCGGGTGGCGATTGCGCCCGTGATCTCGCCGGAACAATCCATGCAGATCTACCAACAGCTCGTGGACTATCTCGCTGAAAGGGCCCGCAGAACGCCCTTCTATCTCCAGAGGCAGAGCTACGCGGAGACTAACGACCTCGTGCGCTACGGTCAATGCGACCTGGCTCTGGTGTGCTGCTATCCGCTTGTGCGCGGCGAGCAGGACTTTGGGATGCAGGCTATTGCCGCGCCGCAGATTCGCGGGGCCGTCACGTCCCGCGCGCTCGTCATCGTGCCGAAATCCAGCCCCGCACAATCGTTGTCGCACCTCCGGGGAAAGCGTTTTGCCTCGGCCGACATCCTCTCCTACTCCGGCTGGTTGTATCCGGCGACCTGGCTGAAGAGCCGGGGCGAAGACCCGCGCCATTTCTTCGCGCAGCACATCATCACCGGCAGCCACGACCATTCCATACAAGCCGTCATAAGCGGCCTGGCCGACGGCGCCGCCGTGCACACTCTGGCCTATGAACATCTGCTGCGCCAGGACGCAACGACGGCGGACAGGCTCAAGGTCATCGCGCAATCAGAGCCTTTTGGCACGCCACCCTTTGTGATTCACCCGAAGCTCGATCCCGAGCTTAAAGCGCAACTGGAGAACATTCTCTTCACGATGCACGAAGAAGCGGAGGGGAAGGAGATCCTTTCGGCGATGGGAGTGGACCGATTCGTGCCCGCCGACCCGAAACTCTACGACCCGGCGCGCGCCGCTGCAAAGGTGTGGGAGAGCTGTCCGTGAGATTCCCCGGCACACTGGCCAGAATCGCGTCGCGTGGGGGTTGGCATGTGCTATCGGTCTCCATTTACATCAAGATCCTGGGGATCGGGGCGCTGGCCGCGCTCCTTTTCGGAAGTGTGACCCTGGTTCAGACTCGCGCAAGCATGTCGCACATTCTGTACCAGTTGCTGGAACAGAGGACCTTCTCGGCGGCGCACACGCTCGCCGTAAACCTGGAAAGGCCCATGAGCACAAACGACTCCTTCGGCGTGGCCCAGAGACTCCAGGAGGCGCAGAACCTCTATTCCGACGCTCGGTACATCATCGTTCGGGACCGCACAGGCCGGGTCGCCGCCTCAACCTTTGACACAGCGGTCCCAACCGACCTGGATCGGGTCTTCGCCAAGGCCGACCCCCACCACCCCAAGATTCAGGTCCTCAACAGCCGCGACGGACGCATCGTGGACCTGGTCCACCCCATCCTGAAAGGACATGCCGGCACCGTACAGGTTGGCATCATGGACCAGATGGTCACAAAAGAGCTTTACGCGCTGACCCAGGCCGTCCTCTGGGGGTTGGGGCTGTGCGCCATCATCGGCGCCGGTCTTGCCCTTCTGCTGACGAGCATCCTCATCCGGCCGATCCACTACCTCGTGCGCGCGGCCGACCAGATACGCCAGGAGGATTTCGAGGCGCGGGCACGAGTTTTTTCCGGCGACGAGATCGGCGCCCTGGCCGTGGCCTTCAACCAGATGGCCGAGGGGCTTCAGACGTACCGCCAGGAGGCCCAGGAGAAAGAGAGGGTCCGAGTGGCCCTCATCGAGCAGATCGTCCAGGCGCAGGAAGACGAGCGCAAGAGCCTGGCCCGCGAGCTGCACGACCAGTTCGGCCAGTCGCTGCTGGCTCTGCTGCTGAAGATACAGTCCAACGGCGCCCATGACCTGCCCGCCGGGCTGAGGCGGGAACTGGAGAGAATGATCCGCGACCTGATCGCCGAGGTGCACCGCCTGGCGTGGGGCATGCGCCCGTCTATCCTGGATGACTATGGTCTGGATTCCGCCCTCGCGCGCCACATCGAGGAGATGTCCAGGCATTCCGGCCTGGAGATTGACTATCAGTACACGCAACCGCCGGGACTCGGCCGGCTGCCCAGCCGCGTCGAGGTGACGCTCTACCGAGTGGCCCAGGAAGCCATCACCAACATCGTCCGACACGCCGCCGCCAGCCGCGCCAGCGTTGTCGTGATCCAGCAGCGCAGCGACATCGTCATGCTCGTCGAAGACGATGGAAAAGGCATCCGGCCAGACCTCATGCGCACCCGGGGCAGCAAGAGCCTTGGCCTGACCGGGATGAAGGAGAGGGTCGCATTGCTCGGCGGGTCATGCGCCATAGAGTCCGTGCCCGGCGAAGGCACGACGATCCGAGTCCGCATACCTTTGAATGAGGAGGTCCAATGCCCATCCGTGTCCTGATTGCCGATGATCATGCGGTCTTTCGAAGCGGACTGAGAGCCTTGCTGGAAAAGGAACCCGATATCGAGGTTGTGGGAGAAACCGGGACCGCCTTCGACACCATCAAGGCCGCCACCGAGAAGGAGGTGGACGTCCTTCTTCTGGACATTACCATGCCCGGCCTCTCCGGCTCGCGCGTGGCCGAGGCGGTGCTGGAGAAGAAACCCAATCTGGCCATCGTCGTGCTCACGATGCACGAGGACGAATACTATGTACAGGAACTCTTCAAGATCGGCGTGCAGGCCTTCGTGCTGAAGAAGTCCACAGGCACCGACGTTCTCCAGGCCATCCGCTCCGCCAGCCGGGGGCAGCAGTACGTGGACCCCTCTCTGGCCGGACACGTCATCTCGTCCTATGTCGGCCACCCATCCAAGCGGCGCAAGCAGGGCCGCCTCGACATCCTCACCCCGCGCGAGCAGGAGGTATGCACGCTTCTGGCCTACGGGCACACCAACGGAGAGATCGCCCAGAAGCTCTTTATCTCCGAGCGCACCGTGGAAACGCACCGCACCAATATCCTGACCAAACTAAACCTCAAAGGGCGCGCAGAACTGGTCCGATTTGCCATTGACAACGCCCTGCTGAAACTTGGATGACCCCTCGTGGCAAAGTTCCGATGCCCTCTCCGCACTGTAATCCGGGAGCAGAGGGCCTTCCTTGATTGCTGACTACGTATATTTACCGTAGATGTCACCGGAAAATACCGGCAACATACGCATTTACATCCTCAGACTCAATCCGTATTATCACCCTTTAATTAACCGCCACGGTGTGGTAGCCCTGCGGATGGCCCATGGGTTTCCGGGGCATCCCTGATTCGGCAGATACGCGTCTGGTGGCTCTGCTCTTGCAAGGGCCGCGACAAGTGCAATAGAGAGGGAAACGAACTAATGGCCAGGAAAACGCAAAAAGTCGTGTTGGGTGTAGCTGCGGTTGCTTTTTGTTCGGCCGTCCTGGTGGTGTCCTGCAACACGGTGGGCAGGGTCATCTTGCCGCCGCCGATGATCCCCGGGGCGACCTTCGTTGGCATGGATACGTGCGGCGCCTGCCATGAGAAGCTGGTCAAGGACTTCAAACTCAGTTCGCACGCCCGCGTGACGATCCCCGGCGAAGGAGAACGGACCGAGGGTGGCGCCTGCGAATCCTGCCACGGCCCCGGCAGCATTCACGTTGAGAAGGGCAGCCCCGACACCAACGGCGGCCACATCATCAACCCCGGCAAAAATCCTGAGTCGTGTTTCGGTTGCCATCTGGACAAGAAGGCTCAATTCAATCTCCCCTATCATCATCCGGTTCGTGAAGGTCGCATGTCGTGCGGCAACTGCCATGACGTGCATGGTGCGGACGTCATGGTCGCCAAGAACCTTCTGGGACGAGGCGCCACCGTCGGCCGGATCAACGAAACCTGCGGGCGCTGTCACCGCGAACAGTTCAGGCCACACGTCTTCGAGCATGAGGCCCTGCGCGAAGGTTGCCAGGTCTGCCACAACGTGCACGGCTCCATCAATGATAAGATGCTCACCGAACGGGACAACAATCTCTGCCTGAAGTGTCACGCGCAGACCCCGTCGCCCACGGCCGCCGCCCGCTCAATCTTCATCGGCGACGTCAATCACACAGCCTTCCTCACGCAGGGACCTTGTTACAGCGGCGGATGCCATTCGGCCGTTCACGGCTCGAATCTTAACGCACATCTGCGTTTCTAAGTTGCGTCATCGCCCATAAACGCTCAAGCTAACAGTGGAGACTATGACATGAAAAGCGGATGCCGGAAGATGTTCCTGGTCGGACTTTCACTGTTCTGGTTGATGGCGCTGTCCGCCTCTGCACAGGACCCCAAGAAGGCGGAAGAGACCAAGACCGCCCAGAAGGCCGAGGACACCGCTCCCACACTCACCCTCACGCCCATGGTTCGCTATCTCGATGTGGACGGCGACGAGCGGGCCTTTCGCCAGCAATGGTGGATTCGCGAGGGTTGGGCCGGCGGCATCGAGGAGCTGACCTTTGAGCGCAAGCTCGCCAACGACTTCCTGCTGAAGTTCGAGGGGCGGGGCATCTGGGATGAAGGCGATTACAGACTGGGCACAAGCATCGAAAAGAAGGACCTCGGGTTTGTGCGCGCCGGCTTTTCCAACTACCGCAAGTACTTCGACGACAGCGGCGGCTATTACGCGCGTTTCACGCGTCCGCCCGTTCAGTGGCAGGACCTGAACAAGGACCTTCACCTTGACATCGGCAACATCTTCGTTGAGGCGGGCCTGCGCGTCCCGAACTTCCCGGAGATAGACCTCGGCTACGAACGCCAGTACAAGGACGGCAAGAAGTCCAGTCTCCAATGGGGCACGGTGACGCAGAATTCCCTGCCGCTGCCCACGCGCCCCAGCGGCAACGTCAGCAAGAAAATATACCCCACCGACAAGGAAATTGACGAGACAGTGGACATTGTGAAGTTCGGCGTCGAGCACGACTTCGGCTCCCTCCATGTGGGCAACCAGTTCCGCTGGGAACACTACCGCTTGGGCACCCAACGTCACATGAGTCTGGGCCGCACCTTCACCCTGGCCGGCGTACCTGTGCCGGCCGCTACCAAGAACGCCACCGTAACCGACAGCGGCGGACACGACGCCTTCTTCAACACCCTCCACATGGAACAACACCTTACCGACAAGCTGTACTGGTCTGCCGGCTATCTATTTTCCTCACTCGAAGGGGACGCCTACAGCCGCGTCTTCACCAATCCCTACACCGGCAGCACAGACAAACGCTGGAGAACTCATTATGTTGACCTCGATCAGGATTCCCATGTCGTCAACCTGAACCTCTCCTACGATTTCACCAAGCACTTGACCGCCTACGGCGGTTTCGAGGCCGAAGCAACCGAAACCGATGGCAGGGCCTTTGCCGATCTGTTCGAGGTCCGCCTCCCGCAGGAACAGGGCCTCTTCCACACCGACAGCGACAAGAGCCGTTTTGAGGGCCGCTATGGGATGCGTTTCACCGGTATCCCCTTCACCAGCCTCTATGCTGAGGGCCGCTGGACCAGGGAAACAATTGACTTGTTCGAGACCGAACTCCTGCGCGAGAGGCCGATAGATCCCCTCGAGCTCGGCTTCGAACGTCTCACCGACACCAACATCGGCCGGCAGATATACACGTTCGGCTTCAGCACGTCGCCCATCGCCCGGACGACGCTCACAGGACAGTACCGCCTCAAGGTAAAGCAGAACGACTACGACCACAAGCGCGACCTGGAAGACAGCCATACACCCAACACCGGCGAGGGCAGCTACTCCGCGTTCATTACTCAGCAGGACTTTTATACCAACGAACTGAACACAAAGATCACCTACCGACCCACGTCCAGGATCAGCCTGTCCTTCAAGTACCAGTTGGTGGACACCGAAATCGTCACCAGCCATCAGAGGCGCGCGAGCCTGGGCATCCCCGCCCACACGCTTGATTCGGGCGAGTACCAGTCCAACATCTACAGCGCGGGCATCACCTTGACGCCGTGCGACCGCCTCTATCTGACCGGCGTGCTCTCCTTCCAGGACACGGCTACCCATGCGTTTGACAACAAAGCCAGATCCATCAGCCCCTATCGCGGGAACGTCGTCTCCTTCCTCGGCGGCGCCGGCTATGCCATTGACAAGAAGACCGACCTGACGCTCAACTACATCTATTCTCAGTCGGACAACTTCATCAACGACGGCTTCTCGCGAACGCCACCGCGGCCCACCAACACCGACTACGGCCTGCCGCTGCTCATTGACTATCAGCAGCATGCCATTCAAGTCGGGCTGGCTCATCGTCTGACCGACAACATGCAGTTGGGACTGAACTATGCCCTTTTCATCTACGACGAAGGAAGTTCTGGCCACATGAACGATTACACGGCCAACATGGTCTCGGGCAATCTCAAGTTGCGATTCTAAGGAAACGGCCCTTGGGCTGCCTCGGTCCCGAGAATTCGGGCCACGCAGAGAAGACAGGCCTAATCGTGCGTATCCGAAGCCGCTCCGCTTTCACGCTTGATGATCTCCGGCTGCGTGGAAGCGGAGCGGTGCCTTTAGCAGGAGAATGGCCCGTGCCCGGCTTTCGGTCCGGGCGCAGACTCTTCCCAGCGCACTTCCCCCCTGTCGCTCTGAATGCGGGGCCTTGACTTCACGGCTATTGCGTTGGTGGTAAACTCCTTGTCTGGAAAAGAGCCTTGCTTGCGGGGATGGCGGACTGTTATGATGGGCGAGGGTCAGAGCGGGCGGCAGACATCAGCCTCCACAGGGCGCCAATCAGAGAAACGATTCTCGGAGTCCGTCCATGAGTGATGCCAGGCCTGACGCGGCAACGACCGCGAAGTATCCCTCCCTCTTCCAGAACTGGCTTAGCTGGCTCGGCATCATCCTCGCCGGATGCAGCTTTTCGGCCATCCTCTGCCTCATGCTGGCGGATCTTTTCAGCGGATTTGCCAGCCCCTACATGGGCATCGTCATCTACATGATCGCTCCCGCTTTCCTGCTCCTCGGCCTGCTGCTGGCCATCGGCGGCGCGATCCTCGAACGCCGCCGGCGGCGCAGCCTCGCCCCGGGCGAGATCCCCCAATTCCCTCGCATAGACCTTAACATTCCCAGGCATCGCAAAGAGTTTCTCATCGTCATCATCGTGACCTTCTCCTTCCTTCTGCTGACGGCGATGGGGTCCTACCGCATGTACCAATTCACGGAATCGGTGGATTTCTGCGGCCGCATATGCCACTCGGTCATGAGGCCCCAGTATGTCGCCTATACCAATTCGCCGCATGCCCGCGTCACCTGCACGGAGTGCCACATCGGCCCCGGAGCTACCTGGTTTGTCCGCTCCAAGCTCTCCGGAGCCTACCAGGTCTATGCGACGATGGCGGAAAAGTTCCCCCGCCCCATCCCCACCCCCATCAAGAACCTGCGCCCCGCCCAGGAGACCTGCGAGGAGTGCCATTGGCCCCAGAAATTCTTCGGCGCCGTCGAAAGAGTGCGCACGCACTTTCTCTCGGACGAGAGGAACAGCCCCTACACCATACGCATGCTCCTCAAGGTCGGCGGCGGTGATCCCGCTCACGGACCGGTCGGCGGAATCCACTGGCACATGAACGTGGCCAACAAGATTGAGTACATCGCCAAGGATGAACATCGGCAGGTCATCCCGTGGGTCCGCGTGACCGACGCTCACGGACGGATCACGGTCTTCGAGACCAAGGAAGACAAGCTGAAACCCGAGGAGATCAACGAGGCGGCCATTCGCCGGCTCGACTGCCTTGACTGCCACAATCGCCCCACCCACATCTTCCGTTCCCCCAACGAGTCCCTCGACACGTCCCTCGCCCTGGGCCGCATTGACCCCGCGATCCCCTTCATCAAAAAGAACGCGGCCGCGGCCCTCGTCAAGCAATATGCGACCGAGAAAGAGGCGATCCAGAAGATCACCGAGAAACTCACTGCCGACTACGCCAAGTATGCCGATCAGGCCAAGATCAAGGCCGCCACCGCCGAAGTCATCCATATCTTCAAGAACAATTTCTTCCCCGAGATGAAAACCAGTTGGCGCTCCCATGCCGACAACATCAGCCACTTGAACTGGCCCGGCTGTTTCCGTTGCCATGCCGGAGACCATGCGGATTCGGCCGGGAACAAGATCACCACTGAGTGCGAGAGCTGTCACAGCATTATTGCGCAAGGCCCCGGCCTCAAACCCGAAACGGTCAGCGTCAAGGGCCTGGAATTCAAACACCCGGGCGAAGAAGTGCCGCCGGACGCGCTCTGCACAACCTGTCATACCGGCGGCCCCCAGGACTAAGGGCCGGCCGACGGGAACGATTACGCCGCGCCAGGAGAAGGACCTTCAGATGTCGCGATGGAGAATGCCGCCGCAGATTGAGCGCCTGGCCCTCGTGGCCCTGGCGATAGCCGTAGCGTACTTTACCGCACGACACTTCCTCGTGCCCCCCTCGTTCGGGAAATACGGTTGGTATCGCGCCGATGCCCTCAAGGACTATGCGGCGCTGCCCATCGCCTACGCGGGCGCGGCGACCTGCCTCGAGTGTCACGACGAGGTCGCCGCCAAGATGGCCAAGGAAAGGCACAGGTCCATCCCCTGCCAGTCCTGCCACGGCCCCTTGAACGCCCATGCCGAAGACGCATCCGTCACCGTTGCCAAGATCACCGATCCCAGATACTGCGTGCGTTGTCACGAGGCCAACCCCTCGCGGCCGGAGAAACATCCCCAAGTCGTCTCCGCCACGCACTACGAGACCCTGCCCTGCACCGAATGCCATTCGTCCCATCGTCCCCAAGAGGCCCCATGAAGAAGTTCAAGAAAATGTCGCGCCGCGAACTCCTGAACGCGCTCGGTCGGGCAAGCGCAGGGCTTGCGGCCATCGTCGCCATGCCGCGCGTGTACGCCGCCGCCAAGACCAAGAAGGGCCCGGCCCAGGCCGCCGAAGAATACGACATAATGGCTCACCGGTGGCTGGTGGTGATTGACGTCGCCAAGTGCATCGGCTGCGGCCTGTGCGTCGAAGCCTGCAAGAAGGAGAACAAGGTCGTCCCCCAACCGGCCTATTTCCGCACCTGGGTGGAACGGTACTTCATCCTCAAAGCGGAACCGGGGTCAGGCGCCGCGCGCGGCGAGACGCTGGTGGACTCCCCCAACGGCGGCCTTGAGGGCTTTCCGCCCGCCCCCATCCCCCGTGAGAAGATCCTCCGCTCTTTCTTCGTCCCCAAGCTCTGCAACCACTGCGAAAATTCCCCCTGCGACCAGTCCTGCCCGGTGGGCGCGACGTTCAGGACCCCCGACGGCGTTGTGGTGGTTGACTCAGCGTATTGCATCGGCTGCGGGTTCTGCGTACAGACCTGCCCCTACGGCTGCCGCTTCCTGAACCCGATCACGCACACGGCCGAGAAGTGCACATTGTGTTACCACCGCCTCACGCGCAACCTGGCCCCCATGTGCGTCGGCGTCTGCCCCACAGGCGCGCGCGCCTTTGGCGACCTGAAGAACCCCCAGCAGAACGACGTGATCCAGCAGTTCGTGAAACGGCATGACGTTCAGGTCTTGAAGCCCCACCTCGGCACTCACCCCCGCGTTCTATACGCCGGACTGGACAAGGAGGTGAGGTGACATGGTGTTCTCCACGGTTGAACACGGCATCACCGACCTGCTGACCAAGGTGCAGGGCTACATCTACCCCAACGAGCTGAATCTCATCTGGAGCGTCGTGATCGTGGTGTACCCGTACCTCACCGGCCTAGTGGCGGGCGCCTTCATCATGGCCTCGCTCGTGAAGGTCTTCAACGTCAAGGCACTGGAACCCATCTACCGGCTCTCGCTCCTGACGGCCCTGGCCTTCCTGCTGATCGCCCCCCTCCCCTTGCTCGTCCATCTCGGACACCCGGAACGCTGTTACGAAGTCCTCATGACCCCGCACGTCTCCTCGCCCATGGCCATCTTCGGTTTTGTCTACGCCTGGTACCTGATGGCCGTGCTCCTTATGGAGCTGTGGTTCGATTACCGCGCCGATCTCGTCCAGTGGTCCAAGACCCGCCGCGGCCTCGTCGGACTGCTCTACCGAGTGCTGCCCCTGGGCGTAAACGACCTGTCGCCCGAAGCCGTTGCCTTTGACCATCGAATGGCCAAGGTCATCACCGTCGTCGGCATCCCCTCCGCCTTTCTGCTGCATGGTTACGTCGGCTTCATCTTCGGCTCCATCAAGGCCAATCCCTGGTGGGGCACCGTGCTCATGCCCATCATCTTCATCTTCTCCGCCATGGTCTCCGGCATTGCCCTTGTCCTCTTCGTCTATGTCATCCTCTCATGGATCCGAAAGGTCCCCGTAGACACGCCGTGCCTGGAGACGATCGCCAAGTTCCTCTTCTACGCGCTCGTGCTCGACGCCGCGCTGGAGTCCCTGGACTGGATCCACCGCCTCTACGTCGCCGAGGAACACCTGAACGTGCTGGTCCTGCTGGCCTCCGGCAAACTCTTCTACTCCTTCATCCTCATCCAGGTGCTCCTGGGAACAGTCATCCCCCTCGTCCTGCTCGGACTGATGCAGATCCGCGTCAACGCGCCCGGCCCCGTTGCCCGAAAGGCCGTCTTCTTCGTGTCCAGCATCTTGATCCTCATCGGCGTGCTCGCCATGCGATGGAACGTTGTCATCGGCGGGCAGTTGTTCTCCAAGAGCCTGCGCGGCTTCACCACTTACAAACTGGAACTGTTGGGACAAGAAGGGCTTTTCATGTCCATCGTCCTTCTGGTCGCCCCCTTCATCATACTCGCCGTGTTCATAAAACTGCTTCTTCCCGGCAAGGGAGCTGCGCCCGAAGGGCCTCTGTCTTCGGCAAGCTCAATCGGATGATAACAGAACGGCACAAGACACTTGCTCCGTTGTCCGGGTCACCCAACAGGCCGAGGCCGTACGGACGACGCCTGAGGCCGGCCGGCCTCTTCTCCTGTTTCCTCTGGGTCGCAACCGCGTGCCTGCGCGTAGCGCCCGCCCATGCGGCGCCGATGTCCTGCACGGCCTCCACCTGCCACGACAAGGCCGCAAAACAGCATGAAGGCAGCGCCCACGCCCGCATCGGCATGACCTGCCTGGACTGCCATGGCGGCGACCCCAAACTCAAGGACGAGACGGCCCACGTCACGACCGACTTCCGCTCCCCCAGCAACAAGCGCGAGATCGCCGAAGGTTGCGCCCATTGCCACAGCGACGTGCGCCGCATGAACCCCTACGGCCTGCCCACCGACCAACTCGACCGGTACAAGACGAGCAAGCACGGCGAACAACTCTTTCAGAAGGGCGACAAGAACGTTGCCGTCTGCACCGACTGCCACGGCGTTCACGACATTCTGAAGGTCCGAGCGCCTCAGAGCCACACGCATCCGGCCAACATCCCTCAAACGTGCGGCCGCTGCCACAGCGACGCCAAGCTGATGAACCAGTACAAACTTCCGGCCGACGCCGTCCAAAAGTACAAGACCAGTTACCATGCCCACATCCTCTTTGAAAAAGGCGACCTGAGCGCGCCCACGTGCGTCACCTGCCACGGGAACCACGGGGCCGTACCGCCCGGCGCCGCCCAGGTCGGGCAGGTCTGCGGCAAGTGCCACGTCCGCCAGCGCGAACTCTTCGAGCAAAGCCCCCACCTCGAACCCGCCAAGCAGGACGTCTTCAAAGAATGCGTGGACTGCCACGGAAATCACGCGATTCAGAAGGCCTCCCTCGACCTTTTTGCCAAAGTCTGCGTCTCCTGCCACGCGGACGACCCCAAGCATCTTGCCGCAGGCAAACACATCGAGGGCATCCTGCACAAGGCCAGGACCGAGTATGAACGCGCCGAGACCCGCGTACAGGAGGCGACGGTCCGCGGCCTGCCGACCGAAGACGAACAGTTGGCCCTCCAGGAGGCCAGGACCGCCGTCATGCAATTGGAGGCGCTACAGCACACCCTGTCCCCGAAAGTCCTCCAGCCTGTCGCCGAACAGGCTGACCGCATCGTCAAGCAGGCCCTCTCCGACGTCGCCAACCTGGAGCGGACCGAACGCTGGAAACGCCTTGCCCTCATCCCCATCTGGGCCTTTCTCGCGGCAATGGCGACCCTCTTCTGGCTCAAACGACAACAAATCGAGAAGAGGAACCAGCCATGACCACAGAGCATCAGGTCCCGCGTCGAAGGTTCCTGGACTGGCTGTTGGCCGGCGGCCTTGCCGCTTGGGGCCTCGGATTCCTGGCGCCCGTGCTTTTTTATGTGTGGCCCGCCCAGCGCCGCGGCCCCGCGACGCAGACCGTCTCGGCGGGCAAGGAAGGAGACTTCAAGGACTTCCAGGCCAAGATGGTCGCCCTGAGCGGCCATCCCGTGATTCTGATCCGTACGCCGCAGGGGTTCCGCGCTTTCTCAGCCATTTGCACACACCTGGGTTGTGTGGTGAAGTGGGATCCCGAGAACCGCCGGATTGCCTGCCCATGCCACGCGGGTTACTTTGACCTGAACGGCCGCGTGATCTCAGGCCCGCCCCCGCGCCCGTTGACGGAGTACGACGTCGCCGTGGTGGGCGGGGAAGTCCTGGTAAAATCGGCATGAACCTGATCCAAAACAGCATCAGCTTCTTCCGGAGATGGCTCGCAGACCGCTATGACATCGAGCGGGTCGAGTCATTCATGGGCGGCCAGCTCCACAAACCCTTGCCGGTCAATGTAGGCTTCTGGCACACGTTCGGCAGCTTGTCCCTGTTCCTGTTCCTGAACCAGGTCGTCACGGGCATCCTTCTCATGGTCTACTACCGGCCCACGACCGATACGGCTTTCGAGAGCGTGCGCTTCATCATGACCAAGGCCCACTTCGGCTGGTTGATTCGCGGCCTCCACGCCTGGGGCGCCATGCTCATGATCCTCTGCCTGCTCGTGCACATGATGCGCACCTACTTCATGGGCGCCTACAAGAAACCGCGCGAACTCACGTGGGTCGTGGGCGTGCTCATCCTCGGCGGGACGCTCACGTTCGGCTTCACAGGCTATCTGCTCCCGTGGAACCAACTGTCGTACTGGGCCACGGTGGTGGGAACCGAGATTGCCGGCGCCATCCCCCTTGCCGGGCAGTATATGCGGACCCTTCTGCGCGGCGGCGAGGGCGTCACCGGCGAGACGCTGTCGCGTTTCTACGTCCTCCACGTCGTCGTCCTGCCCTGGGCCATGACGGCCCTCATCGCCCTGCACCTGTTCCTGATGCGCGTCCAGGGAGTCGCCACGCTGGAGCGGGTGGGCGAAGAGAAACCCATCCCAAAGGGCGAAGGCATCCCCTTCTTCCCGCATCACTTGCTGAAAGAGGGCGTCGTGTTTTCTCTTCTCATCGGCGCCCTGATCACGTTGATCATCCTCTGGCCGGTCGAGCTGGGCGAGAAGGCCGACCCCTTCGTGACCCCCAAGGGCATCAAGCCGGAATGGTACTTCCTGCCCACGTACCAGTTGCTGAAGTATTTCCCCAAGACCCTGGGGCTGTTCGTGTCGCTGCTCCCGCCGTTGTTGCTGCTGCTCCTCCCCTTCCTGGACCGCACCCCCGAACGTCATCCGCGCAGACGGCGGGTCGCCGTGGCCTTGGGCTTGCTCGGCATATTCCTGGCCCTGGCGCTCGGTTTCCTCGGACATATGGCGGAGCGCGACGTCGCCTTCGGCGGCCGCAGGTATCATATTGATCTCTACGGAAGACCCCATCTGATTGCGGCAGACGGGAAGACAGGAGAAGTGTCCAAATAGGGGGCAAATGCCCCGAAAGGAGAAGCTATGAGAGTTAGTCTCAAGGCATGGTTGGGCGTGACGTGCGTGGCCTTTCTCTGTGGCAGCGTTCTTGCGCAGGAACCCGACGCGTCTCTGTATATTGGCGCCAAGGGCTGCGGCATCTGCCACAAGAAAGACGAGTCGGGCAATCAGTTGAAGCTGTGGCAGGAAGGGCCGCATGCCAAGGCCTTCGAGACGCTCGGCACCCCCAAGGCCAAGGAAGTCGGCGCCAAGCTGGGCGTCACCGACCCGCAGCAAAGCGGCAAGTGCCTCCGGTGCCACTCGACCACCTACAATTTCACCGAGCAGGCCAAGGTCGAGAAGATCAAGCCCGAGGAAGGCGTCTCCTGCGAGTCGTGTCACGGTCCGGGCAAGAAGTACATGGGCAAGACCGTCATGAAGGACCGCGAGAAGTGCATTGCCAACGGCATGGTCTATCCGGCGACCAAGTCTTGTCCCTCGTGTCACAATGAGCAGAACCCGACGCACAATCCGGAACGCTACACGACCAAGGACGGCAAGAAGGTGGACTTCGATGCGGAGCAGGCCGCGGAGAAGATCAAGCATCCGAACCCGTTGGTCAAGAAGTGAGGCTACGGATTGTTCTCATGGCCTGCATGCGTAGTCTCAGGAACCATCCAGTATTTTCTTCGGATTGGTGTTGACATGATACCACTGTGTGGTATAATACGCACGTGCACAGGCCGCGGTCACCGCAACGCGCGGTCAGCGCGTCGGGCCGGAGAAACAGCCTAAAAGCCGGCGAGCATACAGGGGCGGGGTGTCGCCCGTCTCTTCAGGCGCACCCCCCCCCTG
Source organism: uncultured Planctomycetota bacterium (assembly GCA_964409935.1). Taxonomy (GTDB): domain Bacteria; phylum Planctomycetota; class Brocadiia; order JAADGH01; family CAYPFP01; genus CAYPFP01. Next base: position 7,084 of record CAYPFP010000045.1, on the reverse strand, counting down.
TACGATCTTCGCGGGTTGTCGTAGCTCTCCGCAGATGAACATCTTTGTCTATGGCAGGTCGCCGGCGGGAGCCGTGCGAACTGGCTCCCGGGAGCAATCAGTGAAGCAAGCATTTCTGGCAGCCGTTTGTCTGCTCTTGTGTTCCTCAACCTGGCTTTGGGCGGAAGCCATCCCGAACGATGAGTGCCTCACCTGCCATGAGGACAAGGACCTTACGAAGAAGGACGCCGCCGGTAAGACCGTCTCCCTCTTTGTGGATAAGCAGAAACTCGCAGGGTCGGTGCACGCCAAGTCCCTGTGCGTAGGTTGCCACGCGGATGTTACCGAGTCCCCCCATCCCGATAACTTTGCAGCCAAACCGCCCACGTGCGTGCCGTGTCACAAGCCCCAGTCGGAAACCTACGGGGCCAGCGTACACGGCCGCGCGGTTGCCGAAGGCAAGTCCGCCGCCGCGGGATGCACTGACTGCCACGGCGGGCATGACGTCCAGAAACCCCGCATGCCCTCTTCGCCCCTGTGCGCAACCAATCTGGCTGCCACGTGCGGCAGGTGCCATCAGAAAGCCACTCAAGACTATCTGCGCAGCACGCACGCCAAGGCCCTGCTCAAAGGCATTCGCGAAGCCCCCACCTGCACGGACTGCCACCGCGAGCACAAGATCGAACGCCTCCACGGCACCGCCCCCATCACGATCGCCGGCCACGTCTGCGGCCATTGTCACGCCACTGAACACATTGCCGAAAAGTACAATATCCCATCCGCGCGCGTCGAGACCTTCTTCGAAAGCTATCACGGATTGGCTGCGAGGCTCGGCTCCAAGACGACCGCCAACTGCGCCAGTTGCCACGGCTGGCATGACGTGCTGCCGTCCACCGACCCGGCCTCGACCATCTACCCCAGCAATCTGCCGAAGACTTGCGGCTCCTGCCACCCGGCCATAGGCACTAAGCTGGCCACCGAAAAGATCAAGATCCACACCCCGCCGGGGGCCGCCCAGGGAAAGCCGTGGATCGTGAATGTTGTCGCCTGGGTTTACATCGTTCTCATCGTGTTCACCATTGGCGGGATGTTCTTCCATAACCTGCTCGACTACGTCGTCAAAGTGCGGTCGCGCATCCGCGAGGTAAAGGCCAATCCCGGAGAACGCGTGTTCTCCGCGTGGACGCAAACGCAGCATCTGACCCTTATCGTTCTGTTCGTCCTTCTGGTTTACACCGGATTCGTCCACAAGTTCCCCGATGCCTTCTGGAGCTGGCCGTTCCGGGCCCTTCCCGACGGGAATTACTGGCGGTCCTTCATCCACCGCCTCGCCGGATGGCTCTTCGTGGGCCTCATGATCGTCCACGCCCTTGGCCTCATCGGGACGCGAGGCGGCCGAGGGCAGTTGCGCGAACTCTTCCCGCGATGGAAGGACGTCAAGGACCTCGCTGCCAAGATCGCGTATGACCTCGGCTGGCGCTCCCAGCCCCCCGAGTACGCCCATTTCAACTACGTTGAGAAGAGCGAATACTGGGCTTTGATGTGGGGGTCCGTCGTCATGATCATCACGGGCATCATGCTCATCTTCACGGAGCTTGTGCTCAGTCTGTTCCCCAAGGTCGTCCTCGACCTGGCTCAGGTCATCCATTATTACGAAGCGGTGCTGGCCACTCTGGCCATTATTGTTTGGCACTTCTACGCCGTCATCTACGACCCGGCCCAGTACCCGATGAACCCCGCATGGCTGACGAGAACCCGTCCGCGTTCGGCGGTTCCGCATGTCGGCGCCGAACCCCAACCGGCTCCGTCCGGCACGGACGCCAACGGAGTTCTTCAGCCCTCCTATGACCGTCAGTCCTCAACTTCGTCTCCTGTTTGACCGGAGGTCGCGTGAAAAGAACACCGCTGCTGGTCCTCTTCGTCCTCACAGTCCTCGTTGCCGGAGTTCAAGCGGAGACGATTACCACCGAAGAGTGCATGGCCTGCCATGAAGATGCGCAGGACCGCGAGGGAAAGACCCCCCTGCCGGCCTTTCCTCTGGAGAAGTTCAAGAAATCCGTCCATGCCAAGCTATCCTGCGTCGAATGCCATGTCGGCATCAAGGAGAACCCCCATACGGGCAAGGTCCCCCCGCCGGAGTGCGGCAAGTGTCATGAGCCGGAGACCAAGCAATATGCGACGAGCATTCACGGGGTGGTCCGTTCCATGGGGTCCAAGGATTCCCCGCAATGTTCAGACTGTCACGGCTCGCACGACATGGTCAAGGTCAAGCACGCCGAGTCTCCGGTCTTCAAGCTCAACCTCCCGCGAACCTGCGCGCGCTGCCACAGTAACCCCGGTTTGACCCAGGAATACCGCATGCGCTTTCCGGAGGCAGCCAATCAGTACATGGAAAGCATCCACGGACGCGCCCTCCTTAAGATGGGCCTCATCGTGGCCCCCACGTGCAACGACTGCCACGGAGTCCACGACATCAAGCGGGGCGTGGACGCCGAGTCCCGCATCAACAAGGCCAACATCTCCCAAACCTGCGGTAAGTGCCACGTGGGCGTCGAGCAGATTTATAAGGAGAGCGTCCACGGCCAACTGTTGGCCGCCAATGACAAGCGCGGTCCCACCTGTTCGGACTGCCACACGGCCCACCAGATTCAGACCTCGACCAACGGCTCGCGCAAGGCCGTCAGCGATGAGCGCTGCGGCGGCTGTCACAAGGACTCGCTGGCCCGGTATCATGAGACCTACCACGGCAAGGCCATGGCCCTGGGCGGCCAGCATGTCGCGGCCTGTTTCGACTGCCACGGCCACCATGACGTCGTACCCCCGACCAATCCCAAGTCCAAACTCTCCGCCACCAACATCCTCCAGACCTGCAAGCAGTGCCATCCCGGCGCCACGGCCGGATTCACGCAATACCGGCCCCACGCCGACCATATGGACCGCAAGAAGTTCCCCCTCCTCTACTTCAGTTTCATCGGCATGACCGGCCTGCTCGTCGGCACCTTCGGGTTCTTCGGCATCCATACCCTCTTCTGGCTCTTCCGCTCCGCCTATCTCTACCACACCGACTCCAAGGCCTTTCTGGAGGCCCGCATACAAGCGGCCACCGACGACGAATGGTTCACCCGTTTCACGCCGTTCGAGCGGTTCCTCCACTTTCTCATGATGACCAGCTTCCTGCTGCTCGTCATCACGGGAATGCCCCTGAAGTTCTACTACACCGACTGGGCCAAGAGCATCTTCCACGTGATGGGCGGCGTAGAGGTCGCCCGGTCCCTCCACCGCTTCGGCGCCCTGATAACGTTCGTCTATTTTGGCTTGCACTTGCTCTGGCTTTTGGGTACGCTGTGGAGGATGCGCGGCGAGTACCGCGATCCGGCCACCGGCAAGCTCAGCCTGAAACGCGCGTGGGCTGCCCTTTCCGGTCCGGACACCATGATGCCCACGTGGCAAGACTGGAAGGATTTCGTCTCCCATCAGAAGTGGTTCTTTGGCAAAGGGCCTCGACCCCAGTTTGACCGATGGACCTACTGGGAAAAATTCGATTATCTCGCCGTGTTCTGGGGCGTCGCCATCATCGGGGCCTCCGGCGTGGTCATGTGGGCCGCCGAGTCAGTCACCCGGATATTCCCCGGCTGGATCATCAACATCGCCCTCATCGTGCATTCGGACGAGGCGCTGTTGGCCGCCGGCTTTATCTTCGCCTTCCACTTTTTCAACGTCCACTTCAGACCGGAGAAGTTTCCGATGGACCCCGTCATCTTCTCCGGCCGGATTTCCAAGACCGAGTTGACTCACGCCCGCAAACGATGGTATGATCGCATGCTCGCCAGCGGGCGCCTCGGCGAATGGCAGGTTAAGGATGAATGGGACCGCTGGAAACAGATGGCCCATCCCTTCGGCTATATGATGTTCGGCATCGGCGTTATCCTGCTGGTGCTCATCGTCTATGCCATGTCGTCCCGCCTCGTGCATCCTTGAGGTTCTGCCGAGGCCGCGCTTTCCGCAACCGGACGCGGGCGTTGTCCGGCATGCATGATACGAACACACAGCGTGTTCTTGACGCACAAGTGTCTTTTGGAAAGGAGTTATTCTATGAGGAATTGGTTTGGCGTAGCGGCGTTGGCGGTATCGGGAGGTCTGCTGCTCGGCTTGCTCCATGCCGGCACACAGATCGCCCCCGGCCCGCTCAAGGTTGGAACCGTTGATTTGGTCAAGATCGTGGATGGGTATCAGAAGAAGAAGGACCGCGAGGCGGAGCTTAACAAGGTGCGCGACGAAGCCGCCGGGAAGCTCAAAGCCCTGCAGAAGCAGATCGAGAGCATGAACGCCGAACTCGACCTGCTCGACAAGAAAAGCCCGGATTACCCGGCCAAGCGGCGGACCTTCCTTGAGAAGCAGGAAGAGTTGATCATGAAGTCCCGTCTGGCCGACCGCGAGGTGTCCGACAAGCTCGAGCAGTACCTGCAGGAAGTCTACAGCGAGATCCTGGCAAAGATCGAAGACTATCGCGCTCAGAACAACTTCGACTTCATCCTGCGCGTGGACAATAGGCCCCTCACGACCCAGGAGCGCATTGCCTATCAACTGGACCGCAAGGTTCTGATTGCCAGCTCGAAGACTTTTGACGTCACCGACGACGTCGTGGCCTTCCTCAACCAGGCCTACGCAAAGTAATTCGCACAATACGACGCGCCCGCAGATCGCGCAACCGGCGCCGCCGAACGCATGCGCGGTCTGCGGGCGCTACTTTCTACGCTGGGCCGCCAGCCACCCCAACGCCGCGGGCACGATGATCTCATGCCCGCCGTCGAAGATGGTCAATCGCGCGCGACCCGACTGCCTGCGAAAGAGCACGCGCTTCTTTCCATACGCCTCGTCGTGAACCTGCGCCCGCAGACGCGGCGGCGCCTCCGCTCTGGCCCTAAAGTACTCGATCTCGTCGTCCGACAGGCAGTCCTTCTCCTCGGCCAGCGCATTAAAGGCCCGGATCGCATGACTCACCGGCACGCTTCCCGAATGTCCGTCCTGTATGCCCGCGCTGATATCCAGTGCGACGCTCCTGCCGTTCCGCAGGTACGACAGCGGCGAACGCTTCCGGCATTCCACCTCGGCCGCCGACCCCGGCTCCGGAATGCCCCCGACGGACTTCACAATGTCATTCGCATACCCCCGCTTCGCCTTCTCGCATTCCCAATACCACGCCCCCACGTCCGAGATCGGCACCCATGCCGACACCCCCGCCCATATCTGCGGCGCCCGGCCCGCCATCAAGAGCGCCGCGTGCCCCCCGCCCGACGCGCCCACCAGGTACACCCGATCGGGATCAATCCTGACTGCGGCTTTCGCGTACTCCACGGCGGACACGATGTCTCTGACCACAAGCTCCGAGCCCGTCGCCTCAGGCGTCCGGTTGGGCCCTCGGAAATTCGGATGTATGAAACACCAGCCGTGCTCAACGCACCACCTCGCGTAAGGCGCGCTGGAATCCTGCAGGTAGTCCGCCGACCACGTATGCAGCCCCACCAGCAGCGGGACCGGTTCTCCGCACACGGGGGCATAAAAGAGCGCCGCTTGAGGCGTGCCGTCAGCCGCGCTGACGTACTCGATCTTCTTCACGCTCGACGGCCACGGTTCCGCGCCCACTTCCAAACCTCCCGCAAACAGACACAACGCCGTCAGCCCGACAATCATCAGCCGCGCCGGCGCCACCATACCGCGCATCCGTCCGCCCTCTACTTGCACAGTTCCGCCAGCTCCTGCGGGACCTTGGCCTTGTCGCTGGCCTCGCATTGGCTCAGCGGCATCAGGAAGTTCTTCTTGAGGAGGTCTTGCCCCTCGGCGCCGACCATAAGCTTGAGATACTGCATTGCCGCATCCTGGGCCGCCGCCGTGGTTGGAATGGTCACAGCGTAGAAGATGGGCTCCCCGACCATCTCCCGCTTCTGGCCGGAAGCCCCGGTGATCTCGATCTTGGCCTTCTTGTACACGTCCTCAAAGCTTCCTGAACTAAGGTCAATCTCAGGCTGCAAGACCAGGTTCCTCAGGTTGTTCTGTTTTGTCAGCGACCGGTAAATCCATACGAAGTCAAGCTCGCCTGCCTGCAGCATCTTCAGAAGCTCAACCGCGCTGGGCTTTACGGCGTTCTCGGGAATATTCTTCTTCAACTGCCCCCCAAGCTCCTTCTTCATGTAATACTCTCCCCCCAACTGCATGGCCAGCAGCGCGCGGTAACCCATCGGCGACGAGTTGGGATCGGCGTACCCTCCTCGCACGCCCGGCTTCGCCAGGTGATCGTGCCAATTGAACTGGTTCAGCCGTTCGGACAGCTTCGACTTGTCCGTGAAGGCGATCGTCATGTAGTCCCGCGCAAACTTCATGAACCACGAGGCCGACTTCGGCACCAGGTCGTTGGCTATGACCGTGTAGTCCGACGAGATGAAGAGGTCGGCTCGCTGTCCGCCGAGAACCTTGCGCGCCAGGTCCAGGCTTCCTGCGACCTCGGTCTGAACGTCCACTCCTGGATGCGTCTTTTTGAATTGTGCCGTCAGGGCCTGTAGCGGCGCCGTGAGGCTCGGAGGATGCAGGATCACCAACTGCCCCTTGCCCCCGGGGGGTCCCGGCGCTTCCTCTTTGCGCCCGCACGACAACGCCGCAAGCGCCAATCCGGCCAACAGCACCATGAGACATTCTCGGCGAATCATACCAGGCTCCTTGTCCCTATTCCTCAAGGCTGATGACGGTGAATTCACTCGGTTCGAGGCGCAGACGGAAGGTGGTCTCGCCGTTGACCGTTTGGAACGCAATCGGGAAGCCCCCGGAAACGTCCAGGTCCACGCCTCGCTTATAGCTGCCACGGAGCGAAACAGTGTCGCTGACGGCTTTGTCCACGTTCCGGTTCATGACGCACAAATACTTCCTGCCGTCCCGCGTCTCATGCAGTGTCATTTCCAGATCGTTCGACGAGGACTTCGCTTTGCGGTGCGCCTTCGCTTCTATCGCCTCGATGAGAGCGGCGGACACTCTCTCTCGAAACTCGCGGTTGCGGAGCGAGCGCAAGGTCGCCAGCACTTTGCCCTTCCCGATCGCTGCTTCCATCACCCCGTCC
>CAYPFP010000044.1:0-38281 GCA_964409935.1 uncultured Planctomycetota bacterium | reverse complement strand
GGCGTCTTCGCCGCCTTGACACGGGCTGGGGCGTCGTCTAGAATCCAGACGACAAGGCGTGGATGTCCCCAGGAGTTGATGTTTCCTGTCCCGGATTTTTCTGTTGCGCGGCGCCGCATGGTCTCCAGAGAACGACTCGTCGCCACCCTCGATGCGATCGGGGTGTGTTTCCTCGTGCTGGCGGTTCTGCTTCGTCCGCTGGTGTGCGGGCTTTCCGGCGGGCTGGCGACGAACATGCTGGTGACGCTGCCCGTCCTGGGAGCGGGGTTTCTCTGGATCATGTCCATGGTGATGCGGCAGGAAGTGCGCCTGCGCCGCACGCCGCTGGACGCGCCGGTCCTTTTCCTGCTTCTGTTTGCGCTGGCGTCGGTGGGGGCGGCGGCGTACAGGCACGCGGCGGCGTCGGCGGCCTTCGACTGGTTCTGCTACGTCGCGCTTTTCTACATCGTGGTGAACCGCTGCGCGGAGCAGCCGAGGCTCAGGCGCATGCTGCTGGCGGCCATCCTCGCGTCGGCCCTTGTTGTGTCGCTGAACGGGATTCTCCAGCGGCTCTACAGCCTGGCCTTGACGCGGGAGCTATTCCTGCAGAACCAGGAGTCCTGGGTCGTCACGCTGGGCCTCCCGCGCGATGCCGTCTCGGACTTTGTGGGGCGGCTGGCGACTGGACGCGTCTTCAGCACGTTTCTGTTGCCGAACACGTGCGCGGGGTTTCTCGGACTCATGATCCCTCTACAGGCGGCGCTGCTGCTCAGCGGCGCGGCAGGGACGCACAACCAGCCGCGCTGGCGGCGGAACGTCTTCCTCGCCGTGAACCTTACCGCGCTTCTGGCGTCCCTCTTGTGTCTGTACTACACGAAGTCCAAGGGCGGGTGGATATCGCTGGCCCTTGTGGCGCTGATCTTCCTCGCGGTAAGAGGGCGGACGCGCCTTGTCCGTTACTGGAAAGCGGCTCTGGGCGCAGGCGCGGGGCTGGTTGTGCTGTTCGCGGCGCTTCAACTCACCCGCAGCGCCCCGCCGCTCGACGAGTACCTGGAGTCGTTCACGGTGCGCGCTCAGTACTGGCGCGCGGGGCTTATGATCATCCGCGACCATCCCGTGACAGGCGTCGGCCTGAACAACTTCGGCGACTATTATCCGGAGTACCGCAGACCCCAGGACGACGAGAGCCTCATGGCGCACAACAATTTCATCCAGGTGGGCGCGGAGACGGGCCTGTTCGGGCTGCTGGCGTTCTGCGTGGTCTGGGGGGCGTTCTTTCGGGCGATGCGGGGCGGCGTACAGGCGGCGGACGTCGCCGGCGAACTGCGCCCTTTGGATAGGGAGACCGACACGCAACTCACGGCGGGGATGGCGGCCCTGCTCGGCTTCGCCATGATCTACGCCATGTTCAATTCGTTCGAGCCTATCCCCAAGGCCGCCCCCTGGCTGCTCACGGCGTGTTTGGGGGCGATCTGGGCGTGCGCCTATTTCGCCAACGCGAGCGCCCCCGACTTTCGCGGCGAGACGGGCGACTGGGTGCGGCAGGGCGTCGTGTACGGCATCATCTTTTTCCTGATACACAGCCTGGTCGAGTTCGACCTGTATGAGCAGGGCGTCGCGCAGACGGCGTGGCTCCTGATGGGGATTGCGCTGGCGCCGCAGCTTCGCGGGCGGACGCCCCTTCAGTTCAAGCTGGGGTCGGCGGGGCAGATGGCCGTGGCCTTGCCGACGATCCTCCTTACGGGCCTGCTGCTGTGCGCGGTCTATCCGCGATTCATCGAGGCCAAGGTCCGGCGCGAGACCGCGCGCGACTTTTTCGCGCTCAAGGACGAGCAAAAGGCCCTCGCGGAGCTGGCGGGCGCGGCAGATCTCGATCCGTGGGACTCAGAGACACAGATGGCCCTGGCGGAGGTCTATCGCCAGCGATGGGATCAGGGCGTCAAGCAACAGGAGGACCGCTCCACGCATGACCTGGCGTTGCAGCACGTGCGGCGGGCCGCCGAACTGAATCCGAGGCGGGCGCGGTACCGCCATTTCCTCGCGCGGCTTTACCAGGAAATGGCCTTGTCGGAGACCGACCCTCAGCGCGCGGGCGACCTGCGCAGGGCCGCCCTGGGCGAGTTCGAGGAAGCGCACCGGCTATTCCCGTCGCGGGCGACTTACGCCGCGTCGCTGGCCTTGGCCTACGACGAGGCCGGCCGCCGCGCCGAGGCAGTTGACCTGTATGCAAAAGCGTTGGAACTCGACGACGTCCAGCGGCCCGAACGTTTCACCGCCAAGTTGCCCAAAGACGTGAGGCTGAACATCGAGCGGCGGCTGGCCAAGGAGCGGAATCGTTAGGCGGACGGCGGCGACAAGCCGGAGGAAGGAGGATTTGCATGGGTGCGCCGGTTTTCTGGATTGGCATTGCAGTATGCGCATTCGGCTTTATGGCGGCGGCGATTGCGCAGGAAGGCGGCGGAAAGCGCGAAACGGTGACGCTCAAGGCCGGAGACCTGACCTGCGTGCTGGGCGACCACCACGACCACGGCGCCGGCAAGACAGGCTACATCGGCATTCACAAACTGACGCACACGGCGGAGGACGAATCGCCGTTCGTGCCGCAGTACGCGGGGATCATCATCGCCCGGAGCCAGGCGGAGGCGCGGAAGACCTCCGAACGCGAAGGCGAGATCATCCACCTGTCGGACGGCAAGGAGCGGTGTCGGATGAAATTCACGCTCGTTGCGCCGCATGCGGTGGACGTGGCCGTCAGCACGCCGGGTTCCGGGGTCGGCGCGCACATCAACTCGGCCAGCTACATGAACGGCCCGGAAGATCCCGGCATCTATTTCGTTGACCCGAAGGGGCAGTGGCAGCGCCACTACGACCCCGTTCACGGCAACGCGGCCAGCGTGTTCCCCGAAGGCGCGACGTTGCCCGTCCTGGGGAAGGTGCCCGGCGCCCAGTACAAGCACGGCACCAACTCCTTCGCCGACAGCGTATCGGAGTGGCGGTACGACCCGAAGCTGGCGCTGTATTACGGGCGGTTCAAGAAGATGGTGCTTGTTCAGATGTTTCCGCCCGAGTGCGGCGTGGTCTTCTACATGTCGCCCAGCGGCGGCGGCGCACAGCCGTCGGGACGCCGAAACCCCGCATGGGACTGGCGGGTTCAAATTCCCAGGCCGAAGGGCGCGGACGAGAAGGCGATGTTGAGGCTTCGTCTCGTGTACAAGCCCTTTGTCAGCCAGGAAGATGTGCTCAAGGAGTATCAAAGATGGCAGAAGGACTTACGCTGAGGGTGCCGCTCTTGTGCGTCGTTCTCACGGTTTTGCTTGCGGCGCGGTGTTCGAGCGCGCAGGCGGAGGACCTCCAGAAGCTTCTCGACAAGATGCGCGACCTGAACGCGGTGCAGACGGTCTACCGCCGGGGCGTGCCGCACACGGACAAACAGGGACGGCTGCTGATGCAGTACGATGCGGAGCGGTCCTTTTTCCAGATCGGCATTTGGGGAAATCCGTTCGGCAAGATCTACGGCTTCGAGTACGACCTGAAGCCCCTTCGTGACGGCGGCTTTAACACCATGTGGCCCTGGCCGATGCGAAGCCTTGAGGAGCAGCTTCGCGCCGGACAGGAGGCCGGCCTGCAAGTGGTCTACATGGGGCACTTGAAAGAAGAGGCGGCGGCAAAAAGCAAGGGCCATCCGAACTGGCTGGGCAACGTCTGGCACGACGAACCCACCGGCTCCTTCTGGGGCCGCGACATGGAGGGCAAGTTCAAGGAGTTCCTGGACTACAAGGCCAGGCTCAGCGTCGCCGGTGTGCCGATCTTCATCAACGACGTGCCGTGGATCACGGCCCCCGCGACCTCGTGGTGGGTGAAATGGAACACCGCCGGCGACGTGGCATGCCACGACAACTACCCCCTGTTGGACCGCAAGCGGCGCGCGCGAACGCTCGGCGACGAGGAAAGCAAGAGCGGCATCGGCGCCACCGTCAGCCTGGCGGCGGCCGTCAACCACGAGCGGAAACCGGTCTGGTTCATCGTCGGCGCGTTCGAGACCCGCAAGCGCGGGGCGTTTCCGTTCCGCATGGCCACGCCCATGCAGTTGCGCGCGCAGGTGTATGCAGCGCTCGTACACGGGGCCACCGGCCTGGTGTATTTCTGCTGGGACACGTACGTCTGCCGCGACGGAGACGTCATCGGGATGTCGCCCGACCCGCAGACGGCCTACCTTGAGGGCGGGCCGAACAGACCCAAGCCCTCGCCGGCCAAGCCGATGCAACTGGCCCTGTCGCGCGCGCTGTGGATCGCGGCGGCACAGATCAACACCGAGATTCGCGAACTCATGCCGGCGCTGCTTTCGCCCACAGCGCCGGAAAAAGCCGGCTATTCGGTCAAGGTGGAGGGGCAGGGCGTCGGCGAAACGCCTTTGCGCTGTCTGCTGAAGACACATCCGGAAGGCGGGTACGTCCTGTTGACGGTAAACCTGGACGACGCCGTCCTCAACGCCGAACATGCCTTCGCGGGCGGCCTGCAGTCCGCAACCCCGTTGTATGAAAATCGCCCGCCGTACGAAGTGAAGGCGGGACAGAAAAGCTTCTCGGACGTGTATGAGCCGTTTGACGTCCACGTCTACCGCATCCTGCCCGCTCCTTGAGATTCGCGTTGCCGGGAGGCGGGCATTCTGCTAGATTCCAGCGCATGACAGACTGTTCGGAAACGACAAGAGCATTGTCCCCGACAGCCGGCGGAGCAACGCGAAACCGGCTGCGGTTCATGGTGAACTGCGGTTCAGTGCTCGTGTGCGCGCTGGCGTGGGCGGCGTATGCGGTCGTTTCGCAGATGCTCGTCAAGGTCATGCCCGTGGAGGTGGTGGGGGCGTGGTCGCGGACGTTCGCAATGCTGTTCCTGATCGTCATAGCCTTCTTTTACGGCGAGGCCAGGCTGCTCGTAAACCCCGGCCCCGTCGTGCGATACGCCGTTCTCATCGGCGTGATCGCGTTCGGCATGAACGCCGCGCAGCTATACGGCTTGAACATGCAACACGCGAGCGCGTCGAACTTCTCGGTCATCGTAAAGACCGACGTCCTGTTCACGCTGCTGGCGGCGCGGTTCATCCTGAAGGAGCGCATATTCCGGCTGGACTACGCGGGCGTGGTCGTGATGGTGGCGGGGGTCGGGCTTGTGATGATCCGCGACCTGCTGCACTACGAGTTCGCCTTCGTGAGCGACCTGCTCTTTCTCTCGATCGCCATCGGCCTGACCTTCAACGCCTTCGTCATCAAGGCCAAGTTGCAGGTGCTGTCCAACCGCGTGGTGGCGGGGTATAACTGCTCGATGTCGTTCCTGGGTTTCGCGGTGCTGGTAGCGGCGACGGGGCAATGGAACGCGGCGGCGGCCCAGGTGTCGAACCCGCGCCACATGGCGCTGCTGGCGCTTTTCGGCGCCCTGATCGCCGCCGTCTTTCTGACGTACTACCACGCGCTCAACCGCCTGCCGTTGTGGCTGGTGCGCGTGCTGCTGCTGTTCACGCCGTTGTTCACGATGCTGCTCGACGCCGCCATGCAGGGGACGCAGATCCACCCGTGGCAGATCGCCGGCATGCTGCTGCTGGTCGCCGGCGCGGGCATCATCATTGTGGGCCATGACCGGCGCCGGCATTTCATCGTCGTGAGAGACGAGTTGGACTCGTAAGGCAATTGTTGTTTTCGGGGAAACCGTATGGCGCGCGTTCGAGTCGGTTTCGCGGGCGTCTACCGTCCGCTCTTCAAGGGCGACAAGCTGAAGGTCTACGCGCAGAGCGCAGAGGCCCTGCGGGCCCTCGGCCAAAAGCTCGACTTCGAGACGCACACCGCCGAAAAGCCGGCCTCGAACCTGGAGGAGGCGCAGGCGGTTGCGCGGCAGATGCAGGAGGCAGACGCCGACCTGGTCCTGCTCCAGATGTCGTCTTTCTGCGGGGGGGAGGCCCTTGCCCCGTTCGCGGCGCAGACCGTTCCGCTCGGACTGTGGGCCGTGCCCGAAACGAGCGAGAGCGGGCCGCTGCCGCTCAACTCGCTGTGCGGCCTGAACCTGTACGCAAGCCTTCTGCGGCGGCCCTTCAAGTGGTTTTACGGCCGGCCGGAAGATGAGATGTTTTCCGAACGGCTCCGCGTCACGATCCAGGCGCTCAGGGCGAAGGGGGCGCTGTCGCGGGCGCGCATCGGGCTGATCGGCGGGCACGCGCCGGGGTTCGACAACCTGAAGGCGGACCGCGAGCTGCTGGCGGCGCGGCTAGGCGTCAAGACATTTGAGCACCCGATTGAGGAACTGTTCGCCGAGGCCGGCGCGGTGACCGCCGCCGACGCCGACGCGCAGGCCGGCGACATGCGCCGGCGCTCCGCGTCCTGCACGGCGCCGGACGCGCACATCGTCGAGGTCGCGCGCTTCCAGATCGCGCTGAGAAACATCGCGGCGAAGGGCCGGTACGACGGCCTGGCCGTCCGCTGCTGGCCCGAAGTGCCCGAGCGGGCCGGCGTGATGATCTGCGCGGCGATGGGCGGCGCAAGCGACAACTTGCCCGCCGCGTGCGAGGGAGACGTTCTGGGCGCGGCCGGCATGATCGCGCTCAAGGCCATGAGCGGCGCGGCGCCGATGCTGGCCGACCTCTCGCACACGGACGAAAGGGACCAGAGCGTCCTGATGTGGCACTGCGGCAACTCCCCCGCGTGCTGGGCCGACGACGGCGGCACGCGCCTGGAGCGCCACTTCAACCGCGACACGATGGGCGCGGTCCGGAGCATGGTCTTTCGGGCGGGGCGCGCCACGGCGTTCCAGTTGAGCGCGAACGGTTCGGTTGGATTCGTGTTCACGGGGAGTTTTCTCGGCGCGAAGAAGACCGGCTTCGACGGCTCGCGCGGCTGGCTCGGCGAACTTCGCATGGACGGCGCGCCGATGCCGGTGCGCGATCTGCTCAACACGATCTTCACGAACCGCCTGCCCCACCACTTTCCAATCGGCGCGGGAGACCTCTCGGAGGAGGTCGCGGAGCTGTGCCGGTGGCTGGGAATCAACATTGTCAACAGGATTCCCTATCGCGCCGCCATGCAGGCGGGCCGCACAGAGGAGGCCTCATGAGCATCGTGATTGACGCCCACGCGCACTTTCCCCCCGACCCCGCGTACCCCGAACGGCTGCTGCGCGAGTACGACCGGCTGGGCATTGACAAGGTCTGCGTCAGCGGACTGGGCGAACAGTTCAACCTGGCAACCAACGACGACGTGGAGCGCGCCTTCAAGGCCCACCCCGACCGCATCGTCGGTTTCGGCTACTTCCGTCTCGGACGCGACAACCTGCGCCTGTTGGAACAGTTCGCCCAGCGCGGCTTCAAGGGAATCAAGTTCACGTCGCCCCTGCACAGGTACGACGACGAGCGCTACGATCCCGTCTACGGACGGATCGAGGAACTCGGCCTGCCGGCGCTGTTCCATTCCTGCATCATCTGGCGCAACCCCCGCGACCACGAGTTCAACGTCAGTTCCGAGCGCGTGCGCCCGATCCTGATTGACCGCGTCGCGCGCACGTTCCCCAAGATGAACATCATACTGGCCCATCTGGGAATGCCCTGGCACGCCGAAGCGGCCGAGATGCCCCGGTTTCATCCGAACCTCGTGGTGGACCTCACCGGCTCGATGGGCGGGTGGCGCGCCCATACGCCGCCGGAAAAATTCAAGGAATGGTTCTGGTGGCCGAAGGCCTTCGAGAGCATCGTCTTCGGCACCGACGTGCTGGTGGAGGAGGTCGAGACCGTCCACCGGCGCGACCGCGACCTGTGCCGGCAGCTCGAACTGAGCAAGGAGGTCGAGGACAAGATCTTCGGCGCGACGATTGCGCGCATCCTGAAACTGGAGTGACACATGAAGAAGGAAGCGGTGTTTTGCGACGGCCTGTGCAGGACCGCAATCCGGATGCCTGCGCGGCAACTCATGGGCCTTGTCTGCGTCATGGGCGGGGCCAGGTGTCCGCTGATCGGAAAGCAGAAGGCAGATGCCGTTTTGCGCAGGATAAGGCGCGACCCGACGGCGGCCATACGGCTGGAATCGAAGGCCGATGAAGTGCCTCTTTACTCCACCGTCGGCCCCCGTTACTACGCCGGCTTGA
This sequence comes from uncultured Planctomycetota bacterium, assembly GCA_964409935.1. Lineage (GTDB taxonomy): Bacteria > Planctomycetota > Brocadiia > JAADGH01 > CAYPFP01 > CAYPFP01. The sequence continues at coordinate 30,184 of CAYPFP010000044.1, read as the reverse complement.
AGCCGACCGACCTCTTGAACAACAAGCGCGACCTCGACGTCTTGCAGCGGCTCGGCCTGTGCCCCGGCGACACGCGGCGGGCGCGGTATCTGTACGAACTGCTGTTCCAGCGGATCGAGACTCCCCGAAACATCTGCGCGTTCGACACGAGCGGGTGGGAAGGCTGCGCCCTGGCCGGCAGCGGCGCCTACGAGAGCGTCCGCGCCAGAGGGTGGAAGGCCGTCGTCTACTGCCGCTCCGACAAGGAGCGCGCCGACTTCCGCAGACGCAGCGCCGAGCGGATTGACAAGGGCGGCCGCATCTACATCCGCCCGCATCATCTCATGTGCCTGTCGTGCTGGTACGCCGGCGGCAAAGGCCAGACGCCGCGCTCCAACGACACCCTCTTTGAAATCCTTCAGAGGGTGCGGCGCGAACCCGACGTTCCCGTCACGCTGGTCGAGGGGTGTTGCAGCGCATGCGAATGCTGCGACGGCTTCCACCCCGCCAACGGGCGGTGCGTCCACGCCGGCGGCCTCATCCGCGACTACAAGAAAGACCTCGATTGTTTCCAGAAGCTCGGCCTCATGCCGGGAGCGACGCTGCCGGCCAGACAGATGTTCACACTGCTTTTTGAGCGCATACCGTCCACGAAGGTCATCTGCGGCTATGGCGACGGCGTCGTACGCTCCGAGGAATGGAGAATCTGCGGCGGGGCCGAGGGGAATCCGGGGTATGAACTGACCCGCAAGACGGGGGTCTTCTGAGGCGTCCTGGAGGTCTTGGTCAACGGTAAAGGAGACCGGCTATGTGCTTGAAGATTTACCTTCTGATCTCGGGCGTCATCTTTGGGTTGGTGGCGATCCTTCATCTGGTCCGGCTGGCGCGCAAGGCGCCCGTCCAGATGGGGTCGAAGGCCATCCCGATGTGGGTCTCGTGGGGCGGCCTGGTGGTCGCGACGATCTTGTGCGTCTGGGCGCTTTCGCACTTCTTCCGTCTCTGAGTCGGCCCTATTCCCTGTCGAAGACCCGCTTCTCGCGGAGCAGGTGGTGGTAGTGCTGCGCGAAGCGGTGGGCCTCGTCGCGGACGTGCTGGAGCAGGCGCAACGCGGCGGAGTTGCGGGGCAGCTTGAGGGGGTCGTTCCGTCCCTCGACGTAGAGAAGCTCCTCGCGCTTGGCGATCGCCATCAGGACCGGCGGCTTCACCCCCGTCCGGTCCAGGGCCTCCTTTGCCGCGTGAAGATGTCCCAGGCCGCCGTCAATGAGGACGATGTCGGGAAAGGCTTCGTCCATGAGACGGGTGTAGCGCCGCGCGACGACCTCGGCGATCATGGCGTAGTCGTCCACGCCTTTGACGGTCTTGATCCTGAAGCGGCGGTAGCCGGGCTTGAAGGGGATGCCGTCAATGAACTTGACGAGCGCGCCCACGCACTCCTGACCGGCGATGCTGGCGATGTCCACGCCCTCGATGGTGCGCGGCATGTCGGGAAGTTCCAAGCGCTCCAGCAGTTCGACGAGGCCGTCTTTGGGGTCCACGATCGGCCCCACGGACACCTCCGGAAACTCGCCGAACTCGCCGCGGCGGCCCAGGCTTTCCAACGCCTTGATCTGGTCGCGAAACACGGCCGCGCGCTCGAACTGAAGAGCGGCGGAGGCCGCCTCCATTTTGGAGCGCAGTTCCGAGAGAATGGGTTTGCGGTTCCCCTCCATGAACCGGCAGAACATCCTGATGTTGGCGAGGTAGTCCTCGCGCGAGACGTACGCAGAACACGGGGCGGTGCAGCAGTCAATGTAGTAGAGAAGACACGGCCGGTTGAAGCGGCGGCGGCCGTCGTCTTCGCGGATGTCGAGGGTGCAGGTACGGAACTTGAAGATGCGCTGGGTAAGGTGCAGGGCCTCCCTCAACCCCCGCGCATCGGTGAAAGGCCCGAAGAACCTGCTCTTCTTGCGGTCGGCGTAGCGCGTAAAGAACACGCCGGGGAAGTCGTTCCCCAGGGTCACCTCGATGTAGGGGAACGTCTTCGCGTCCTTGAGCGTTTCGTTATAGCGGGGCTGGATGTCCTTGATGAGGCGGGCCTCCATGAGGAGGGCGTCCACATCGGTCTCGGCCTCGACGTGCTCGATGTCGTCCACTTGCGACATCATGACGCTGACCTTGGTCCGCGTGTCCTTGTCGGGGTAGAGGTAGGAGCGGACGCGGTCGCGCAGGGACTTGGCCTTGCCGACGTAGATGACCACGCCCTTGGCGTTCTTCATGAGGTAGACGCCCGGTTTGTCGGGAAAGCCGGCGATTTTTTCCTTCAGAGAGATGATCCTGGCGTCTTTGGTCATGTGCGGCGCCCCCGTGCGCGCGTGCCAGGCACGCGCCGTCAGCAGTTGAAGAGCGCGTAGCGCAGTACAAACAACACGGCGAAAACAAGGACGATCCAGTGCAGTTCCCGGCCTCGGCCGCTCACGAGCTTGAGTATAGCATAACTGATGAAGCCGAAGGCGATGCCCTCGGTGATCTTGAACGTGAAGGGCATCATGATGATGGTGAGGAAGGCGGGCAGGGCTTCGGTGAAGTCCTTCCAGTCAATGGCGGTCGAGGCGCGCATGATCAGGACGCCGATGATGACGAGCACGGGGGCGATGGCGGGGTAGAGGAATTGGCCGGGCGCGACCTCGTATCCGGCCCCCACCATGCGCACGATGGGGCTGAAGAAGACGGCGAGGATGAAGAGTCCGGCGGTGACCAGGTTGGCCAGGCCCGTGCGCGCGCCCTCGGCGACGCCGGCGGCCGACTCGATGTAGCACGTGACCGTGGAGGTGCCGAGGGCCGCGCCCTGGATTGTGCCGACGGCGTCGGCCAGAAGGGCGCGTTCGGCGCGGGGCAGTTTCCCCTTCATCATGAACCCGGCCTGCTGCGCGACGCCGACCAGCGTGCCGACGGTGTCGAAGAGCATCAGGAAGAAGAAGACGAAGATGATGTCAATGTGCTCGACCCGCAAGGCCGAAAGGGGGTCGAACTTGAGGAACGTCTCCGAGATGCGCGGGATGGACGACACCTCGGCGATGCCGTGGTACTGCGTGATGCCCAGGGGCAGGCCGGCGACGGCCGTGACCAGGATGCCGATGAGCAGGGCGCCGCGCACCTGAAGGGCCATCAGGCCGCTCGTCAGGGCCAAGCCGAAGAGCGAGAGCAGGACGGGGGCGGAGTGGAGGTTGCCCAGGTCCACGCAGACGTTCGGGTGCGGCTTGACCACGCCTGCCCATTGCAGGCCCACGAAGGCGATCAGCAGGCCGATGCCGGCGGCGATGGCGTTCTTCAGGGATTCGGGGATCGCGTTGACGATCTTCTCGCGGAACCCGACGCAGGCCAGCAGCGTGAAGACGGCGCCCGAAACGGCGATGGCCCCCAGCGCCACTTCCCAGGACACGTTCTGGTTCTTGACGACCTCGAAGGTGAAGAACACGTTGTGCCCCATGGCGGGGGCCAGCGCGATGGGGTAGTTGGCCAGAAAGGCCATGAGCAAGGTCGCCACGGCGCTGGAGATGCACGTGGCCATCATGACGGCGTCGTAGTCCATGCCCGCATGTTTCAGCAACGCGGGCTGGAAAAAGATGATGTAGGCCATCGTCATGAACGTCGTGGCGCCGCCGCGGACCTCCGTCCGCACGGTGCTGCCGGCCTGTTCCACCTGGAAGTATTTCGCTATGGCGTTCATGGCTGCAGTCCCTCTCCAACTTGTACCGGCAGCGCGCTGTGGCTCCTGTCTACTTCGCGGACGACTCCTTCAGCTTCGGAAACAACTCCAGCAACTCCTTCTTCTGCTCCGGCGGCAGAACCGGAAGAATCCTGGCAAAGTCCTCGGGGTGACCGTCGTAAATGGCGCGCTTTGCGGCGTTGGTGAACTTCGCGAGCTTCTCCGCGAGAATCTTGCCCGTCGAGACATCGAGCCGGTCTCGGTGCGTCAGGATGATCTTGACGTAATCCCATTCGGCGTCCGACCACCGCCCCAAATTCTCCTTGCACTCGGCCATCTTGAGAAGGGCGTCGCCGTTCAGCGCCCACTCGAAGTCGGGCCGGCGCTTCAACAGCTCATCGAGATGCTTGAGCGCCTCGGCCCAGCGCCTGGCGTCGCACAGGAGGGTGGCGGCGACCTGCTCGGCCTCCGCCCACTCCTCGGAGTCGGGGTACTGTTTCAGAACGACATCGAGGTGCGGCATGGCAAGGTCCAGGCGCTTGAGCGGCCGGCCGCAGATCTTGCCCTGCTGCAGTTCCAGGAAGGCGACGTTCGGCGCTTGTTCGGGGCGTTTTACAAGCTCCTCGGCCAGGCGCGCGGCCATCCAGGGGTTGCCTATGCGGGCGAAGTATTCTGCCATGCCCTCAAACGCCGGCTGAAAAAGCGGGCTTTGGGGGAAGGACGTCAGAAGTTTCTTGAAGTATTCCTGGCGGTAACGCTCCTCGCCGAAGGTCGCGAGCCGGTAATAGGCATCGTCGGCCAGGGCGGAGCCGGGGTACTGGGCGAGAAACTGCGCGTACTCGGCGGAGCGGACCGACGGCTTGGCGACCAGTTCCAGCACCGCCCAAATAGTCTGTTGCGCGCGCCGCTCGATATCGAGCCACCGCTTGACCGCGGCCGGCTCCCCGGCCAGCAGGCGGCGGCACTTAGCGAAGATCGTCGTCGCGGCGGCAAGTTCCTGCATCGCAGGTTCCTCTTCGAGGCGCTTGACCATGCGCTCGTAGTGATCGAGCGCGCGCGGCGTGTCGCCTTTGGTCTGGTAGTGATTGCCCAGAAGGTACTCGGCGGTGGCCCGCGCGAGAACCACGTGGTTGAACTCGCCCTTCTTCGCCGGCCGGGCCGGCGGCAGCGAACCCTCGATCCGAGCGACTTCCTCGGGCGAAGCGGCCGCAGCCATCTGCAGCATCGCCGAAAGCGCGGCCGTCTCGGAGCCGGGCGGCCTCGTTTGCAGGAACTCCACAAGCAGGCGAAGCCGTTGCGCGATCCAGGGCGGCAACGATCCCAGTCTGGCCTCGACAAGGACATCCTTCGGGGCGTACTTGAGGACGGCGAGCCACTCGGGAAGGGCCGGGTCAAAACCCACGAACGTCAATGGACGCAGGCGGGAGTTCTTCAGCAGGGCGTTGGCGTCGTCGTGGCGGCCCGCCGCGTCGAAGACGCCGAGGGTGCGCGGCAGTCCCAGGGGGCGCACCTCATCGCTTCGAATCTTGACTTCGTCCAGGCGGCCCGCCGTCTCGGCGGCGAGCGCAAACTGGCCGGCGGCGATGGCGCGGCCGAGGGTCGCGAAAAAAAGGCCCAGGCGCTTGCGGTCGCGGAAGGCAATCTGCGAAGGCGTCTGATCCTCGGCGGCCTGGTCCTGTCGGATCAGCTCCTCGATGAGCTTCCAGTCGGCTGCGGTCGCCTCGGTTGTGTTTCCGCTGTGTGTCCAGATATCGGCGATTTTCTGGAGGGATTCCAGGCGTTCGTCCGGCAGTTCACGTCCCCTCAACACGGCGTTCATTTCAGCGACGGCGTCGGCGGGCCTGCGCAGCCCCTTCCACAGGATATCCACGCGCTCCTGATGGGCGGCGAAAGCCTGATCCGAGTCCGGATAGTTCTTGAGGGCGCTTGCGTAGGCGGCGAGGGCCTTTTCGGGTTGATTCAACTGCCGCCAGTAAAGGGCTCCAAGCTCAAAGGCCGGCCCTTCCGCGAGAGGCGAACCGCCGGCGGTCTGCAGGAAACGTTCGAGGTAATCGGCCGCCTTGCGGTACTCCCCGCGCCGCCGGGCCAACTCCGCCGAGCAGAAAAGACGCAGCGTCTTCACAGGGTATTCTTTGAGCACCGTCAGATAGTACTTGGCGTCAACTGAGCCGGGATGGGCCTGTTCGAAGCTGGCGCGGGCCTTGTCGAAGTCCTGATAGCACAGCATGTACACCAAGCCCAACGCCACGAAGTCGCTCGTGATGTCGCGGTGAAGGGCCACAAGCTTGTCGCGGCGGTCCATCTTGAAGTACGTGTCCGCCAGAAGCTCGATGGCCTCGCGCCGGGCAGGCCCGGTCTCCGGGGAGTGGCGCACGGTCTGGTCGAGCAGGCGGATGGCCTCGTTGACGCTCCTGACCTCAAGGCAATACGACGCCGCAGCGACGGCGCCCGCCGCGTCGCCCACAAGCCATTCCCGCGTACCCTTGTCCCAGTCGGCGATGGCCACGACCGGATGTTCCCCCTTGGCCCCGGCGATGTAGGCGATGCGGCCGCCGCGCGGCGACCAGACGGGCAGGCGGTCGCCGCCGGGGCTGAGCGTCAACGGCCGTGTGCCGCCGAGAAAGCCCAGCGTGGACACCATGACCCTTCCGGACTGAAGGAAAGCCACGGCCTTGTCGTCGGGGGACCAACTCAGGTCGGAAAGCTCGCGGGGCTGCTTCTGGTCTTTCGGCGCGCGTGCCGCGATGAGCGTGTCCTCGAGCCGCACGCGGTTGGGCGGGGCGGTAGGCTCGAACCGCACCTGGATGAGGTGGATGCCGTCGTCATCGAGGCAGGCCGCGTCGTCGCCGCTGTAGGAGATGACGGCCTCGCGCAGGGACTTGGAGGGTTCGACCAGCCGAATCCGCTGCTGTCGGCGCAGGTCGTAGACGTAGAGGCTGCGGCGTCCCTCAAGGTCTTCGAGCATGTAGCAGAGCCGGCCGCCCGACCGCGAGAGACTGAGGGCCGTCTCCTCGAAGGCGTCGTTCGTCAGCGAGTATTCTTTTTTCTCCCGGAGATCCCAGTACCAGATGTCGGGCTGGCCGGTCCGCCACGAGACGAAGTAGAAGCCCTGGCCCGACGGCGCCCACACAGGGCGGCATTCCTTGGCGGGGTGCCGCGTGATCTGCCTTTTCTCGCCCTTCTCGACGTTCAGTATCCAGATGTCCCACGATCCCGCCGCCGTGCTGGCGAAGGCGATCTCCCTGGAGTCGGCAGACCACGAGAGGAAGTCCTCCGCGAGTTCGAGTTTCTGCATGGCGCGCACGGCGCCCAGTTCGTGCGCCTCGCCGATGAAGATCATCCGGTTGTAGACCGACGCGAGAAATCTGCCGTCCGGCGACCATGCCATGAAGGAAACGCCCGGCGTCTTTTGCGGTTCGCAGCCCGCCAGCCAGACGCCGATGAGGACGCCGGCCAGCGCCGTCATGTGGCGCAGCTTCTTGCTCAAACAGAACCTCTTTCACCGTGTGGGCCGCCGTCGCGCCGGCGGCAGAATCTCCGAATCGCGCACCGCCCGCACTGCGGATTTCGTGCGTGGCAGGTCCTGCGTCCGTGAAGAATCAGGAGAACGTGGAACGAGTACATTAGTTTAGCGGGGACCGCTTCGCCAAGCAACAGGTGGGCCTTCTCGGCGGTGGCGCGGGGAGGCGCCAGACCCAGTCGCGCGGCGATTCGCAGCACGTGCGTGTCCGCCGGAAAGACGGGTCTGCCGCACGCAAACAGCAGCACACAGGCCGCCGTCTTGTCGCCCACGCCCTTGAACCGGAGCAGGTATCGGCGCGCCTCTTCGACGGGGGCGTCGTGGAGGAAATCCAACGAGAGAGTTCCGCATTCCTGTTTGATCTGCCGAAGGATGTCCTTGATGCGCGGGGCCTTGATGTTCGAAAGCCCCGACACGCGAATCGCCGACGCGATGGTTCTGGTCGGCGCCGCCAGAACGTCGTCCCAGTGCGGGAAACGCGCCTTCAACCGGCGGAATCCCTCGCCGGAGTTCTTGTCGTTGGTGTTCTGCGACAGGATTGTCCTCACCAGCTCATCCAGCGGCGAGTCCCTGCCGCTCCACGTCTGAGGCCCGTAGGCTTCCCGGAGGAGGGCGTTCAACGTCCGGATGCGGCTGGAAAGGTCGCGTGGCCGGCGCATTCTGGTCATCGTTTGCGGGAAAGGGTCGCGACGCCGCGCCGCCGAGGGCGCCCAGGAAAGCTCGATAGGGCACGGCGGCGGCGCGTCTTCGGGGCTTAGCGCACCAGGCGCCGCAGGTATGCCCTGATCTCGGAACCGTGCTCCCTGTCCGCGAGGGCGAAATCAATGAAGCTCTTGAAGTAGCTCTCGTAGTTTCCGATATCGTAGCGGCGCTCATGGCCGCGCAGCTTCACGCCGAAGACGCCTCCGTGCCGCCGCAGCATGTTCACGATGGCGTCCGTAATCTGAATCTCGCCGCCCTTGCCCGGTTTGGTGCGGCGCAGGGCGTCGAAGATGACGGGGTCGAAGATGTAGCGCGCCGCCACGGCCCAGGTGCTGGGCGCCTCTTCCACGTCCGGCTTCTCGATGAGGTCGTCCACCTCGAAGATTTCGCCGTCCTTCTTGAACTGCGCGATCCCGTACCGGCTGACGTGCGCCCTGGGGACCTGTTCGAAGGCGACGACGCACTTGGCCTTGCGGTCCTGGAAGCAGTCAATCATTCTCTCCGTCACGGAGATCGGCCCGTCGTCCACGATGATGGAGTCGCCCAGGGCCACGGCAAAGGGGTCGCCGCTCACGAACTGTTCGGCAAGCGAGATCGCATGGCCGACGCCCTTTTGTACGCTCTGGCGCGTGTAGTAAAACTGCGCCTCGTGGCTGAGAAAGTCGAGGGTCTGGAGGAGGTCCGAGTGTTTCCGCGCGAGGTGGCGCAGAAGTTCGGGGTCGAGGTCGAAATGGTTCTCGATGGCCGTCTTGGTGCGGCCGGTCACGAAAAGGATCTTGTTGACCCGCGCCGAGAGGAACTCCTCGACGACATACTGGACCACCGGCTTGCGCCCGACCGGCAGCATCTCCTTGGGCTGCGACTTCGTGGAAGGCAGCAGTCGGATACCCATTCCGGCGACAGGGATCACGCCGTGTGTGATGCGCATTGCCCGGTCCTTACAGGGGGGACTTCGCTCATGTTGCGTATGGGCGAAAATATACTGGCCTCGCGTCGGGATGTCAAGGACAAAGGAAGTCGGGCATCGCTGCGCGATGCGGTCGGATCACTTTCTCCCGAAGATCCACATGAGGATCGTCAGGAGGAGGCTCAGGAGCAGACACGTCGTAACGGGCAGGTAGAAGCTCCAGCTCTTCCGCTCGATCACGAAGTCGCCGGGGAGCCGCCCGATGTAGGGCACCTTGGCGAAGATCCACACCACAACGCCGACGAAGACGAAGGCGCAGCCGATGATGATGAGGATTCGCGAAAGCGAACTGGCGTCCATGGTCACTCCCTGTCGAAATCAGGAACCGGTCATGCAGCATTTCTTGAATTTCTTCCTGCTGCCGCAGGGGCAGGGGTCGTTGCGGCCGACAGGCCCGCCCGGCCGCAGGATTCTCTGCCGCGCATTTACGGCGGCGCGCCGCTCGGCCTCCTGCTGCGCCTGCTGCTCTTTGACCACCATGTCCTTGAGCCGGGCAAACCCCTCGCGGCTGTGGGCGAAGAATTTCCGGTACGACGGGCAGTAGAAGTTGAGCGACTCGGCCTTGCCGCTGAAGGTCATGCGTTCCTTGAGGCAGCCGCCGTGGCACAACGCCAGCCACTCGCAGCTCTTGCACTCCGGCGCCAGGTTCTGCTTGAGGGAACGGAACCTCTCGAACTTCTCCGACGCCGCGATCTCCTTCAACGGCGTCTGCAGGAGGTTGCCCAGCCGCCATTCGGGTTCGACGAAGAAGTCGCAGGGATACACGTCGCCGTTGTACTCCACGACGACATAACTGCCGCACTCCCGCGCGAAGCCGCAGTAGGGGTAGTCGCCCGTCACCTGGGTGATGAGAGAAGCGTCGAACAAGCGCACGAAGACGTTGGGGCGGCCCGGGCGTATCCATTCGTCGAAACTCTCGCACAGAAAACGCCCGTAGACCTCGGGATCCAGACCGAAGGGAGCGAGGCCGCCGGTCGCGGGGTCCTTCTCGATGCACGGGATGAACTGGAGGAACGTCAGGCCCTGAGAGACGAAGAACTTGTACAATTCGCCGCCGAGCGGGGAATTCTTCGCGTTCAGGAGCGTCAGGATGTTGAACTCCACCCCCTTGTCGCGCAGCACGCGAATCCTGTCCATCACGCGGTCAAAACTCCCCGCCCCGGCCGCGTTGACGCGGTAATGGTCGTGGACGTCCTTTGGCCCGTCCACGCTGATGCCGAGCAGGAAGTTGTACTGGCGCAGGAATCCCGCCCACGCGTCGTCGAGCAAGAGCGCGTTGGTCTGCAGGCAGTTCGAGATCACCTGGCGCGGCACAGCGTGTCGCGCCTGGAGTTCGACGGCCTTCTGGAAGAAGGGAAGCCCCATCAGCGTCGGCTCGCCGCCCTGCCACCCGAAGCTCGCCACCTCACCGGCCAGCGGCATCAACTGCTCGATCATGGCCTCCAGCGCCGCCTCGCTCATCACGTGCCGCCTGGTCTCCGGATACAGCTTGCTCTTGGGCGAGTAAAAGCAATACGGACACGCCAGGTTGCAGTCGGCGGAGGCGGGTTTGACGAGTACGGAGAGCGGACGATTCATCGGCGTCTCTGGCGGTCTTCTTCTCTATGGGCCATGGATCGCAGCCGTTTTGCTCTATGGCCGCTCATGCCTCTATGGTATCATACAGGCTGTCTGCCCTGCAAAGGCAAGGAGACCAGAAAATGCGATTCCCGGATTACCGCGCTCGCCGCATGAGACGCAACGAAATCCTCAGGCGTATGGTCCGCGAGACGCGGCTCTCGGTGGACAATCTCGTCATGCCTCTGTTCGTCCGGCCGGGCGAGAAAGTGAAAAAAGAGATTTCCTCGATGCCGGGCAACTACCAGATGTCGGCGGACATGCTGGTGGAGGAGGTCAAGGAGATCGCCGGTCTTGGCATCCCGGCAGTGCTGCTCTTTGGGATACCGAACAAGAAGGACGACGTCGGCAGCGAGGCATGGGACGACGACGGCGTCGTGCAGGAGGCCGTGCGCGGCATTCGCGAGGCGAACATTGACGTCTGCGTCATCACGGACGTCTGCCTGTGCGAGTACACCGATCATGGCCACTGCGGCCGCCTGCGCGAACACCCCCGCACCAAGGAACTAGAGGTGGACAACGACGCGACGCTCGAACTCCTGCGCAAGATGGCCGTCTCGCACGCGCGCGCCGGGGCGGACATCGTCGCGCCGAGCGACATGATGGACGGGCGCATCGCCGAGGTCCGCGCGGGTCTGGACGACGGGCGTTTCGAGTACGTGGCGATCATGTCGTACGCCGCGAAGTTCGCCTCGGCCTTCTACGGGCCGTTCCGCGAGGCCGCCGAGTCCCCGCCCAAGTTCGGCGACCGACGTTCCTATCAAATGGACTATCCCAACACGAGCGAGGCCCTGCGCGAAGTCGGCATGGACATCGAGGAAGGCGCCGACATCGTCATGGTGAAGCCGGCCCTGGCGTACCTGGACATCCTCCGCCTCGTGAAAGACCGCTTCGGTTACCCGACGGCGGCCTACAACGTCAGCGGCGAGTTCGCCATGGTCAAGGCCGCCGCCCAGAAGGGCTGGATTGAGGAGAAAAAGGCCGTCATGGAAATCCTCACCGCCATCCATCGCGCCGGCGCGGACCTGATCCTCACCTATTGGGCGAAGGACGCGGCCCGGTGGCTCTCCGGAAAATAGGTGAGTTGGCAAGGAGGACTCGCCCATTCGGCGCGGATTGATCTTTGGCTTCATCGCCAGCCTCACGTGGGGCACGGCGTTCACCTTCGGCAAGTACGGCCAGCAGCACGGCGCCGACCCGATTTACCTGGCGTTCGGGCGCTATCTGGTGGCAGCCGTGCTCTTGTCGGCCGTGGCCCTGGCGGTCCGCCGCCGCGAAGTCGGCGACGCCGTCCGCCGGCGCCCGCAGGCGCTGGCCTTCCTGGGGCTGACGGGCATCTTCGGCATGGGCGGCCTGAGCTTCGCCGCGCTGAACTTCACGACCTCGATCAACACCAGCGTCTTGATGAACGCCAACCCGATCTTCACGGTCCTGCTGGCGACCGCCATCGGCGAGCGGCTGACGTCGGACAAGCTCATCGGCGTCGTCGCCGGCATGGCCGGCTGCGTGCTGGTGGTGACCGGCGGGACGACCGAGCCGTTCCGGCTCCAAGCCGCCGACGTGCTCGGCTGCCTGTTGAGCATCGGCTCCGCGATGTGCTGGTCGCTCTACACCGTCTACGGCAAGGGCATCGTGCGCGACTACGGCGGCCTGACGGCCACGGCGGGGGCGCTCGTAGTCGGCGCGGTCTTGTTCCTGGTTTACATGCTGGCGGTGAAGACGCCGGTCACGCTGGCCCCGAACATCGTCTGGACGATCCTCTACCTGGGCATCGTCCCGACCGCCGTCGGTTTCTTGATCTGGTATCTGGCCCTGGCGACGGAAGACGCGAGCCGCCTGGCCTCGCTCCAGTTCGTCGCGCCGCTGTTCACGGCGGTTCTGGGCTGGCTGTTTCTGGAGGAAAGGATGACGATCGTCTCCATCACGGGGATGGTCCTCATATTCGCGGGAATCTATGTTGCAAGCATCCGGGCAAACGCCGCATCCTGAACATCGCCCGTCGGACCTGCGCGCGGCCGCGCACGGCGGAAAGGGCGAATTGCGCCTCGTCGCGTGGGAGGTCACGCGCACGTGCAACCTGCACTGCATCCACTGTCGCGCCGCGGCGGTGGACAAGCCGTACCCGGGCGAACTCACGACGCAGGAGTGTTTGTCGGTCATTGACCAGATCACGGCCTTCGCCCGACCCATCATCATCGTGACCGGCGGCGAGCCGCTCCTGCGCCCCGACGTGTTCGACATCGTGAAATACGGGACCGACAAGGGCCTGCGCATGGTCATGGCCCCCAATGGCACCCTTCTCACCGAGGACGTGGCGCGGCGGCTGAAGGCCTGTGGCGTTCAGCGCATCTCGATCTCCATTGACGGCGCGAGCGCCGAGGTCCACGACGACTTCCGCCAGATGCCGGGCGCCTTCGAAGGCTCCATGCGCGGCATCCGCGCCGCCAACGCCGTCGGGCTGGATTTCCAGATCAACAGCTCCATCACCGCCAGGAACCTCGGCGAGATCCCGAAAATCCTCGACCTGGCCGTCAAGCTCGGCGCGAAGGGCCTGCACATCTTCATGCTGGTGCCCACGGGACGCGGCGAAAATCTCAAGGGCGTCGAGATCTCGCCCGAACAGTACGAGCAGGCGCTCAACTGGTTCTACGAGCAGCGCGACAAGGTTCCATTTCACTTGAAAGCCACGTGCGCTCCGCAGTACTATCGTATCCTCCGCCAACGGGCCGAGGCCGAGGGCAAGAAGGTGACGCCGGAAGATTACGGCCTCGACGCCGTCACGCGCGGATGCCTCGGCGGGCAGAGCTTCTGCTTCATCTCGCATGTCGGCCAGCTTCAACCGTGCGGGTATCTGGAGTTGGACTGCGGCAACGTCCGCCGCGAGGGGTTCGAGCGGGCGTGGAAGGAGTCGCCGATCTTCAAGCAGTTGCGCGACCCCAAGTGTTACAAAGGCAAGTGCGGGATCTGCAAGTACCTGCGCGTGTGCGGCGGCTGCCGCGCCCGCGCCTACGCCAAGACCGGCGACTACCTGGGCGAAGAGCCGTGCTGCGTCTATCAACCGCATGTAAGATAAAGAGCGTGGTTGCGGATCACGCGTCCGTTTAACAGGAAAGGCACAAACGCATGACCGGCAGAGAGATCATTGACCATCTCGTCATCCCCAATCCCAAGAAAGCGACGAAAATCATCTTCCTCGTGATGGACGGCGTGGGCGGGCTGGCGATGCCCGGCAAGAAGGGGACGGAACTCCAGTCGGCGAAGAAGGACAACCTGGATGCGCTCGCGCGCGAGGGCGTGTGCGGGGTGATGGACCCCGTCGGTTCGGGCATCGCTCCGGGCAGCGGGCCGGGACATTTCGCCATCTTCGGGTACGATCCCATGACGAACAGCATCGGCCGCGGCGTTCTGGAGGCCCTCGGCATTGACCTGGACCTGACCGACCGCGACGTCGCGATTCGCGGCAACTTCGCCACCGCCGACGCCAAAGGCCTTCTCACGGACCGCCGCGCCGGCCGCCTCGAAACCTCCGAAAACCAGCGCGTGGTCGGCGAGTTGAACAAGGTCCTCGACCTACGCCGCGACGGCGTCGAGATCATCCTGCGCACGGTCAAGGAACACCGCTTCGCGCTCGTGCTGCGCGGCGACGCCCTCGGCGACGGCCTGGAGGACACCGACCCCAACGAGACCGGCTATCCGGCCAAGCCCTTCGCCGCCACCGTCGCCACGCGCGCCAATCAACGCACCGTTCAGCTCATGCAGAAGCTCATGGAACAAGCCCGCCCCGTTCTCGAAAGGGAACAAAAGGCCAACTGCATGCTCTTCCGCGGTTTTGCGCGGTACCGCAAGTATCCCTCCATCCTCGAACGCTACGGCCTGCGCGGCCTGGCCGTCGCCAACTACCCGATGTACCGCGGCATCGCCCGCCTCCTCGGCCTCACGCTCCACCCCGTCACGAAGGACGTCAAGACCGAGTTCGAGGCCGTGCGCGACAACTTCGCCAAGTACGACTTCTTCTTCGTCCACGTCAAGGCCACCGACCGCTACGGCGAAGACGGCAACTTCGACGCCAAGGTCAAGGCCATCGAGGAAGTGGATGCGCTACTGCCCATTCTCACCGACCTGAATCCCGACGTGCTGGTCGTCACGTCCGATCACTCCACGCCGGCCGTCATGAAGAAGCATAGCTGGCACCCCGTGCCCGTCGTCCTGAAATCGCCGACGGCGCGCGTGGACGACGTGAAGACCTACGACGAAATCGCCTGCGCCCACGGCGGCCTGGGCCATCAGCCGTTGACCCACCTCATGGGCATTGCCCTCGCCCACGCGGGACGGCTGGATAAGTACGGGGCGTGAAGAACGATGTATCATTCTCTGAGGGTTCTGCATAGTCCTGACGGGAGTTGTGAGCCATGAGAACATTGGATTTTAAGGTGGTCTTGGAGCCGGATCCTGCGGGCGGATACGTGGTCTACTGTCCCACACTGCCGGGTTGCTACAGCCAGGGCGATTCAATTGACGAGGCCCTGGGAAACATCCGCGAAGCGATCGAGCTTTGCATCGAGGACATGAAGACCCACCATGAGCCGGTGCCGGACCCGTCGAAGACGCTAGTCGGGAGCGTCCTGGTGAAGATATGACACATCGAATGCCCGTCGTTTCTGGAAAGGAAATGATTGGCGTGTTGGGGCAGATCGGCTATACGGTTGTACGGCAGAAGGGAAGCCATGTCCGTATGCGCCATCCGGATGCTTCCATTCACAGGCCTGTAACCATCCCGCTGCATCGAAAACTGCGAGTTGGTCTCCAGCGCGCTATCTTGCGCGACGCCTCCATAACGGTCGAGCAATTCTCAGCCATGCTTGGCCGGTGACGCCTCACCGTATGCACGACCTGAAGGAAAGCCGCTCATGAACGACATCCGCGTCTTGTACGTGATCATGGATCAACTCGCCGGCCACTGGTGCGAAGGCGTCGAGGTCGCGCCGGGCATCCCGCCCGTGAACGTCTGGGGCTATCACAAGCTCGGCCGCATCCCGCACTTCTCCGAACTCATCAACAAGGGCCTCTTCGCCTTCACATGGAACCGCCAACACTGCATGACGGCCGCCGGCGTCAAGTACCTGGCGACCGGCTGCTACGCCTGCGGCCCCATCCAGACGGGCGACTACTACCCCCGCACCGACCAGAACCCCGGCCCCATCGGCGTCATGGAGGCCGTCAAGCGCCACAACCCCCGGGAGGTCAACGCCGCCACCTTCACCACCGCCTACTGGATCAACCCCGGCTACTTCTATGTGCCCGACATCAGCCACGGTTTTCCCGGAATGTTCCCCGACGAGCGCATGTGGAACGAATTCGCCCTGCCGTACCTGCGCAAGCGCAAGAACTGGAACCTCGCGCACGTCTACCTGACCACCATGGACGGCGTGAGCCTGTGCCCCTCGTACACGCCCGACCCTCCCGACGACTGCCGCAAGACCAAGGACGCCTACATCAAACGCCTCGACCGGATAGTGGCCGAGATGATCGAGTTCGTCAGCGCCGACGGGGGTTGGGACCGCACCCTCGTCGTCATCGCCTCCGACCACGGCTACCACGCCGGCTGCACCACCGCCAAGGCCAGGGGCGCCCGCAGCGCCAACTTCTGCGCCGACCATCCGGCCCCGTATGACTGCACTGTCCACGATTTCGACGCGGACCGCCCGACGAACATCCCTTCCAACTGCCCCCGCCGCACCACTTGCATCGTGTCCGGCGGCGCGTTGCCGGCGCACCTGCGAGGAGCAACCATCGCCGAGGCCGACATCATTGACGTGGCGCCCACCGTCGCCGACGCCTTCGGCGTCCCCTTCCCCTGCGAAGGCAAAAGCCTGCTCTGCCGGAAGACGGCCCCCCAGGCGTGAGGGCGCTCGGCCCGGCCTTCGGGGGCGAACAAGGCGCGATTCGCGTTTGCCCCTGCAAACCCTTGATTTATCAGGGCATAGATGCTATATAGACTGGTTTCCAATATCTGCGAAATATGGAGAGTTCTATGGGACTGATCGTGCAGAAATTCGGCGGCTCCTCCGTGGCGACGGCTGAGAAGATCCGCAACGCGGCCAAGAGAATCCTCGATACGCACATGGCCGGCAACGACGTGGTGGCCGTCGTCTCCGCGCGCGGTGACACGACCGATGAACTGATCGAGATCGCCGAGCAGATCAACTCCGACCCGCCCCGCCGCGAGATGGACATGCTCCTGGCGACGGGCGAACAGCAGTCGGTGGCCCTCATCGCCATGGCCATCGAGGCCCTCGGCCATCGCGCCCGTTCCTTCACCGGCGGGCAGGTGGGGATTTTGACCGACGGCTACTTCTCGAAGGCCAAAGTGGTCAAGATCAGCGGCGACCGCATTCACCGCGCCCTCAAGGACGACCACATCGCCATCGTGGCCGGATTCCAGGGCATTGACGCCGAAGAGAACATCACGACCCTCGGCCGGGGCGGCTCCGACCTGACGGCCATCGCCCTGGCCGCCGCCCTGAAGGCGGACATGTGTGAAATATTCACCGACGTGGACGGCGTCTACACCTCCGACCCCCGCATCGTGCCCGACGCCCAAAAGCTCGACGTCATCTCCTACGACGAGATGCTGGAGATGGCGGCCCTGGGCGCGGCCGTGATGCAGGCGCGGTCGGTCGAAGTCGCCAAGAAATTCGGCGTAAGATTCACAGTGCGATCCAGTCTAAATACAAAGCCCGGAACGCTGGTATGTGAGGAGACCAAGGACATGGAAGATGTAGTCGTCAGAGGCGCGGCGGTGCAGAAAGACGAGGCCAAGATCACGATCATGGACGTGCCCGACAAGCCCGGTCAGGCCGCCTTCGTGTTCAGCGAGCTGGCCTCCAACAACATCAACGTGGACGTCATCGTGCAGAACGTCAGCCGCGAGAAAAACGTCACCGACATCACCTTCACCGTCCACCGCAACGACGTGAAGCAGGCGTTGATGCTCACCCAGGAGGTGTCCAAGAAGCTCGGCGCAGGCGGCGTGACGTCCGACGACAACATCGCCAAGGTCTCCGTTGTGGGCATCGGCATGCGCAGCCATACCGGCGTCGCCGCCAAGATGTTCCAGGCGTTGGCCGGGGAGGGCATTAACATCCACATGATCAGCACGTCGGAGATCAAGATTTCCGTCGTCATCGAGAAGAGCGCCGCCGACAAGGCGCTGCGCTGCGTCCACAAGGCCTTTGGCCTGGGCGATGCCAGGAAGACCGCGAAGGCGTGAAACAGGCGCGCGCTTCGCGTCGCGTTGTCACCCGTTCTCTGTGCCGAAGTCCGTATTGAGCGATCTGCCATGGGCGACATGCTTATCTACGACACCACGCTGCGCGATGGCATGCAGGGCGAGAACATCTCGTTCTCGCTGGAGGACAAGCTGGCCATCACGCAGAAACTCGATGAATTCGGGATTGACTACATCGAGGGGGGGTGGCCCGTCTCAAACCCCAAGGACGAGGCCTTCTTCGCCCAGGCTCAGAAGCTCAGCCTGAAACACGCCCAACTGGTGGCCTTCGGCTCGACGCGCAAGGCCGCGAACAAGGCCCAGGACGATCCCAACCTGAAGGCCCTCGTCGCCGCCGGCACTTCGCTCGTCGCCATCTTCGGAAAATCCTGGCGCCTGCACGTGGAGGAGGTCCTTCACGTGTCGCCCGACGAAAACCTCCGCATGGTCGGCGATTCCGTGCGCTTCCTGAAATCCAAGGGCAAGACCGTCATCTTCGACGCCGAGCACTTCTTCGACGGCTACAAGGACAACGCCCGGTACGCCCTGAAGGCCGTGCAGACCGCCGAAGAGGCCGGCGCCGACATGGTGGTTCTGTGCGACACCAACGGCGGCTCGCTGCCGAGCGAGATCGCGCAAGTCCTGAGCGACGTCCGGCCCGCCCTCAGGATCGCCATCGGCATCCATGCCCACAACGACTCCGACCTGGCCGTCGCCAACACCCTGGCCGCCGTAGACGCGGGGGCCACGCTCGTGCAGGGCACGATCAACGGGCTGGGGGAACGTTGCGGAAACGTGGACCTCTGCTCCGTGATCCCCAATCTGGTGCTCAAGAAAAAACTATCCTGCGCGGCCGGGAAAAATTTGCGCAAGCTGACCGAACTGTCCAGGTTCCTCTACGAGACGGCGAACCTCTCGTTACGCACCACGCAGCCCTTCGTCGGCGTGAGCGCCTTCGCGCACAAGGCCGGCGTGCACGTCCACGCGATGCAGAAGAACGAGCGCACGTACGAGCACATCTGCCCCGAAACCGTCGGCAACGAGCGCCGCATCCTCATCAGCGAACTGTCGGGCAGCTCCAACGTGCTGGCCAAGGTCGAGAAGCATATCCTGGTCCACGACAAGGAACTCGCCCGCAAGATCGTCAAGCAGGTGCAGGACCTCGAAAACGAGGGCTACCAGTTCGAAGCCGCCGAGGCGTCCTTCGACCTTCTGGTCAAGAAGATCATCGGCAGGCACAAGACGTTCTTCGCCCTGGAAGGCTTCAGCGTTCACGTGGACAAACGCGAGAACGGCGCGCCGATCACGTGGGCTACCGTCAAAATCAAGGTGCAGGACAACGTCGAGATGACCGCCAGCGACGGCGACGGCCCCGTCAACGCCCTCGACGGCGCCTTGCGCAAGGCGCTCGAAAAGCATTACCCGGCCCTCAAGGAGATGCGCCTGACCGATTACAAGGTGCGCGTCGTAAACCCCAAGGCCGGCACCGCGGCCAAGGTGCGCGTCATCATCGAGTCGGCCGACCGCGACAGCTTGTGGGGGACCGTCGGCGTCTCCGAGAACGTCATCGAGGCCAGTTGGCAGGCGCTGGTGGACAGCATCGAGTACAAGCTGCTCAAAGAAAAATGAGCTTGTCGCGAAAGGAATGGGCGATGGAAGGGGCGATTCAAGACCTTCTGAGGGAATTGAAAGAGGCCCTTCAGCAAGTGTATGGGAAGAACCTCTGCCGTGTGTACCTCTACGGCTCCTATGCCCGGCATCAGGAAGAAGTCGAGTCTGACGTGGATGTCCTGATTGTCCTGAAGAACTATGCCGATTTCTGGGAGGAGGTGCGTCGCACCGGGCAACTGATCTCCGATCTGTCGCTGAAATATAACGTGACCATCTCCCCGGCCCACGTGAGAGAAGCAGACTGGCTCCAGGGCGATTCGCCCTTTTTCCGGCGCGTGCAGAAAGAATGCGTTCTCATATGAAGGCCAGGACGGGTAACCTCCTTGACAAGGCCCAGGACGCGATTGAGGCGGCGGAGCTTCTGCTGAAGGGCAGTAAGAACAGCATTGCCGCCGGTCGCGCCTACTACGCGATGTTCTATGTCGCAGAGGCGCTGCTTTGCGAAAAGGGCTTGGAGTTCAGCAAGCACCAAGGAGTGCATGCGGCTTTCGGGCTGCATTTCGTTAAGGCGGGAGAGATGGACGCCAAATTCCACCGGCGGATGCTGGAGGCCTTTGCCAGCCGCATCGAAGCGGACTATGGTGTGGGCAACCCTCCCCATATCGAGACCGTCAACGAGTTGATCAATCATGCCAATGAATTCCTGATCGAGGCGCGCCGCTACCTTGCTAAGCATGCATAGCATCTGCAGGAACCCGGAACCCAAATGACCGACCACGAAAAACAAGAACTCGCCTCCCGCTACAACCCCGCTGAGGTGGAAGACAAGTGGTACCGCTGCTGGGAGGAAAACGCGTTTTTCCATTCCGAGCCGGACCCCGGCAAGAAACCCTACACCATAGTCATCCCGCCGCCCAACGTCACCGGCGTGCTGCACATGGGCCACGCACTGAACAACACGATCCAGGACATCCTCATCCGCTGGCGGCGCATGGAGGGCCGCAACGCCCTCTGGATGCCCGGCACCGACCACGCCGGCATCGCCACGCAGAACGTCGTGGAAAAGGAACTGGCCAAGCGCGGCCTCAAGCGCCACGACCTGGGACGCGAAAAACTCATCGAGGAAATCTGGAAGTGGCGCGAGCAATACGGCTCCACCATCATCAAGCAGCTCAAGAAACTGGGCAGCTCCTGCGATTGGGCGCGCGAACGCTTCACCATGGACTCCGGCCTCTCTCGCGCCGTGCGCGAGGCCTTCGTGCGCCTCTACGAACAGGGCCTCATCTATCGCGGCAAGCGCATCGTCAACTGGTGCCCGCACTGCCTCACCGCCCTGGCCGATGACGAGGTGGAGATGGAGGACCATGAAGGCCACCTCTGGTATCTGAAATACCCGTTCAAGGATCATCCCCACCTGTGCGTCACGGTTGCGACCACGCGTCCCGAAACCATGCTCGGCGACGTGGCCGTCGCCGTGAACCCCAAGGACGAGCGGTACAAGGAACTCATCGGCGCCACGCTGGTGCTGCCCGTCGTGGACCGCGAGATCCCCATCATCGCCGACGACAAGGTCGAGCCGGAGTTCGGCACCGGCGCCGTCAAGGTCACCCCCGCCCACGACCCCAACGACTTCGAGATGGGCGCGCGCCACAACCTGACCCCCCTCGTCGTGATGAACCCCAACGCCACCATGAACGACCTGGCGGGCGACTATGCCGGCCAGGACCGCTACGAGTGCCGCGAGGCCCTCGTCGAGGAACTGCGGCAGAAGAAGCTCCTGGCCGCCGTCGAGCCGTACAAGCACGTCGTCGGCCACTGCTACCGCTGCCACACGCCGATAGAGCCGAGCATCTCGGACCAGTGGTTCGTCAAGATGAAGCCGCTGGCCGAAAAAGCCATCGAGGCCACGCAGAAGGGCGAGGTCGTCTTTCACCCCGAACGCTGGACGCGCATCTACCTGTCGTGGCTGGAAAATGTCCGCGACTGGTGCATCTCGCGCCAGATATGGTGGGGCCACCGCATCCCGGCCTGGTACTGCGAATGCGGCAAGATCACCGTCGGCAGGACCGACCCCGCGCAGTGCGCTCACTGCGGCGCCGCCGGACTCAAGCAGGACGAAGACGTGCTGGACACCTGGTTCAGCTCTTCGCTCTGGCCTTTCTCCACGCTCGGCTGGCCCGACGAAACGCCCGAACTCAAGCACTATTACCCCACCGACGTCCTCGTCACCGACCGCGGCATCATCTACTTCTGGGTCGCCCGCATGGTCATGATGGGCTGCGCGATGGGCCTCGGCAAGCCCTACGGCCACGTCTACATCCACGGCACCGTACTCGACGAACTCGGCCGCAAGATGTCCAAGTCCCTCGGCAACGGCATTGACCCCCTCGAAATGATCCAGCAGTACGGGGCCGACGCCGTCCGCTTCTCGCTCATGATGCTCACCACCGAAGGCCAGGACGTGAAACTCTCGGTGAACAAGTTCGAGATGGGCCGCAACTTCGCCAACAAAATCTGGAACGCCACCCGCTTCGCCCTCATGAACCTGTCCAACGTGACGACGGCCGCCCCCATCTCCGAGACGCCGCTGGAGGACCGGTGGATACTCAGCCGCCTTCACACCACGAGCCAGGCCGTGACGGACAACCTCGAAAAATTCCAGTTCAACGAGGCCGCGCGCCAGATATACGATTTCACCTGGCGGGAGTTCTGCGACTGGTACATCGAGATCATCAAGCCGCGCCTCAAGGGCGACACGCCCGGACGGATGGAGGCCGGAACGGTGCTTGTGCGCGTGCTCGACGCAATCATGCGAATGCTGCACCCCTTCGCGCCGTTCGTTACGGAGGAGTTGTGGCAGAATCTCAAGCGGCAGGTGGAGACCAACGAGGCCTTCGCCCCGCTTCGGGACGGCTTTGCCTCCGCGACGGTCATGCACAGCGCCTGGCCCCCGGCCGACGCCGCCCTGCGCGACCCCCAGGTCGAGTCCGCCATGGCCATCGTCCAGGGCCTGGTGCGCGGCGTGCGCAACATCCGCAGCAACATGGAGATCGAGGAACGCAAGCCGCTTGCCGCCATCGTGTCCTGTCCCGACGAGGCCATGGTGGCACGTCTTCGGCCTCATGCCGGCGTGCTGCAGAAGCTCGCCTATCTCGACCGCGCCGAGATGGGCGTTCAGGCCCCCAAACCCAAGGCCTCCGCCGTCGAGGTCGTGGAGACCGTGCAGCTCTTCGTTCCCCTGGAGGGCGTGATTGATCTGGACAAGGAACGCGAGCGCCTTCTGACGCGCATCGGCCACGCGCAGGCCATGCTGAAGGTGTGCGAAGGCAAGCTGGCCAACGAGAACTTCGTCAAGCGCGCCCCCGTTGACGTCGTCGAAAAGGAACGCGCCCGCAAGCAGGAACTCACGTTCCAGATCGAGAAGCTGCAGAGGAACTACGAAGACCTGGCGTGAGCACAGCGACGGTTTTCGGACTCCGACTCAAGCCCGAGGCCGACTCAAAGCCACGGCCTTCCCCGTCCTCGCCGATTCGTGCGCCGCCTGCAGGATGCGCGCACACGCCAGGCCGTCCTCCGGCGGGATGGGGGAGGGCTTGCCCTCCTCCAGGCATCGCAAGAAGTCGTGAACCATCAGCTCCGGAGCAGACGGGCCGTAGGTCTCCCTGCGCGCGGTCTCGCCCTGGACGGTCACGCCGTCGGCATCCGCGCAGACGCGCATCGCCCCTTTCGTGCCGGTGATGTCAAGCTCGATGACGCGCCCCGGCGCGGCCAGGCGGCCGCTCAGAACGGTGGCGGGCACGCCGCCCTCGAACGTCAGACTCACCTGCCCCAGGTCTTCCATCACGCCGCGATAGTCCTCGAAGAAGAACGACCCGGCGCGGGCGAACACGCGCGTCACTTCCCGCCCCGCCAGCCACCGCAGAAAATCCACGGCGTAACATCCGGCGATGGTCAGGTCGCCGCCGCCGAAATTGCGCGCGAACTCCGGCGTGGCCGTGAAGCCCGCCAGCTTGCCGGCGAAGCAGTATGTGAAATGCGCCGCCAGCAGCTCGCCGATCCCGCCCGCCCGCACCTCGTCATAGGCGCGCCGGAACGGCGCAGCGTACCGCGTGTTGAAACCCACGAGCATCTGGACGCCGTGCCGCCGCACCGCCTTCACGATGCGCTCGGCGTCGGCGACGTTGCCGGCCATGGGCTTGTCCGACAGGATGTGCTTGCCGGCAGCGGCGACTTCTTCGACCAGTTCGGGGGCGCGGGCCGGTTCGCACATCAGGCTGACGAGGTGCACGTCGTCGCGTTTCAGGACTTCCGCATAGTCGGCGCAGTACTCCGCGCCGAGTTGTCTGGCGCGCTGGCGGACCTCCTCCGGCCCGCCGTGTCCTTCCAGCAGGACGGGCGAGGCCTTGGGGTCCTGCGCCATGGCGCGGATGGACGTCCCCGGATAGTTTCTGGCAAATGCCTCAAGTCCATGGCGGCTGCGCACGTGGTAGCCGATCACGCCGATGCCGATCATGCCGACACCTTCACTTTCATGGGCGTTTCCGTCTGCGCCGATTCGACGGCCAGTAGACACGTCGCGACGACGGCCGCCGAATGCTCAAAGGCGATGTCGGGCGGCCTGTCCTCCAAAATCCGCCGCGCAAAGTCGGAGATCAGCCTGGTGAACGAAGCGACCGCGTCCGCGTTGGACGGCGTTTCCAGCGCCACTCGGCCGTCTTTGAACGTCTCCACGGTAAAGCCCTCGCGGTCTCCCGCCAGGAGGTTTCCCTTCGTGCCCACGACGAACACCCGTTCGCGCGGGGGATGCCCCGGCGGCTCGATCATCATCTGGTTCTGTTCGATAAGGCCGAACGCGCCGCCGGCGAACCGCACGGACGCCGTCATGAAGTTGTCGCAGGGGAGCCTGTCAGCGGTCGGGTAGTGGCGGGCGGACTGGGCATAGACCTCGACGGGAAGGCTGTCGGCAAACCACGAGGCCAGGTCCACAAGGTGGACGCCGTTGTGCAGGAACTGGTGCGGGCCGTCGGGCCGGCGGTAGACGCTGTCGGCGGGGTACGAATAGAAGCGCCCCTTGGCGACGATCGTCACCTGCGCCACGTCGCCGATGGCCCCCTGCGCGAGGAGGGCCTTGAGGCGCATGTTGCGCGCCGTCCATCGCGCGTTCTGGACGGCCTGAAAGCGGACGCCCGCCCCCTTCACGGCGTCCTGCATGCGCCGCAGTTCGGCCGTCGAACACGCGATGGGCTTCTGGCACAGGACGTGCTTTCCGGCTTTCGCGGCGAGGACCGTTTGCTCGCAATGGAACGGATCGGGCGTGCATATCTGCACCACGTCCACGTCCTTGCGGGCCAGCATCTCCTCGTACGACGTCGTCCACTCGACGCCGTATTTCTCCGCGAAGGCGCGCACGCCCGCTTCGTTGACGTCGCACAGGACGCGCAATTCCATCTCCGGCACATGCCGCATGGCCGGCAAATGGCACGAGGTGGCGATGTTGGCCCCGCCCGCCCCCGCCACCCCCACCCCGAGGCGTCTCCCTTTTCCCGTCATGTTTGACCTCTTGTCTCCAGCAGGCGCCGGTAGCCCTCGATCCTGTGAAACGTGATGCGGTTCGCGTCGTGGAAATTGTGCGCCCCGCCGTAGGCCGTCCGGACGGCGTAGATGATGTCATCGCCGTCGAAGTGCCAGTCCACGTACTGGAACCCGACCAGACGCACCGAATCGGCGGGCGACAGGTCCGAGTCGTCCTCGATGAGCGTGCTGAGCTTGCGCCAGCGCACAAGGTCCTCCGACGCATGGAACGACAGGACGTTGCGCTGTCCCGGATGCTTCGGATCGGCGGCGTTGCTGAGCGTCAGGTACAGCCCTGTCGCGGCCTCGCGGCGGATCGTGAATTTCGTCATGCCTCCGGGGAAGTCAATGAATCCGGCGGCGGGGTCGAAGGCGATGCGCGCGCCATCGTCGTGCACGGTGACGATGGCCGCCTTGTTTGCCACAGGCGTGGAGTTAAACCGCAAGATGTTCCATATCTCGCCCTGGGGCGTCTCAATGACGTTGCCTTCCAGCCAGCCCGGACAAGGCAGCCGGCCCCACTCGGGCGGGGTCCATGCGGGGTCGAAGGGGAGCTTGTTGCTCATCGTCCACTTCGAAGCGTCCAGCAGGTCGGCGTCTTCGGGGGCGGAGACGACCAGCGACCTGAACCCCTTGCCCCACACGCACGGGTCGCAATCCTCGAAGGCGCGGTAGAGACGCCCGTCCTTGAGAAGCAGCGGCACGGGCGCGCAGTGGTAGTTGGGGGCCGTGTGGTAGTAACCGCCTTTGAACAGCAGGCCGGATCGGGCGTCTTTGGGGTGCGTCCAGGTGTTCCCGTGGTCGCTGCTGCGGCGGATCACGATGGAGCCGTACTGCTGCGACGTGCCGAACAGGTAGAGCGCGCCGCTGTGTTTGAACAGCGTGCTCCAGTAGGCGTTGGCGATGTGGGTGGTGTTGGCCCAGGTCTGCCCGTTGTCGCGCGAGCGATAGACGCTGGTCAGGTGCTCTTCATTTTCGTGATTGCGCGGGCAGCCCGCCCCGAAGTAGTCGTGCGTCGCGAGCAGGTCGCCGTTGTCCAGACGGACGATGCTCGGACTGCCCAGGTACGTCCTGGTGGCGGGGTCCTGGTACTTGATCTCAATGAACCTCACTCGTTGCTCCTCGTTTCCGGTTTGGGTCGTCAAGTCAGCGAAGCAGTATACCATTTTTCCCGGGCGGCGCGAACAATCCTTGACACGGCTCATCGGCGCAGGCAACATAACGGTTCCGGAGGATTTGCCCTCAGAAACAGGAGTGCGCTCATGGACTGGTTGTCGCCGGCAAAGACGGCCCGCCGCGAGATATTCGCGCGGTTCCTCGAACCCGAAACCCGGCAGGTCGTCACGTATGCGGAGAACTGGAAAAAAGGGCTGCTCCCGACGCCGGACGAAGCGGCTCGGGCGATCCCGAACGGGCCGAGCTACAGCACGGGCATCGAGGACGGCGCTTTGCGGGGAAGCGCGTTCCTGGCCGCCTTGTGCGACGAGTATGACCTGACGCGCGACGACGAGGTGAAGGCCCAGGCCCATGCGATCTTCGAGGGACTGCGGCGCGCACAGTTCGCCGCCGAGCCGCCCGGTTTCGTGCCGCGATGGATGCTGGCGGACGGCCGGTCGTGTTACCCAAACTCCTCCGGCGACCAGCACACCATCCTGCTGTACGGCCTCTGGCGGTACGCAAAAAGCCCCCTGGCCGCCGACGCCCATAGGCGCGACGCCGCCCTCATCGCGTCGCGCGTCGTCGGCCGCATCCGCGATCACGGGTGGCGCATCGTCGCCAGGGACGGCGCCGACGCCGCCGCCCGCCCCGGCGGGCGGACCGGCGGCGGGCGGCTCACCGATGCCCGGCTGCTGGGCGTCCTGCTGGCGGCGCACAGGATCACGGGCGACCCGCAATGGCTCGCCTGCTATGAAAAAGAAGCGGCACAGGACCTTCGGGCGATGGTGAGCCGCATCCTCGGCGACGGTCCGACCACGCCGTCCGGATGGGGCTTCTACGGGCCTGAACAGCAATCGGAATTGATGACGGTGCTGGTGGAGGAGGCCCCCGATCCGCAGACCCGCGCGATCTTCCGCGAGGCGCGCGCCGAGATCGCCCGCCGTTTCCTGCGCACCCCGATACCCACCCCCGCCCACTGTCCGGCCTACACCGAGGCGTGCCGCGAGGCGCTTGGCCAGGCGGCCCACATCCCCGACCCCCTGACGGCGCATCGTTTCTTCAGGCCGGCCTTGTGGGGCATTGACGAAGACCGGGACTGGCGTGGCGGGTTCCGCGAATGGAGCGGCATGGGCCGCAAACCGGACCCCACCGCTTACGTCCTCTGGTGGATGGGCCGGCGCCCCGCCCTATGCCACGAGCGCAGCGCCGTCATCTCGCCCTTGGTGGCCTATCATGTCGGCCTGCTGGCCGACAGCGCGGAACTGGCCGACAGGATTCGCGCTCCGCTCCGGGAATTCCTGCAAACCGTGGACGTCGCCAAGGCCCGCAAGCTCGGCAGTCTCACCGCGGCCCATGCGGCGGCGGTTCTGGCCATGAAGAGCGGCCTGGCCTGAACCTCGTCCGGAATCAGGGGTGCACCTCGATCTCACGCAGCCGCACGATCCTGTCCTTCTCGCGCACCTTGGTCACGAAGAGGCGCAACTTCTGCGACGTGACCGGCGCGAACGTGTATTCGGGGTCAAGCCGCGTGTTGTTTTCCTCGCGGACGATGTCCTCCCATTGGCCGTTGCGATCGCACTGAATCTGGTACTTCGTGGGCACGTAGGGCAGGGCGGCGCTCTTGCCGCCCTCGAAGTTCCAGAAGTGCAGGACGACCCTTCGGAAGCTTTCCGGCTTGGCGAAGGTCAGCGTCAGCCAGTGGGGTTCCGGCGTGTCGTCGGAAACCCATCGGCTGAGACTGCCCTCCAGGATCACGCCGTCAATGGCGCCTTCGGGCCGCGGCCCCAGCTTGAGCACGGAGTCCACCTCGATCTTCGTGCCGTTCTTCTGAAGCGCCAGGTTGTCGGGGACGCGCTTCAGGTAGTCCGGCCACGCGCCGGCCTTGCGCATCTCGGCCTGGACCTGCGCCCCCTCGATCCGCCGGGGCGCGACGCCGAGCTTCACGGCCAGGGCCGCCGCTATTCCCGCCGCCTGCCCCACGTGCATCGTGGTGCCCATGACGCGCGTCGAGCCGTGCGCGACGTGGTCCACCGAGATCGGCCTTCCGGCCACCAGCAGGCCGTCAATGTTCTTCGGCACGAGACAGCGGTAAGGGATATCGTAGGGCAGACTCAGCCGCGCGCCGCCGGCGTCGCCGGTGTGGTCGGCGTTATGAATGTCAATGAAATAGTACCCGCGCGCCGCCGCGTCGGGGAACAGCCTTCCTTCGATAAGGTCCGCGCCGGTCAGCACGTACTCGCCGACGATGCGCCGCGATTCGCGTATGCCCATGTAACTGCCCGTCTGGATCAAGTAACAGTCCTGGCAACCGGGGACGTTCTTCTGGAAAAATTTCGCAAGCTCCACGATCTCGCGCAGGCATTGAATGTGCGCGTAGGTGAGGTCGCGGGGATTGAGGCCGTCCACGGCGGGGACGTTGATGGAGTTCACGTTGATGACCCCGTGCGGACCGGAGACGACCGCCTCGCAGACCAACCCCGCCGCGTTGGGGGCGTTCTGGAGCGTGCCGTCCTTGCGTGCCCGTCGGATGGCCTCGGACACGGCTTCCCGATCTCGCGTGAATTTCAGCGCTGCGGCCGTGTCCACGTTGGCCAGAAGGAAGACCAGCGTCACGGCTTGCGTCTCGGTGTCGCGCCCGCGGCCGATCTCGAACGGCGCGCCCGCGAAAGCGGCGATGTCGGCATCGCCGGTGCAATCCACAACGACCTTGGACAGGATCGCCCGGGCGCCGCCCTTGCTCTCGACGATGATGCCCTTGACGGCGCCGCCCTCGACGATGGCGCCCGTGGCGAGCGTGTACAGGAGCGACTTCGCGCCGGCGTCGCGGAGCATGTCGAGCAGAACGAGCTTGATGAACTCCGGGTTCCGCCTCTGGGCGTCGCCGCCGACGGCCTTGAGCCGTTCATCCATCTCCTTGACCAGCCCGCCCGTGAGGCCGATCGAAAGGGCAGGGGGCACCAGATTAAGCGTGGCCATCCCGCCGAGCGCGCCGGACCGTTCCACCAGCATGGTCCTGGCCCCGTTCCTGGCCGCCGAAACGGCCGCCGCCACTCCCGCCAGACCCCCGCCGACCACCAGCACCTCCGTCTCCGCCGCCACGGGCACGTCCTTCTCGACGCGGATCGTGCGCTTGGCGTCCGTCTCCAGCGACGCCGCTTCGGCGCTGGCCGGGTATCGAGGCGGCGGCGCCGGAACGCGTTCAGCCGCCGTTGCGTCCTCGGCGGCGCGCGCTTTCTGAGCCAGAGCCGGGTCCCCGCCGGCCAGCCGGGGGGCATCCAGGTAAAGGACGGTCGGCGACTTGACCGTCTCGGGAGAAGCGAAGATGCGCAGCTCGCTGATGCGGTCCAGCTTGACGCTCTTCGCGGCCTGCTCAAGGGGGACGGTCAGAGTGGTCCATCCGCCGGTCGGCACGTCAAAGCGTTGCATGAAGGCGTCGGTTCCGGCCCGAAGCTCCAACGCTATGGAGATATTCACGTCCTGCGGGTTCTGCACGTCGAGGTGGAGCGAATGATAGGGCCGCCAGTTCTTGTACGCGATGCCCCCGCGCACATAGACGCTTCGAATCTCGCAGGGCTTCTCAGAGCAGCAATCCGGATAAAACGTCGCCTTGCAGACGATGCGGTCTGGGCGCTGGGGGGCGGGCGCGGGTTCCAGGTAAACGTAGCGCACGCTGGTGGCGAACTTGTCAATGCCGGCAGCCGAGGAGAGAAAGGCGAGCGGCGTCTCGACCTCGCCCGCCGTCAGGCC
Source organism: uncultured Planctomycetota bacterium (assembly GCA_964409935.1). Lineage (GTDB taxonomy): Bacteria > Planctomycetota > Brocadiia > JAADGH01 > CAYPFP01 > CAYPFP01. Next base: position 360 of record CAYPFP010000044.1, on the reverse strand, counting down.
CGCTGCCGGGGCCAGGCTGAACAGCAAACAGACCATCAGTCTCACAGACCGGGTTGTACCCATAGCAGGCCTCCTAAACCCAACAGGCCCATCTTATTCGCGGTCGGCCTGGTTTGCAAGGTTCGGCCGGCAACTTGACGAATCTGGCCCCAAATGGTACATTTTAGGTGTGTCTATCAGGCTAGGGAGTATGGCGTGCCGTCCGGAATGTGAAGGAGTCTGAAATGGACAGGCCAAGGGGACGTGCCGTTTGGTTCCTTATCAGTGTGTTCTCGCTGACTCTGGCCTTTGAGGGCGTCGCCAATGCCGGGCGATGCGGAGACTCCGCCCCCCAGGCCGCGCCGCAAAGGCGCAAGGGCG
>CAYPFP010000043.1:0-38318 GCA_964409935.1 uncultured Planctomycetota bacterium | reverse complement strand
CGAGATTCCTGCTTGACCACATATACGGGATTGAGGTTTAATACGTACAGCCGTTTACGAAACTCTCTAAGCGATGGCTTCTTACGCAGGCTTCCTGTCCGCCGCTTCAGCCAGCGTTTGGCGAGTTATTTGAATCGAGCCAAAGTTGGGTGATGCGATGCCCACGCAACTTGCGCCGTCCGACTGGATTGCCCACTGCACCGTCCGCATAGAGGTCGAGCTTGCGGACGGTAAGCGCGCCATGGGCACGGGGTTCTTTTTCAGTTTTGCACGGGATGGGGAGCGGCACGTACCCGCGATTGTGACGAACAAGCATGTCGTTGAGGGCGCGACCCGTGGATGTTTCCACCTGACCATGGGAGACTCAAGCGGGAACCCTGTTTACTCCCAACATGAAGTATTCTCGTTCGAAGGATTCCAGAGATTTTGGATGTCACATCCCGAAGACGATGTTGACCTTTGTGCGATGCCCATCGCCCCAATTCTTGAGCGGGGACGCCAAGTGGGGAAGACGCTCTTTTTTACAGGGCTTGATATGGCACTCGTTCCCACACCAGAGGAGTTGGCTCAGCTCACAGCAATGGAGGACATCGTGATGGTTGGCTACCCCAACGGAATCTGGGACGAGAAGAATAACATGCCGGTGATGCGTCGTGGTGTCACGGCAACCCATCCAAATCTCGACTGGAACGGAAAGGCTGAGTTCCTGATTGACGCTGCTTGTTTTCCTGGGTCAAGTGGATCGCCTGTGTTTCTTTTCAACATCGGCGGTTATGCTGCGAAGTATGGCGGGATGGTAATTGGGACTCGTGTAAAGCTTCTTGGTGTCCTCTACGCTGGGCCACAGCATACAGTGGAAGGTGAAATACGCATCGTCAAGGTCCCGACTCTGGAGCGGCCAGTCTCGGTATCGGCCATTCCTAACAATCTAGGAATAATCATCAAGGCACGGAAGCTGGATGCCTTCGAGAACATCTTCCGAGCCAGACTCCAAGCAGAAGTCAAACCTGATAGCGGACCGAAGCCCACGCCAGAACGCGGAGACAAGCAGGCCGTTGCGCCACACGGAGACTGACTGCCTACCTTCTCGTCATATCCTCCGCCGTTTCGTGAACGGCATGAACACGTTCCACCGGCGGCGCTCTCCCGCCGCGCGCGAGATTTCTCTTGCGATCCCCGCCGGCGACGTGGCCGTCGTGGAGATTCTCCTGAAGGACTGAGGCCCCGCCGATCCGTCATTCAGGCGGAAAGCCCTTCGGCATCCACCCCGGCAGTCCGGCGACGCCGGCCCCCGCCTTCTCGGATGTCGGCACACCCCACGCCTTGAAGAACGGCCCCAGGTTCCGGCCCGCCGCGCGCGAGAAACGCGCCATCCACTGGTCTCTTTTCTCGTCGTCGTTCTTGGGCCGCGCCGAAGCGGGCAGGTCGCGATACTCCGCGAAGACGCGCCGGAAGGCGTCCCAGCCGAACGCCTCCTGAAGCTGAATGTACATCAAAAGCGCCAGGAAGGGGTCGCGCTTCCAGTCCTCGAAACGCGCGCCGTCGAGGGCGCAGTTCTCGATCGCCGTGCCCCAGGCGCCCGGCCTGTTGGCCGCGACGTCGTCATAGGTCGGCAGGAGGGGCCGCCGTGTCTTGGGGTCGAGGTAGGTGTAGACCTGGAAGGTCTGAGGGTCAATGTACTCGCGCCACAGCACGCCGTGCGCCTCGGCCGTCTTGTCCCAAAAGCGCGCGTCCGTCGGCTCGGTCTCGCCGCCGAAAGCCATCCCGAGAGGAATCAGCAGGACAAGCATGGCCGTGGCTCCCTTCATCCGCGCTCCTTTGGGGCGGCGAGGCCCGTTAAAAAACGCAGGGCCGCTTTCACGGCCCTGCATTGTGTGATTAATCCGGATGGCGATGCAAGATTTTTCTTACGACCAGACCCCCGGAAGTTTCGTGCCGCAGTTCTTGCAGCCTTTCCCGCGCAGGTGGTTCTGCTTGGTGAGGAATCCCAGGCGCTGGATGACGATCTTCTTGCAGTTCGGGCAGTACGTGCTGTTCCCTTCGTGTCCGGGCAGGTTGGCGATGTACACGAACTTGAGGCCCAGGTCCAGGGCCATCATGCGCGCGTCCTCCAGCGTCTTCTGAGGCGTGCGGGGCACGTTGGAGAGCCGCCACTTGGGGTCGAAGCGGGCGTAGTGCACGGGCGTCTCCGCTCCGAGATTGTCCTTGACCCACTTGGCCTGCTCCTTCAGCAGCGAAGGCTCGTCATTGAAGCCCGGCACCAGCAGGATCGGCACCTCCAGCCACTTGCCCGACTCCCGGATCGTGACCAGGTTGTCCATGACGGGCTTCAGGTGCGCGCCCAGCACGTTCACGTAGAACTGCTCCGTGAAACCCTTCAACGTGACGCAGAAGGCCTCGGTCACCTGGATCGCGTCCCTCAGCGCGGGGGGACCCCAGTAGCCCGACGACACGCACACGCGGTGAATCTTGTTCTCTATGGCCCTTTCCGCGATCGCCATCATGTATTCATGGAAGGCCACCGGCTCGGTGAAGGTGAACATGACGGTATCGGCCTTGTCGCCTCCGCCCGGCAGAATTTTGATCCGCTTCATGGACTCTTCGGCGCTGACTTCCATGGTCTTGGTCTGGCTCGGCAACACCTGCGCCATCTCCCAATTCTGGCAGTAGAGACAGCGGAGCATGCAGCCGGCGGTGGCGACCGACATCACGCGCGTCTCGGGACGGAAGTGATGGAACGGCCCCATCTCGATGTAGTCCTTCTGCAGGACGCACGCGCGGTTGAAGTTGGTGGCGTAGAGCTTGCCGCCCTTGTTGATGTGGGTGCGGCAGAAACACGTCTTTCCTTCGGGCAGGAAGCAGTGGCGCGCGCAGATGTGGCAGCGCAGCGCGTTCTCTTCAATGGTCTCGTAATACTTCTCGTCGGTGTGGTGGAGGAACTGGAGTTCCTCTTTGCCCGTCGTGTAGTACTTGTCGTCCACGACGATGGGCCTGTCCTCCACCTGTTCGGCGAACAGGCCGGCCTTTTCCCCCGTCAGCACGTGCAGCATGACGGGCGAGACACCAGCGGCGGCTCCCCACTTCGCCAAGTCCCGGATGAAGTCCCTCCTCGACACGCCGTCCTTGGGTATGAATCTCATGGACATCTTCCGCATTCCTCCCTTTGCGCCCATTTTCCGTGCAAGATACACTCTACTTCAAGCTTACTTCCTCTTGCGGCGCAAGTCAAGGCCACAAAAATTGGCCGCAAGGACGCAGTAGGCAGAGAGCAAATGGTGGAGTCCCTCTCTCGGTTTCCACCCTTTTCTCACCGTCCTTGTGGTGGTCCTGCGTTCTTGCGGCCACGTACGACCCGGCCGACTCGGCTATGCCCACATACCCCTGGGCCAAAACGGGAACGGGCGCGATGCCGTCTTCCCGGTGAGACGCCGTCGTCCCATGATGATCCGCGTGCACGAGCCGCAGACAGCCCCATGCCGTGCCCGGCCCCCCGTGCGAAGGGGAGAATTCCCCTTCGCAGGGGGCCTCTGCTTCTCTCAGTCAATCGCGCAAGAGCCGTTACCGCAAGCCGCAGCCTTCTCGATCTTGTCGAGGTCCACGGCCTCTTCGCCCTTGAAGCCCTCGGAAATCCGCAGCCGCTCGGCCAACAGCGGGATGATGCGGCTGTCGAGGAACATCTGGGTGTAGACACCCGGCGAGGCCTTGCCGTCGAACTTCTTCTCGTTCTGCACCTTCAGGACCTGCTTGCTGATCTCCTTGACGCGGTCCTTGATCTCCAGGTAGTCGGTGTTGAGCTGGGCCGCGAGTTTCGCCTTGGTGAACTGGAAGTCCAGGTCGTTCAGGCCGCGGGCCTTGGCGAAGACGGTCAGCATCTTGTCGCGTTCCTTGGCGCGCACCTCATCGGTGATATCCGCGCCGCCCATGAAGTACATCTGCTTGGCGAACGCGGCGCTGACGAGGTCGTCCTTCTTCACGTCGAAGTCCTCGGCCGACATGGCGCGGACCGACTCCAGGAGCTTCTCGTTGACGCTGCCGGAATCCGGCGAACCGATGCGGGCCGGATCGCGCAGGGCCTTCACGGGGATGAGGCAGTGGTCGTAGCTGTAGACCTTCTCCCTCTGGTTGTCCGTGAGGATCGCCTTGACGTACGATTCATAGGCCACGAGCTGCTTGTTCAGTCCGCCGTTGATCTCGCCCAAATCGCACTGGGCTTCGGCCGCCAGCTTGTTGGCGTTGGTCTCGCATTTCGACTTGCCGGTCGCGACCATCTCCTGGCGGACCGCCGCGAGGGCCTTCTCCAGCTTCGCCGTCTGCGCCTCGGCCTGCTTCAGGGCTGCGCGCCGGGCCTTCTCGGCCTTGGCCGCCACAACCATGATGTGGCGCATCTGAACCTCGGACAGGTACAGGCTGTTCAGCAGGTTCAGGATGTCAATCTCCTTCTTGAGGTCGTGCATGCTGTGCGTCATGAAGGGATCGTACCACCGATGAGCGCCCTGCGCCTTCAGTTTTGCGGCCTGACCGGGGGTCACGTCGAGACCCTCGTAATTCACGCCGCCCTTGGCCTTGACCGCCGTGTCGGCGCCTGCGCCGGCCGTCACCTTGGCCACTTCTCCGGCCAACACCGTACTGCAGAACAACACCGCCAACGCGCCTACCAACCACTTACCCATTCCACCGTCCTCCAAAAAATGTATGCCTCGTTCTGTCATTTTTCTTGTTCACCAAACCGCGCGACGTCCCGTAGGCGCCGCTTGGGCCGGCTCTCCTACTTGCCCTGCGCCTGCTGATTGCGGTTGACAAGGTAGTCGGTGATCATCTCGATGATCTTCGGATCGTCAATGGCGCCCTGGCCCAGGCGTCGTGTGACGGTCTGGCGCCAGTACTCCGGCGTCTTGACGGCCTTGTCTATGCGGTTCGTGTTGTGGCACATCGTGCACAGTTCCTGGAAGGCCGTCTTGCCGTCCTTGAACTCGGGCACCACGTCGCCGTCGGCCGACGGCTTGACGGCGGCGGCCATCTGGGGCTGAGTCATGCCCAGTTTCATCCCGACGGCCAGACGCAGGTTGCCGTCGAACAGGGCGTCGGCCATCATCTTCTGCGACGCGCCGTCAATGAGATAGGAGCCTTTCTCCTTCTTGCCGGTGTCCTTGATAAGTTCGAGGCGCTCCTCCTGGTTCTTCGCCTCGATCTCGGCGGCCACGTTGAACTTCCGCCGCGCCCATTCATTCTCGGTCATGAGCCGCGCGCGCTTCATGATGTCGGCCATCGTCATTTCCTCGGCGTTCATATCCTGCGCCGAGCGCTTGCCGGCGGTCTGGGCCTTCTTGCCGAGAAGGGTTTGCTGGCCCTTGCCGAATTTCTTCAGGGCCTCGCCGGCCAGGTCGCACATCTTGGCGTTGAACTCATCGTCCGCCAACGCGCGGACCTTCTCCAGAAAATCCACGCCCGCCTGCGTCCCGCGGAACTCCCGCCCGTATCCGCCCTTCATGTAGCTGTTGGAATGGCAGGAGGTGCAGTACTTGTTCATCAGGTCGCTCTTCTGCGGCGGTGTCAGGATGGAGAGGAACTTCTCTCCGTACCGTCCGTAGAGGCGGAACTTGGCGCCCTTGTTGACGCCCTTCCAGATGCCTTCCATGGAACTGGCGCGGCTTTCGACGGCCGGGTTCTGGTCGTAGGCATCCACCACGCCCCTCACGGCTTCGTTGCGCAGGGCGATCCAGGCCGCCTCGATCTCGGGCGCCTTGGCGCTCATCTTGCTGGCGAACATGAGGCGATCGGCCTCGGCCTCGTTGAGGACCTTCCACATGGCCTTCAACTGCTCCGGGGTCGGCTTCCACATGTTCACGAGTTCCAAGCGCCGAATCTGCGCGTTGAGGTCGCAGACGGTATGCGTCGCCAAGCCGCACTCGGAGTCTTTGTAGCGGCTGAACTGGCGCGCCTCAAAGCGCTTGACGTCCTCGGGACGAACCCAGTTGCCCATGTACTGGACCTTGCCCTCGCGGGCGCTGGCCTCGTCGGGCGTCATCCATTCGCCGCCCTTGCGCACGTAGCCGAGCTTCTTGAGTTCCTCCGGCGTGCGCCACGAGCCGTCCACGAACAGGCGGCCCAGTTCGCGGTTGGCGCCTTCGTGGTTGGGCTGCAAGTTGAGCACACGGTCAATCTCCGTCTTCATCTCTTCCTTGAGGCCGTGCTCCTTGCACCACGTGGCCAGCATGAACCGGGCCTCGACGTCCATGGCCTGGGTCTCCTGGCACTTCAGCTCATACAGAGCCTTGTAGTCGCACGAGTACGGCAGTCCGTCAACCGTCTTGACCTCGTCCCCGCTGACCCGCACCTCAATCCCGTCGGTGCTGATCGTGATATCGGTGCCGGTCTTGGACGTGATCTTCCCCTCGATCTTGCTGCCGTCCTTCAGCTCGATGACCTCCCCGCCGACGGGAAGGACCCAGCCGCAGAGGGCGACAAGAACGAGCGCCGTCCGTATCCTGTTCACACTCACACTCCTTTTCGTGATCGGTCCCGTAATGCCGTCCGTAACGCGTAATGCGCCCCGGCGCGCCGGGGCGCATTACGCATTACCGGCACCGCATTGCGCGTCAATCAATCGCGCAGCTTCCGTTCGCGCACGCCGCGGCCTTCTCGATCTGATCCAGGTCCACGGCCTCTTCGCCCTTGAAGCCCTCGGAAATCCGCAGCCGCTCGGCCAGAAGCGGCATGATGCGCGGATCCAGGAACATCTGCGTGTACACGCCCGGGCTTGCCTTGCCGTCGAACTTCTTCTCGTTCTTAACCTTGAGAACCTGCTTGGAGATCTCTTTCAGGCGCTCGCGCACTTCGCCGTAATCCGTGCAAAGCTGCGAGGCCAGCTTCGCCTTCGAGAACTGGAAGTCCAGATCGTTCAGGCCGCGGGCCTTGGCCATCACGGACAGAATCTTGTCGCGTTCCTTGGCGCGGGCGTCGTCGGTCATATCGCCCGTGTACTTGAAGACGATGTAGAGCTGTTGATCGGCGATATAGCTCTTCTGCGCGTCGAAGTCCTCCGGCGACATGGCGCGAATCTGCTCCAGGAGCTTCTCGTTGACGCTGCCGGAGTCCGGCGAACCGATGCGGGCCGGGTCGCGCAGGCTCTTCACCGGAATGAGGCAGTGTTCGTAGTTGTACACCTTCTCCCTCTGGTTATCGGTGAGGATCGCCTTCACGTACGACTCATACGCCACCAACGTTTTGCCGAGGGCCTGGTTGATCTCGCACGTCTTGCCTTGCAGCTCACTTACCTGCTTCATGGCCGCCGTCTCGCATCGGGACTTGCCGGTCGCCAGCATTTCCTTGCGGAGGCTGTCCAAAGCCCTTTCGATCCTGGGGTTGACGACCTCGGTCTCCTTCAGGGCCGCCCTGCGGGCCTTCTCGGCCTTCGCGGCCAGCACCATGATGTGCCTCATCTGGACATCCGACAGATAGAGGCTGTTGAGCAGGTTCAGGATGTCCACCTCCTTCAGGAGGTTCTTGGCCGTGTGCGTCGTGTAGGCGTCCGCCCAACGATGCGCGCCTTGGGCCTTCAGCTTGGCGGCCTCGGCCGGCGTCACCGCCACGCCCTCAAAATCCACCATTCCCTTTGCCTTGACTGCCGTCTCTGCGCCGGTCGCGGGCGTCACTTTGGCCACGTCCTCAGCCGCCAACGCCCCGCACCACAGCGCCACAACCATTGCCGCCATCCACCTTGCCATTCCACCGTCCTCCTTTCCGAAACCCCTGTCAAAAAATTATGTCGAATTCCTTTTATCTCATGACCCCCGTCGCGTCGCGCCGGACTCGCCATGCGCGATTCGCGAACGGCCTCTCTACTTGCCCTGCGCCTGCTGGCTCCGATTGACCAGGTAATCGGTAATCATGTCCACCAGCTTCGGTTCATCGTTGAGGCTCTTGTGGAGCATCTTGCTCACCGACGACCGCCAGCCGTCCGGCGACTTCTGCGCCTTGTTCACGCGGTCCATCGTGTGACACATCGTACACATGGTCTGCGCGGCTTCCTGGCCGGTCTTGAACTCCGGAATCGCGCAGGCCTCGCGGCTGGGTTCCACGGCCATCTGGGACTTGGAAATATTCAGCTTCATGGCCACCACGTCGCGCAGATGGCCGTCGAAGAGGGCGTCGGCCGTCATGCTTTGGACCTTGACGTTTTCCTTCCACTCGCCGATTTCCTTGCAGGCGTTGGTCTGCACGGCCCGGAGGCGGGCCTCCAGGTTGGGGGCCTCGATCTCGGCGGAGAAGTTGAACTTGCCGCGCGCCCATTCGACATCGGTCGCCAGCCGCGCCCGCTTGAAGACGTCGGCCATGGACTTCTCTTCGGCGTCCATATCCTGCGCCGAACGCCGGCCCGCGGCCTGCGCCTTCTTGCCCAGCAGCGTCTGCTGGCCCTTGCTGAACTTCTTCAGGGCCTCCTGGGCCAGGTCGCACATCTTGGCGTTGTACTCCTCCTCGGGCAGAGCGCGGACCTTCTCCAGGAAGTCCACGCCGGCCTGGGTTCCGCGAATCTCCCTGCCGTGCGCGCCCCTCATGAAGGCCGTCGAGTGGCACATGCCGCAATACTTATTATAGAAGACATCCCTCTGAGTCGGCGTCAGGACGGCCAGCAGTTTTTCGGTATGGGTATTCAGCTTATAGGCCGCACCCTTCTTGGCGACGATCCACACGCCTTCGTTTCCGCCCGCGCGTCTCTCGACGGCGGGGTTCTGGTCGTAGGAATCCACCACGCCCCGCAACGCCTCGTTGCGCAGCGCGATCCACGACGCCTCGATCTCCGGCATGAACTTGCGCATCTTGTCAATGAACATCTGCCGGTCGGCCTCGGCCTCGGTGAGGATCGGCCACATCTTCTGCAATTGTTCCTTCGTCGGTTTCCACATGTTGATCAGCTCGATCCGACGGATCTGCGCGTTGAGGTTGCAGATCTGGTGCGTCGTGGAGCTGCACGCGTCGGTGTACCGGCTGAACCTGGCGGCCTCGAAGCGTTTCACGTCGTCCGGCCGGAGCCAACTGCCCATGTACTGGACCTTGCCCTCGCGGGCGCTGGCTTCGTCCGGCGTCATCCATTCGCCGCCCTTCTTCACATAACCGAGCTTCTTCAGTTCCTCGGGCGTACGCCAGGCGCCGCTCACAAAAAGCCGGCCCAGTTCCCTGTTCGCGCCCTCGTGGTTTGGGTTAAGGGAGAGGATGCGGTCCAGTTCGCCCTTCATCTCCTCCTTGAGGTTATGTTCTTTACACCACATGGCCAAAACGAAACGCCCGTCCACGTCCATCGCCGGCGTCTCGCTGTTCTTCAGTTCATAGAGCGCCTTGTAATCGCAGGAATAGGGCAGGCCGTCAACGGTCTTCACCTCGTCGCCGACGACGCGAACCTCAATCCCCTCCACGTCCACCACGATCTCGGTGGCGGACTTGGACTTGATCTTCCCTTCGATCTTGCTGCCGTCTTTCAGCTCGATGGCCTCCCCGAAGACCGAAAGCATCCAGCCGCACGACAGCATAAAGGCGGTCACGGTCAGTGTTCGTCTCATCGTTATCGTCCTCTTCTCCGTGCCCATATACATATAATATGGCGTCTTTGAGCGCGGCGGCGCCCCGCCGCAATCCGTACGCCCCTGAGCGCGCGATGCGCGGTCTCTCGCGCCGCCGCGCATCGCGCGCCGCAGGGTTATCGTGCCCTCGCCTCAATCAATCGCGCAGCTTCCGTTCGCGCAGGCCGCGGCCTTCTCGATCTTGTCCAAATCCACGGCCTCGTCGCCCTTGAAGCCCTCGCTGATCCGCAGGCGCTCGGCCAGCATCGGGATGATCTTCCCGTCCAGGAACATCATCGTGTAGACGCCCGGCTCGGCCTTGCCGTCGAACTTCTTCTCGTTCTGCACCTTCAGCAACTGCTTCCCGATCTCCTTCACCCGGTCCTTGACATCCAGGTAGTCGGTGGACAGTTGCGCGGCCAGCCGCGCCTTGGTGAACTGGAAGTCCAGGTCGTTCAGGCCGCGGGCCTTGGCGAAGATCGTGAGCATCTTGTCGCGTTCCTTGACGCGGTCCTCTTCCTTCATCTCCGCGCCGCCCATGTAGTACATGGTCTTGGCAAAAGCGCCGCTGACCAGGTCGTCCTTCTTCACATCGTAGTCCTCGGCCGACATCGCGCGCACCTGCTCCAGCAGTTTCTCGTTGACGCTGCCGGAATCCGGCGAACCGATGCGGGCCGGGTCGCGCAGGGCCTTCACCGGAATCATGCAGTGCTCGTAGTTGTAGACCTTCTCGCGCTGATTGTCGGTGAGAATCGCCTTGACGTACGATTCATACGCGACCATCTGCTTGTTGAAGGCCTTGTTGATCTCGCACTGCTGCTCCTGGACCTCGCACACCTGCTTCATGCTCGTCGCCTCGCACTTGGATTTGCCGGTGCTCAGCATCTCCTTGCGAACCGCGGCCAGGGACTTCTCCAGCCGCCCGTTCAGCACGTCGGACTGCTTGAGGGCGTCCCGGCGCGCCTTCTCGGCCTTGGTGGCCAGCACCATCAGGTGCCGCATCTGAACGTCAGACAGGTACAGGCTGTTCAGGAGGTTGAGGATGTCAATCTCCTTCTTGAGGTCATGCATGTTGTGGGTGGCAAAATCGTCGTACCACCGGCGCGCGCCCTGGGCCTTCACCTTGGCCGCCGTCGCAGGGCTGACCTCCAAGCCGTCCACGACCACTCCGGCCTTCGCCTTCACCGCTGTTTCCGCGCCGCCGGCGGGGCCGACCTTCGCCACTTCGCCTGCCGCCAACGCGCCGCAGTACAGCGTCACGACCAACATCGCCATCCACTTAGTCATGCCAACGCCCTCCTAAATCAGAAAAGAACCATGATCCTGTTCGTAGTCGTTTTTCTTGCCTGCCGTCCGCGTCTCACTTCGTCTCCGCTTTCTGGCCCCCCGCCGCGCGGTTGACCAGGTAATCCGTAATCATCTGCACCAGTTTCGGGTCCTCGATGGCCCCGCTGCGCAGTCGCCTCTCGACCGTCGCGCGCCAGCCTTCGGGCGACTTGGTGGCGGCGTTGACGCGCTTCAGGTCGTGGCACAGCGTGCACATCTCCTTGAAAGCCGTCGCGCCATCGGTGAACTCGGGCACCGTGCTCACGTCGCCGCTGGCCTTGACCACCATCTGCGAGGCCGACAGGCCCAGCTTCATCCCCACCACCTCGCGCAGATTCCCGTCGAACAGGGCGGTCACGATCATCTTCTGCGACGCCCCGTCAATGAGGAACGCCCCCCTCTCCTTGGCGCCGGTCGTCGCGATGGCTCGCAGCCGCTCCTCCTGGTTCTTTGCCTCGATCTCGGCCGCGAGGTTGAACCGCGTGCGGCCCCACTCGACGTCGGTCGCCAGGCGCGCGCGCTTCATGATGTCGCACATCGTCATCTCTTCGGCGTCCATGTCCTGGGCCGAACGCTTGCCGACCCTGGCGGCCTTTTTGCCCAGGAGCGTCTGCGGGCCTTTGCCGAACTTCTTCAACGCATCTTCGGCCAGGTCGCACATCTGCTTGTTGAAATCGTCTTCGGCCAGAGCGCGCACCTTTTCCAGGAAATCCACCCCGGCCTGCGTGCCGCGAAGCTCGCGGCCCGCGCCGCCCTTCATGTAGTTGGTCGAGTGGCACGACCCGCAGTACTTGTTATTGAAGTCGCTCCGCTGCGAAGGCGTCAGGATGGCCAGGAACTTGTCGGCGTACTTCCCGTACAGCTTGAAGGCTACGCCCTTCTTGATGCTCCCGCACAGCACGGCCATCGTGCCGGCCTGTCTTTCGACCACGGGGTCCTGGTCGAAGGAGTCCACGACGCCCTTCAGCGCCTCGTTGCGCAGGGCGATCCACGCCGCCTCGACATTCGGGACCGAATCGTTAAGCTTCGCCAGAAACACCTGCCGGTCGGCCTCCGCCTCGTTGAGGATCTTCCACATCTGCTTCAACTGCTCGGGCGTCGGCTTCCACATGTTGAGCAGGTCCAGCCGCCGAATCTGCTGGTCGAGTTCCTTGACCGCGTGCGTGGTGACTTTCTTGCCCGGATCGGTCACCGCGGCGCCCAAGCACTTGTCCTCGGCGTACTTGCTGAACTGCCGGTCCTCGAAACGCCTGGCGTCGTCGGGCCGCACCCAGTTGCCCTTGTACGTCACCTTGCCGTCGGCCTGGGCGGCCTCGCCCGGCGTCATCCATTCGCCGCCCTTCTTGACGAAACCGAGCTTCTTCAGCTCGTCCGGCGTCCGCCACTGTTCGCGGAAGAAAAGCCGGCCGAGCTTCTTGTTGGCGCCTTCGTGGTTGGGGTTCAGGCCCAGGACGCGCTCGATCTCGGCGTTCATCTCGTCCTTGAGCTGGCGCTCCTCGCACCACAACGCCAGCTTGAAGCGCGCCTCGGCGTCGGTGGGCGATACCTCCTGCTGCTTCTGCTCGTACAGCGCCCTGTAATTGCACGCGTACGGCATGCCGTCCAGGGCTTTGATCTCGTCGCCGTTGATCCGGACCTCGATCCCTTCCGTGGTCACCATGACCTCGGTGTCGGTCTTGCTCGTGATCTTGCCCTCGATCTTGCTGCCGTCCTTCAGTTCAATGACCTCGGCGCAGACCGCGAGCGCCCACGCCACCGTCGCCGCTGCCGCTATGAGGCTCCACAGTATTTTCATCGTAATCGTCCTCATTTTCGTTATTCGCCGACGCTCTCAGGCAACCGCTCAGTCAATCGCGCAGCTTCCGTTCGCGCAGGCCGCCGCCTTCTCGATCTGGTCCAGGTCCACGGCCTCCTGGCCTCGGAAGCCCTCGGAGATACGCAGCCGCTCGGCCAGCAACGCGATGATGCGGCCGTCCAGGAACATCTGCGTAAAGACGCCCGGATTGGACTTGCCGTCGAACTTCTTCTCGTTGCGGACCTTCAGGAGCTGCTTCGACGCCTCCTTCACGCGGTCCTTGACGTCGCTGTAGTCGCAGTTGAGCTGGGCGGCCAGCCGCGCCTTCGAGAACTGAAAGTCCAGGTCGTTGAGCTGGCGCGACTTGGCGAAGATCGTCAGCATCTTGTCGCGCTCTTTCGCGCGCACGTCGTCGCTCAGGTCGCCCATGAACCTGACCATCTTGCCCATGTGCGAGTCAATCAGATCTTCCTTCTTGCCCTCGAAGTCCTCCGCCGAAAGGCCGCGCACCTGCTCCAGCAGCTTCTCGTTCACGCTGCCGGAGTCGGGCGAACCGATGCGGGCCGGATCGCGCAGGCTCTTCACCGGAATGAGGCAGTGCTCGTAGTTGTACACCTTCTCGCGCTGATTGTCGGTCAGGATGGCCTTCACGTAGGACTCGTAGGCCACCATGTCCTTGCTGAGCACCTTGTTGATGTCGCACAGCTTTTCCTGGCTCTCCCTGACCTGCTTCATCCCGGCCGTCTCGCACTTGTCCTTGCCCGTGGCGAGCATCTCGCGGCGCACGGCGTCAAGGGCCTTCTCGACGCGCACGTTGAGGACGTCGGCCTCCTTCAACGCCGCCCGGCGCGCCTTTTCGGCCTTGGTCGCCACGACCATGATATGCCTCATCTGCACGTCGGACAGGTAGAGGCTGTTCAGAAGGTTGAGGATGTCAATCTCCTTCTTCAGGTCGTGGGCGTTGTGGGTGATCCACGAGTCAAACCAACGACGCGCGCCCTGGGCCTTGAGCTTGGCCGCCTCGGCCGGCGTGACCATCGCGCCTTCGTATTCCACGAGGCCTTTGGCGCTCACAGCCGTACCGGCGTCCGCCTGCGGCGTTACCTTGGCCACTTCGCCGGCCATCACGCTCCCGCAGAAAAGCGCCGCCATCACCGCCATCCACATGCTCCTCATGACCTTCCTCCTCCTATCTGAATCGTCTCGGTCTTAGCGATTATGTTCCGTGTCGGCCTCGGCCGTTTGCCGCTCTACTTGGCCGCCTGCTCCGTCTTGCGGTTGACCAGGTAATCCGTGATCAGGTTGATGTTCTTGGTCATATCGCCCCAGCTCACGCCCAGCATCTTCTGCACCGTCGCGCGCCAGCCCTGCGGGTCCTTGCGGGCCTTGTTGATGCGGTCGGTCGAGTGGCACATGGTGCACATCGCGTCGAAGGCCTGCTTGCCGTCGGCGAATTCCGGCACGGCGGCTTCGCCGCTCCTGGCCTTCACCACCTGCTGCTCTTTGGGGATGCCCAGCTTGGCGCCCACGGCGCGCCGCAGGGCGCCGTCGAAGAGGGCGTCGCTGACCATGCTCTGCATCTTGAGGCTGTTGCCCATGACGCCCATCTTGCTGCGGCTCGTCTCGACGATGATGCGTAGCCGCTCTTCCTGGTTCGGCGCCTCCAGCTCTGCGGCGGTATTGAATTTCTTGCGTTCAAACGTCATGTCGTCCATCAGCCGCGCCCGCTTCAGGATATCGGCCACTTGCGCCTCTTCGGCGTCCATGTCCTGCGCCGAACGCTTGCCCGCGGCGACGGCCTTCTTGCCCAGGAGGGTCTGCGGCCCCTTGGAGAACTTTTTCAGGGCCTCCTGCGCCAGGTCAACCATCTGCGCGTTGAACTGTTCTTCGCTCAGCGACCGGGCGCGCGTCAGGAAATCCACGCCGGCCTGCGTCCCGCGGTATTCGCGGCCGGCGCCCAGGCCCTTCGTGGCGGCATGGCTTCCATGACACTGCGTGCAGTACTTGTCCTGGAAGATGGTTTTCTGCGCCGGGGTCAGGATGTTCATAAACTTGTCGCTGTGGGTGTTCAGCTTGAAATCACAACCCTTGTGCAGCGACCTATAGGCCTTTTGGGCCGAGCCTGCGCGCCCCTCGACGACGGGGCTTTGGTTGAAGGAATCCACGACGCCCTTCAGCGCCTCGTTGCGCAGCGCGATGAAGGCCGACTCGACCTCTTCGGCAAGCTCGGCCCGTTTCTGCATGAAGACCTGGCGGTCGGCTTCTGCTTCGTTGAGTACGGCCCACATCTGTTTCAATTGCTGCGGCGCGGGGTTCCACCAGTTCAGAAGCTGGATGGCCATGATGTCGCGGTTCAGTTCGCAGATCGTGTGTGTCGTGAAGCCGCAGTACGAATCGGTGTAGCGGCTGAACCGCCGGGCTTCGAGGCGCTTGCGGTCTTCCTCGCGGACCCAATTGCCCTTGTACGTGACCTTTCCTTCGGCTTGGGCGGCTTGGTCGGGGGTCAGCCACTCGCCGCCTTTTCTCACGAAGCCGAGCTTCTTGAGTTCGTCCGGCGTACGCCACTCGTTCTGGAAGAAGACCTGTCCCAGTTTCCTGCGCGCGCCTCCGTGATTGGGATCGAGCATGAGGACTTTCTCGATCTGGATATCCATCTCGGCCTTGAGGTTATGCTCGCTGCACCAGAGGGCCAGCTTGAAATGCCCCTCGACGTCGTTCACGCCGATCTCGATGGACTTTTGTTCGTACAACGCCTTGAAATCGCAGTTGAACGGCAGGCCGTCCAGGGTCTTGATCTCGTCGCCGTGGATGCGCACGTCAATGCCTTCGGTATTGATGTGAACGTCCGTGCTCGTCTTCTCGACGATTGTCCCTTCGATCTTGCTGCCGTCCTTGAGTTCGACAACGGCGCCCCACGCCGCCAAGGGTCCTGCCGTGATCCAGAGCGCAAGGATTATTCTCGCTGCTACTCTCATATCCGCCTCCCACACTCCATCGGGTCCTCGCCGGGCGCGAGCACACCCCATGCCTCTTTCGCTACTCGCAATTCCTGTGCTAATACGCCAAAAAACGGGAGAAATTTCGAGTATTCTGGGATTACATAAATACTTGCATGACAAGGCTTTACAGACAGCAACACCAAACTCATGGTACTCTCGATTCTCTTGCCATTCCATGCCAATTGCATCAGATTCCCCACACCAGCCGCATTCAGAATATAACTGCCTTGTTTATCGTGTCTTATGACAAATGTGCCCACATCCCGAATCTGGGGAAAAATTCCCCCTTTTTTTGCCCAAAAAACGGCCTGTTCAGGCCCAAAAACAGCCCGCCAGACGGATAAGCGGGCCGTTTCTTGCGTCCTCGTCCCACCATCTTCTTGAGAAACCGCCGCCCTTCTTGTATAAGGGGGCCGATGAGATACAGGCGTACCAGGGCGGAGGACCGCGACGATGCGCGCCACATTCTCAGCCGCAAACGCGATGCCGTCCCTCCTCGTCGTCGCCGCGATCGTCCTGACGACCGCGACAAGGCTCCCGTCGGCGGAGTCCCCGGCCCTGACCGTTGACGCCGTCTCCGATCTGCTGGCGCTGGACGCCGCGCGGGACGGCGCGCTTTTCGCCGCGCGCGGCTACCACCGTCCCAACGATGACGGCGGCGGTCTTTTCCGCTACGACGCGGTGAGCCAGGCCGCCGCCGACGGCGGGGCGGTGTTGCAGCCCGACAAACTTCCGGGACGTTGGCGAGACGATCCTGTGGGCGCCGCCCGATGTTCCCGCGCGCTTTGATCAGAAGCCCGCGCCCGGCCATGGCTATCGCTCCGGCCAGGACGGTTTTCATTACGTCGTGTGCCCCTCCGGCGCGCACGACTGTTCCGTTCGGCTTCGCATCCATCCGGCTCGGTGAGCCGTTCGGCCGATCGCTCGTCCGGAACGTGAGCGAGTTTGAGTTCGTGCGGCCTCCTACTTCAGGCTCACATAGGTGTAGTTGCGCCCCTTCACCGGCACGCTGAACTGACCGTCCCTGAGGGCGAGGCGCTTTCCCGTTCGCTCGTCAACGGCGGCGACGGATGCGCTCAGGCCGAGGGCCTTCAGGTCCACCTTCACAACGATCTCGGCGTCTTCGGGGCGGCGGTTGGCGACGGGGACGACGGCGCCGCGTTTTTTCTGCCAGGTGTAGACGCCGGCGCGGCCCTCTTCAGGCGACACAACCTTGACGGGGCAGTCGGGCCGCCAGTAGGCCGAGAACGCCGCGTTCTTCACGCCGAGCCTTTCGCGCAGGCCCCACCATTCTTCCATGCTCGGTCCGTGCATGTAGGCGGCGGTGCAGTTGACGTCGTTGACGGCGCACATGGCGAGCAGGCTTTCCGTGGGTCCGGGGACCTTGATATCCTGTTCGTCCTTGGTGCCGCGCATGAACTCCGGCAGGAAGGCGTGCACCATGCCCGACGCCAGCGGCGAGAGCTGCACGCGGTAGTCGGCCTCCGGCATGTCGGCGATGTACCACCACTTGTTGCCGTACACCCGATGGGTGTATTCCTCGCCGGGGTAGAAGGCGTCGGCGAAGCAGTGGAAGGGTGGCGTGAGCTTGGAGTGGGCGTGGGTGAGCCAGTAACCGCGTCCCTTTTCGCCGCCCAGGCTGCGCATGAGGGCGGCCATGCGCTTGGCGAACTGGCGCTTGTTGAGGATGCCCCAGGTGACGCCGCTCTTGCCGAATACGTCGGTGAAGCCGCAGCCGTGGCGGCGGTTGTCGCACTGCCATAGGTCGTCGGTGTCGGTGTAGAAGCCGCGCGCGCCGATCTGGTCGGCGAGGCGCTTGGCCAGCCAAAGCTCGTACTCGACAAAGGTGGGCGAGCCGGGGCAGACCGGCGCCAGGTAGTACGGCGGCGAGGCGAACTGAAGGCGCGACTCGACGGTCTGCTGCGGGCCGAACTGGGCCGGGTAGGGGTCGGTCCACAGCATCCGCAGGAACCGGTACACGGGCGAGATATCCGGCGTGCAGGAGGTGCAGGCGTAGTAGTAGACGCGCAGGCCCTCGGCGACCCGCTTCTCCTCGAACTCGCGCAGCGCCTCGGGGCGCGCCGCGAGCCAGAGGCCCTCGTAGAGGGCGTAACCGTTCATCCAGGGCTGGAGGTTCTGATGCTTGAGAGGGGAGCCGCCGGGGCCGTAGTTCTGCACGCGCCAGTCCGCGTCGAGGGGCTTGACCGGCGTGGCCTGGAAGCCGAACTGGTATCGCAGCGGTTCTTTGGCCGTGACGGGTTGGCCGATGATGCGCAGCTCGATTTCGGACTCCGCTCCGCCTCGAACGATCGTCATGGGCGCTCGGCCGGTTTGGTCTTGCGCCGCGACCCAGTTGGCCTCCGACTCGCAGAAGTACAGGAAACCTTCGTCCTCGCTGACGACCCAGAGGAACGGCTCGAACCCGCTACGCCATTCCTTTCCATCCCACTCGAGCCGGTTGGGGTTCTGCCGCGCCCCCCGCAGGTATTTGAGTCCCTCGCGCAGGGGGATGCGCATGGTCAGCGACTCGATCTTCAGTCCGGTGCGGGGAGCCTTGATGGTGAACGCGCCGACGACGAGGCCGTCGTATTCCATCCAGCACTCCCAATCCACGCCGACGGCGAGGTTGCCGAAGGAGGCCGTGCCGGCGTACTCCACCCGACCGGGGCCTTTGCTCACGGTCTTGCGGGTGTGCTCGGTCAGATCGCCTTTGCCGCGGCCGGTGTCCAGCGTCAAGCGCACCGGTCCGCGCAGGATGTCGCGGGGGACTGGCTCCTTTTCCCCGGCCGTTTGGGGAAAGGGCGCCCGTCCCCTTCCCGTCACGACCGCCTTGCTCGGCAGCGGCCCCTCGAACTCGTACCGCCGGCCCCAGCACGAGACGCCGCCCTTGCCGTCATACTCCAGGGCCGTCCACGGTTCGAGGACTTTGTCCGACACGCCCACCTTCGTGCCCATCCAGTCCAGGTCCGGCACCGTGAGCGAGTCCTCGAAGGAGAATGCGCCGGTGCGGTTCGAGGAGCGGATCGTGTACTTCAGAAGGTGTTTTCCCTCGCGGAACACAAAGGGGACGTAGGCCGTCACGGCGGGGCCGCTCAGCTTTATCTTCTGGCGGCTGCCTCCGGCGGCCACCTCCAGAGTGGCCCGGCCGGCCTGCACCTCTGCGAGCCAGTCGGGATCCAGCGTGGCGAGGTCGAATTCCAGCCCCAGTTTCTTGCCCGGCACGTCGGGCACGTAAGAGATGGAGACGGCCTGTTTGGGGAGGGACTTCAGGCTCTCGCGCGCGCTCGCGTCGTCGGGGCGGTCGGCCAGGTAGCGTTCGAGGATGCGTTCGGCGGAATGCACCTGGCCGTAGATTTCCACCTCGTCCACATACGTGCGGTCGTCGCCGGTGCGGAACTGCGACTTGGGGCCGGTCCAGATCGGCACGAGGCCGATGGTGGCGCGCGTCAGCTCCGGAATCGCCACGTCGGGCAGATCGAGGCGCTGTCCGAGCCTGCCGTTGACGTAGATGGCCAGATGGCGGGAGTTCCAGGTCACGTCCAGCTTGTTCCAGAGGTCGGGTTTCCAATCGGCCTTGCCCATGGCCTGGTACTGTTTGAAATCGGGGTCCTGCCGCGCGCCCATGGTGAAGAGGGCGCGGGCGGTGCCGGGGGAGTCCGGCTTGTCCACCACGAGGGTGAAGGCCCTGTTCGGCTGCTCCTTCCATCGCCCCTGGAAGACGAAGAAGTAGACGAAGCGGCTGTCGGCGGCGCTCCAGTTGGCGGGCTTGATCCAGAGCGCGATGGTGCCGGCGGCGGGGTTGAGGTTGCCTTCTCCCTGATACTCGCACTTCTCCCCGTTGTCCAGCAGGAGGCAGTTCCCCACGGCGCCGGTCTTGGCGCGCAGTTCGAGGCTGGTGTCCAGCGTGCTCTTGGCGTCGCCCTTGGCGAAGTCCGCGAACGCGGTCATGCGGTCGAACGTCGCCCGAAAGAGCAGGTCGGGCGGGCGCGGTTTCGCCCTGTCCGCCTTGTCTTTCGCCCATGCCGTTGCGAACGCCCATGAAAGGCACGCACCCGCCGTCAGGCACACCCAGAATGGCCGGAGTCTCATCCCTATATCCTCATGACAACAAACCGCGGTCTAGCGCTCATAGATCCTTGCTTCACGGGTAAAACCCGTGACCTCGGCGGCGCTCTTGTTCGGGAACGCCTCGAACTTCAGTCTCTGATTGGGCAGCATCTGGGCGAGCGCCACGCCTTGGACTCCTTCGGGACGAGGTAGAGATGGGCGCTCGGCGTCACGTGGCCGCTGGCCATCATGCCCATCGGGATGATGTAGCCGATGTCCTCGATCCGCAGGGGAAAGTTCTTCAACCTCACCGGCCCGCTGCCGGCCGCCTGGCCCGAACTCCACATCTGGTTGAGCAAATCGCCCGGGCGCTTCCCATCAGCCTTCTCTTTCGCCCGCACATTGCCGACGGCCGAACTGAGGCACGCGGCCATGGCCAGCCAGATCCAGAGGCGCGAATGCTTCATTCCATATCCCCTTCAGGGCTTCAGGAACCACGGCCTGGCCACGGTGTCGTTGCTCAAGTAATCCCAGTATTTCGCCACGAAGATGGCCTGGGCCTTGGGCGCGGGGGGGACGCCGTCGGTGAAAGGCTTGAGCGAGGCGGGGTCAAACTCATCCCCGGCCCCCGCTCCCGCGTCGCTGGAACGACGCGCCGCGCCGCAGACAAGCAGGGCCATCCCGCCGCCCAGACAAACGGCCTGTACAAGAACACTTCCAATCATTTGCCAATTCTCCTTGTCGGTTCTGCCGTAGATGTTGGCTCCAACTCTTCGGCAACCTGGTCTAGATACTCCTCCAGATTCGCGTAACCGTCCCGGTCTTTGGGGTCGTCGGAGGGGTGGCGGGGATTCAGACCGCGATCCTTCTCCCACGGGTCCGGCATCCCGTCGCCGTCGCTGTCAAGCGGCGGCTCGCCGCTGATCCGCCGGGGATCAATCTTGTGCGCCTTCCCATCGGAGAACCTCCTGCCGTCTCTCCGCAACGATCCGCGTCCGTTGTCCTATCACACGCAGTTCCCGTACCTTACATCACTTATCCAACCTGAACTGCGCCCGCGGATCATAGTCCTTCGGATACCACGTCAGGTCGTTGGTGAGGAGGATCTCGCCGATGTCGCAGGGGGCCGACCGCTTGTCCTGAACGAGCGTGAGTTCAAGTTCGTGCGGCCCCGCCTTCAGGCGGAAGACGTCCTGGGCCTCGCCCCGCGCCCCCGGAACGCCCGCCGCGTCTCTGGGCGACGGCAGGCGAAGCGCCAGACGCGAGACGTACCATGCGCTGCGTTTCTTGTCGGCCTGCATGAGCATCTCGACCCTCTGGCCGGGCAGCATGAAGCGCTCGCCCCACGTGCCGCCGACGGTCTGGTCGAGCCGGAAGTTCATGTACCTGTTCTCGCCGTTCGGTCTGTTGTAGAACCAGACGGCGTAGTCGCCGGTTGCCGGCGCGTTGAACCCGAACCGGATGGCGCCTTCTTTGCCCTGGGGTTGGCCGCTCGCTTTGGCTCTGATGAACTCGCGCGACTCTTCCTTCGCCAGTTCGAGCGCGCCGCCGAGCGCGGCAGCCTTCGGACTGAGGCGAATCTCCGCCGTCTTCGCGAGCGGTTCGGTCCGGGTCTTTCCCGCGTACGAGACCACGCGGCGTCCGCGCATGTCGTGACCGACCACGCGGTACCGGACGTCCGCGCCGGGGCGCAGGCCGGCGTCGCGAAACCGCGCCGCGTCCGTCGAGCCGACCAGCGTCTCGTTGGACAACTCGACCTCCGGCTTCGACGACGCGTACACCGAATAATGCGCCGCGTCTTTGGTCTCCGGCCACGTCAGTTTCACCGCGAACGGACCGTCGGCCTTCGCGGCGACGCCGTCCGCGCGCTCGATGAATTTATGCTGAAGCTCAGGCTCCGGATTCTGCGCATCCGCGGCCCACGCGCGGTCGGCGTCTGCGCTCGAGAGCGCAACGCGATCCACCTCGACGCCCGGCGACGCGGACCGCACGGTCAGTTCGTGATCGCCCGGCGCCAGTTCCGCGTCGGTCTTCAGGAAGCGCCACTCGAACCCGCCCTTGCCCGACACCGCAACACCGCCCAACGGCTTGCCGTCCACCGCAACCTTCAGCGCGGCCTCGCGCGTCTCGGGATAGATGTCGCTGCGCAGACGGCATCGCAGCCCGACGCCGTACTTGCGCCGCCCCTCGGCGTGAAGCAGGCGCGACGACACCCTGAAGGTGAGGCCGCCCTCGGTCTCCTGCGGCGTTTCAGGCATGAGGCGCATCACAGAAAAGTTCCCAGCGTATCCGTCATATTGTCTTCTGAAAGGCAGGGTTATGACATCCGCACACTCGGCCTCCAGGAAGACATTGACGGCGTCGTCGCGCGGGCGGTCCCCCAGCCAGACAGGGGCGGGCAGGCGCGACTCCAGCCCTGAGTTGTCCACGGCCGTCACGAGATACGCGCCCTTCGGAGACGCCCCGATGTCGCTGAATTTCGTCTCGACCATCGGCGTGTCGTTCAGTCTTCGGAACCCGCCGGCGCGACCCGCGCTCCGGTACACGTTGTAGCCGCGCGTCTCGGCCGAGCGCTCGGCCGGTTTCCACGAAACGACAAGGCCCATCTCCGCCTCCCTCGCCGCGATCTCGCGCGGGGGGTCCGGCCGCTGGAAGGGGACCAACAGCACGTCGCCGTCGCCGAGCATGTCGCACGAGAACAACACGATCTTCGTCGAGTCGGGGCTGACGCGCACGTACGGCTTCACGTCCCATCCGACGCTCGACGTGTTGTGGAAAAAGATGGGCATCACGTTCCCGCCTTCGTTGAGGTCGAACCCGACGATCTGGCGGTCCACGTCGCCCCGCGTCCCATCCTGAAAGGCCCATCGCCCGTCCGGCGACACCGTCCCGTAATCAACCTCGATCCTGCTGTTGTGGTAGTTGGAGTGGATGCGCACGGCGTCGCCGGGGGTCTCGGACATGTCGAATTCCGGCGCGATGAGTTTGAGGACCGATCCATAGGGGCCGAAGATCATGCCGCCGCCTCGGGCGTTGTGTCCGCCCGCGAAACGCTGGCAGCGGACGTGCGTCTTCTTCTCGCCGTAGTCGTAGTAAATCATCTGGTACGTGAAGCAGTTGGCGAAGCCGAAGAAGCGGTCCTGGTTGGCGAAGGAGAGTCCCTTGATCGGATAGGGCAGCTTGACGAGGCGAAAACGCCCGGCCTCTTTTGCGTCGGGGTCAACGAGAAAGGCGAAGTCGTGTTCGCGATAGCCGAACGCAAACCGGTTGCTCTCGTCCGAGAAGCAGAACTCGGTGTTCGCCGCCGGCAGGCTGGGGACCTCCTTCTCGACCACGGTCCTGACCTTCATCGTGCGCAGGTCGCACTCCTGCGCCGTGAACCGGCCGCCCTCGCCTTTGCGCTCGACGCCGACCAGCGCGGTCTTGTCGCCGTCCTTGGGATAGAACTCGTGCTCGCCCGGGGGCAGGGGAAGGATCTTGCGCGTGCGCAGGTCCACGACGTGACTATGGAAGCCGGGGCGCAGGGAGTTCCTGAAGAGGAGCCAGCGGCCATTGGCCGATAGCTGCATACCGGAGTCCGAACCCGTGTATCGAGTGAGCTTTATGATCGGCGCGCCAGTGGCCTGATCGTGGAAGACGGCCCACTCGCCCAGGCCCGGACCGCCAGCGGCGGCCTCGCTCTTGAGGAGTTCCCAGAGGGGCGCGCGCCCGCGCTCATAGAGGGCCTCAAGCCCCTGGTACGGCCCCGCCTTGAGCTTCTGTTCGCGCACCTCGAACCCGCGCGGGATGAGGGCCTTGCGCTCCTCCTCGGTGAGTCGGCTCACGAGCCGGATGTCGTCCATGACCACGCGGCCCGCGCCGTTGAAGAAAACAAGTTCGAGCGTCACTTCCCGCCTGCCCCTCAGCTCCGGGATATCGGAGATGTCCTGGGCATGAAGGCCGGTGGTGTACAGGACCTTGGTCTGCTTGTTATTGATGTTGAGGTTCGCGCAGCCTTGAGCGACGGACATTTGCACGACGACGAAATGGAACTTGTCGAGGTCCACCTCGCCGTACTTCTTGCTGATGCGCGAGATGCCGGGAAGAGGCACGATCTTGCGGGCCAGGAAGACAGAGTCCGGAAAGCCGGAGAGCACCCCCACCTGCGTCTGGACGACGAGCTTGCCGTCCTCGACCTTCATCGCCTTGGGGGCGTAGCGCTCGTCGGGGCGTCCCGGGGCCTGCCCTGCGACCCAGCCTTCGGCGGTGTCGAAAGGCTCCCGGAGGCCGATGTCGTGTCTTAAAGCCGACCTCGCCGCGTCATCGGCGAAAGACACGGCGGCGCACACCGCGGCGAGCAAAACCCCTATCCCCGTTCCCGTTCGCATGGGCATCCTTCCTGAAAACAGCACCGCTTGGTGCCAGGCACCACTGGTGCCAGGCACCAGCGCGCCAGCGCGGCCTAGAAGGCGGGCCTGGTCGCGGCGCCCGGCCGCGGGCTGAAGCGAAGCACCCGCGTGGAGAACTTGAATTCGCCCACCCACAGGTAACTCCCGTCAAAGGCCAGCGCGCCCGGCCAGGACAGTTTGTCGCGCCCGATCTCGGCGTTGCGGTCCGAGTCGTCCTTTGCCCCCAGCAGGGCATCCGCCGGGCGTCCGGCCAGGGCGTCCTCTTTGCGATGCCAGACGTGCACGCGGTTGAAGCAGGTGTCGGCCACGAACAGGTGGCCCTTGGCGACCAGGCAGTGCCCCGGCAGGTTGAACGATCCCCGTCCGCCGACGCGAATGGGCGCGGGATTTGAACCCAGCTCGGCCACGGGGTAGACGTTGATCTCCGCCCCCTCTGCCGGAGCCACGGCCAGGTGTTGCCCGTCGCTGGAGAGCCTGCCCGGCCCTCTGACTTTCAGAGTGAATTTCGGCTCGCTTTTGGCGTCCGGAACTCCTTCCCAGATGTAGACGGCGTCGGCCTGCCGGTCGGACAGGTAGAAGTAACGATCGTCGAGGGCGACGCCCTTGATTTCCTGCAGCCGGACGCTGCCGATGCCGCCGGACAGCGTGAGGTCCGGCAGTTCTCCGCGCAGCGGCAGTTTTTTCCACACGTAGACCGAGTGTTTGCCCGCCAGCACGAGGGTCTGGCCGTGCAAGGCGTTGTCCCACGGCGGTTCGGGCAGGGAGTATTCCAGGTCGGCGCGCGCGCCGCTCTCGTCGGGAAGTTGACGCCAGACGAGCATCTTGCGGTCGAAGTCCGACGAGATGAACAGGCTCTTGCCGTCGGTGGCGGGCACGGGGTTGGTGATGAAGCCGTACTCGCCCCACGTGTCCTGTTTGGGGTCCTTGCTGCCGATGGAGGCGTCCGGGGGCTCGTCCCCGCGAACGGGCAGGCGGTTCCAGATCAGGATGTTGTTTCCGTTGTAGTTGCAGGCGTACAGCCGGCCGCCGGCGTAGACGATGTCGGGGCCGTCGCCGTTGCGGTAGGTCTCGGGCTGGAGGGTCACATCCGGCTCGTCGTTGGCGGAGCGGGGGAGCTTGTTCCACAGGTACACCGAGCGCATGCCGCCGAGGAGGAGTTTGCCGTCGGGCGTGATCGCGCCTTTGAGCCACTCGCGGCGCACGAAGTCGGGTTCCTGGGAGCTGGAGGTTGGGAAGCGCGTCCAGAACATGCTGGCGGCGCGATTGTCTTCGCGGTAATTGTGGTCGCCGATGACCAGGAAGGTCCCGTTGCTGGTGATGTTGCGGGGCGTGCCGGCGTTGGACGGCGTGATGACGAGGTCGGGCGGCTGATGGTCGCGCGCCGGCAGGCTGTTCCAGACGAGCATGGCGCTTCCGTGCGTGGCGATGGCGGCCAGCTTCTTGCCGTCGGTCCACACCCCCCACGGCCAGCCGAAGCGGTGCCTCCCCTGGCCGCTGAAACGCGCGAGTTCCAGCACGACGTCGGCGGGGTCGGCGTTCTTCTGGGGGAAGGCGTTCCAGACGAGGAGCCGGTCGTTGTTGGTGTCGGCCACGGCGACTTTCGCGCCGTCGGGCGAGACGGAGACGTTGCCGGGCCAGTTGAGTTCATGGCGTCCGGTTCCGGGGTCGTTGGCGGTGAAATTCTTTTGGCCGAGCACGAGGTCGGGGGGGACGTTGCCGGCCGGCAGGGTCTTCCAGATCAGGATGCGGTTGTTCCAGCGGTCGGCGACCAGGAGCCGTTTGCCGTCGCTGGCCAGGCCGGTCGGGTGGTTGAACAGCAGGGGGCCGCCGGTGTTGTTGAAGTCCACGCCGCCCAGCATGATGTCGGCGTTCTGGCCGGTGACGAAGCGGCCCTTGACGCCGCCGGGGGCCACGGCGTACTTGGACGTTCGTTCGGTGACACGGACTTCGCCCCTGCCCGGCGGGTGTTGCATGCCGCGTTGGCCCTGCGGGGGGCGGGGTTCGACGCGGGGTTCGCGCGGTCCTTGTTCGCGGTCGCGCCGGGGCTGGTCGGGACGCTGCTCTCGTGCCTGGTCCGACGGCGTGCCGGGGCGCGGCCCGCCGGTGGCGATCACGAGCCAACTGCCGTCGCGCAACTTCACCGCGCCGGGGTCGGCCCCCGGAATCGTCGGCGCGTTCTGAACGAGTTTCCATTTCGCGCCGTCCTGGCTGGTGGCCATCCAGATGCCGCCGGGGCCGCCGGTGCCGAAAAACGTAATGAGCCTGCCGTCGGAGCAGGCGTTGCCGAGCCAGTTGCGGCCGCCTTCGACCTGCACGTCGTCCTTGCGCGTGAATTTCAGGCCGTCGGCGCTGACGGCGTGGTAGCCGCCTTTTGCGGCGGAACCGCCTTGCGGGGGTTCTCCCGGGCCTCGCCCAACGGGGCCGTTGTCGGGCGCTCGCCCGACGTCGGGCGCTCGCCCGTTGTCGGGCGCTCGCCCGTTGTCGGGCGCGTACAGATGGAACACGCCTCGGTGCAGGGCGACGGCGCAGTCAATCACCAGCCTTCCCTCGATGCCGAACCGCACGCCCGGTTCGTACGTGTAGCGCACGCCGTCGCGCGAGATGGCGGAGTGGATGGCGGGGACGTCCTCCTGGAAACGCCGTCCCTTGAGCGTCGTGAAGTACAGCCGTATCCGTCCGTCCGGCAGGGGGACGAGGGTGGGGTCGAAGGGGAACCTCATGCCTTCGGGCAGGCCGCTGACCTCGATGACCTGCGGGGCCGTCCAGGTCTTGCCTTCGTCGCTGGAGAAGCGCACGGCCACCTTGTCGAAGTTCGCGTCGCTGGAACGACGCGCCGCGTCGTCGTTTTCGGGGAAGTGCTGGTGCGCGGCGATGATGCGTCCGTTCTTCATCCGGGCCGCCGTCGGCACGCCGGCCCGTTCGAAGGTCGCGAGTTTTTCCACGCGGCCGTCCGGACTCGCGCGGTGGACGAGCACGTCGCTGTCCCACGGTCCGGGGCGGCTGCGGTCCGGCCGCTCCGACGCCGGACCTTCCGGCGGGTTCTGCGCCCATGCCCCGCCCATTCCGAGAACGACGACCAGAAGACCCAGTGTGACGAATCCTGAATTCATGCATTCCCCTCTCGGCTAGACGCGATAACACTCGCGCGCATTGTCGTGGAACCAGCGTCGGGCGATGTCGAGCGCCCTGGCCTCGGTGAGGCCGCCGTCGCTCATACGCCGCTCCAGCACGCGCGCCGCGATCTCGCGCGTTTGTTTGAGCGCCCCGTACACGTTCTCGACCGCCCACCAGTAATCCCCGCCGAAGATGATGACGCGGTTGATCGGCATGATGTCGAGCCACAAATCCAGCGCCCGTTCGGACAACACGGGCGACAGCAGGTGGCTCCAGCACAGGTTGATCCAGATGTTGGGGAAACTGCGGCCAATCAGGCCGGCGTCTTCGGGCCACGGCGTGCCGGCGTGGAAGAGGTCGAAGCGCGTCTGCCGGTGCCGGAGCGCCACCGGGATGATGTTGGTGGGCCGCACGGTCGTATGGTCGCTCCAGCCGCCGGCCCACACGCCGCTGTGCTTGACGACCACGATCTGGAGGCGCGCGCACATCTCGTAGAGCTGGTCGCGCAGGTAATCGGCCAGGGCCGTGCGGTCCCCGTTGTCGCCTCCGCCGGCGATGATGCGCCCGTAGGCCGACGCCGCCGCGTCCCGATGGCCCGGCGTGTAGGGGAAGGCCATGCCCTTCACGCCGATCATGCCGGCGCGCACGTGCCGTTCCAGCAGCGCCTCGATCTGCTCGACAAGCTGCGGGAGGGTCTCGGCCGCGCCCGCCTTGACCTCGCGCGACAGCGCCTCGATGGCCGGCCGGTCGCGCATGCCGATGAAGTTGTCTTCGGGCAGGATCGGTTTGAACAGTTCGTTCTGCCACATGGTGCGGTTCTGGTTGAGCACGAGCGCGATGTTGCAGGCCTTTCGCAGGCAGCGGTCGAACAGACCGGGGGCGTTGTGCGCGCGCATGCGGTCGGTGATTTTCTGGTAGTTCGCGGCGGTCAGGTCCTCTTCGCCGAAGAAGCGGTTGAGCGCCTCGAAGGGCGGGCGCGCGCAACCGCAAAGCCGCACCAGGTCGAGATAGGGCGCCACGGAGTCCCACTTGGCGTCGGGCGAGACATCCTCCGATTCGAGCGCCTGCGCCTTCGCGGCATCCATGCCCGCGGCGATCAACTGCGTGAAGAGGTACTGGTGGAACAGCAGGAAAATGTCCACCTTCCGCCCCAGCCGCATCTCCTCGGCGTGCAGGTGTTCGTGGGCGTCCACGGTGGGGATGTTACAGATGTGATCGAGAAGTCCCTTCACCTTTGATTCGTCCACCATCGTGGCCTCCCTGTCCAATCGCATCTCGCGGCGCTTATTCCGGCCTGGCGTCCGCCGGCTTCCCAACAGAGAATCTCGATCCGCATGCGGAAATTCTAGTCTTATCCCTCACGTTCTGGCAAGGTGGCAGACCGCTTCGTCAGAGGGGAGCGCCTCGCGGCGGCCGTCCGCATCCTTGTTTGCGTCCCCGTCTCACTTCGCGCGGGCGGACAGCCGGACGAGGCGGCCGTTCTTCAGGGCGGCGATGATGTCGGCGGGGGCGGTGTCGGCCTTGCCGCCGGGGCAGAGCGCCAGTTTGGCCACAGGGCCTGAGACCGTCGCCCCGGCCGCGCGTTTGCCCTTGCCGTCGAAGACGAGCACGTCCCCGCCGTCGGTGCCCACGACGATGTCGGCGCCCGGCCGGGCGTCCACGTTGCCGACGGCGAGGGCGTTGACCTCCTCGCCGGCCTTGGCGCTCCAGAGGCGCGAGCCTTCGCCGTTCAGGGCGAAGACGTTGTGGTTGAGTTCGGCGGTCGCGGCGACGATCTCGGCCTTGCGGTCCGCGTTGACGTCCGCCACGGCGATGCCGCTGACGGTCCCGCCGACGTTGTGCATCCAGAGGCGTTTGCCGGCGGCGTCGTGGAGGTGGACGTAGTTGTCCTGTCCGCCGATGAGGACTTCGGGGGTCTTGTCATCGTCCACGTCGGCGACGCGGATCACCGTGAGGCGGTGGCTGGCAAAGGCGGTGAAACACTCGGCGCCGGCGGCGTTGAGGCCCGCACACGAGTTGAAGGTGCCGCCGACCAGGAAGACCATCGGGCCGTTGGGTTTCAGAGGGGCGATCGTTGCCGTCGCCAGTTCGTGATTCACCGGCTGGCGCCACCAGCGCATCCGCCCGGTCTTGTCGAAACAGTAGCAGTACCCCAAGACGTTCGTCTTCTTGTCCACCTTGGGGAAGTTGGCGGCGAGGACTTCGTCGGACCCGTCGCCGTCCATGTCGGCCGCCCCGACGTAGCGCAGCGGAGCGGCCACCCCCTTGAAGGGGTCGGCGGCGCTTACGTTGGCCCAGTCGCCTTCGACGCGCGCTCCGGCGGCGGTGAAGACATACAGATACGGCGCCTTCTGGCAACCCACAATCACATGAGGCTTCTTGGCGAAGCCGGCGATCGCAACGGCGTTCGCCCGTTCGAGGCCGCCCTGCCGCCACTGCACCTTTCCGTCCAGGCCGAGGACGGTGACGGTTCCGTCCTTGCCGGCGGCGACGATGGCCGTCTTGCCGCCCAGGTCGCCCAGGGCCAGGTCGAGTATCTCGGCCGTCGTGTCGGTCTCAGGAGCGGAGGCGGACGTGCGGGCCTCCCACACAACCGTCAGGCCGCGCAGAGGTTCGCGGACCGGCGCCGGCGAAGGCTTGGCCCGCTTCGGGGCCAGACCCGCCGCGAAGGCGGCCGGTTGGGTCGCGCCTTCGAACGACAAGCTCAGGGCCAGCGCATGTCTGCCGGCGGGGACCTCGAACGTCACCTTGCCGTCCTTGAGGTCGCCCTTGAGGGGCGCCCCGTCGAGCTTTACGTCGTCCGAGGAGGCGGAAAGCGTGAGCCGCGCGGCCGCCCGCGCATGGACTGTGCCCTTTCCGGCGGCGGCGTCGTACTCGATGTCCACCGGCTTTGCGGCGCGAAACAGCGGAGGGTCGCCCAGCGTCGCGGCCTGCGCGGCGCAGAACCGAGTGCCCGCCACCACGAACATCCCTTCGCCCTTCAGCAGGCCGGCCGCCAGGTCGCCGCGCGCAGACTTGAGGCGGACGGTCGAGTCGTCCACGCGCTCGACCGTGTACTCGCGCCGCACCTTGTCGGACGCGGCATAGAAGAGGTTCTGGAAGGTGTAGGTCTCGCCCTTGGCGAAGCGTTTCTCGACCACGTTGTCATAGACGAGGGTCTCGCCGCGAGGGTTCATGTAGGGATAGGTGAGCATCGAGTTGTTCGTGTCGTCCAGGAAGAGGCTTCGCAGGCGCTGGACAGAGCCGTCGGCGTTCAGGATTTTGAAGCGAGGCCCTCCCTGCGCGACGGTCAGGCCGCCCTGAACCGCCTTGCCTTCGCCCACGCTGCGCCACCGGCACCGCAGCGTATAGTCGCCGGCCTCCAGCGCCGTGACGCGGTCGAACGCGATTACGCCTTCGCCCTTCAGCCAGACCAGGTGGCGCGACCAGTCCATGCCGTTGTAGTTCGGGATGGTCGTCTTGGTGAAGGCGGCGGTGTCCAGGTCGCAGGCCGCGTCGAGGCGCGCGAATTTCTGCGGGCCTTTGGACTCGCCGTCCTTGACGACGAGGAGCATGTTATGGTCGCGGGGGTAGCAGCGCGTCCAGCCCACGTCCACGAGCCACATCCGGTCGAGGTCGCTGTAGCGGATGATCGAGTTGGCGTCTATGTGGCCGTGGTCCATGCCGCCGATGCCGTCGAGGAGGAGGTACTGCTTCATCGGGTCAATGGCCCCGCGGAAGGTGAGCTTGTCGAAGGCCTCCTCGCGCTTCACGGTGATCTCGGGGGCCTTCTCGAAGGTGCGCACGGTATCGCGCTCGTCCTTGACGACGTTCTCGTAGATGTTCTTGTGGACCGGCAGGACTCGGAGGCCCACCAGGTGGTCTGGGCGCTTGGGCGTTCGACCGGTGGCGAAGGCGTTGAAGGGCCATTCGTGATAGGCCATGTGCTGCGCGAACCACAGGTAGGAGGAATCCTTGAAGAACCAGGCCACCTCGCCCAGGTAGCGGCCCGTGTTCCACTCGCGGTCAATCCGCGACTGCCATCGGTCCTGGTCGCCGACGGTCGCGGTGTAGCCCTGGTTGTCGGTGCACATCATGACGAGGTCGGCCTGTTGCCGGCAGGCGCCGCTGTCGAAGTACCCCGTGTCGGCGGTGTACCGGGCGTAGCCGGTGAGGCGTGTGGCGTGGCCGCAGCCCAGCCGGTAACCGTCGCAGGAGCGCGGCGTCTCGTTCATCCACTTGATGGCTTCCTCCGTCACGGTCAGCCAGTGCTTGTTGATCCCGTAGTGTTTGCTGAAGAACACGCCGGCATACCGCCAGGACTGCACGCGGTCGCCGCCGTGGCTGCTGAGGGCCTCGGCGCGCGGATTGCGCAGGTAGTGCTGCCAGGCGTCTTCGTTGCGGCAGGCCACCTCCAGCACAACATTGGTGAACTTGAGCCGCTCTTCTTCGGTGAAGAAGGGCGTCTCCTCCATCCAGTCCCAGGCGGGCACGAGGCTGAACATGTCCTCGCAGTAGTTGTACGGCATGGCGCTGAAGCGGCCCAGGTTGTCGGCCAGAATCTGCATGAAGCCTTTGAAGACTTTGCCCCAGCACGCGTTGCCGGTCAGGTGATAGCCCAGGGCGTAGCTGTCGGCCTGCATCCAGACGTTGTTGTGCATTTGGCGCATGTTGGAGACCGTGCGCTGAATCTGGGCGATCTGGCGGTCCACGTTCTCCTGCGGCAGGTCCGTCTTGGTGTAGGACGGCTTCATGAGCTGCATGTTGCCGAACTGAACCTTCACCGTGTGCGGAACGGCCAGCCGCTGCCTGCCGCTGAGGGACTCGGCGAACGCCTGCACGGCCTCCGTTGTGCCCGCCGGCTCGCTGCCGGCCAGCACGATGAAGTTACGCCCGAAGCCGAACGGGTCGTGGACGGTGCGGATGACGTAGCCGGTCTGCGGCGGCCCGTCCACATCGGGGCCTTTGCCCGAGATGCCCGGATAGACGTAATCCTCAAACGTGAACTGCCGCTGGTAAAGCAATTCGGCGACCTTGTTGGTCATGAAATTGCCGATGACGATGACGTTCGCGCTGCGGAACTCCTTGTCGCCGACCTCCTTGTCGTCCATCGTCGGCAACGCGACGCCCGTCAGCGACTTGACGCGGGCGATGATGCGCCCGACGTCGGGCGAGCGCTCGGCGAGCCGGGCGTCGGCCTTCGGCGCGGCGATGAGCGCGGCCGCCTTGCCGCCGCCGACCAACTCGGTGTCCAGATGCAGCGGCCGCAGCTTCTCGATACGGCGCACGGTCTCCGTGCGGCGCACGGTCTCCGCCGGGGCGCACAGACACACCCCGCTGACGGCCAGGAACACGATCAGTCGTCTCATCGCGCCGCTCCTTCTTGTCCGCGCCTAATCCGTCGTTGCGCCCAGCGCGCCTCTGACCCAGAGGCCAGAGGCGCCGATGGTCGCGCCGCTCTGGCCCGCGCCCAGGTTCGGGCTGCCGGGCTTCAGGCGGAAATCCCATCGCGCCGCGTCCGCGTACTTCGGGTCCTTGAAGATCGAATGCAGGTCCTTGCCCGTGGCCTTCTGCCACGCCCGCAGGCTGTTGTACCGCTCTCCGTTCAGGCTGATGACGGCCTTGGAGCCGACGCCCCGGAAAAACGGGTCCTCCGGCACGATCTCGTCGCCCGGATCGGGGCTTCGAAGCCGCGTACCGAGGTTGTTGTAGTCGCTGTAGAAGGCGTCGAATTCCTTCTTGTCCTTGTAGATGACAAGGTACTGGTCGTTGCCGCTGAAGCAGAATGAATTGTTCCGGCTGACGCTCCCTTCCGCCGAGTAGATGAACTTGACCGCGCCGTACATGTTCTTGAGGATGGTGTTGTGCTCGATGCGCGAGCGCGGGCTTTCCACCAGAGATATCCCCTGCTCGACCTGATGGATGATGTTGCGGGAGGCCGTCAGACCGGGGGACTTGCCCGCGTAGAGGCCCGACCCGATCGGCCAGCCGGTCCAGAAGCCGTTCCACATCCTGCAGTTCAGGACGGAGACGTTGGGCGACTCGGTGATGAAAATCCCCGCCTTGTCGCCGCTGTAGAAGGTGCTGCTCTCGCCGAACCAGCGCGCCTCCAGGCCCTTTATCACGACGTGCGGCGCTCTGTCCAGACGCAGACACGTCGGGGCCAGGTGGCGGCCGTCGAGCACGGCGACCCCGTCGCGCTCCGACTCGATCGTGATCGGGGCGCCTTCCACCCCGCCGTGCGCGAGCACGGCCTCGCCCGGATAAAGCCCTGCCCTCAGTACGACACGGTCGCCCGGAAGGACGCGGTCCAACGCGAACTGAAGCGTACGCCACGGCTTCGCCGCCGAACCGCCCGACTCCGAATCTTCTCCCGAAGGCGACACGTAGAACGTGACCGGTTCGCCCTTCAGGTCGAGCGTTGCGTCGGGGATGCGGGATTCGGCGCCGGTCTCGTCCTGCAGCGTCAGGGCGTAGCGCGCGGTCGCGCCGTCCTTGACTGTGGGCGGCAGGAAGGCCACGTGCGTGAGCACGCGCGTGTTCGCCCGGCGCTGCGCCCACGAAGGCCCGCCGCCGGGGACCCACGACCGTTGCCTGTTCGGAGGGTTCTCGAACGACGCTTCGCCCGTCTGGACTTTCACGCGGCAGGGGCGGTCGGTCTCGAACCAGACCAGCGCCCCGTGCTTGTTGGCCCGCGCCGTCGGGCCGGCCGTGATCTTCGGGCCGCCGCTGACCGCGCGGACCGTCAGAACGACCGGCTCGGACCAGTTGCCGGCGTCGTCGCAGACCTTCACGCCGACAGCCACGATGCGGCCGGCCGGCAGCGCGACGCTTGTGTGCTCCTGGAACGCCTGCGGGTTGCCCCACTCCTCTTCACCCACTCGCAGACTCATCTGGGTAACCTTGCCGGCGTGGTCGCGCGCCTCCAGACGAAGCGCGACCTTCCCCTCCGGCGACAGCCATTCGCCGCCGTTCTCCTCGGCGGGCGCGCTCAAGAGCCGGCCCGGCGCGCCGCCCATCCACGCCTGGGATTCGACGTACAGATTGGCCGCCGTCAGCGGGCGCGCGGGGGCGTCGGCCGTCACGGCCAGGGACGGCGGCTGCACGTCCTTGAACCCCGGCTCGACCACGCCGAACGCCCCGCAGGTCTCGCCCTTCGGCCCCAGCGCGGCGCAGGGGCTGGACGGGAGCAAACGGTAGTCGCCCGCCGCAGGCGCGCCCCGTACCAACCTGCTCTGAGATTGTGTCGGAAGGGCCGGGTCCAGCGGGTTGGTGCGGGGCGCGGCGAAGCGCGGGTCGGCGACGATGCTGTTTTTTCCTTTTCCGGTCCGCTGCAAGTCGGCCAGGCGGCTGCGCGACGCCGTCTCCGCGTCGCTGGTACGACGCGACGCGCCCCAGATGCAGTTCCAGTCAAGGACCGAGGTCGGCGGGAAATTGTCGGGCGAGAAGAGCATCGGTATCGAGAACCCGCAGACGATGTTGAGCCGAAACACCGACTCTTTGTGCCACGTCGTGCAGCCGATGCCGTAGGTGATGCCGTCAACGCAGGTGTTGTTCTCGACGATGAACGGGCTTTCGGGACACTTGACGAAGATGCCGTTGCAGAACCCCACGCACAGGTTGCGGCGGACCTCGCCTCCGAACGCGGGATGGTAGAACTGAATGCCCGTGTCGTCCTGCGGGTAGACCGAGACGCGGAACCGGTCGCGTATCTTGAAGAACCGACCGTCCTCGATGAGGCTCTGCCTGCCCTGCGAGTACACGCCTCCGCCGCAGTCGTCGGCGCGGCAGCGCAGGATGCGCGTGTTGGGGGCCTCCATCATGATCTGGAACCCGCGAACGCAGTTCCACGCCCGGCAGTCCTCGCCGGCGGTGTTTTGGGCGCGCAGTTCCAGTCCGCAGGACCAACGCCACTCCAGGAAATGGCGGAACTGAATGCCCTGCACGGTGGTGTTGGGCCGCCACAGCGTGATCCCCGCGCGCCCCTTGCTCATCCCGATCTCGTGCGCCGAGGGCGGCTGCCGGTCGGAGGTGTGGAAAAAGACCTCCTTGCCGTTGTGCCAGAAGCTGGCCGGGTAGCGCTCCACGGCGGTCATGTCCGCGACCAGGGTGTAGCGAATGCGGGTGTCCTCTTCCCACATGCCGGGTTCCTGGGAATAGGTGTATGCGCCCGGAATCTTGTAGACGCCGGCTTTCCCCGGGACCGGCTCAGCCTCGCGGACTCTGCGCGAGCCGTCGAGGATCACGTCCTGGAAACCGCCGTCGGGCTTTTTGGCCGCGCGAATCAGCAGGGGCGGAACGCCTGTGTCCTTGAGGTTCTGCTGCGTGCCCACACGAACGTCGCCGGGATAGACCCCCTCGCGCAGGATGATCTCCGACGGCCCTTTGCGGTCGGCCACAAGCTCCACCGCCCGGCGCAGCGAGGCCACCGGCCTTTCCGCCGTGCCGGGGTGGGCGTCGTTGCCCGTCGGCGACACGTGTACCGCGTCGGCGGCGAACAGCGGCATTGGCGTCAGGACAAGCAACACGAGTTGAAGCAGCCAGGGCACACGCATTCGGCCATCTCCTTCTATGGCGTTTCGGCGGAGTCCTGCCCGCCCTTCGCGCCGTTCGAGACAGTTCAGAACGACTTGGTGAACTTCACGGCCTGCGCGCCGGCGCCGAGATAGATGTCGTTGCCGACGAAGGCCCAGCCCGCGCTGAGATCGGGATATTCGCCGAGCTTGCAGGGCTGGTGGGTACGGGGGTCCACGACGTACAGGGTCGAGTTCTTCTTCTCGTCGGCGACAATGCCGTAGACCAGACCGTCGGGGCCGGCGGCCAGCGCCCGGCGGTAGCTCGGGGGCTGGCCCCACGGAATGGGCGCGGCGCTTACGGCGGTTCCCTCGGCCAGGTCGAAGGCGTACAGAGCGGGCGTGCCCGCAGACACGGCGTAGATCTTGCCGTTCCCGCACCAGGCGATGGCGGCCAGTCTCGCCCCCGACGGCGCGCTGATGAGCGTGCCGGCGGCCTTCTTCGCGGCGTCCCACTGAAAGAGTTTCGTGGCGGAGGCCCCCCATATCTCCTTCTCGTCCGTGAGGACCACGCCGGCGATCTGCTCGTCCGGGACGGGGTGGTGGACGGCGGTCTTGCCCGACTCTGTGTCGTGGACCGCCAGCGCTCCCGCGTCGCTGGTACGACGCGCCGCGCCGCTGGCGCCGGATTGCAGGGCGATGTACAGCTTCCCGTCCGGTCCCGCGACCATCTCCAGGGCGCGGAGTTGAGACTGATCCATGGCCCCCAGGTCGCGCGGGTTGGCGCTCTTGTCCTTGCCAGCGCGGGCGTTGGCGGTGAGGCGGTAGGGCTTGCTCGTGTCGTAGACGGCGAGGTTGGCGTTGGGGTAGCCGACCAGGTACAGACGATCCTGAAGCACGCCCAGGGCGCAGATCTGGCCGCCGGCCGCCGTGGGATTGCCCAGTTCGTCCATCTTGCCCGACTTGGGGTCGAGGCGGAAAAGGCGCACGGGGTCGGCGCCGCCGTAGACCTTGCGGTCGGGGCCGAGCGCCAGGGCCATGATGGGGGCGCCCCCGCGCGGCACGCGCAGGGGCATCTTCTGTGTCGCGCCGCCGCTGGCCGGGACGTAGTTGAGGATCATCTGGTTCAGATTCAACTGGACCATCCGACCGTCGCTCAGCGTCGGGACGTAGTAATTGCTGTTCTCCGTGGGCTTGCACCGGCCGTTGCGGGCGAGGTAGAGCTTGCCCCTGCTGCCGGACTGTCCGTCCCCCGATTGAGCCTGGGCCTGGGCTTGAGACTGCACGAAGATCAGGACGTCGCCGTCATTGCGGTAGAAGACGTTGGCGCTTCCGGCGATCCTCTGATTCTCCGACAGGACGTCGGCCACCTTGCCCGTGGCGGGGTTGTACGCCAGGACACGGGCCTTCCTGGGGGAACAGGCGATGTACAGCAGGCCATCGGCCCCGAAGACCATGGCGTTGGGGCTGTCGTTATCGGCATCGAGCTTCGGGATGACGATCTTGGCGGACTTCTTGTGGGGGTCGTAGGCCATGAGCTGCATGGTATTGGCGCCCGCCCCGTAGATGGTCCCGTCGGGGCCGGTCGTCAGGGACTGGCAGTAGGTGTTGGGGATGGGGTTGCCGAGTTCGGCAAACTTCTTCGTCTTGACATCGAAGCTCAGCAGGTGGCCGGCGGGGCCTGTGCAGAAGTAGATCTTGTTGTCCAGTCCCAGGGTGAATCCGAAGACCTGGCGATCATCCTTGACGGGGCACGGATAGAGCTGGGCGACGCCGGTGTCGGGGTCGGCTTCGAGGATGAACATGGGGCCGTCGGTCTCCGCGCAGGCGGTGTAGACGCTCTGATTTCGCCCCTTGCGCGGCGCAACGGCCTGTCCTTGCGCGCCGGAGAGGAACTGCACGGCCACGCCCAGGTCTTTGAACCTGCCCCCGACGGGCACGCGGCCGACGTTGGGGGCGCGCCCGACGTCGGGCGAGCGGCCGAGAGTGCGCGGCGTCTGGCCGAGGGCGGCGGCGCAGAGGCTGCAGCCCAGGACCACCGCGACATGGAAGCCGGACTTCATGCGTGACTCCTGCGACACCGATTACTATCGCGTCTCGGCCAATTCCTGCTCGCCTTTCACGCTGAGCACGGACTGCCGGTTGAACGTCAGCCGCGAACCGTCCACGACGGCGGCGGCGAGGGCGCCTTCGCGCAGCCATGCCGCGCGTCCGTCGGTCGAAAGCTCGCCGGCGGCGATGCCTTTTCGTCGGGTGATGTTGAAGGCGGCGCGGTCGGTTCGGTTGTCTCGCGTGATGCGCACCGCCACGCAGCCCGCCTCCGCCGGCAGCGCCTCCAGCCTGCAACGCACGGGCTTCTCCTTGTAGGGCGAGATCAGCGTGACGAAGTACGCGCCGGTCTTTGCGGGCTGGGTGTAGAAGACGCGGTAACGGCTTTTGTACAGCTCGCTGGTGTTCTGGTAGCCCGTCTGGAACTCAGCCTTGCCCGGCGGCAGGACGGCCAACTGCACGCCCGGCCCGCCCGCGCCCCGCGCGCCCGCGCCCCGCGCGCCCGCGCCCGCCGCGAGCTGCCCCTCGGCCTCCTGCCACGGGTACGGCGCATG
>CAYPFP010000042.1:0-38668 GCA_964409935.1 uncultured Planctomycetota bacterium | reverse complement strand
TCTCGACCTTGCCGACGAGGTCGGCGCCGACGTCGGCCGCTTTGGTGTAAATGCCGCCGCCGACACGCATGAAGAGCGCGATCAGACAGCCGCCGAAGCCGAAGCCCACGAGGACCTGCATGGCGTTCTGCTGGTAGATCATGAAGATGATCGTGGCGCCCAAAAGGCCGAACCCGACTACGAACATGCCGGAGACGGTGCCGGCCTCGAAGGCCACTTCAAGGGCCTTCTTGAACGAAGACAGGGCGGCGTTGGCCACGCGGCAGTTGGCCCGCACGGCGACGTTCATGCCCACATAGCCCGCGCCGTACGAAGCGGCGGCGCCGAGGATGAACGCGATCGCGATGCCCAGCGGGATGTAGTACCACGGGCCAGGCTCCGGCTTGGCCATCTCGAGCTTCCAGTACAGGAAGAACAAAGCTACCGTGATGCCGATGATGAACCACTTGATGGCCGCGAGTTGGCGCGACAGGTAGGCGCTGGCGCCTTCCTGAACGGCGGCGGAGACATCCTGCATACTCTTCGGGCCGGGGTCTTGAGACATGACTTTCTTGATCAGATACGCCCCGTAAGCCAGCCCGACCAGGGCCGAGCCTAACACGATGGCAAGAATTGCCCAATCGCCTGCCGTAAAGGCCGGCAGGACGATGCTTGCCTCTCCTCCTCCATGCTTTACCACATCTGCCATTGCTCTTTAAGCGCTCCTTCCCTGAAAACCGTTAGAATAGTCTCTGTTGTTCGGCCTTTACGCGCCACGCAGGCGGATGCGAAGCCGCCCGTTTACTTACTTGTTTCCAGTTTTTTCTTCAGGTCGGCGATTCTGGCCGCGATCTTGCTTCGCGGGCCGTCATCGTCGCCGCCGCTTTCCTTGACCAGCCGTTCCCACAGGGGCAGCGACTGCTCAAACAAAGCCAAAGCGCGCTTCAGGTCGCCGGACTTCTCGGCAGCCGCCGCCTGGACGTCCAGCAGGATGGCCTGGCCGCGGCGATAGGCCTCGTCCATGAACTTCTTGTTCAGGTCCAAGCCCATGGAAGCGGCGGTTCCGTGGACGTCAAACTCCTTGAACACGGAATTCCAAGATTCTAATGCTTCTTCGGCCAATTTCAAGCTTTTTTCCCAGTCGCCGTCGTTGAAGGAGGCGACGACCCACCGGTTGTAGACGTGGCAGGCAAAACGCGAACGAATCTCATGCGTCTCCAGCGCCACCGAACGATGGATGAGTTCGATGGCCACCTCGTAGTTGTCTCTGTGGTATTTGTCGCGAAAACGCTTGCGATAGTAAGGCGAGTCCGGGAAGTATCGGGCGTCGAACTTGTGATAGAACCGGTATCCCATATTGTGGAGGAGCATGGGATTGTTCGGATTCTTGCGGATGCCCTCCAACCCCAATTCCAGGCCTTGATCCATGAGGGACCACTTGTCCTCGCGCGACTCGACCTCGTGGAACAGGTTGTAGGCGACGTGCCATGAGATGAAGTCCCAGACTTCGGGCAGGTCGGGCTGCAGCTTGGTGATGGCGGTGAGGAACCAGAGGATGTTTTCGAGCTTGCCCTGCTGCTGGAGGGCGTCCACCTTGACCCAGAAGACGTCGGCGATGATGGCGCGCCAGGCGGCCAGAGCGACGTTGCCGGTGACCTCGATGATGTCGGCGGCCGATTGCGTGAGGCCTTCGCGCTGGCGAATCGCAGACAGCTTGCGCTGCACGGGCACGATGGCCGCGAAGCAGCAAAGGGCAATGAGCAGTGCCAGCCATAAGCGACGGTTTTTCATGTTCCGACAGCCTTAGCGCGAGACGCCGAACCGGACGGGCGATCTGAAACCGTTCTCTCGCACATCGGGGCCTCTATTCCATTTCCTTGTTCTTCAGGACGATCTGGCCGACCACAACGGCAAACAACCCAAACGCGGCGAAGTAGACGAAGGCGTTGAAGACCAGGCCCAGGGGTATCTCGTCGCTGGACATGACGCGGCCGGCGACGTCGAATTGTTGCAGGTCGGGCAGAATTCTGGCGGCCGCAGGCAGGGCGATCTCGATAAGTTTGGTGATGCCGTCCCAGACCCAATGGAAGAACGCCTCGGCGGCGGGCGCGGCGTCGTGGGAGTGCGAATGGGGCGAGGCCCCCCAGGCAAGGATGGTGGCGGCGTTTCGCATGAAGTCCACCAGGTTGCCGCAGAAAAAGATGAAGAAGGCGAAAAGGACGCTGACCGGGGCCGACAGGAAGGTGGAGCCAGCGACGGCCACGGCGGAGAGAAGCGTCAGTTGGAAGAAGATCACGAAAAGGGACTTGGCGAAGTTCCACTCGAAGATGCCGGCTTCTCCGTAGATGCCGACGCTGAGGTCGTCCGGCAGTCCGAGATAGGTATCCTTGTCCGCGCGCTCGACGGACACGAGCAGAGAGCCGTCGGGGTTGATGGCCGAGGCCGGGAAACTGAAGCGGGTCACGCGGTCGCGGGTGGCCGTGACGATGCTCTCCGTCTTCTTGGCCGGATCGGCGGGGTCGCTGAAGGCGAAGCGCAGGTCAACGCGCCGCGGCCCCAGGCCGGCGGCGGAAACGCGGACATCGGCGAAGCCTTCGATGGTCTCCTGGGGCATGGCCGTCTTTTTCAGCTTGTGGAAGCGCCAGACGACCTGGCGGCCGGGGGCCTGGGAGATCCAGGTGATGGTGCGCTTGGGGGAGAGGCCCTCGGCGCGCGGGGCCTGTTTTTCGGCCTTGACGAGCACGTCGTTGACGAGGAGGACGAGATCGTCGTGGTCGGCTTGGAACATAAAGGGCGTGCGGGGGCCGACGGCGACCTCGAAGACCGTGCCGCGGCCGATGGCGGCGAAGTCTTCGGCGGAGAGCGGAAGGGCGTGTTGCCAGATTCTCTCAGGCTCGACGTCGGCGGAGAAAGGCTCGGCCCACTTTTCGCCGCGTCTCCACTGGAAGGACAGGGGGAGGGGGCCTTCGCGGGAGGGCTGGCGCGCAAACCTGGCCGCCAGCTTTACCTCAAGCGGGCCGCCGGGTTTTGCAAAGAGCGCGGGATGAGGGAAGAACCAGACATAGGCGCTCTGGGCCTCGCCGTTCACCAGGGTCCGCCCGTCCTGGCGCGCAAGGCCGGGGCCGGTGATGTAGCTCTGGACCGGCGGGATGCTCCATCGCGCGAAAAGCCTGGAAGGGCCGCCGGTCTCGTGGCGCACCTGGGCATCCACGTAGCGGATTGCGATGAGGCTGGCGCCGCCCATCAGGGCCAGGATGAGGCCCGACAGCGCCGCAAACCCCAGCACCTTGCCCAGGACCAGGCTGCCTCTCCGGACAGGTTTGGTCGCGATGGTGTAGATCGTCTTCTCGCTGAAATCGCCGGGCAACGAAAGGGCCGCAAGGAAGATCGCCACGATCATGCCGAAGGTGCTTATGGACCAATAACAGACCGACTGCACCACCCGCAACCGGTCCTCAACCCGAAAGACGGGGAAGAACTGCGAGACCACGATCAGGAGGGCCGCAAAAAGGATAAAAACGACGAGGA
Organism: uncultured Planctomycetota bacterium; assembly: GCA_964409935.1. Taxonomy (GTDB): domain Bacteria; phylum Planctomycetota; class Brocadiia; order JAADGH01; family CAYPFP01; genus CAYPFP01. Next base: position 35,161 of record CAYPFP010000042.1, on the reverse strand, counting down.
CTTTCTTGCGGAGGGCGTCGAGAAACGTCAGGCGGGCCAGGGCGAAGATGTGGCGGCGTTGGGGAAACGACCACACCAGGATGGCCGCGAGAACGGCGAGTACGCCAAGCGTGAGCAGAACACGACCCATGTTGTCTACTGTTTGCCAATGACCTTGAGGAAAAGCTCTTCGAGCGTCGTGGTCGGATGATCCACGGAAACGACCTGGCCGCCGGCCTGAGAGACGGCGTTGGAGACGGATTCGATTCCGGCTGGCTGCAGGGCGCGCGCGGTGATTTGCGTCAAGTCTTTGATGGATATCAACTCGTTCACCGGCCCGACGACCTTGAGCTGGCCGCGATCAAGGATGGCGATGCGGTCGCACACGTCCTGAACGTCCGCCAGGAGGTGAGAGCAGAGCACCACGGTCTTGCCCTGCCGCTTCAGGTCGAGGATCAGGTCCTTGATCTCGCGGGAGCCGATGGGGTCCAGGCCGCTGGTCGGTTCGTCCAGAAAGATGATTTCGGGGTCGTTAATGAGGGCCTGGGCCAGGCCGATGCGCCGGGCCATGCCCTTGGAGTACCCCTTCAAGGCCCGCCTCCGGGCGTGTTCCAGGCCGACCATCTTGATGAGGCGCGCGGCGCGTTCGCGGCGCTCGCGGCGCGGGATCTCGAAAAGGCGGCCGTAGAAGTCCAATGTCTCCTCGGCGTTGAGGAAGCGGTACAGGTAGGACTCCTCCGGCAGGAAGCCGAGACGCTGCTTGGTGGCGACGTCGCCGGCGGGGTGGTCAAGGACCTGGGCCGTCCCCCTGGTGGGAAACAGGAGGCCGAGCAGAAGCTTCATGGTGGTCGTCTTGCCGGAGCCGTTGGGACCCAGGAGGCCGAACACCTCGCCGCGCTCGATCTGAATGTTCAGGCCGTCGAGAGCCAGCACCTTCTGGAATCCCATGGGGCTGGAGTAGATCTTGGTCAGGTTATCGGTCTTGACTGCGGGCATGAGTCGTCTCGCTCGTGTTTAGTTCGAGAACAGCGGCCGCCTGAGGCGGCCATGGATTAGAACGCTCGCGCCTTCAAAAACGCGAGACGGGAAAAGTACCCGAAGACGTGATATGCAGACCCGCAATGCCATGCGCCGTCCGCCGCGCGCACGGACGCGATGTGGGCCGCGACCTGCGCGTTCTGCCTGCCAATGGAAAGACACCCCGCGATGGCGGCGCCGGTGAGCGCTCATGATAGGTGGGAAACGTCACTCCGCCGTCAAGACAATCATGAGAAGAACTGCGCGCGCTTTTCGGCCCGGCGCATCCGCCGCCGCTTTTTCTCGCTGGGCTTTTCGTAGTAGGAAGTGCGCTTGATGTCCTTTGTGAGGCCCTCTTTCTCGCACATCTTCTTAAAGCGTTTCAACATCTGTTCGACGGTTTCGGTTCCCCTTGACTTCACCTTGATCATGCAGACGATCAACCCTTTCTGTGGAAAAAGACCTCCAAAAGCCATGATTCAACAAATGGAATATACAATCTGTGCGCGATTGTTTCAAGGGAAAAAAGGCGAAAGTCGGCAAGGGGGCCGCAAGGGCCGAGGACGAGCAGGGCCTTTCCGTCCGCCGGGATTCGTGTTATTGTTCTGGAAACACACGAAACGGAGGACGACTGTGGAAAGAGTCCTCGTCAGCATGTGCCTGTTGGGGATCGGGTCGCGCTATGACGGGAAAGCGAAAGCGGCGCGGTCCCTGATCGGCAAACTCCGCGGCAAGTGCGTGATCCCCGTCTGTCCGGAGCAACTCGGCGGACTCCCAACGCCGCGAGAGGCCGCCGGCTTCCAGGGCGGCGACGGCGCGGCCGTTCTGCGCGGAGAAGCGAAAGTGAGGACGCGGAGCGGCAGGGACGTGACCAGGGAGTTCGTCAAGGGCGCACAGGAGGTCCTCAAGCTGGCCCGTCTCTTCTCCGCTGAAAAGGCCTATTTCAAGGCCAGAAGCCCGTCATGCGGCTGCGGCAAGGTGTACTTCGGGAAGGAACTGCGGGCCGGCGCGGGCGTCTGCGCGGCGTTGCTGGAGGCCAACGGTGTGGAGGTTATAGAGGTTTCGGAAGAAAGGAAGCGAACGCTTCGCGCAGGGGGCAAAAAATAAAGGATCGGCTGTCTTCCTCCTGCGCCTGCTTCGAACGTCTAACACGTCTTTTGCGGCTGTACGTCGAAACAACACTGGCAGGTTCAGACAGCCGATCCATTAATATACTATCCCCCGTTTGCGGGGCTGTCAAATCGTTCGGGGGGAATTTGGTAGATTTTTTTCACGCCATTTCCGGACCAACGCAGGCCTTGGGTCTTACTTGCGGATCTCGAGGGTGGCCGAGTGCGGCATCGGCAGCGAAATCTGCGTCCATTCGCGGCGCGCATTGACGGGCAGGTCCGTTCCGGAAGGCACAAGTCTTGCCGAGGCCGGCACGCCGAGCCGCGCGCAATTGAGCTTGAGGTACACCCGGCGCTCCTTCGCTTTGGCGGCGCGCTCGGTGTTCTGGTCGGTCACGCGCAAGAGAAAGCCCTGACCGGTTCGCGCCAGCTCGAGCCGAAAGTCCTCGTCGCCTGAATGGCGCACGGTCGGCAAGCCGACGAACGTGCGCAGGAGAGCGCCCCAGACCTCGGGCATCGAGAGCAGCGCGGCTTCCGGCACGGCGAAGAGGATCGCCCGGCCCTCGCCGACGGTGTTGACGGCGCACAGCGGCAACTCCGCGCCGCGCGGGTCGGCGAAGAAGGCGAGGGGGCGCGCCGTTGTCGGCTGCAGTCGCAGCGCGGGGGAGCGGAGCGACAGGCGCCGCGACTTGGCGGCGGCCGCCCAGGCGTCGTCGGCGATGCGCGCCTCGAGCAGAAACGCAGGGACGATGAGCTTCCGTCCGGCGGCGTCGCGGGGTTCGACCTCGGCGATGTCGGCGATCTGCCGGTCCTTCTCGTTGAGCATCTCCTTGAGGACGAGCACCCGCAGCGACTTCGTCTCGACGGCCTTCTCAAACGAACAGGCGATCCGGTTTTTTTCATTGCCGCGAACGGCGGCAAGCGTGACCCAGCCGTCTCCCTGGGGCGCTTGCACGTCGAAGTCCCTGAGCATAAAACCGGGCCGGCAGGTCACATCCACGCCGGCGACCTGGCGGGGAGCGGAGAAGTCCATGCGCACCCAGTGCGGCATGGGGGCGTCCTGGGAGGCCCAGAAGTTCTCGCCGCCGTCGGCGATGTTCTCCGGCCCATACGGCTTGCCGAAGACGGAGTCGGAGGCGAAGGCGACCGCCGCGCTCTCGGACTCAAAGTCCACCTTGCCGCCGCAGCGCGCGCCGAAAAGCTCGCAAAGCAGATAGTCGGTTCGTGGCGCGCCGTTGGGGTCGAGTAAAGAGGCGTGGCCGAAGGCGATGACGAGGCCCCCGGCGCGCGCATAATCGGCGAGCCGTTTCGCCTGCGCGTCGGACAGCGCGGCCAGGTCGGGCAGCAGCACGGCGCGGCAGGTTTCGGGCGATTCCGGCCAGGCCGCGTCGGGGGCGTCCGCCTGGATTGCGTTCACGAGGTACTCGTTGCGGGCAAGCGACCTGGCCAGGGCGGGGGCCTCTGCGGCTACGTTCACATTTTGCGGCAGCCCCTTTCCCCAAAGCGCATCGGGCGCGGGCGGCTTGGCGACAACGGGGGCCACAACGACGTCCCACAGGGGCGCGCCGGGAAGAGGCGCGGCGGGCGGACTTTCCGCCTGCTGCCCCGGCGACGCGGAAGCAAGCACAAGAAAAAGCAAGGCCAGCGCAGCACGGCAGAAGGACCGCGTGATCATGGCGCGTCTCCTGTGACTGGGCCGGAATGTGGGGCCGGCACGCCCTTGCGCGAACAAGACCTTGACCCAGAACGCGCATTAACTATAATTCGTACTATCGGCGTTATCCAGAACATTTGTCCTGGCGGAGTGGCGATGACAGAGAACACACCTTTGTTGAATGTGACAACGTCTCGATTTGTTGCCCTGCTCGTGACGGCGGCGCTGATGGCGGGCTGTCAATCGCCCAAAAAAGAGGCGGCCCCTCCTGAGAACGCCAAGCCGCCGGCGAAGAAGAACACCCTGGGCACAGCGATCGAGGGCACGGGCCAGCTTATCGGCAATGCGGGGAAGGCTACGCTGGAGGGCACGGGCAAGGTGATCACGAGCACGGGCGAGATCATCAGCGGCGCCGGCAGCGCGCTGGACAAGACGCTGCGAGACTTCCTGGGCGCCGGCGCCGAGACAATCAACACCGAGCGCAACGTCGTCTTTGCCGTGGTGGACGGCAAGGACCTTACCATGGACGTCTTCTGGCCCAAGGGGGAGGACCATAAGGCGCCATTCCCCATGGTCGTCAACGTGCACGGCGGGTCCTGGTACAAGAAGGGGCAAGAGGGGTTTCCGGTGCCGATGTGCCGATGGCTGGCGAAGCAGGGCTTCGCGGTGGCGAACATCGCGTATCGCCTGGCGCCCGAATACAAGTTTCCCGAAGCGGTAAATGACTGTCTTGGGGCGGTCATCTTCTTCAAGAGCAACGCGGCCAAGTACCAGGGCGACCCCGCGCGGGTGGCCATCATGGGCGACAGCGCGGGCGCAAACCTGGCCTCCATGACGGCCCTGTGCTGGGACAACGCCTACTTCAAGCCGACGTTCGCGGGGGATGGTAAGGTGACGGCCCAGACCCACGCCAACGTGCTGCTCTTCGGCGTTTATGACATGGTGGCGATGTACAACATGACGGGATGGTTCGTGATCTTCGAAAATCCCAAGGAGATCGGGCCGAAGTACATGGGCGGGACGCCGACGGACATGCTCGAACGGTACCAGATGGCGTCGCCGGTGCATCATGTGCGCAAGGACATGTCGCCGACGCTGATCATCTGCGGGGCCGACGACCCGCTGCTCGAACAGTCAATCCTGTTCCACAAGAAGCTCAACGAGATGGGCCTGCGCAACGGCCTGTACATCTCGGTGGGCGACACGCACGGTTTTACCTCTCTGCCCTTCACCAAGGGCGCGACCGACGCCTACAACGCCATCAACGCCTTCTTGAGTCTTGAACTGAAAAACCGAAAACCGTGAGACGCCGAAGGGGTGTGCTTCGTGCGCGCAATCCGGTCGGTAAATTTCCGACAGCCCCGTTGACTCACACACTGTGACGGTCTAGAATCTGACACGTTGTTCTTTCCAGTTCCCAACGCAAAGGACGCAGGCCATGAACGTAAGCGCCCACGCCTCAGAAAAGAACCCGAAGGTCGCGATCCTCGTCCTCTCCGGTCGCCTGGACACCATGACCTCGCCGGCCACCTTGTCGAAGCTTGCGGAATCGCTGGACCAGAGCGGCGCGGGCGTGATACTGGACCTGGCGGGAGTGGATTTTTTGAGCAGTTCGGGCCTGGGGGTCCTGATCCAACTGCGAAAGAAAGCGAAGGCCGACAACAAGAATATGGCCGTGGTGCGGCCCATTCCCGCAATCTACAAGCTCTTCAAACTCACCGCGATGGAGAAGACCCTCAACTGTTTTGAGGACGAGGACGAGGCGATTCAGGCCTTGTGGCCGACAACGTGAGAAGACGATCCGGCTTGCGAAGGCCTTGTTGTGCTCTGCCGCGTCCGAGTTCTTCGTAACCGAAGGGAACTGACCATGGGAAAGCCCGCAATGGAACAGGATGTCAAGGCCATGGCGGACGAGATCGTCTCGCAGGCGCGCGAGGCCGCCGCCGTCTTCACCCAATACAGCCAGGCGGACGTGGACCGCATCGTGGAGGCGGCGGCCAAGGCCGGCGCCGCACGGCGCATCGAGCTGGCGCGGATGGCGGTCGAAGAGACCAACATGGGCGTCTTTGAGGACAAAGTCCTCAAGAACCTCTTCGCGACCGAGTACGTCTTCAACGACATCCGGAACGCGAAGACCGTGGGCCTGGTGCACGACTGTCCGGAAACGGGCCTGATGGAGTTCGCCGAGCCGCTCGGCGTGATCCTGGGGATCACGCCGGTGACGAACCCCACCTCCACGGTGATGTTCAAGTCGCTCATCTCCCTCAAGACGCGCAACGCCATCATCGTCAGCTCGTCGCGCAATTCCCTGAAGTGCAGCATTGCGGCCGCCAGGACGATGTACGAGGCGGCGCTGGCGGCGGGCGCGCCCGATTACGTCATTCGCTGGGTGGAGCAGCCCTCGCGCGAACTGACCCAGGCGCTGATGACACACCCCGACATATCGCTGATCCTGGCCACCGGCGGGATGGGCATGGTCAAGGCGGCGTACGCCTCCGGCACGCCCGCGATCGGGGTGGGGCCGGGCAACGTGCCGGTGTACATCCACGAGACCGCCGATATCGCCGCGGCCGTGAACGACATCCTTCTGAGCAAGACTTTCGACAACGGCGTGATCTGCGCCTCCGAGCAGGCCGTCGTGGTGGACCAGAAGATCAGAGACGCGGTGGTGTCCCGCTTCGAGTCGCAGGGCGGGCGCTTCCTGACGCCCAAGGAGGTCGAGAAGGTCCAGGCGGTGGCCATTGACGCGGAGAAGCAGAGCATGTCGTCGGCCGTCGTCGGCCAAAGCGCTCAGCGCATCGCGGAGTTGGCCGGCATCGCGGTTCCGGAGGACACGCGCGTGCTGCTGGCGCGGCTCAAGGGCGTGGGCGATCAGTACCCGCTCTCGCGGGAGAAGCTGTGTCCCATCCTGAGCTTCTACGTCGTGCGCAACTTGTACGAGGGCGTGGAGGTCTGCACCGACATCATGCACTTCGGCGGTCTCGGGCATACGGCCTCGATCTTCTCGCAGGACGCCGAGGCGATCCGGATATTCAGCGAGACCCTTAACGCCGGGCGCATCATCGTCAACTCGCCGTCGTCGCAGGGGGCCATCGGCGGGCTGTACAACCGGATACATCCCTCCCTGACGCTGGGCTGCGGCGCGGGCGGGCGCAACATCACCACCGACAACGTGACCGTTTCGCACCTGGTCAATATCAAGCGCGTCTCCAAGAGGATGGTTGACATGAGATGGTTCCGGGTGCCGCCGAGGATCTACTTTGAGCCGGGGTCGTTCGACACCTTCTTCACGCAGGAGATCAAGGAGATGGGCGCCAAGCGGGCCTTGATCGTGTGCTCCGGATCGGCCGTGCGCACAGGCGCCACCGCGCGGCTGGAGACGTACCTGCGCGACGCCGGCATCGCCGCGGCGGTGTTTTCGGAGGTGCAGGCCGACCCGACGGTGGAGACCGTCATGCGGGGCGCCGAAGCGATGCGCAAGTTCGAGCCGGACCTCATCATCGCCCTGGGCGGCGGGTCGCCCATTGACGCCGCCAAGGCCATGTGGCTGTTCTACGAGCAGCCGAACATCTCCTTCGACGATCTGCGGTTGCGTTTCGTGGACATACGCAAGCGCGTGGTTCGTTTCCCCGCCCTCGGCAAGAAGGCGCAGTTCATCGCCATCCCCACGACCAGCGGCACGGGTTCGGAGGTCACGGCCTTCTCCGTGGTGACCGACGCCAAGACGGGCACGAAATACCCGCTGGCCGACTACGCCATGACGCCGCATGTGGCCATCGTGGACCCCAACCTGACCCTGACGGTGCCGGCGTCCGTCACGGCGGACACGGGAATGGACGTGCTGGCCCACGCGATTGAGTCCTACGTCTCGGTCGTCGCCTCCGACTACACCGAGCCGCTGGCGCTGCGGGCCATCCAACTGGTGTTTGAGTATCTGCCGGCGGCGTACAAGGACGGGGGGAACGTGTTGGCGCGCGAGAAGATGCACAACGCCTCAACGATCGCGGGCATGGCCTTCACCAACGCCTTCCTCGGCATCAACCATTGCCTGGCCCATATCCTGGGAGCGACGTTCCACATCCCGCACGGGCGCGCCAACGCGCTGGTGATGGTCCCCGTCATCCGCTACAACGCGGCCCTGCCGAAGAAGTTCGCCACCTACCCCAAGTACCGCTATCCGCAGAGCAAGGAGCGTTACGCGGAGATCGCCGCCGCCCTCAAGCTGAACGCGGCCACCCCCGACAAGGGCGTGGAGAGCCTGGCGGAGGCGGTGAGGGCGCTCATGGCGAAGGTGGATGTGCCCGCCACGATCAAGGACGCCGGAGTTCCCCGCGAGGCCTTCGAGAAGCAGGTGCGCCGAATGGCCGAGGTGGCCTTCGACGACCAGTGCGTCGGCGCCAACCCCTGCTACCCCCGCGTGCCGGACCTGGTGAAGATACTGCGGGAGGCGTACGGGGAAAGATAGCCGAGCCGATCCAGACTATTCCGCGAACATCTCGTTGAGTACGGTCAACACGCGGTCTTGCGTTGCCGCGCCGATTCGGCCTAGCGATTTCACCAGCCGCGCCTTGTCCACCGTACGGAGGTGGTCGAGGACGATGAATCCGCTCTTCCCCTGGAAATGGCATGGCACACGGGTGGGATAAGGGCGTCCTTTGGTGGTCATGGGCGCCACGATGACCGTCGCGATGTGCCGGTTCATCTCGTCGGGCGATATGATCAGGCAGGGACCGGTTTTCCTGATCTCGCTGCCGATGGTGGGATCGAGATTGACCAGGTAAACCTCGAATCGCTTGACTACCACTCCCATTCCTCGCTGTCCCACCTGGGCGGCGCGACTTCATCAAGGAGACGGTCTTCTCCGCGTTGGGCCATCTCGCGGAACTCGGCTTCCCATCCCTGGCGCGGACGGTGCGCGGGGCGGATGACAAGTTGTCGTGCCTTCACCGTCAGTTCGGCCTCTGCGCCCAGCCCGATCTGCTCGATCAAGGGTTTGGGGATGCGGATTCCGTGCGAGTTGCCAATCTTCACCAATCGGATTTTCAGGATGGTTGCCATCGGACGGCCTCTTTTCCTGTTGAGTAATTACATTGTAGTCACTCTCGGCAAGGGATGTCAAGGACAAAGAGGTTCGCAGGAGCCGTGCCGCCAAGCGGGAGGCGCAACGGGAGTCAAACGCCGGCAGCGAATCAGGCCTTACTCCTGCGGTATGATCGGTTTGCCGCCGGCCTTGTCAATCTGCAGGTAGATCTCGTCAAGTCGCTTCTCGTAGTGGTCGCAGATGGGGCCGCGGCGCGGCTTCATGGTCTCGGTGACAAGGCCCTTGCCGGCCTCCCACTCCAGCGGGGAGACGACGATGAAACCGGCGATGCGGTGAAGGGGCGGGACTTTCCGGTTGACCTCCACGACGAAGGGGAGGAGTTTGTCGTAGGGCAGATCGCTGGCGAGAACCGCCGTGATGGAACGGTTGGTCGAGGGGTTCTCGGGCACGAATTTGCCCACGTGCTCGAAGCGGCTGAGGATGATGCAGTTGACCACACCGTTGATGACCTTCAGCAGGCCCTCCACGTCCTCGGGGTTGAACTTGGCCTCGGCGCCGTTGTCGTAAATCCAGTACTTCTGACGTCCGAGAAACTCCATGCGGGACTCGGCGCCGGGCTGCGGCGGGGGGGTGATGCGCACGAGGTCGCCGGTGTCGAAGTACCCCTCGGCGTCGAACATGGGTTTGCTCGGCGGATGGTAGGCCAGGGCCATGCCGTGCGTCTTGACCTTGAGGACGCCGTCCACCGGGTCCTTGCGCATGAGGATCGTCTCGCGGTCCAGCACGCCTTCTTTCTCGCTCACCAGCCTGTAGTCCACCCCCTCGTCGAAGGTGTACACGTTGTTGATGCCGAAGCCGATGGTGCCGACCTCCCGCGTGCCGTAGTTCTGCTTGATGGTGAAGGCGTGCCCGCCGCCCATGATGCCGAGGGCGCGGTGGTCGAGCTTCTGGCTGCCGACGACGACGCCGACAAAGGTCCCGCCGAGGAAGTTGCGCAGCGTCTTGTAGACGATCTTGTCGCACATCTTGTGGAGGAAACGGTCCATCATGCGGAGCTTTTCGCCGGACATGACCGTGCGCTCAAAGTACTTGTACCCGATGTTGGAGGCGAAGCCGTAGAGGAACTTGGTGACGCCTTCGCCCAGGCGCAGGTTAAGCTGGTGCTGGAAGCCTCGGTTGATGTCGTACACGACCTGGGGGGTCATGAACCAGAGATCCGGCCCCTTGATCTGCAGGGACGCGAAGACCTCGGCGCGGTCGCGGTTGCAGAAGAAGAAGGTCTTGTCGGCCTCGGCGGCGGTGAGGATGGTGAAAAAGGAGAAGATGTCGTCGGACGGATAAGCGCCGTTGAGGATGCCGGCGTTGGGCGGGAGGTTGAAGAGCTTGCGAAAGGCGCGCACGAGGGCCTCGGCGGCCTTGATCTGGCCGTCTTGGTTGAAGAGGAACGACTTCGGCTCGCCCGTGGTGCCGGAGGTCGAGGTCAGTGTGGCGATGTCGGTGCGCTGCGCCTTCTCGATCAATTCCTCGAAGGCGTTGGGGTTCTTGGCGAGGACCTCGCGCCCGCGGGCGCGCACGGAGGCGGCGGTCACAAGGCCCGGCAGGGCGATGTCGGACGGGATTTCGCCGCGCAGCAGGATGACGCGCTCCGGCTTGACCGGCAGCTTGTCGTAGACGGCCACCAGCTTCCGCAGATAGGGTTCGGCCTGAACGGCGATGACCTTCGGCTTGACCTCCGCGCAGGTCTTCACGATGTCCTGGGAGTCCTGAATGCCGGCGAAGATGGCGCGGTTGGACAGGACGCTCCAGTAGAAGGGAAAGGACTCCTCGCCGTACTGCGCGTGGATGGTCACAAAGTCCTGCGATCCGGAGGCGTTGAACATGACGTCGCGAGCCAGGCCCAGGGCCATCTCCTTGACGGTCTCGAGCAACTGGGCATAGGTGACCTGGTGGACGTTGCCGTGCGCCACGCACTCGAGCGCTATGTGGTTCGGGTACTTCCGTCCGGCGTGGGCCAGGATTTCGGGGACGCTCTTGAATCGCGAGTAGTCAATGCTCACTTGGCTCACTTTGCGTTCTCTCCACTGTCAGGTAGGTTGCCGGCGGACCTGCCGATCATCCCTTCGGCTTGGCCAGTACTTCCTTCTGGAAAAGTTCGTTCCACTTTTCCCGATTCTTGATGGTGTCCTTCTCCATGATGGTGAGCAGATCAAAGAACAGTTCGCCGATCTTCATCGCGCCGCTGGCCTTCATTTCCTGTCCATGAGTGGACATGAAGTTGCCCAGGCTGAATGTCCCGTCCTTGTTGTCGCATATGACGGTGATGCTGATTTGCTCCTTGATGGGGTAGTAGGGTTTAGGGGGGCGTTCGGGGTGTTTGGAGCCGCGGGGCTGCGTGCCGGCCGAGTCGTCGCGGATCATGTCCTGGTAAATGATATAGCGGCCTTCGCCCATGTCGCGTTCGGCGTACCGCTCGATGTCGCGGACGTTGTAAATCTGCTTGTAGACGGCGTTGAACCATTGGTTTACGCCCAGAACGACGTCCACCCTCACGGCGATGTCCCCGTTGGCCCGTTGACCGAGAACGGTGGCGGCGCGTTCCATGATCCCCCACATCTCGCTCCAGCTCTTGCCGTTGGCCGTGTCGCGCAGGCCGATCTCGCGCATGATCTCCAGCGCCCGTTTGGCGTCCCCCTTGAAGACGTGGGTGCCGCCGGTGTCGAAGACGCCGTTCCGGTGGCCGCGGAAGGCCAGCTTGATCTCAGGTAGCCGGCGGCCCTGCTTCATCAATTCCACAAACTCCTTGGTCCTGACCCAGGGCGAGGCCAGCATCTCGTAATCCTGATCGGAATAACCGGGGCGGGCCATGATGGCGGCGATCCGCTCGTCCGCTTCTTTGGTCACGGACGGGCAGTCCGACTTGCAGTTGGCGGTCCCGTTCTTGAGCGCGTCGGCGAGGCTCACTTTCTGCAGGCCGTTCAAGTCGAACCACTCGGCGGGGGGGGGCGCGGTGGCGGGGGCGGGCGGTTTGGCGTCTTCGGCGAGGACCATCGCGGTGAAGAGAAACGAAAACGCCAGGGAAACAATAGGCAGTCTTGTCATGTGTTCACACCTTGCACAACCCGGGAAAAACGTTCTTGCCAACGGCTCTGTGCCGTTCCCGCCAGGAAGATAGCAAGACAATATAGCCGAAAAACCCGGCCTCTGCAAGACCAGTTCTTGGTCTCGGGAGCGCCGGGTTCTTGTAGGTGGTGCGGAAGGGGGGATTCGAACCCCCATGGCTGTTACACCACTAGCTCCTGAGGCTAGCGCGTCTGCCAGTTCCGCCACTTCCGCGGGAGCCTGCCATGACACTGGCACTATTATAAGAAAGAGGAGGAGGCAAAGTCAAGGGCGCGCGTCGGCCAAAATTGCAGGCGCCCGGCGGCCTTCTCACTGTGCAAAGCGCAACAGGCCGAAACGCCTCGGCACATGGGGATTCGGTTTGGGGGCCAGGGTCGGCGACCAGGCCTGCAACTCGATCTTCCCGAACGAATTGTCCCACCGGTAAAAATTAATGCGCCAGGTGTCGCCGGGCTTGGGCGGCAGGTTCGGGGCGCCGTCGAAATTCACCAGCGGCAGGGCCATCTCGGCCGTCCAGCCCTTATCCTTGTCCTTGGGATCGCAGAGGGTCCCGTTCACGCGCACCGCGCTCATCATGCCCTTGCAGTCCCAGCACTTGCGGCCTTCCAGACTGCCGCGCACGCCGAAGTTGGGGATGATCAGGTCGTCCACCGCGCCCAGCGGCGTGATGCCGAACTCGTAGTAGGTTCGCTGAGTATCGCCGGGGTCAATGAAGACCTCGCAGATTTCGTGCTCCTCCCACAGGTTGGCGTCGCGCTCCTTCATGGTGGCCGCGATATCGCCGTCCTCGGCCTCGAAGGCTATATAGAGGAAGTTCTCGTCCCACAGCACGCGCACCTGCGTCTCGTAGGCGGGGATGGCCTTGTCGTTCCAACTGGTAAAGCGGCCTGAAGTTACCGCGCGTTTCCAGGAAGGCTCGTCGAGAAGGCCGTCCACCGTGATCGGCTCGGCGGTCTTCTTGCAGACGTAGAGGGGCAGTTTGGGTTCGCCGGGTTGTGCGCCGGTTGCAGAGCCGGCGACCTGCGGGCCGCCCGGCGCGCCGTCGGGTTTCTGGAAGACGCCGCAGCCGGCGGTCAGCGCGATCGCGAGCGCAAGGACGGCAATCATGGCCGTTCGCATGGTCCCTTCCTCCAAGACAACAGACCTTCGCCGGGTCGGACTCTAGGTCAACCCCTCGCACGCCATGCGGTACGCCTCGATGGCGCGCCGGTACTCCTGCGGAGAGCCGAGACTCTCCCGTATGAGGTACTCCCAGCTTCGCAGACGTTCGCGGGCCTCTTGAAGGATGCGGGCGCCGCGTTCGTATTCTCCCCGCAGGTAACAGAACTCGCCCGCCCGCGATGCGAGCCAGAGGCTGCAAGGGAACGTCTCGGCGGCCTTGAGTATCAGGTCGGGCCAGTCCGGATAGAGCGACGCCGTCGGCTCGGCCTGCCGGATCATTCGAACCATGTCGGCGCCGAAAGGCAACTGCCAGTATCCCATGTCCGCTTTGAATCGCGCAAGGGCTTCGTTCATGAGGGCCATTCCCTCGGTGCCGCGACCGGCGGCCAGAAAGATCAGGCCCCTTCGCAGGGGCGCGCGAGGGTCGCGGCTCCATCGCTTCTCCCACGTCTCGGTGACGGCGATGGCGGCCTGCCAGTCGGTGAGCATCTCGTTGGCGGCCACCAGGTGGGGATAGGTGAAAAAGTAGTCCGGGTTGCACCCCGTCGCCTGCGAGAGGGCCTCGCGGGCCTCGTGCGGCCGGCGCATCGCCAGGAGGGCCTGCCCCAGCAAGGTCAGCGACCGGACAGCCGCTGGATAGAATGAGAGCGAGCGGCGGAGACGGTGCTCGGCCTCGGCCATATCGCCTCGCGCCAGGGCCGCCGCGCCCCGCGAATACTGGGTGGTGTGGTACTCCCCGAACCGCTGTTCCACAAAGCCGATGAGCGCCTCAGGGACGTCCGCGCGGTCGGCATACATCTCTCTCAGGGCGGCTCTTTCATCGGGGGCGAGACCCACCATGATGTAGGCCGGCAGCGGATCCGGCAGTTTGACGCGCGGAAACCCGGCAATCTCGTGCAGGTTCGAGCTTTCGCCGGCGTGGGGACGGCTCTGCGTGAGCAATTCGCGGTAGGCGTCGGCCCGCGCGGCTCTGTGATTCTCGTGTCGGCGGTGTCGGGTCACGTGGTCGAAGGCCGCGCGCCGCACGGATTCTGCCAGGCGGCGGTCGGCGTGGAGCCTGTCCAGGATGCGGAGTAGCTCCTCGTTGTCGCTGAAGAGGAAGCCGGTCTTGCCCGCCTTTACGGAGTCCGCGTAGGGGGCCAGGCGTCCGCCGACGAACACGCATCCGTTGGCGGCGTATTCGAGCCACTTGGCGTCCGAACGCCCGCGATTGTACGGGGTGTCGAGCAGCGGGGCCAGCCCGATGTGGACGCCCCTGAGGAATTCCTGGTAGGCGTCCATCTCGCCCCAGGGCGTCTGCCGCAGCCTGCCGGGTGGAACCGTGAACAGCCTGCCGAACGTCGGATCGCCCATGATCCGAAGTTCCACGTCCTCGTGCTCTGTGATCCATTTGGATATCGCCGGCGCGATGCGGGCGACGTCGTCGAAGTGTCCCTGCGAACCCGCCCATCCCACGACCAGCGGGCGTTTCTCCTTCGGCGGCAGGGCCGCCGGCGCATCGAAGAGGTAGTTGGCGAAGACCGCCACGCGGGGGGCGTGCGGCTCAAACGACTTGGCCAGAAACGGCGTGCTGGTCTGCACGAGGTCGGCCAGCGTCATGAGGTTGAGACACTCCCCCTGGGTCGCCGGGTCGTTCCAGTTGTCGAAGCCGGGGTTCCAGGGGTGCAGCTCGAAGATGTAGTCGTTAACCTCAAAGACGGTTGGTTTGCCGCGGGCGCGACGCCAGCGAAGGATGGGAAAAAGGTCCAGGTCCCAGACCATGCAAATGACCAGCAGGTCGGCGTCCATCGCAAGTTGATAACGGTATGGGCTTAGATGGTCCACGTGAATGACGCGGAACTCCGAGCCGTCGCCCGCCAGCGTCTGCATCGGCCAGGTCATCCGATGGCAGACGTCGCCGATGGCAACGGGCAGCGTGAATTGGACCACTGTATATGGCATCTTCGTCCTCTGAACGGTTGCCGTTACCGGCGGTATATCGGCACCTCTTGTATCTTGCCCGATCGGATGGCCTCGGCCGCCATGAGAACGCCGATGGCGCTGTTGGCGCCGTCGAAGGCGTCAACGAGCGTGGGCTTGTCGTTGAGGATGCAGTCCATGAAATGTTCGACTTCGGGGTTGTAGGGATGCGCGGCTATGCACAGTTTGGAGAGGTCCTGTGCGGAGGCGTCGTGGCCGGAACCGAGGTACAGCTTTCCCGCGCGCACGGTGCCCTTGGTGCCGTACACTTCAAGATTGCGGAAATCGGGGCGCGGCCCGACGGGACCGTACAGGGCCGTGACCTTGGCGACCGCGCCGGTGTCCATTTTGAACACCGCCGCCTGGCAATCGGGGTTTTTCATGGCCGGAAAAGCGATGCTGTTGCCGAAGCCCATGACCTCGACGGCGTTGGACTTGGAGAACCAGCGCAAGAGGTCGAACTCGTGCACACCGCCGCCGACGATGGGAATCTCCTTCTCCAGATACCAGTTCATGCCGATGGCGGGATTGAAGCGTTCGGGCGCCGCCTGCACGAAGAGATTGTGGATGTAATCGGCTTCGAGGTAGAAGATCTGGCCGAGGGCGCCGGAGTCGGCCAACTCCTTCACCTTGGCGAAGAACGGGTTGAAGCGGAGGATCTGGCCGACCATGGTCTTGCAGTCGCTGCGGCGGGCCGCCGCGACCATGGTCTCCACATCGGAGACGGAGTTTCCAAAGGGCTTCTCGACGAAGACGTGCTTGCCGGCGTCCATGGCCTTGACGAACGGCTCGCAGTGGAATGGGTCGGAGGTGTGTATCGAGACGCAGTCCAGGTCCTCGCCGGCGAGCATCTGGTCAACGGTTGCGTAGCGTTTCGCGACCTTGAGCCGGTCGCCGGCGGCCTTGAGCCTTTCGGGCAGGAGGTCGCAGATCGCGACCAGCTCGCTCGTGGGGCAATCCTGGTAATTCTTCATGAAGGACTGACCGTTGCCTCCGCAACCGACCAGGCCGACACGGACTTTCCGCATGGTTTGTCTCCTCTCAGGTAACGCTGTGCGCCGTGACCCGCCCATCCGTCTGGCGGGCCGCCCTAAACGTCCCAATCCTATATCGCACTTGGCCGTTCAAAGCAAGTCCCGAATGGGCGTCCGCTGTGGCGCCGCTCCACAAGGCGTCAGGAATTGGCGTCTCCTTCGACCAAAGGGCAAAGGGGGCATTTTGGTTTGCGGCAATCGGAGCGAGTTTGTATAATCATTCCTTTGCGCAGGCTTCGGCCTGGGTTGCATGTCAAATGTAATTGAGGCGGTAGAGCGGAGAACAGTATGGCTAACATGTGTGTGGTGGGTCTTCAGTGGGGCGACGAAGGAAAAGGCAAGATCATTGATTTGCTGGCGCGCAGTTTCGACGTGGTGGCGCGCTATCAGGGAGGGAGCAATGCGGGGCACACCGTCGTCATCGGCAAGGACAAGTTCGTGCTCCATCTGATACCCTCGGGCATCCTCCATGAAGGCAAGACGTGCGTGATCGGCAACGGCGTGGCGGTGGACCCGGTGTTGCTGCTCCAGGAGATAGACGACCTGCGGGCGCGCGGGGTGCGCGTGGGCGATAATCTGTACATCAGCGACCGTGCGCACGTTGTGATGCCCTACCACAAGGCCCTCGACGCCGCCTGGGACCGGGCAAAGGCCGACGGCAAGAAGATCGGCTCGACCGGGCGCGGGATAGGGCCGTGCTATACGGACAAGATGTCCCGCTGCGGCATCCGCATGGCGGATCTTTATGACCAGAGGGTATTCGGCGAAAAACTGAAAGAGAACAGCGGCCAGAAGAACGGCGTGCTGGAGGCGTCGGGGCAGTCCGTCTCGGCGGAGGCGATTCAGAAGGAGTTTAACGGGTATGCGGAGCGGTTGAGGCCGCACGTGTGCGACACCGTCGAGCTGATGAGCGGTTTTGTGCGGGGCGGAAAGCGCATCCTCTTCGAGGGCGCGCAGGGAAGCCTGCTGGACGTGGACTTCGGCACGTACCCTTTCGTGACGTCTTCGACTTCGACGGCGTGCGGCGTGGCCGCGGGCCTGGGCGTGCCGCCGAAGCACGTGGGGCACATTCTGGGCGTGATGAAGGCCTACACGACGCGCGTGGGAGGCGGACCGTTCCCGACCGAGTTGAAAGACGAACTCGGCGAGACGCTTCGCCAGCGCGGCGGTGAGTTCGGCGCGACAACGGGCCGTCCGCGACGCTGCGGATGGTTCGACGCGGTGGCCGCGCGATACGCGGCGATGGTTAACGGCGTGGACAGCATTGCCCTGACCAAGCTCGACGTGCTGTGCGGCCAACCTCGGATCAAGGTCTGCACGGCGTACAAGATTGACGGCGAGACGACGCGCCGATTCCCGGCCAATACCTCTCTGCTCGACCGAATCGTGCCCGTGTACGAGGAGTTCGAGGGCTTTAGCGAGACCCTCGCAGACGCTGCGCGCTTCGACCAACTCCCCCGCGCGGCCCAGGCTTACGTGCGCGCCATCGAGGAGGTGATCGAGTGCCGAATCGAGATGGTCTCGGTGGGCAAGGAGAGAAACCAGACCATAAGGTTATGATGGAGGGAGAAAACGGGCTTTGCATCCTGAGGCCCGCTCCAAAGCCGCTTGATCAAGTTGTGCGGAACAGAGGTGAAGGCAGACGCGCTGCCCCGTCATGTGGCCATTATCATGGATGGGAACGGGCGATGGGCAAGGGAAAGGAACCTGCCGCGTGTCAAGGGGCATGAGGAGGGGATCAAGTCGGTTCGCGAGATCGTCAACGTTTGCGGAGACTTGGGGATTGAGCAACTCACGCTGTATGCGTTTTCCGTGGAGAATTGGAAGCGGCCCAAGAGCGAAGTGGACTTCCTCATGCGGCTCCTGCAGCGATTTCTGCGGCGGGAACGCAAGACGATGATGAAGAACAGTATTCGTTTTGCCGCGATCGGGGACATCGAGGGGCTTCCGGAGGGCGTTCAGGGCGAGATTGGGCGCACCCTCCAACAAACACAGAACAACACCGGTCCGGTCTTGTGCCTGGCGCTGAATTACGGCGGACGGCGCGAGATCGTGCACGCGGCCCAACGACTGGCCCGCCGTGCGGTCGAAGGCGAACTGAACGCGGGGGAGATCACGGAGGACGTCTTCGCCGGGGAGCTTTACACGGCGGGGATGAGCGATCCTGATCTCCTGATCCGCACGGCCGGCGAGCAGCGCGTCAGCAATTTTCTCCTGTGGCAGATATCCTACGCGGAGTTCTATTTTACGCCCGTATGCTGGCCGGACTTCCGGCGTCCGCAACTCGAGGAGGCGTTGCTGGAGTACACCCAAAGGGTGCGGCGGTTCGGTGCGGTGAAGGAATAGGCGTAAGTGCCTGGCTCCCGCAGATTTCCGCAGATGTTCGCAGATATAGGCGGGTGCCTGGCGCTTGGTTACTGTATAGGCGTGTGCCTGGCACTTCGTTACTGAGGACAACAGCTTGCTGCGAGTGCGGATACTGGTCGGAACGATGTTGTTCTTTTTCATCTGCGGGACCTTCTGGCTGGATTTCATCTACAGCACCAGCGGCGGGTTGATCATACTGGTCGGCGTGGCCTCCACGCTGAGCCTGTACGAGTTCTATCAGATGGCGGCCGGCCGGGGGTTTCGGCCCTTCACGTGGCTGGGTCTTGCCGGCGGGCTTCTGCTGGTCTCCTCCACGCACTGGTGGGGCTGGACGGACGACGGTTCGCTGGAGAGCTGGAAACTGGCGATCCTGCTGGCGGCGCTGCTGTTCGCATGTTTTGCGGCGCAGGTTCGGCGGCCCACGTTGGAAGGAACCGCCGGGAATATCGGCATCACGATGTTCGGCGTGCTGTACATCCCGTTCCTGAGCTGTTTCTTCATCGGCATTGACCACCTGGAAAGCGGCGGGGCGGCAGCGGTGCTCTTTGTCATTTTCGTGGCAAAAGGATGCGACATCGGCGCCTACGCCGCCGGGCGCATCTTCGGAGGGCCTAAGCTGGCGCCGGTGGTCAGCCCCAACAAGACGGTGGCGGGCGCAATAGGCGGCACGATCGTGGGCCTGGCCATCGGTCTGGCCATGTCGCATTTTCTGGTGGGGTTGCCTTTGGCGTGGGCCGTGGGCGGTAGCTTGGCGCTGGCCGTGACTTCGCAACTGGGCGACCTGTGCGAGTCCATGCTCAAACGCGACCTGGCCGTCAAGGACGCCGGAACGACCGTGCCGGGTTTCGGCGGCGTGCTCGACCTGCTGGACTGCCTCTTGACGGCGGCGCCGGTGGGGTACTTGATCTTCTACCTGGCGGGGGCGGAATGAGCCGGGAGCGCGGTTGGGCGGAGCGCCGTCGGGCCTGGCATGTTTGTACGGGGAGTCGCATGGAAGAAACCATCGTATTGGAGAGTCGCGAAGAAGCGATGGCGGTGTACGGAAGCCGCGACCGGTATCTTCGCATGATCCGCGACGCCTTCGGCGTCCACATCGTTGCGCGGGACAGCCTGGTCAAAATCAGCGGCGGGAAGACGGCCGTGGCGCGGGCGACGGCGGTGTTCCGAGGCCTGGTGCAGGTGGCGCGCGAGCGGGGCCGGGTGGCCGTGCGCGACGTCGAGAATCTGATCTGGCAGACCGACGCCCTGGAGACGCGGGCCATGGCCCCCGTTCCGGCCGAGATCGAGGAGACGGGCGAACGGCCGGCAGGGGCCACGTGGCGCTCCGGTGGGCCGCGCATCCATCATGTGAAGCCGCGTACGCGCGGTCAGGAGACGTACCTGGAGGCGATGCGCCAGCACGACCTGGTCTTCTGCGTGGGGCCGGGCGGCAGCGGCAAGACGTACCTGGCCGTGGCCACCGCCGTGGAGGCGCTGAAGGCGCGCGAGGTGAAGCGGATCATCCTGGTCCGGCCCGCCGTCGAGGCCGGGGAAAAGCTGGGCTTTCTGCCCGGCGACCTCCAGGCCAAGGTGGACCCCTACCTGCGGCCCCTCTACGACGCGCTGCAGGACATCCTGGGCTCCGCCCAACTGCGCAAGCTGATGGAGAACGACCTGATCGAGGTGGCGCCCCTGGCCTACATGCGCGGCCGCACGCTGGAGCATGCGTTTACCATACTCGACGAGGCGCAAAACTGCACCATCCTCCAGATGAAGATGTTCTTGACGCGCATGGGCCTGTATTCGCGCAGCGTCGTGACGGGCGACGTGACGCAGGTGGACCTGCCTCCGGGGGAAGTTTCGGGACTGGTTCACGCCGAACAGATACTGCAGGGCGTGCCTGGCCTGAAGTTCGTGTACCTGGACAAGAGCGACATCGTGCGGCACCAACTCGTGAAGGACATTGTGAACGCTTACGAGAAATCATCGGGCAAGAAGAGAACGAAAGAGGACGAGGCGCGTCCCTAGCGCCGCGCCGCGTCTGAGCGGCGAATGGAAAGGGCGGAACCGGGGTTTGGCCGGTAGCCGGCAAGAGGCGCTTTCGCGGATAAGATGACACTCTTCAGGCGAAGAACATCCAGGTGGTGGAGGATGGTCGCCAACGGCGGCTGGCAGAACCACCACGAACGCGGCGCCCCAAAGGCCGAAGAGCGGGGACTGGGAGTGCTCTTCCTGGGACTGGCCTTTTACGCGGCCATTGTCTTCATCCTGAATTTCGGCGAACCTCCGCTGGACATACGCTTCAACGAGGTGGCCCGGCGCGATTACCGGGCGCGGGTCAGCTTTTCCTGCCGCGACCTGGAGGCTACCGAACAGCAGCGGACACGCAAAGCGGACCGCGAGCCGAACGTCTACAAGTACTCGGCCGAAGTGCTCGACGCCGCCCGCAACGCCTCGCTGGCCGCCATGAGGGCGTTCCTCGGCAAGACCGAAGACGGCAGCGTCCTGCGGCCGGGCGAATCCACGTTATTCAGCGCGGAACAGATCGAGCAATTGCGCGCGGCAGTGACTCCGATGGGCGAGGCGGCCGTGGAGGCGCTGAAGCGCGTTTTCACCGGGCCTGCCCTGGGCCTTGTCATTCGGGACCAGGAGTACCAGAACGAGATCTACCAGTACGACCACCTCTGGATCAACGTCATCCAGAAAGAAGGACAGCCCCCCACGCGGGTCTCCATCTACGATACCGTGACGATGGAGGAGGAACTGCCGGGCGTGTTGGAGAGCCTCGTGGCGAAAGAATTCAAGGACCTGAACCCCGAGGTGCAGGCGCTCCTGGCGGGGCTGATTATCGAGAAACTCCGCGCTCCGACACTGCAATACAGCAAGAAGGACACGGAACTGGCGCGGGAAAAGGCCAGCGAGCAGGTCGAGCCGGTCATGAAGACGTTCAATCCGGGCGAGACGATCCTGCCGGCCGGCGCGCTGGCGACGAGTTCCCGAATCCTGGAACTCGATGAAGAGCGGCGGCAGTTCTCGAAGACGCAGCCCCTGAGCGCCCGCGTGAAACGCACGGTGGGCAGCGCGCTCCTGCTGGGGTTGCTGTGTTTCGGGTTCGGGCTGTATCTCTATGGATTCCACGGGCACATGCTGCGCGTGACGCCGCGCATGTGTCTGCTGGCGGGCCTCTGCCTGGCGATGGTGATCCTGGCGAAGCTCCTGGCGTACGCGGGCTGGTCGGTGCTGCTGGTGCCGGTGCCCTTCGTGGCCATCACGCTCAGCCTGATCTACAACCAGCGGATCGCGCTGGGGGGGGTGGCGTTGCTCTCGATGATCATCGGGATCATTTCCGCCTTCAGCTTCAGCGTGTTCCTCGATCTGGTCGTCGGAGGGCTGGTCGGGGCGATGGCGACGGCGACCGTTCGAACGCGGACGAAACTGGTCAACGTCGGCCTGCTGGCGGGGCTGGCGCAGTTCGGCGCGGTCTGGGGCATCAATCTTGCCTCGGACGCCAACATTGGCGCCGATTTCTGGCGCTCCGTGACCTTTACCGACTCGGTGGTCGCCCTGGCCAACGGCATCCTGTCGGGCTTTCTGATCACGGGCCTGCTGCCCTTCATCGAACGGGCCTTCGGCGTGGTGACCGAGATCAGCCTGCTGGAGTGGGCCGACGTGAACCGGCCCGTGCTGCGGCGGCTCGTCCTGGAGGCCCCCGGCACCTACCATCACAGCGTGCTGGTCGGCAACCTGGCGGAGGCCGCGGCGCAGAGCGTGGGCGGCAACGCCTTGCTGGCCAGAACGGCGGCCTATTACCACGACATCGGCAAGCTGGTCAAGCCGGAGTACTTCGTGGAGAACAGCACCGAAGCGCCGCTCCGGCATGAAAAACTGGCCCCCGCCCTCAGCGCGCTCATCATCACGGCGCACACCCGCGACGGCGCCCTGCTGGGAGAAGAGTATCGCATCCCCGCGGCCATCCGCGACATCATCGAACAGCACCACGGCACGACGCTGGTGGAGTACTTCTACCAGGCTGCCGTGCAGCGGTCCGGCGGCGATGGCCGCGTGGACCCGGAGTGTTTCCGCTATCGCGGCCCGAAGGCCCAAACCCTGGAATCGGCGATCGTGCAAGTGGCCGACGCCGTGGAGTCGGCCTCGCGCGTGATGTCGGACCCGACGCCGTCGCGGATTGAAAGCCTCGTGCGCGAGATCACCCAGAAACGGCTCAGCGACTCCCAGCTCGACGACTGCCCCGTCACCATCAAGGACTTGCGCAAGATACAGCAGAGCCTCATCCGCGAATTGACGGCCATGTTCCACACCCGCATCCGCTATCCGAGGGTGTAATGCCCCCTCTGCAAATCTCGCTGACGGACGAGACTCGTCTCGTGCGGTACGACCGCCGCAAACTCCTCCGCCTTGTCCGAAGCCTTCTGGCGCGGCGAATGCCGAACGCGATTGTGGATATTGCGGTCGTAGGCGCTCGGAGGATCGCGACGCTGAACGGGCGTTTCCTGGGGCATCGCGGGACGACCGACGTCATCGCCTTCAACCTGGGACCGGATGAGCGCGGCCGGCCGCTATGCCAGCTTGTCGTCTGCGCCGAGGTGGCCCGGCGGGAGGCGCGCAAGCGCGGCATTCGCTCCGAGGACGAACTGGCCTTGTATGCGGCCCACGGCGCGTTGCATCTCCTCGGCGAGACGGATGCCGCCGCGCGGCCTCGCGAGCGTATGCGGCGGTTGGCGGCAAAGGCATTAATCCGGGCGGGATATAGAGATATAACGACAGAAGGAGAAAAAGGGGTCGGGCGGGTAGCGCCTGGCTCGCGCCTGCCGTTTGGCGCGCGCCTGGCGCTACGTAACTGGCGGGCCTGACCCCTTTTCCCCGCTGAGCCTCAAAATGGCATACTGCAAGACCGAAGGCATTGTTCTGAAACGCAGCGACTTCAGCGAGACGTCGCAGATTGTTACGCTCTTTACGCGGGATTACGGCCTTATCAGGGGCATCGGCAAAGGGGCCAAACGACTGCGCAAAGGCATTCCCAACACGCTGGATGCGCTGACGCGGGTGCAAGTGGTCTTTCTGCGCAAGCCGCCGGGCCAGCTCCACTTGCTCAGCGAGTGGACGGTCGTGGAAAACTTCTTGCGTTTGCGGCAGAATCTGGATAATCTGTATTACGCAGTCTACGTAAGTGAATTGATGCACGACCTCACGGCGGAGTCGGAGGAGAGCGGGGAGCTATATAGCCTGTTGCTGCGCACGCTGAAGGCCCTGGCGAGACGGGGCGATGCAGCGCGTCATTCCAGCGACGCGGCGCGTCGGGACGACGCGGCGCGTCCGCCCGACGGCATGGCGGACGCGGCGGCGGAAATCGTCCTGTTTGAGATCGAGTTGCTTGTCCTTTTGGGTCATATGCCGGAGGTGACACGGTGCGTTGTCTGTGGTCGAAGCCTGCCCCCGAAGGCTCGGTTCAGCCCGAGGGACGGTGGTGCGCTTTGTTCCGCGTGCCCTGCCACGGGGACTTCGTACCCGGAGGTATCGAGTGGTTGTCTGGCAACGATCGCGACGGTGGCGCGGGGAACACGGCCAATGGCCGGCGGGATCGAAACGAATCTGGCGCGCCGGCTGAAGATACCGGCGGGAATCCATCGAGAGATTCGGAGCGTGCTTAGGACGTGTTTTTTGGAATTGTTGGGCCGAGAGCCTCGGATGTGGAGGTTCCTGCCGCTGTCGGAGGCGGAGGAAGCCGCTCGGAGAAGATGAAGGAATCCACAACAGGCAATTTCACGGAAAACCAGCGATGAGAGGATACGGCAGATTAGCCGTCTTTCTGGCCGTGGCGCTTGGCGCCGGCGTTGCCGTGTCGCCGTGCGCGGAGGCCGGCAAGTGGGTCTGGACGCCGGATACCGGCTGGCAGGACATCAACAAGCTGCCCCGGGAGACGCCCCAGCAGCGGTACAACTACGCCGTTGCCCTCGCCACCGACGGCAAGTATGAGAGCGCCCTCGTTACGTTCGAAGAACTGTTGAGGGAGGCGCCGAAAGGGCCTCTTGCCGAAGGCTCAATGTTTTACGTCGCCTTTTGCCGCCGCCATTCGCGGGACTATTGGGAGGCGTACCGGGCCGTCGAGGCGCTCTTCCAGACCTTTCCGAACACGAAGTACCGCGAAGCGGCGTTGCGAACGGAGCTTTCGGCGGGGCGGGACCTCGCCCGCCTGGGCGACGGGCGCGGCTTTGACATCTTGAAAACCGTGATCCAGCGCGATCCGCAGGGCGGCATCGGCGCGGAGGCGCAGTTGGAGATCGGGCACGTCTACTTCGCCCAGGGACGCTACGTGGAGGCGCGCGGCGCGTATCAGGCCTTCCTGACGAAATTCCCGGAATCGCCTCTGGCCGAGACCGCGCTGTTCCGGAGGGCCGAGAGCGACGTGAGAGTCGTCGAGCAGGAACCGAAGAATGCCTCTGTGGCGCGCGGCGCCCAGATCAACCTGAAGGAGTATGCCGAAAAGCACCCTCAGGGCCAATGGCAGGAGAGCGCGGCCGAATACGCCGAGGTCGTCACCAAGCTAGCGGCGGCCAAGACGGCGGCGGAGGTCCAGTTCTATCGGGCGCTCCTCGAATACTATCGCGGGCGATACGCGGAGACCTACAAGACGTTCTATAATCTGTCGTGGTGGTTTATCGGGTTGGAGATGGGCGAGCAGGCTCAATATTACTACGCGGACTGCCTGGCCCGCATGGGGCAGACGTACCAGGCCTTCAGGGCCTTCGAGTACCTGTTCTCGAAATACCCGTCGGGCACGATGACGCGCAAGGCGATTGACCGCGAGTTCGAGCTGGCCCAGCAGTTGAGAAAAGCGCGGCACAAATGGGCGGCGTGGGCCTTCGGGCGCGTGGTGGCCAACGACCCCAACGGCCGGTTGGCCGCGGATGCCCAGATCGAGATGGCCGATACCTACTTCGAGCAGCAGGATTACTTCAACGCCAAGACCGCGTATCAAGCCCTGCAGACCGCGTATCCGGACAGCGCATGGG
This sequence comes from uncultured Planctomycetota bacterium, assembly GCA_964409935.1. GTDB lineage: Bacteria > Planctomycetota > Brocadiia > JAADGH01 > CAYPFP01 > CAYPFP01. The sequence goes on along the minus strand of CAYPFP010000042.1, from coordinate 9,710 downwards.
TGCCCAAGTCCCTGTACCAGATGGCTGTGTGCGGGTTCGAAGAGGCCAAGATGGTGAACTCGCCGGCGATGCTGCTGGACGGCGCGCAGACGAAGTTCGAGGAGTATCTGGAACGCTATCCCGAATCGGCCAACGCCGAGGACGCCAAGTCGAAGATCGAGGAGATTCGGGAGATGAAGGCCTTGATCGCCTTCGACATCGGCAAGTGGTATCTGGGCCGCGGAAAGCACCAGGCGGCGGTGATCTGTTTCGTCTCCATTCTGAGAGATTACCCCAAGACAAAGACGGCCGAGGAGGCGCGCAAGGCCCTGACGCGCCTGCGGCCCGAAGCCATCCCCCAGGCCGCGCCCCAACCGGAGGGCAAGGGAACATGAGGCAACGACTCTGCGTCGCCATGGTCGTCTGTGCGCTGGCCGCGGTCGCGGGGTGCGGGTACAGCGCCCGTCCCATGACCCGGACGGACGTCCGCACCGTCTACGTGCCCGTCTTCGAGAACAGGACGTTTCGCCGGGGGTTGGAGTTCGACCTGACCCGCTCCCTGGTGGACAAGATCAATCAGAAGACCAACCTCAAGATCGCCGACAAGGACGTGGCCGACACGATCCTCCGAGGCGAGATCGTGGAGGTGCGCCAGCGGGAAGTCATCCGCAACGCGCCGATGAAGCCGGTCGAGGACCGGGTGGTCGTCTACGCAAGCGTGACATGGCTGGACCGGCGCACGAACCAGGTCCTCATGCAGAAGCAGAACATCCAGTCGCCGGCCGAGTTCATCGTGGCGCGGCGGCAGGACTTCACCTCGGCGGCCAAGGAGGCCATGTCGGACCTGGCCGAGAAGATCGTGAACCTGATGGAAGAGCCCTGGTGAATGGCCTTCGGGGCTGTGAGACTGCAAGGTATGTCAGCGACCCGCGATCAGCGGGTTGGGGTCCGTTTGTTGTGAGTAGAGTGTGATGCCGCGAAACGATAAGCGTACAAAGGACAAACCGCCGTCGTCCGGACCTGGCCGCCAGCCGGGACTGCGAATGTCGGGCAGCCTGTTGCTGTGGCTGGTGATCTTCTCAGCCGCGATCCTGGCCATCTACGTCGGGGGACGTTCGCAGGCCGACCGGGCCGAGAAGGTCTCGCTCACCGAGTTCTACAACCAGGTGGCCAAAGGCATCGTGCGTTCGGTGGCGGTGAAAGGCGCCGAAGTCCGGTGGCAGTCGTTTGACGGCTCGCGGCCGGCGGTCGAAGGCGCGGAGCCTCTTCGTGTGTACAGCACGTTGGACACGCCCGAGCATGTGCCGAGCCTCATTGACCACGTGAACGCCTACAACACGGAAGTGGATGCCAGGAACAAGAAGAACGGCGAACTGGGGCATCGCACCCCCATGGAGCGCCAGATACGCCTTACCGTCGAACAGCCCAACGATATGTTCTGGAGCGTTGTGTTGCAGCTCCTGCCCTGGGCGGTCTTCCTGACGCTGGCCTGGGTCTTCATCTTCAGGCCGCTGCGCTCCCCCATGGGAAGCGGCGGAGTCCTGTCGTTCGGCAAGAGCCGCGCCAAGTTTGCGACGAAGGAGCACACGGGCATCACCTTTGACGACGTGGCCGGCATTGACGAGGCCAAGGACGACGTCAAGGAGATCGTGGAGTTCCTGAGGAACCCGAACCGTTTCAAGCGGCTGGGCGGGCGCATACCGCGGGGCGTGATGCTCATCGGCCCGCCGGGGACGGGCAAGACGCTGCTGGCCAAGGCGATCTCGGGCGAGGCCAGCGTGCCGTTCCTCAGCATCTGCGGATCGGATTTCGTCGAGATGTTCGTCGGCGTGGGCGCCTCGCGCGTGCGCGACCTGTTCAAGCAGGCCAAGGAGAACTCGCCGTGCATCATCTTCCTGGACGAGATTGACGCGGTGGGGCGGCGCCGCGGTTCGGGCCTCGGCGGAGGACACGACGAACGCGAGCAGACGCTGAACGCCATCCTCGTCGAGATGGACGGCTTCGAGCGCGACGAAGGCATCATTGTCATCGCCGCGACGAACAGGCCGGACGTTCTCGACCCCGCCCTGCTGCGGCCCGGTCGTTTCGACCGCGAAGTGTACATTGACCTGCCCGACGTGAAGGGCCGCGAGGAGATTCTCCGAGTCCATGCGCGCAAGGTGAAAATGTCCCCCACCGTGGATCTGCGCATCCTGGCGCGCGGTACGCCGACGTTCTCCGGCGCGGACCTCGAGGCCATCATCAACGAGGCCGCCATCCTCGCCACCATGCGCAACCACGACGCCATCGAGATGGAGGACCTGGAAGAGGCCCGCGACAAGATACGCTGGGGCCGCCAGAAACGCAGCAAGGTGATGGACGAAGAGGACAAGCGCATCACGGCCATCCACGAGAGCGGGCACACCATGGTGGGCAAGCTGCTGCCCGAGGTCGAGCCGGTGCACAAGGTCTCCATCATCCCGCAGGGGCGCGCCCTGGGCGCCACGATGTACCTGCCGGAGAAGGACCGCTACCACGTCCAGAAGAAGCGTCTTCTGGGAAACATCTGCGTGGCCCTGGGCGGACGCATCGCCGAGAGCATGTTCTGCGGCGATATCAGTTCGGGGGCGCAATCCGACTTCGAGCAGGCCACCGAGATCGCGCGCCTCATGGTCTGCAAATGGGGCATGAGCGAGAAGCTCGGCCCTATCAACTACTCGGACGACGAGGAGCACCTGTTCCTCGGCCGCGAGATCACGCGCACCCGCTCGCACAGCGAGGCGACGGCCCTGGCCATTGACGACGAGATCCGCGCCATCGTGGATGCGTGCTACCAGCGCGCGCAGGGCCTGCTCAAGGAACACGCCGACCACGTGAAACGCCTGGCAGACGCGCTCATGAAATATGAGACGCTTTACTCCGATGACGTGGACAAGGTGATTGAGGGCGTTCCCCTGGAGAACCTGCGGCCGGCGCCGCCGAAGCTGGCCGTTCCGGCCGCCGGTCACGGCCCGCAAAAACAGGCTGCGTCAAGGCCGATCGAGGGGATCGGCGGGGCGGAGTTGGCCAAGGCCTGAGGCACGCCGCCCCGGATCGTGCCTGCGGACGCATCCGGAGGGCTTCGGCGGCCTGGATGGCAGCGGCGTTTCCGAGTTGACATGAGATCCATTCTCGACCTGGGCACGCGTGTCTTTGACCTGTCCAAGCAGGCCATCGTCGTCGGCATCCTGAACGTGACGCCGGACTCGTTCTCGGACGGCGGGGCGTTCCTCGATGCGGCAAGGGCCGTCGAGCACGGTCTGCGCATGGTCGCCGACGGTGCCGCCGTCATTGACGTGGGCGGCGAGTCCACCCGCCCCGGCGCCAGGGCGGTCGAGGCCGAAGAGGAGCGCCGCCGCGTCGTGCCGGTGATCAAGGCCCTGGCCCAATGCACCGATGCCGTGCTGTCGGTGGACACGCGGAAGGCCGACGTGGCCTCGGCGGCCGTTGACGCCGGGGCGCGTATCGTGAACGACGTGAGCGGAGTGCGGTTCGATCCTCGCATGGCGGACGCCGTCGCCAAGACGGGGGCGGGCCTCGTGCTTATGCACATGCGCGGCACGCCCGAGGATATGCAGCAGCGCTGTCAGTACGCCGATCTGGCGCGCGAGATAAACGACGAGCTGCGCCAGTCCATGGAGCGGGCGCTGGAGGCCGGCGTCGCCCGCGAGCGCATCGTCGTGGACCCGGGCTTCGGTTTCGCCAAGACGCGGGAGCAGAATTTCGAGTTGCTGCGTCGCCTCAACGAGTTGCAGCGTCTGGGCCGGCCCATTATGGCCGGGTTGTCTCGAAAGAGCTTTATCCGCCGCACGGTGGGGGAGGAGCCGCGCGCGGTCTCGATCGGGACGGCGGCGGCGCTGGTCTTTGCGATCGAGCGCGGAGCGAGGCTGCTGCGGGTGCATGACGTGCGCGAGGCCGTGTGGGTGGTTCGAATGTGCGGCGAAACCATGGGGGGTTGACCAGAACGACAGCCCGTTCCTGTCCGAGCGCAGCCGGTTATTGACCTTTTCGAGGTGCTTTGGTGGTGCGTTTTCTCAAGCCGACCCTTGAGGTCTTTCTGATCTTCGTGCTCATCTACGCCGTCTTGCGGTTCATGCAAGGCACGCGCGGAGCGGGCATCGTGCGGGGATTGGCCTTCTTCGTGGTCCTTTTTTTCGTTTTGCTGTCCATCATCGTGGACCGCTTGGAGCTGTACCGGATTGACTGGGTGATGCGCCAATTCCTTCCGCTGATCCTGGTCTACGTCGTGATCCTCTTCCAGCCCGAATTCCGGCGGGCGCTCATGCGTCTGGGCCAGAACCCCTTCCTGGGGCATTTCTTCCGCGTGGAGACCGGCGTGACGCCGGCCATCGTCGAGGCCTGCGTCTCGATGGCCAAGAACAAGATCGGGGCGCTCATCGCCATCGAGCGCGAGGTGGGCCTCAACACCTTTGTGGAAGGCGGAGTGAAGTTGGACGCCGAAGTGACCGCAGGCATGCTGAACACCATCTTCTGGCCGGGCACGCCCCTGCATGACGGCGCCGTGATCGTCCAGGAACGCCGACTGGCGGCAGCCGGCTGCCTTTTCCCCCTGACGGAAAATCCCAATGTGAGCAAGTCGTTCGGCACCCGCCACCGCGCCGCCATCGGGTTGAGCGAGGAGACCGACGCGATCTGCGTCGTCGTCTCCGAGGAGACCGGCACGATCTCGGTGGCCATGCGCGGCCAGATCAAGCGCGGACTGGATGCCGAGTCGCTGCGCCGCGTCCTGGAGGAGTGCGCCGTCGAGGGCCGCCTGCCGGAGGCCGACACGTTGCCGGGGAGCGTATCGCATGGCTAAGATGATGGGAATCTTCTCGAATCTCGAGACCAAGGTCATGGCCTTGATCATGGCCGTCGTGCTCTACGTCTACGCCATGAGCGAGCATTCCGGGCAGGAGAGCAACGTCTCGGTCCCCTTCAACATCATCCTGCCGCCGGCCACCACGGTCCTGGAGAAGTTCCCGGATCGGGTGCTGGTCAACTTCTCCGGGCCGCAAAAGGCCATCGAGCGTCTGCGGGAGGTGCGCAACCACATCGAGGTGCGCTACGAGGCCGAAGAGCGGGGTCACGAGAACGACAACGAGTGGGCCGCCACCGTCACGCCGGCGGCCAACCATGTGATGGGGGTCCCGCGCGAGATCAGCGTCACGAAGATCGAGCCGGACACCTTTAACCTCACGATAGCGCGCACGACGACCAAGGAGCTGAAGGTCAAGCTCCAGATGGAGGGCGAGCCGCCGGCCGGATTCGAAATCTCCAAGGCCGACCCGTCCTGGGTCTACCCCGGCACCATCACGGTCACGGGGCCGAAGCGCGTGCTCTCGCGGGCCACGGAGATCAGCACCGTTCCCGTCAAGCTGTCGTCCCTCCCCCCCATCGCGGACCAGCGGTTCCGCAGAAACGTGCCCGTAGAGCAATTCGTGGAGGTCAAGGACCCCAACCAGCCGCAGCCCAGACGCGAGCGCATTGACTGCAACCAGTCCGTCGAATACTGGATCACGCTGACCCAGATCAAGGATACGCTGCCGCTCAAGAAGCTGCCGGTCAACGTCCTGATGCCGCCGAACTTCCAGTATCTGGCGCGCCTGATCCCCGGCAACGAGACAGTGGACGTTCAGGTGAAAGGTCTGAAGCCGAGCCTCGCCAAACTCACAGCGACCAACGTATACGCCTACGTTTACGTCGGCGACCAGCGCCCCAAACCCCTCCCTGTGAGCCTGCCCGTGCGATTCGTCCTGCCCGACGAAGTCCAGGGCAAGGTCGAGATCGTCGAGGACCCTCCCAAGACGGTCGGCGTGGACATCGTTGAGCCGCCGCAGCCCAAGAAGGAGGGGGCCGGGGCGATGCCGAGGTGAGGCGCCTTCCCCGCGACGGGAACCATAGAAGGATTGCGAATGAGGACCAAACTGGGCGTGAACATTGACCACGTGGCCACCGTGCGCCAGGCCCGCAAGACGTTCGAGCCGGACCCCGTGACGGCCGCCGCGCTGGCGACCCTCGGCGGCGCCGATTGCATCACCGTGCATCTGCGCGAGGACCGGCGCCACATCCAGGACCGCGACCTGCGGCTGTTGCGCGAGACGGTCTTCTCAAAGCTCAACCTTGAGATGGCCCTCTGGCCGCAGATCGTCCGCATTGCCCTGCGGACCAAGCCCGATCAGGTGACGCTGGTGCCGGAGAAGCGAACCGAGGTCACCACTGAAGGCGGCCTGGACGTCGTCGCGCAACGGAAAGCCCTGGGGAAAGCCGCGGCCGATTTCCGGAAGGCCGGGATGCTGGTGAGTTTCTTCATTGACCCGGACCCCGCGCAGGTGCAGGCCTCCAGGGACGCCGGCGCGGACCTCGTGGAACTCCACACGGGCGAATACGCCAACGCCCGCAAAGAGGCGAAGGCGTTGTGCTGCCTGGAGCGCCTCATTGCGGCGGCCGACCACGCGCGCCGGATCGGCCTGCGCGTCAACGCCGGCCACGGTCTGACCTATCAAAATGTGGGACCCGTCGCCCAGCGGCTTGACGCCGAAGAGCTTCACATCGGCCACAGCATCGTCTCCCGCGCCGTCTTCGTCGGCATCGAGCGCGCGGTGAAGGAGATGAAGGATATCATTGACCGCTGGACGCTGAAAGCAGGAGGGTAAGGAGATTCGCGACGGGGGGGCATCGGCCAGGCGCCGGCGCACTCGGCGGCGCCGAACCGCAAGCCCCGGTCGCGACGGATTCAGAGCGAGCAGGTTCTATTGGAGAGAGGGAAAGTGAAAGCGCTACGAGGCTGCATTGTGGCCCTGGTCACGCCGTTCAAGAACGGGGCGGTGGATTTCGACAAGCTCGGCGATCTGGTGGACTTCCATATCAAGCAGGGCACCGACTGGATTTCCCCCTGCGGAACCACCGGCGAATCGCCGACCCTGAGCCACGATGAACACGAAGAAGTCGTCAAGCACGTGATTCGCCGCGCCCGCGGGCGAGTTCCCGTGCTGGCGGGCACGGGGTCCAACAGCACCTCGGAGGCCCTGCGCCTGACTCGCAGCGCCGACAAGGCGGGCGCGAATGCCGCCCTCATGATCTCGCCCTACTACAATAAGCCCGAACCGGAAGGCATGTACCAGCATTTCCGGGCCGTGGCCGACGAAGTGAAGATACCCATCGTGCTCTACAACGTGCCGGGCCGCACGGGGCGCTCGATGGACGCCAGGACGGTGGCGCGCCTGGCGAAACACTGCAAGAACATCGTGGCGATCAAGGAGGCCAGCGGAAACCTGGACCTGACGAGCGAGATTCTGAGCCTGTGCGACATCATCGTGCTCTCGGGCGACGACTCCCTGACGCTGCCCCTGATGTCCATCGGCGGCGCGGGCGTCATCTCGGTGGCGGCCAACATCGTGGCGGGCGACGTGAAGAAGATGGTCCAGGCCTTTGCGAAGGGCCGCCTGACCGAGGCGCGGAAGCGGCATCGCAAACTCTTCCCCCTGTGCCGGGCCATGTTCTTCGAGACGAACCCGATCCCGGTGAAGACGGCCATGAAATTGCTGGACCGCCTCAACGGCGAGATGCGCCTGCCCTTGAGCGCGATGACGCCGGAGAAGGAGAAGCAACTCGCGGCGGCTATGAAGGACTATGGGTTGCTCTAGAGCAGAAACGGAGTCTTGTCGTGGACAAGGAGAAGATAGAGAAGGCCGTGCGTCTGTTCCTGGAGGGTATCGGCGAGAATCCTGAACGGCCCGGCCTCAAAGACACGCCCCGCCGTGTGGCGGCGATGTGCGAGGAGATCTACGGCGGCCTCGGAGCGGACGTGTCGAAGATGCTTCAGGTGCAGCACGCGACCGGCCACGACGAGATCGTCCTGGTGAAGGACATTCCGTTTTACTCGGTGTGCGAACACCACCTTCTGCCCTTCATCGGCATGGCCCATGTGGCCTACATCCCGCACGGGGGCAGGATCGTGGGCATCAGCAAACTCGCCCGCGTCGTCGAGACCGAGGCCAAGAAGCTGCAAGTGCAGGAGACGCTTACGACCGCCGTGGCCGAGGATATCATGGTCGCGTTGCGGCCCAAGGGCGTGCTGGTGGTGCTGGAGGCCGAGCACCTCTGCATGACCATGCGCGGGGTCAAGAAGCCGGGCAGCAAGACGGTGACCTCGGTCGTGCGCGGCATCTTCCGCGAGAACCCCGCCACCCGCGCCGAGGCCATGTCCCTTATCATGGGGGCCGGCAGGTAACCACGCCATGAGCGAATGCTCTGCATCTGCGTTGTGTCAGCGTACGCTCGACGAGTCCCTCAAGTCGCTCTACCGCGAACTGGAGCGCGAGATCGCGAAGTATCCGGTGCGGTGCGCCTCTTGCGGTCGCTGTTGCCGTTTCGCGGACTTCGGCCACGCCCTCTACCTCTCGAACATCGAGGCGCGCTGCCTTCTAAGCGGCGCGCCGGCGCCCCGCGCCGACACCCGGCAGTCCGATGCGTCAAAGGTCTGTCCGTTCCTGCACGGCCCGCGCTGCGCCGTTCACGACCGCAGGGCCTTGGGATGCCGCACCTTTTTCTGCGACAAGGCGCACCGGGACGACTTGCAGTCTCTTCACGAAACCTATCTGCGCAAACTGAAGACGTTGGCGCGGACGGCCGGAATGGAATGGCGTTACGCGGCCTTGTCCGACCAGATCGCGGGCGGCTCGCGCGAGGCTTCCGGCGCGTCCCGGAAATGAGGAGCGGTGCATGAAAATTCTTCTGACGGGCGGGGCCGGCTTCATCGGTTCCCACGTTGTGGATCGGCTGATCGCCAACGGGCATGACGTGGCCGTGGTGGACAACCTGGCCACGGGGTCCCGCGAGAACGTTAACCCGAAGGCGGGTTTCTACGAGCTCGACGTGGCGGCCCCCTCGCTGCGAGGCATCTTTGACGAGGAACGCCCGGAGGTCGTGAACCACCACGCCGCGCACGCCAACGTCACGCGCTCCATGCGCGACCCCATGCTCGACGCCGCCAGCAATATCATCGGAAGCCTCAATCTCCTCGAATGCGCGCGCGCCGTCGGCGTGCGCAAGATCGTCTACGCCACCACCGGCGGGGCGCTCTATGGAAACCCCAAACACCTGCCCGCCGACGAGTCGCACCCCATTCAGCCTCCGTCCAATTACGGCGTCTCCAAGTTTGCCGCCGAACTGTATATGCGCGTTTACGCCGACACCTACGGCCTCACCTACACCGCGCTGCGATACGCGAACGTCTACGGCCCTCGTCAGGAGCCGCACGGCGAGGCCGGCGTCGTCCCCATCTTCGCCAAGGCCATGATGGGCGGCGAACGCCCGAAGATCTTCGGCGACGGCGCCAAGACGCGCGATTACGTCCACGTCTCCGACGTGGCCGAGGCCAACCTCCTGGCCCTGCAGTATGGCGACAATGAGTCCTTCAATATCGGGACCGGCATTGAGACGACCGACTTCGAGGTCTTCGACGCCGTCCGCCGCGCCCTCGGAATCGAGATGGACCCCATGTATGCCGACAAGCGTCCCGGCGAGGTGGAGCGCATTGCCCTGGACTGCTCGAAAGCGCGGCGGTTGCTCCGCTGGCAACCGCGCCTCAGTTTCGCCGAGGGCATTGCCGCCACCATCCCCTTCTACCAGGAACGCTACGGCAAACGCTGACGGTCCGCGAAGCCTGTCGCGAAAAAGGCATTTTTTGAGGGGACGTCAAACGCCGAGGG
>CAYPFP010000041.1:0-38912 GCA_964409935.1 uncultured Planctomycetota bacterium | reverse complement strand
AAACGGCAACGAAACGGCAACCGCCGATGAACGCCGATTACGCGCCGAAAAAAACAACGGCAGAAGGACAAAAGGGGTCAGGCTGCTTTTCTGAGGAATGCGGCATACAACGGCAAAGGCATAGGGCCGCAAAAAGGCGCAAGAGACGCGAAAAAGAGCCATTTGTCTTGGATCATTCTTGCGCCTTCTGAGGTGTCGGACGTTTGGGGGGCTTGGCGCTTTGCGCGCTCCGGCGCTATGGCGCCTCCGGCGCAAGGTGCGCCGCGCCTGTCTTCGGGATGTTCGGGGGTCCTGCCGCAAGCGGTTGGGCAGGGGGGGCGCTGCCGACGGCCCCGTTCCCGGCCTGGCTCTCGATGAGAACGGCGTCGCCTTCGAGCTTGTTGTCGGCGACGACGATACGGTCGGCCTTGGGGCCGACGAAAACGCCGGGCATGCCCTTGCCGTCCCGCCGGCCGGGGCGCAGCGTGTTCCCGAGGATGTGCACGTCGCGCGTCTCTCCCTGAATCTCGATCTCCGCCCGCCCTTCCTTGCGGCAGTTGTCCTCCAGCAGATTCTCCTCGATCTGGTTGCGGCTGCCGGCCATGGCAAGATCGCCTTCGCGGAAAAACATTCCCGTCTTGGCGTTGCGGCGCACGGTGTTGCGGCGAATCACGTGGTCGGTGTCGCGGCCGCCGATGCTGATGCCGTGACCGCCGTTGTCCTCAAGGGTGTTGTTCTCGCAAAGCGAATACGAGACGCGCAGGCAGTAGAAGATGCCGTCGGAACCGTTGTTGCGGCACACGTTCCCCCGGAGCACGGCCCCCACCGACCCGCTCCCCGGATGCAGGCCCAGCCCCGTCATGCCCTCAAGCGTGCAGCCTTCCACCGTCGTGTTCCGGCACTGCTGAAAGCTGATGCCGTCTCCGTTGTAATCCTTCACCCGCAGACCTTTCAGCGTCACGTTGTGGGCCTGCAAGAGAAACACGCCTCCTCCGCGGCAGCCGTTGAGTCGCGCGTTCTGGTCTTTGCTGCCGTCAATGGTCAGGTCCGCCACGACGGCGTCTTCGAGATGGTAGCCGCTGATGACGGGGTAGAGCGAGGTCAAGATCGCGTTATGGCGGCGGGCGTAATCGTGGTTCAGCATCCGGCTGAGACCGAAGCGGTCCCCTTTCCTCCAGATGAGCGTCGCGACGGTGTCGTAGAAGCCGCCGCTGCGGTCGTCGTGGATGTGCACGCCCATGCCGACGCGGAACTTGTCCGGCTCCGCCAGCGACACGTCGTAGTGCCCGTAACCGAGATCGGCCGAGAGGGCGGAGGAGACGGCGGGTTGTTTCTTCAGGATCGTCTTCTCGCCCTCGCCCCGGATTTTGACCCGGCTTCGAAGATGCAGCGAGTCCTCCATCTCATACGTGCCTGCAAGGACGAGGACCTCTCCGCCGCCCTGCGCGGCCACGCGGTCCACGGCGGCCTGTATCTCGCGGTTGGTCCGGCCCACGATATCCGCCCCGGCAAGACCCACGGTCACGATCAGCATGCTGAGCATCGTTACACCTCTTCATGAATTGGCCCTGGCGCTGCAGCCGGTTCGTCGGGAAGCGGCCGAGGGGAGGTGCGAAGGCGCCTCTCCTTCCGCCGCGCCTGAATATATGCGCCGCACGCGGCGTTGTCAACCCGATAAGGCTGGACACGCAGGGGCGCGACGGGTATGCTTCCCTGTCTGGTTGTCCGGATACTCCATCGTCTTCCAGAGAGGACCGTGCCATGTGTCCGCTCCCGACAGACGTCCGTGTTCGTCCCGCGCGCGACGGAGAAGCGGAGGCCGTTCACCGCGTCATCGTCTCGGCTTACGGGCTGGAGCCGGATTCCGAGCGGTGGACCTCCATGCGGAAGGTGGCGCAACAGTGGCAGACCTTCCTCGTGATGGAGAAAAAGGGCGAACTCATTGCGACGGTGCGCGTGGGGCGCGACCGCCTGCGCTACGGCGAATCGGCGGCGATTCTCAAGGGCGAAGTCGGCTACGTCGGCGTGCTGCGCGAACTGCACGGGCAGGGCTACGGCACCGCCCTCATGCAGAGCGCCGTGCAGTACATGAAGAAGGGCGGCTTTCACATCTCGCGGTTGGGCGGCTTGAACCGGTTCTATGCCCGGTTCGGATACGTGCCTTTCCCCCGGCGATACGTCGACTTCCCTCTTGAGCCTATCGGCGCGGGGGCGGGTCGCCTTATGCCCGAGATATTCCTCAAGCCGTCGGATGAGGAGATGGCGCGGGTCCGTCCATACGAGCCGGGGCGCGACTGGCTGCAGCGGTGCGATCTTTACGATCTGTTCAACGGCGGGCGCACGGCTTCGATGATTGAGGGGCGGCCGGCCTCGCCTCAGGCCGGCGGGCCGGACCCGACGGGGCTGCGCTGGGTGTACGACGATGCCGGCGTACGCGCGTATGCCTTTGCGAACCTGAAGGAATCGCTAGCGGAGATTTACGACACCGGCGGCGACCTTGCCCATCCGCAGGCCTATGCGGCCGTGGTGAAACGCGCGCTCTGGGAGGCGGTGCTCAAGGGCGCGAGGCAGGCACAGGGGCGTCTGCCTCACGACGGTCGCCTGGAGGCCGCGTTTGTGAGAGGGGGCGTGCCCTACATCCTGCGCGAACTGCAGACCGCGCCGGCCTCGAACATGATTTGCACGGTGGACCTGGGGCGATTTGTTGAAGCCGTTTCGCCGCAGTGGACGCTTCGCCTGGCGTCGGCGTCGGTTTCGTGGAAAGGCGTGCTCGAACTGCGCGTACAGGATCAGAAGGCGAGTCTCGCGCTGACGCCGGAGGCCGTCTCTCCGGCAGCCGCGCACGCGACGCCGGACGTCTCGCTGACCTTCGCCCCCCGCGCCTTCTTACTCGCCGTTCTGGGGCATCGCGATTGGGGCGAGATCGCCCGTCAGGTCGAGGGGCGCGTCAGCGCGGCGCTTGCGCAGACGCTCTCCGTCCTTCTCCGCCGCGAGCCTTGCGCCAGCGGACCGCTGGGCTGACCGTCGCGGACGTCTCACGCCTCCGACGGGCGGAGTTGCGCCAGGCATTCCTTGATTGCCGCCAGGATCGCCCCCAACCCCTGACCCGTGACCATCCCCCAATGGGCGGGGTCGCACTCGTAACCGCCGCGGGCGCGGTTCTCCTCGAAGAACAAGTACGCGCAGGAGTGGTTGGCGTTGCCGATGACGCGCGTGAGCCCGAACGGCGAGGCCTTCTGCACCAGCGGTCCGAAGCCCACCTGCGGCTCTCCCGGCGCGCCCGCAAAGGCCAGGTCTCCGATTCGCAGGCACTGCACCTCGGTGTCGAAACCCATCTTCGCCATCGCGTCGGTCCAGACATCGGATTGGCTTTGGGGATTTTCGCGGAACCGAGGGTCCATCGGCAGGAAGACGGGCCTCATGGCGATGCCCAGCGGCGCATCATCGGTCGTCTCGGCGCGGGCGAGAAGTTCCAGGGCGCGATATCCGAGAATGTCGCCGAGGATGGGCAGTTGACCGGCCTGCGTCTTTCCGCGCATCGAAACTTCAAACGGCGTGTCCACGCTGCCGAAACAGCCGTTGAGGATAAGGCACACCAGGCCGGGGGCGTTCTGCTCGACCAGGCGCGCGGCATAGCCGAAGAAATCCGGGATGGGATGGCAAGTGAAGTGCATGACGGCGCCGAAGGCGCGTCCAGCCACGTCCTCGACGCGCACGACGGTGAGCAGGTCGTCGAGCGGCTCCTCAGGGCCGACGGTTTCCGGGTCGGTCGCGCAGCCCCAGTATTGCGGCGACGCGCGGCGAAGCGTGATGACCATGCCGTCGCGCCGCAGGATTCGACGCACCCGCGAGACGCCCGGCAGCGGGGCCGCCGCGTACCCGACACGAACGGGCCGCAGCGCCGAGGCCTGCCTGGCCGCCTCGGCGGACGCCGCGGCGATGTGGCGCGCGTACAGCGACCGCTTCTCGCGGTCCTGCGTGAGGGTCGAAGGGCCGCTGTGGACGTGCGTGCCCGCCACCAGGACGTGCGAGGCCGGCAGCCCCGTCGCCTTCGTCACCGCCTCGCGAACCATCGCGGATTCCGCCCGCCACATCTCCAGGAACGTCGCCGAGATGACGGCGAAGCGCGTTCGCCCGTCGTCCATCGTCAGACAGCGCGAGACAAGCGGCGTCTTGTCCTGCGTCTGTTCCCAGCCGGGGATATTGAAGGGCGCGATCCCCACGCCGGCCTGCAAGCGATTCATGAAATGCTTCCTCCAAGAGCGAATGGCATGTATAATACGCCTACACTGCGGCGCGTACAAGAGAGGAGGAGAAACGAATATGCCCACCGTTGAGTACGACAAGATGTTCGTGAAAGATTTGCGGCGCGTGTTGGCGGAGCGGCCCGTGGCCTACCTGCCCATCGGCACGCCGGAGATGCACGGCGAACACCTTTCGTACGGCCAGGACGGCATCAAGGCGCATGAGCTGTGCAAGTGTATCGCGCAGAAGGCCGGGGGCGCCGTCCTGCCTCCGCTGCACGCGGGCACGAGCGTTCCGAAGGGCTTGAACTTCGGCAACATCTACATCTCCATGTCCGCCGCAAAGACGCTTTACCAGGAGTACATGCAGGAACTCGCCCGCATCGGTTTTCGCGTGATTCTGGCGATGACGGGCCACTACCCTTACTGCCAGGTCGTCGCCGTCAAGCAGGTGGCGGCCGACGCCGCCGACGCCACCGGCGCGTGGATCGTCGGCTTTGGGGAGTATGAGCTTGGCTTCGACCTGGGCTATTGCGGCGATCACGCCGGGAAGTGGGAGACCTCGATCTACTGGCACTTGCGGCCCGACCTGGTCTGCATGGACAACCTGCCCAAGGACCCCAATGTGCGCCTCATCGCCGCCGGGCCGGAGGACCCGCGCAGCCACGCCTCGCGCGAACTCGGCGAGAAAGTCTGCGTCGCCATCGCCGACCGCGCCGCCGCCTTCGTGGATAAGCTGCTCGAACTGGACAAGGACCCTGTCCAGAGCGGCCCGACCCACACGCTGATGAACATGGCCCTGCGCAACATGGCGCGCGCCATCGAGTCCAACATGGCCTCCAACGTGCGCGTCAACCCGAAGTACCACGAGGCCCTGGCCGCTTTCTACGCGTGCGATTTCGGCCGGGCCAACGCCCTTCTCCAGGGCCTCTGCCGATCATCGTGATGAACCGCCCTCTCCCTGGCATGCGATTTGCGGTAGGCTCTGTGGGGACGTTCCCGTAACTCAAAGGTGCGAGATGGCCGCATTGCGAGGCCCCATCATCCCAAGTCTTGACGAACCGGTGCTGACGTTCGCGCGCAAGGACTTCACATCCGTCAGGCAGAGCCTGACCGTGCAGGAAGCCTTGGATACGGTTCGGCAAAAGGGGGTGGGGGAAAGGGTCTTTTATTTTTACGTGGTGGACGACGAGGACCGCCTGGTCGGCGTCGTGCCGACGCGGCGCCTTCTGATTTCGGCGGCCGACAAGCGGCTGTCGGACATCATGGAGCGTCGCGTGGTCACGATCCCCCAGCAGGCCACCGTGATGGAGGCCTGCGAGTTCTTCATCATGCACAAACTCCTGGCCTTTCCGGTCGTGGACGACGAACGGCGCATCTTCGGCATCGTGGATGTCAACCTGTTCGCGCAGGAGGTGTTTGACATCGCGGAGCGGGAATCGGTCGAGAAGCTGTTCGACGCCATCGGCTTTCGCATCTCGCTGGTGCGCGACGCTTCGCCGGCGAAGGCGTTTCGGTATCGGTTCCCGTGGCTGATCGCCACGATGGTCAGCGGCGTCACCTGTGCGTTCCTGGCGGGCGTGTACGAGACCACGCTGGCGCAGAGCATCATCCTGGCATTCTTCCTGGCGTTGTTGCTGGGACTCGGCGAGAGCGTCAGCATCCAGACGTTGTCCGTCACGATCCCCGTCCTGCACGCGGTGCCGCCCACGCTCGGTTGGTTTGTGCACGCCCTCACGCGCGAGATCCTCACGGCGCTTCTGCTGGGCCTGGCGTGCGCGACGACGGTGGGCGCGATTGTGGTCGTCTGGCGGGGGTTCGGCCTGCCGGCCCTGGTCATCGGGGCCAGCATTCTGATGTCCGTGACGGTGGCGTGCCTGACGGGCCTTGCCGTGCCCTCGCTCATGCACTGGCTCAAGCTCGACCCGAAGATCGCCTCCGGCCCCGTCGCGCTGGCCCTGGCGGACATCTTCACACTGGTGGTCTACTTCACGATGGCCCACATGCTGCTCGGGTGACGGCTCGATCGCCGTCACTCCGCCTTCGCGACGGGGTTCTTGAGGACGCCGATCTTCTCCACCTCCGCCTCGACCACGTCTCCGGCCTTGAGGAAGGTGTTGCTGGCGTAGCCGACGCCGGCGGGCGTGCCTGTGGCGATGATGTCGCCCGGCTCCAGTGTGAAAAGCGCCGAGCACCACTCGACCAGTTCCGGTATGGTGAAGATCATCTGGCCGGTGTTGGCGTCCTGCTTGGTCTGGCCGTTCACGCGCAAGGTGATGCGCAGGCTGTGGGGGTCGCCGATCTCGTCCGCCGTGGTCACGCAGGGGCCTATCGGGGCGAAGGTGTCGAACCACTTGCCGTTGAGCCAGTCGAAGAACTCGTTCCACTCGTTCTGCTCGCGCTTGGCGGGCACGATGAGTTCGCGTTCGGACACGTCGTTGACGACCGTATAGCCGCCCACGTAGTCGAGCGCCTCTTCCTTCTTCACGAAGCGCGCGCGGCGGGCGATGACGACGCCCAGTTCGCACTCCCAGTCAATCTTGTTGGCGTTCTTCGGGAGGACGATGGCGTCGCCGGGGCCGATGACGGTGTTGCCGACGGGCTTCATGAAGACGCGCGGCCACAGCTTGGCCTTTCCGGGGTCTTTCATGCCGCTCTCGGTGATGTGCTTGGAGTAGTTGCCGGCCAGGCAGAGCAGTTTCGGCGGGCGCGGCACGGGGGCCTTGAGCTTCACCTCCGCCGGGGCCAGCGTGCGCGACCGAATCTTCGTCTTCTTCACGATGTCCACGGCCTTCTGCGCGGTCTCCAGGCCGGTGCGCCCCAGGGCCAGCACGTCCACGACCGAGGCCGGCACGGGGGGCTTCATGCCGGGGATTTTTTCCATGTTCGACAGGTCGCAGATCCTGTCCTCTTCCAGCGCCCCGAAACGCTCACGCCCGTTCACGTCGAAAGTGACCAGTTTCATCGAGCCTCCTCGAACACAAATGCCTTCAGATTCAACCGGGGCTTCCGAGGTTACAGCGGATTTCCCGGCAAATTCAGTCTCAAAGTTATCCTTCCCAACGGAACCAGGCCGTTTCGCACGACGCTATCCCGCCAGCAGGGGGGCGAGTTCTTCCTGGCTCAGGGCTTGCTGGTGAAGCGCCGCAAGAAGTTTGTTGATTGACTCGAGGGAGACGCCGGACGGGGAAGTTATCTCAACACCGATGGGCCTGTCGTCGGCGGCGTAGTCCACCACCAGGCCCGCAGCGGCCTTGCGGGAGCGGACGACCTTGTCGCCTTCTTTTCTTGGCAGATGAAGGTAGGCTGCCAGCGGTTTCCCGCGGCGATAGGTCATTTCGAGATAGATTTCCCGGGTCATGACGTTATCCTACCATATAAGCCGTGATGACGACAAGGCGGCGCGACTCCCGATCAGGTTCGACGACGACTTCCCATCCATTCCCAAGCCATTTTGCCCCAATCACCCAGCGGCCGGGTTCGACGTCCGGTTCGAGACGGTTTGCATCCTGCAGCATCCCTCGAAGATCGGTCTCGGTGAATCCGCGATCCACCATGCGCCGCAGCAAATGCCCGCTCAACTCGAGTTCCCAATTCCACCACTCCGGCCAATCGCGACGGCTGCTCAATGTCTTCCTCGCAAGTTCCGGAAGGAGTTCCAGCATCAGCGCCGCATAGTGATCATTTTACCTGCGGAATCGCGACGTCTCGGCGGCCGCTCTCGGCGGCCTCCTGCGCGGCGAGGGCGGCGGCGGTGGACTGAAGCGTGTCCTCGCGGGAAAGATGCGGCTCCGCGCCGTGCACGATGTGCCGCGCCCAGTCCTCGACGCAGTTCGAGACGGGGAGCAAATCCTTGCGGACTTCAACGGCCACCGGCCCGACGCCGGCCTTGTGGTACACGAGTGTGCTGCCGCCGTCGAAGCGCAGTTTGCCCGCCGTGCCCCACACGTCGAACACCCAGTGCGAGGGGCATTTCTCCGGCGCAAGGTACGAGGCGTCCCCGAAGTACTTGCCGCCGTTGTCCATCTCGTAGAAGGCCTGGGCGGAGTCCTGGAACCAGGGGACTTCCGGCAGGCTCATGTTGCACACGGCGCCGGCGATGACGCGCGAGATCTCGCGTCCCGAACACCATCGGATCATGTCCACGCCGTGAATCAGGATATCGTTGAGGGTGCCGCCCTGTTTGCCCCGGTCAAAGTACCACATGGGCCGGCCGGACTTGTACGCCAGGCCGTGGGCGCCGAAGCTGTACCCGTTGCAGAACTCGCCGATGGCGCCGTCGCGCATCAGGCGGCGCGCGGTGGCGAACAGGGGCGAGTACCGCAACGTCAGCGCGGCGGTCACGACGAGATTCTTCTCGCGGCTGAGGCGCGCGATCTCGCGCAACTCGTCCATCTTCGTGCACAGCGGCTTGTCGGCGTGCACGTGCTTGCCCGCGCGCAGCGCCTTGAGGACGTGGGTCCCGCGCCGGGCGAAGTAGTCGCCGGTGATGAGGGCGTCGAACGGAACGCCGTCAAGCACCTGGTCGAACGTGTCGTGCGTGAGTTCAAACTTCCCCTGCCGCACGTACTCGCGCGCCTCGTCGCTGGGGTCTTCCTCGACCATGGCGACGATCTTCACGTAATCGAGCTGCTGCGCGGCGCGCACCAGACTGGTGATATGGCCGTGACGAAAGCCGACGACGGCGACCTTGAGCATGGCAATTCCTCTTTATCGGGGGCGCACTAACGCGTGCGCCCGCAGGTGTCATTTCATCACGGCGCCTTCGGCCGCCGACGCCACGCGGGCGGAGTACCGCGCGAGCCAGCCGGTCAGCGGGCTGCGGGTCGGCAGCTTCCAGGCCTTCCGCCGGCGCGCCAACTCGGCGTCGCTCACGCGCAGAAGCAGCTTGCGCCCGGGAATGTCAATCGTGACCGCATCGCCGTCCTTCACCAGCGCGATGGGGCCGCCTTCGGTGGCCTCCGGGGTCACATGTCCGACGCACGGCCCGCGCGTGCCGCCGCTGAAGCGGCCGTCGGTGATAAGCGCGATCCGCTTTTTGACCTCCGGCGGATAGCCGCTGATGGCCGCCGTGGGCGTGAGCATCTCCGGCATCCCAGGGCCGCCCTTGGGGCCTTCGTACCGGATGATGAGCACGTACTTCTCGCGTCCTTTCATGACGGCGGGCAGGTTGCGGATGGTCTCCATCGCGGCTTCCTGCGAATCGTACACGATGGCGCGCCCCGTGAACTTCTGCACGTCGGCGTCCACGGCCGACGCCTTCACCACGGCGCCGTCCGGCGCGAGGTTGCCCCAGAGGATGGCGATGCCGCCCACCGGCCGCACCGGCTTGTCCAGCGGATGAATGATGCTTCGCCGATGTTTCCTGATCGCGCCCGTCTTGGGGTCCTTTTCGGTCAGATACTCCACCAGGAGCGGCCGGCGCGCGGCGGCCACCTGCAGGATGCTCTCTTCGTTGACGGTCTTGGCCTCCAGCAGCACCGGCTTCAGGACACTCAGGATGGCCGGCACGCCGCCGGCGTACTCGACGTCCTCCATGAAGTCCTCACCGCCGGGCCGGATGCTGACGATCTGGGGCGTGTCGCGGCTCATCTCCTCAAAGAGGTTGAGGTCGAGCGTGATACCGGCCTCGCGGGCAATGGCGATCAGGTGCAGGATGCTGTTGGATGAGCCGCCCATGCACATATCCACGCGGGTCGCGTTCAGGAAGGCGTTGCGCGTCATGATCTGTCGCGGCGTCTTCCACTGCCGGATCAGCTCCGTGATGCGCACGCCGCTTTCGTAGCAGATGCGTTTCTTCTTGGACCCGATGGCCAGCGACGTGCCGCATCCGGTCAGGGACATGCCGAGCGTCTCGGTCAGGCACGCCATGGTGTTGGCGGTGTAGAGGCCCTGGCAGGAACCCGCGCCCGGACAGGCCTCCAGTTCGAGGTCGAGCAGTTCGGCCTCGGTGATCTGGCCGTGGGCGCGTTTGATCCAGGCCTCGAAGGTGTTGCGCACGAGCGAGAGCCGCTCGCCCTCCAGAGAACCCGGACAGGCCGCCCGCCCGGAGATCATGGGGCCGGCCGTGACGACGATGGCCGGGATGTTCAGGCGCGGCGCGGCCATGAGCATGCCCGGCGTGATCTTGTCGCAGTTGGTCAGCAGCACCAGGCCGTCGAAGCAGTGGGCGCGCGCGATGCTCTCGACCTCGTCGGCCACCAGTTCCCGCGACGGCAGCGAGAACGTCATGCCGTCGTGGCCCATGGCGATGCCGTCGCAGATGCCCGGCACGCCGAAGACGAAGGGCACCCCGCCGCCGGCGGCGATGCCTCGCTCGATGAAGCGCTCCATCTCTCTCATGCTGATGTGGCCCGGGATGACGTCGGTGAAGCTTGACGCGATGCCGATGAGCGGTTTGGAAAGCTCGCGCCGGGTGATGCCGCAGGCATGGAACAGGGCGCGGGCCGGCATGGCTTGCGCGCCCTTTGTCACCGTTTCGCTCAGCAGCGCGACGCCCTCCAGCCGTTCCTCCGCCCCCGCCAGGTCCCTGGGCAGCTCGACCGGCCTTGTCTGCGTGACGAAGTGCTCGGCCACCTTGCCGACCATAATCAGCTTGCGCCACTCGTTGGCGTTGACGCGCCCGGTGTCGGGGCGGTAGTGCGTGCCCCGCGATTCGTCGCGCAGCAGCGCCGAGGCCACAACGGCCCTCGACACGTCCACCATGTTGCGCAATTCCAGGAAGTCCTGGACCTGTTTGGCGTCATAGGTGATGGGCGTGGCGGCAAGCTCGCGCAGCATCTCCGACAGATGATTCAATCCTGCCGCGTTGCGCACCACGGAGGCGTGCCGCCACATGTCCCAGCGCAGGCGTTCGACGGCTTCCTTGACGGACTCCTTGCCTTGCCTGGATTTCCGCAGATCGGCAAAGGTCCTTTCGATGCGCCCGACCGACTGCGGCGACAGGCTCGGGGTTTCCGCCTTGCGGGCGTAGGCCGCCGCCTGTTCGCCCGCGATCTTGCCGCGCACCTGGCTATCGGCCAGGGCGTTGCCGCCCGGACGGTCGGAGCCGTGCTGGCCGCCGGCCGCCTCGCCCGCGGCGTAGAGGCCGGCGATGGTCGAGCACGCCGTTTCGTCCACCAGCACGCCGCCGTTGAAGTGCTGGACGGCGGGCGCGAACTCGATGCATTGCTTGCGCAGGTCCACGCCGAATTTCAGGAGGTGGCGGAACGGCACGCGGGCTTCGGTCTCGATCACGCGGGCGGGGTTGTGCGAGATGTCCATGTAGACGCCGTGGTTCTGTGTGCCGCGCCCTTCGGCGATCTCCGTAAAGACGGCGATGTCAATGTACTTGCTTTCGTTGCGCACGGTGAAGGGGTACGAGACGCCCTTCTTGCGCATGGCCTCCTGCATGTCCACGCCCGACGGGAAGTAACGGTGCAGGAACTCCTCGTCCTGGGCGTTGGTCACGCGCGGGTTCAGGCGCCAAAAGACGCCGGACAGCGCGAACTTGATGGGGTGCACGATGCTCGGCCCGATCTGGATGAACTCCATGTTGGCCGCCTCGGCGCCGGCGCGCAGCGCCATGGCCACGCCGTCGCCCGTCATGTGCGGCGGGAAGGCGTTGAGGGCGTAAACCTGGCCCGCCCCGCCGGTGGCGATCACGACGGCGCGCGCCTCGATGCTTACGGGGTCGAAGGTCTTCATCCCGAAGCCCCAGGCGCCGATCACGCGCCGCCGCTCGCGCGTGCCGCCCGTGACAAGGTCCACGAGCATCGTATTTTCCAGGAACTCCACGTCGGCCTTCCGGCACTCGGCCAACAGGGTCTGCACGATCACGGGTCCGGTGTCCGCGCCTTTGCCGCAGGCGCGCGGGTACGTGGCGCCGTCGGAGAGGATTTGGACGAATTTTTTGCCTTGCTTGTCGAAGGCGGCGCCCCATTTTTCCAGCTCCAGAAGGCGTTCGGGCGCTTCGAAGGCGATCTGGCGGGCCAGGGCGGGGTCACACACCAGCCCCCCGCGCGCCACGATATCCATCCAGTGTTGCTTGGGGTTGTCGCGCGGATCGGCGTGTCCGAAGGCCGCGCCGAAGGCCATCCAGTCGGAGGCGGCGCTGACGGTCGTGCCGGCCTTGCCGGCCGTGCCCTTGGTGACGACGAGGACGCTTGCACCGGTCGCGCGCGCCGCCAACGCCGCCCGCAAACCCGCCCCGCCGGAACCGACGACCAGGACATCGCATTGCTTTCGTAACATGAAATGCCTCTCAGTAAAGGAAACTCCATCCTCCCGCGACTGCAGGATTGCGCCGAAGGAACACATCCAGGGAAGAGGGCGCGGACCTGCTCACTTAGCGTCTTTGGCGCACCGGAAACCGATGAAACGGTTCTTGGTGGCCGGCGACATCGGCCGTCGCGAGGCGCATCGGCCGTACACCGAAAGCGTGTCGTTCCAGGCACCGCCCCGCACCACGCGGTGCGTCTGGCCGTATTCAGGCTGCGGCACGGTGTTGCCGGGATACGGCTCAAACCAGCTAGCCGTCCATTCGGCGACGTTGCCGATCATGTCGAGGCAGCCCGACGGGCTGACGCCCTTCGGGAAACTTCCTACGGGCATGGTGGCGCGGTGCGCGGCATTCAGGAAATTGGCATAGATCCCCTCGAACTTGCGGCCCCACGGATACGGGCGTCCGTCCACGCCCCGCGCGGCCCTTTCCCATTCCGCCTCGGTGGGCAGGCGCTTGCCCGCCCATTTGGCGTAGGCCTCGGCGTCGTCGAACGTCACGTACACGACCGGATCGTTTTCCTTGCCCGGCAGCGGTTTGCCGCGCACCCAGTGGGTCGGCGGGGGCCGTTTCGTCTCCTCGACGAATTTCAGGTACTGCGCGTTCGTCACCTCGTTTCGATCAATGCAGAACGCGCCGAGGTTCATTTCGCGTCTCGGCATTTCGCAGGCCGCAGCGTCCGTGACGGCCCGTGCATCGGCCTCCGCGCCGGCGGCTATGAGGGCGCGCAGGTCGTTCTCGTCGGACCCCATGAGGAAGGTCCCCGCCTCGATCAGGACCATGCCTTCGGGGTGTTCGGCCACCGGCGCCTTCATCGTCGCCGCTTTCCGGGTCCACTCGCTGTCGGGGAATTGCAGACCCATCTCTTTGAGGACCTCCGCCGCCTCGGCCTCGCGCCCCTTGGCCTTCAGGCGCACGGCTTCGTCGAACATGGCCTTGGCCATGATGTTCCTGGCCTGCGCCGCCCAGGGCGTGTCGGCGAAATCCTTGGCGATCTTCTCCAGCCGCGTGAACGCCTCGTCGTTCTTCCCCTGCGACATGAGATCCGCGGCAGCCTTCAGCATCTCCTCGGGGTTGGGTTTGGCGGGGGGTTCGGCGGGGGGGGGCGGAGGCGTTGGCGGCGTTCTGGCCGCCAGTGCCTCGGCAAGCAGGGAGCGCGCGCTGGCCGCCGCCTCGGCGGCGGGGTGCTGCTCGACGACCTCGCGCAGGGCGGCCTCGC
Organism: uncultured Planctomycetota bacterium; assembly: GCA_964409935.1. Classification (GTDB taxonomy): domain Bacteria; phylum Planctomycetota; class Brocadiia; order JAADGH01; family CAYPFP01; genus CAYPFP01. The sequence goes on along the minus strand of CAYPFP010000041.1, from coordinate 25,210 downwards.
CCTCGGCGGTCTTGCCGGCGCCGATCAGAAGTTGGGCGCGCCGTAGCAGCGCGGTCGGTAGGAGTTTTGCGGCCGCCTCCCCGCTTGGCGTCTTAGGGTACTTCTCGTTCAGCGCCTTGAGCATTCCGACGGCCTTGTCCACATCGTCCTTGTCGAGGGACTTGCGCGCGGCCGAGAACATGGCGTCGGGGATCCTCGACCCGGCGACCTGCCCGGAATCGGTGTCGCCGTAATTTTCGGCCAGGTTCAGATAGGTCTTCAAGGCGCCTTCGTAGTCTTGGTTCCTCTCCAGGCGGCGGGCGTGCTGAAGGGCCACGCTCGGCACGGCGCGCTTGGCGCGTTCGGCCCACTCGGTGTCCTTAAACCGCTCCTGAATCTCGACGTGCTTGGCCAGCGCCTGCTCCTCCTGCCCGCCGCGCGCGAGGGTGTCGGCCCATGCGAAGAGGACCGCGGGGAGTTGCTCCTTGGACAGTTCGGCTTCCGGCGTGCCGTCGTGGGCCTCGGCAAAGGCGGCGTACTTCTTATAGGCCAGGTCATAGACGTTGCGCGTGACAAGGCGCTTGGCCTCCGCGTTGACGGCGTCGTAGGCGGCCTGAAGCGCCGGCGAGGCGGGCGCCGCGGCGGGCCTTGTGGGCGGAGCGGCGGCGGCTGTTTTCTTCTCCAGTTCGGCCAGTTTGGCCTGCGCCTCCTGGGCGGCGTTGGTGTTGGGGTACCGGGTGATGACCGTTTCGTATTCCTTGCGCGCCGCCTTGCGGTCGCCTTTGGACTCCGCCGCGCTTGCCCGATCCAGGCGGTCGCGCGCGCCTTTCTCAAGGCGCTCGGCCTGGGCCGCCTCGGCGGCCGGAGCGGTCCGTTCTTTCTCATATCGGAACAGCTTGACGGCCAGGCTCACGGTCGCCAGCACAAGTATCCCCACGCCCGCGACGCCGATGGCCACCGCCGCGACCTTGCGCTTGGACAATGCCTCCGCCCGGGCCGCCGCCGACGGCGTTGGACTTGCGGCAAATGCGGAGTCGGTCCCCGGCTCCAGCCGCGCGATGTACCCGCCCAGCACGCTTCGCTCCACGCGGTCCAGGTCGTCGAGCAGGTTCTGACAGGAGCGGTACCGTCCCTGCGGCGACTTCGCCATCATCTTGTGGACGATCAGGCCGAAGTCCATCGGGATTTTGGAGTCCACTTCGCGCAGCGGTTTCTCCTGCTCGTGCACGTTCTTGTGCAGATAGCCGAGCAAGGTATCGGAATGGAAGGGCGGCCGGCCCGCGAGCATCTCGTAGGCGATGATTCCCAGAGAGAAGACGTCGGACTGCACGCCGGGCCTCTCCCCCGCGATGACCTCGGGCGCCAGGTACTTGGGCGTGCCCACCAGCTCGCCGAAGATGGAGACCATCCCTTCGGCGCTCAGCACGCTGAGGTCCACGACCGACAGCTTCACCAGAAGACGTCCCCGCCGGTCCTTGGTCAGGATGACGTTGGCCGGCTTCAGGTCGCCGTGGTAGATGCGCCTCTGGTGCAGCGCGCGCACCCCTTCGGTCAACTGCCGGAGGATGTCTATCGCCTCTTCGACGGGGATCTTGCCGTCCTTCATCCGCCGGGCCAGGCTCATGCCTTCCAGGTACTCAACGCAGTAGAACCGCCGCTGCCCCGCCTCGCCGAAGTCCACGACCGAGAGCAGGTTCGGATGGTCTATCTGGAACCGCTCCAGTTGATCGCGGCCCTCGAACAGGCGCGCGATATGGGGGTGGGTCGAGACGGTGGAATGGACCAGACGCAGCACGACAACCTGGCCCGACTCGGTGTTGAGGGCCTTGAAGACCTCGGCCGTCGGCTCCTGGGCCAAACGAGCCAGCAGTTTGTACTTGCCGAAACGTGGATCATCCTGTGCCAAGGCCGACCTCGCGTCGCACGCCGTTGCCGAAAATCCCAAAACTTGAACTATAGCCGAGCGCCCCCGCAAAGTCAAACGTTTTGGCCCCCGCCGGCCCTGCCCGCGAACCTTTGCTTTCGGTCTTGCGCGCGACACCCAACTATGCTAGAAAAGCCCAAGCAGAACACCGTATCGGACCCACAGCAACGGAGTCTGGAAGATGCCCACGATACTGATCGCCGAATCGCGCAGAGAAATGGAGAAACTTCTGGCCCCTTGCCTGCGAAAGGCGGGGCATGAGGTGCTTTACGCCCCTGCCCAGGAGTTTGTTCCGAGCCTTGCCGCGTCGGCGGATATGGTCGTTTTGGAGCTTCCCGCCGACCTCGCTCGCGGCGCGGACATGGTGCGGCAACTGGCCGGCTGGAACAAACCGGACATCCTCGCCGTCTTGCCGACGGGTGTGTCCGACCCCTTTGCGGTGCGGACTGCGATCCTGAGGGCAGGGGCCGCGGACTGCCTCAGCGCCCCCATTCACGTGGAGGAATCCCTCGCCAGGATCGAGACGATCCTGGCCGTCAAGGGGTACGTGAAGAAACTGCTGACCTATTCTGCCGTTGATATGGACACGGGCGCATGCAGCTACTGGCTCTTTGAGAAGCGCCTGAACGAGGAGCACACGAAGGCGTCGCGCTACCCCATGCCGCTGTCCTGCCTCCTGATCGGCGTGGACAATCTCGAGAAGCTGTGGTCCCAGTACGATCCGGCCTTTGTGCAGACCGTGCTGCGGCAGGTGGCGCTCATTGCCGAGAAATCGCTTCGGCTGACGGACCTGGTGGCTCGATACAGGGGGCAGGGGTCTGCGTCGGCCGAGTTCGTGGTCCTCCTGCCTTTTACCACGCCCACGGACGCCCTGGTGTGCGCGGAGCGCATTCGCGGCCGTTCCGAGGTCTTCCCTTTCCGCCAGAAGAGCGCCACGGCCAACGTGACCGTGAGCGTCGGCATCGCCGGCTACTCCCCCAAGCGCACCCCCGATGCCTCCAGTCTCCTGCGCGAGGCCCAGGTCTGCCTGGACTTCGCGCGCAGACAAGGCGGCAACCAGGTGGTTGCCGACGAACTGTACGTCCCCAAATCCGTCCAGGTTGACTCCTCGTACGAAAAACTCCTGGAAGGCGTGCGCAGCGGCGGGGAGCTGGCGCAGATGAAGGCCTTTCACGCCCTTCGGGAGGCGGGGCAGGAAGCCCTGCCCGTTCTCCTTCAGGCGTTGAAGGACCCCGCCGCGCACGTGCGGCACTACAGTGTCTGGCTGCTTGGCGCCATCGCCGCGAAGGACGCGGCTCAAGCCGTTCTCCCCCTCCTGAAGGACGCCGACCAGGACGTGCGAGCCGTTGCCGCGTGGACGCTGGGGCGGATTGGCGACCGGGGCGCTATCCCCGCCCTCCTGGAAGCCGCCACCGACACAGACGCCCAAACAAGGAACGCGGCCGCCCTGAGCCTCTCGGTGTTGTCGGGAGGGGCGCTTAAGCCCGATGTGAGCGGCCCATCCGAGGAGATCAAGGCCGAGGTGGAGAAGTGTCGTAACCTGTGGAATATAAGGCGATAACAGCCGCAGGATTGCGCATACATTACATGATCATATTATATACATAGTAATCGCGCTTGCGCGGAGTAGGGGGCACTCATAGCATGATGGTTTACGTTCTGCCTTACCGAGGGCGAGCACGCACGGACAGCAGGAATTGGGAGGGGCACCAAGTGGTCTTCCGTGGCGGTCAAGCACCGCTCTCCTTGCAGCAGGAATTCCGGGGCGTCACTCTGCCATGCGGCGATGGTTTCCCCCCAGACCGTCGTCCGTGTGCCTGAGGCCTGTTCTGCAGGCGCTCAGGGGTGATGCTCCTTGCGGGGTCGGCTTTGGTTTTGCCCCACGGCGTCGGAGCACTCCGGCGCCGGGCCAAGTTGACCCCCTGTAGCGGGTCGCGTTCCCCCCAACGCGGCCCGCCTTTTTTTAAATGCGCGATCCGCAGCGCGTGGAAGGACACGGCCGCCGTCCCTGCGCGCAGCGGATCATGCGTCGCGTCTGTCGCCTTCTCGTCGCAGCTCCTCGACGGTCCGGTTCACGGTCTCTGCGGGCGTTCCCAACTGCCGCAATGCCCGTACGATGATCTCCAGGCTCGCCTCGAATTCCTCATGGATGACCTCGTGCGCTCCGAGGGCCTTGAGGTCCTGCACGTCGCGAACGAATTTGGCGCGGGCGATGATGGGGGCGCGGGGGTTCAGCGCGCGCACGCGCCGCACGATCGTCCGCGCGGCCACGGGATCGGGAATGGTCACGGCCACGGCCCGCGCCCTTTCCACGCCGGCCATCTTGAGGATCGTGGCGCTCGACGCGTCGCCGTAGAAGACCGGCGCGTCGCCGCCGCCCAGTTCCTGAACGGTCGCGGGGTTCAGCTCCAGGGCCAGGTAACGTATGTTGCAGGCCCGCAGCGACCGCGTGAGATTCCGGCCGATGGGTCCGCATCCGCACACAATGACATGGTCGGAGAGGAGCTTGCCGGCCTCCTTCAGCCGCGAATCGGCCTCCGTCTCGAACAGGCTTTCAAGCCGGCCTATGCGCGCCAGGTAGTTGCAGAGCCAGTAGCCGCCGATCATCACCGCCGGCGTCAGGATCATCGTCGCGATGGCGCTGGCCAGGGTAATCTGGTACAGGAAGTCGCTGACCAGCTTGCTGTCCACGCCCATTTTCACCAGCACGAACGAGAACTCGCCGATCTGGGCCAGGGCCAGCGAGACCAGCAGGGCCGTCCTCAGCGAATGGCGGAAGAGCATCACGACGAACGTGATGATGACGATCTTGCCCACCAGGATGATCCCCACGACGATGGCGATGGTCGTGAGGTTCTCGCGCACGAAGTTCGGGTCGAGCAGGATGCCCACCGAGATGAAGAAAATGCACAGGAAGCTGTCCTTGAAAGGCAGCACGTCCGAGAATATCTCGTGGCTGTATTCGGAATCCGCCAGGAGCAGGCCCGCCAGAAACGCCCCAAGCGCCAGCGAAAGGCCAAAGAGGCTCGTTACATACGCCGTGCCGAGGCACAGGGTGATGACCGTGATGAGGAAGAGTTCCTTGCTCTTGGTGCTGGCCACGTAGTAGAGGAGGCGGGGCAGGACGATCTCCGCCAGCAGCACCGCCGCGACCAGGAATATGGCGGCCTTCAGGAGCGCCACGAGCAGCGGCACAAGGATGCTGCCGTGCCCTCCGACGGCCGGCAGCAGTATCATGATCGGCACGACGCAGAGGTCCTGGAAGATCAGGATACCCAGGGAGATCTTGGCGTAGGGGGCGTCCATCTCCCCGCGGTCGGTCAGGAGTTTGAGGACGATGGCCGAACTGCTCATCGCCACGATGCAGCCGAGGAAAAAGCCCTTGAACGGCGACCAGGCCATGAGGTGCGCCAGCCCCATCACGGCCGCGATGGTCAGCAGCACCTGCAGCCCGCCGCCTCCCAGGGCGATGGTGCGGATCTTCAGGAGCCTCTTGATCGAGAACTCGATCCCCAGCGTGAACATCAACAGGATCACGCCCAGTTCGGCGAGGATCTCAATCACCTTCATGTCGCCGACGAGGCCTAGAAAGTGGGGGCCGATCAGGAAGCCCGTGATCAGGTACCCGATGATGGCCGACTGCCGCAGCTTCTGCACGATCCCCACGATGAACGCGGACATCGCAAACAACACCACGATGCTGAACAGCACGTCCTTCTGCGCCGCTGCCAGCGCCTGGTGGAACCATTCGACGGCGCTATTCCAGTTCATCGTGCCCAACCGTTGTCGTGACGAGACGCTTCCTGAACAAGCCTGCGGTGTGTGGACTATAGCCGGAATTCATTCCCTTGTCAACGCGCGATATTCTCCGCCGGTCCCGCCTCTGCCGCGGCGGGCCGGGAGACCGGCTTGGAATAGGACAAGGAACCACCATACTACCCAACTTGGAGTTCTCATGCCCGCTTTGATTTCCTCTCCTCAGGCGGCGGCCATCGCGGATACTGTTCCTATAGCACGCCTGGCAGAACAGCATCGGCCCACTCGTGCAGAACGCCCAAGTCCCAGAGCAGATGCAGGATGGTGTAACGGGAGCGGATGTCCTTGGCGTCCACGACGGAGCGGCGGGCGCGTTCGGCGGTCGCGCCGATGTTGCGGAACGTCGTGGGGCAGCCGACGGCCTCCAAGTCGGCGCGGATGAGGGTCGCCGGACGCAGGCTGGGCTGGAGTTTTGTCCTTAACTCCGGCCAACGCCGCTTGATGTCAAGAAGCTTCTTGCGATGCGCATCGGGCGTGGGGTACGTCTCGCGGGCTTCGGGCAGGATAGAGTCGGCCAGGCTGCGGAAACGCCGGCGGATGTCCTGCTCGTACTCGGCCCACGGGAGCAGCCGTCTCACGCGCGCCTCCACGTCCAGGGCGTCCATGTCGAAGGCCATGAGGCGCTCGTACAACGCCGCCGCCACGATGGTCCCCACGCCGACCTGACAGCCGTGCAGGTCGTTCGGCTCGCCGAAGGCATAATGGGTCATGTCCAGGTAGTGGCTGACAAGGTGTTCGCCGCCGCTGGCCGCCGCCGACGTGCCCGCAACGGCCATGGCGTAACCGGAAATGAGAAGCGAGGCGGTCAGGCCGCCGATGGCGTCGCCGTCGCGCGAGGGCAGATTCGGGGCGATGCCGCTCAGAAACCCATACCCCGCCTCCACCAGACGGATGACGTCCGGAGAGTAGAACGAACCGGTGATCTCGTGCCCCAGCAGCCAATCCGCGTTGCTGATGGGTTTGGCGAGCAGGTCGCCGTACCCCGACGCGATCATGCGCGACGGGGCCTGCGCGAGGACGTCCAGGTCGGCAACGACGGCGCGGGGGACGTGTCCCTCGTGCACGGCCTTCACGCCTTCGGCGAGGATGGCGGCGATGGGCGACGTGTACCCGTTCATCGAGGGCGCCGTCGCCACAGCGGCGTAGGGAACCCCACACAGAAACGTGGCCCGCTTCACGATGTCGGTGACTGTACCCGCGCCGACCGAGATGACGGCCCTCGCCGTGCGCGGATGCGTCTTGATGCGCTCGGCCATCTCGGCCACTTTGCCTTCGTCGGCGACCAGGGGTTGTCCGGCGTGTTGCGGTTCGAGGATCACGCGTTCGGCGTCGAGTCCGGCGGCCTGCAAGTCGCGCGCGACCTTGGCGCCGGCGACCCTCTCGGTGTTGCCGTCGGCGGCGACCAGCCACGCCCCCGGCGGCAGGACCTCGCGAAACACCCGAACGGCCTCCGACAACGCCCCGCGCCGGGTCACGACGGGTCCGACATGGATCCGCCCGGCGAAGGGCCGAAGGATTGCTGAAAGATCGAAACTGCGTCCGCTCATCTGTTCTCCACGGTTGGGGTTTTCCGTCGGAATATAGGAACCGATGATTGTAGGCAGTAGGCAAATCGGGAGCAAGAGTTTGTTATAATGTTCGCGGTCCAACGGCGGCGCCGTGCGGTGATCGCGGAGACGACTCATGGCAGGCAAGAACGTCATACTTCTTCACGCCGACCAACAGCGCTATGACAGTACGGGCTGTGCGGGAAATCCTTTCGCCCGCACGCCGAACCTCGACGCCCTGGCCGCCGAGGGCACGCTGTTCACGCGGCACATCACCTCTAACCCGGTGTGTTCACCCTCGCGCGCCAGCCTGATGACGGGCCTTTATCCTCCGGGCCACAACGTGTGGACGAACGGCGTGCCGCTGAATCGGAGAGAGTATCTCAAGGTGGAAGGCCGCGTGAAGATCCCGCGTCGCGGGCTGCCCGGTGACGGCCTGGTCCACGAGCCGCCCACGCTGGCCGATGTTTTCGCCGCGGCGGGATACGACACCGCGATGTTCGGCAAGCTCCACCTCACGCCCTACATCGCCCCCCTTGAACTGCACTATCCCGAAGGCTGGGCCAACTGGCAGAAGGGCGAGTTCGACGACTGGCACGGTCCCTATTACGGCTTTCGCCACGTCGAGATGACGATGGGCCACGGCGAGCAGCCCTGCCACACCGGTCACTACGCCCTCTGGCTCAAGCGCGAGCATCCCGATGTCCACCGGCGTCTGGTCGAGGCCGCCAAGGATCGCAAACTGCCCGTGCCCGAACAGAAGGACCTGTACCCTTCGCCACTGCCGTCGGAACTGCACAACTCGATGTGGCTCGCGAATCGAGTCTGTCAATACCTCGATAATCGCGGAAGCGACGCGGCGCGTCGTACCAGCGACGCGGCGCGTCGTACCAGCGACGCGAAGCCGTTCCTGCTCTTTGTCGGATTCCCCGACCCGCATCATCCCTTCGTTCCGCCGGCCGATCTCGCAGCGGACTTTGAGGGCGTCCCCTTCAAGCCGTCCGTTGACCCTGAAGGCGAGGGCATGAGGAATTCGCCGGAGCGCCATCTCGTGCAGCTTGAGAAATGCCCCATCACCCAGGGGCAGCGCGAGGCCGCCATCCGCTACACCTACGCCATGGTGCACCTGATTGACCGCGCCGTCGGCCGCATCGTCGAGGCCCTGAAACGCCTGGGTCTGTGGGACGACACCATCATCGCCTTCACGAGCGACCACGGCGATTTCCTCGGCGACCACGGTCTCTTGTACAAGGGGTTCTGCGCTTCCGATTCGCTCGTTCACGTGCCTTTCATCCTGCGCGCGCCGCGCGACCCGCAGGCGGGTTCTCCCTTGCCCCGCCGCGTGGATGTCCCTATGAGCAACTGCGACGTGCTCCCGACGCTGGCCGGTCTTGCCGGCGTTCGGGCGCCGGACCACCTGCACGGCAGGGACATCCGCTCCGTCATCCAGGACGGCAAGGAGCATTTCGCCTTCGTCTACTGCGCCGACGGCGTGCCCCAAAGCGTCAACTACTGCGTCTATGACGAATCGCATCGCTTCTGCTACTATCCCCACGACGGGCAGGCGGTGCTCTACGACCACCGCAAGGACCCGGGCGAATGCCGCAACGTCGCGGCAGAGCCGGCCTATCACGCGACGGCTGCAAGACTGTTGGGCGTCCTTCGGGAGAACATGCTGAAACACTACAACCCGATCCTGGCGCGCGTGGGCGCCTGGTGACGACGCAAGGAGACAGACAGATGGCGGCTTCGACGGCCCGGCGGCCGAACGTTCTTTTCATCCTCAGCGACGACCAGCGCTTCGACACCATCGGCGCGCTGGGCAATCCGCTCATCCATACGCCGAACCTCGATCGCCTGGCCGGTAACGGCTTTGCGTTCTACCGGAATTTCTGCACGACGCCGATCTGCACCCCCGCGCGCGCCGAGATCCTCACCGGTTGCACCTCGTTCGCCAACCGCGTCCCCTGGTTCGGCATGCCCATCAACCCCGAACTTACGCTGTTGCCGCGCGCCTTCCGCGACGCCGGCTATCACACGCTCCACGTCGGCAAGTGGCACAACGACGGCCATCCGCGCGACAAGGGATATGAGAGGACCGCGTGCGTGTGCTACCTGGACAACCTCAACGACTACCGCATCCACGGCCACCACATGCGCTTTCGCGGGCCGCAGGGGGAGATCGCGGGCCACAGTACGGAGATATTCACCGACGCCGCGCTGGGCCTGCTCGCGGAGGCGCCTTCGGACCGCCCCTGGCTCTGCTATCTGGCCTACACCGCCCCCCACGATCCGCACGACGCCCCTGAGCCTTTCGCCTCCATGTACGACGCGGCCCGCATGCCGCTCCTGCCCAACTTCATGCCGGAGCATCCCTTCGACAACGGCGACATGATCATCCGCGACGAGCTTCTTGAGAACTGGCCCCGCGACCACGACGCCATGCGCCGTTACCGCGCCCGCTACTACGGGATCATCAGCCACATGGACTTCCACATCGGGCGTCTTCTCGGGGCGTTGACGGCCCAGGGGCAGCTTCAAAACACGATCATCGTCTTCACCGGCGACCAGGGCCTTGCCATCGGCAGCCACGGCCTGTTGGGCAAGGAGAACATGTACGACCACAGCATCGCGTCGCCGCTCATCTTCTGCGGGCCGGGCATCTCGGCGGGCGGGCGTTCCGCCGCGATGTCGCACCACGTGGACCTGTTCCCGACGCTCTGCGAGTTGACGGGCGTGCCGCGCCCCGCCTCGGCCCGCTACGGCCACAGCCTTGCGCCGGTCTTTCGCGGCGAGAAGGCTCGGGTGCGCGAAGAGGTCCTCTGCGAGTTCTACAGCCCCGAACAACCCGGCGAGCCTATGCGCCACACCCAGCGCGCCCTGCGGACGGAGCGCTGGAAGCTGACCTGGTTCCCGCTGCTCCGGCGTTTCCAGTTGTTCGACATGGTGTACGATTCGCTTGAGCTGGTGGACCTGCTTGTACCGTGGCGCGCCCGGCACCGGGCCGCTGTGGAAAGCGGCAAGAAGAATATATGGAAGAAGGACCTGTGGGCGGCCCGCGACCCGCGCCCGACCTATACGCAGAACGAAATACAGTCGGCGGCCGGCGAGATGTATGACCGCCTCATCGCGCAGATGAAGGAGCACGGAGACCCGCTCCTGGAACTGGACTGCCCGCCGCGCCCGACGGTTTAGGATGCAACGGCAACGGACGAATGTTGAGCGCGCATGATAGGGAGGGAGGACCTGAAATGAATATGTATGACTTGGCGCTGGGGCTCGTCGTCGTATTTGCGTTGAGCGCCGTCGCGGGCGCGGCGGACAAGCCGGCCGTTGTCCCGCCCGAAGGCGTTCCGGAGTATGAGGCGCCGCCGCGTCCCGGCGACGGGGCGAACATGGCGCTCACGGTTGAGAAACTGGAGAAGGGCCTGGACCCCGACCGCCCCCTGCTGATCTGGGCGATCGGATCGAGCTTCACCAACGGTCTGGGCGACGGCTCGGTCCTGGTCGAGATGCTCCGCGCGCGCTTCCCGAACATGCCCAGGGTCGTCTACAAGAAGATGGCCGGCAACTCGACCTCCTACCGCTTCGCTGCGGGCTGGGCGCGCCACCTTGTCGTCCCCGACCAGCCCGACGTGGTGTTGCTCTACAACTTCGGCAAGACCGAAGACCTCGAGACCATTATCCAGGAAGTGCGCCGGCACACGACGGCCGACATCATCGTGCCCACGCTCCACTGGTGCAAGCCCCACGCCAAGCTCTGGGGCCAGCCCGACGTCCCCAACAGCCACCAGGACCCCCCCGCCATGCGCGCCATGTGCGCCAAGTACGGCGTCGAGTTCGTCGAGAACCGCCTGGAGATGACGGACTACATGGTCGCCCACAAGGTGGACATCGAGGCCCTGCTCGCCGACAGCGTGCATCAGACCCGTTACGCCGCGAAGGTGACGAACATGAACATCGCGCGCCACTTCAACCGGCCCGGGAAATTTGCCTACGACCCGCGTTCGCGCGAACGGCGCATCGAGGCCGAGTCCGAGGCCGTCCGCACCGACGGCGAATGGAAACGCGGCGATTGCGTCCTGGCCGGCGGCGCGGCGGGCGGTTCGGTTACGGTCGCCTTCACGGGCAGTCGCATTGACCTGATCGGCTGGAAGTCACCCGACGGCGGCAGCGTCGAGGTGTCCGTTGACGGCGCGCCTGCCGCCCAGGCCCCCGTCTTCTACGCCGGTTACATCCAGCCCGACCCCAAGAACGCCCTCAAGCCGCCCAATCCGCCCCGCGACCGCGCCCCGCACCGCGTCGCGCTCGGCGCCAACATCGTCCCGCAGAAGTGGACCCTTACGATGAGGAGCGACCAGGGCGATTACGAGTTGGTCGGCAGCGTCACCGGCAACGACGGCGTCGGCAACGCCATGAAGCCCTTCACAAGCAAGTCCGGCCAGATCACGGTCGAACCTGACTACTGGCGCGACGCCCAGTACAACCGCGCAGGCGACAAGTTTACGTTTGAAGTTTTCCGTGGCGCCGAGGGCAGGGCGGATTTCAAAGGCGACAAGGCCCGGTTCCGCCAGACGCTCATTTGGGATCTGCCCAATGGGCCGCACACCCTCGTGCTCGTCCCCAAGGGCGACGGCCCCGTCGTGCTGGATGCCTTCGACGTCTTCGAGCCGCCCCTGAAATGATCGGACATCGCTGACTATTCGCGCACGAACGGCCCCCGCCTCGTGCGCTTTTCGTAGAGCAAAGGAGACGATCAAGGTGATGACCCCCGAAGAACGGACGATACTGCGCGACCTGGCCAAGAAGGTCGCCGAGATCGCCCATCTACCCGTCCAGCGCGAACGCGTCGAGTTGTGGCGGCGCCACAACGATCTGCAGCCCGTCCGGCCCATGGTGCTCATCTTCCCCGAAGGTTCGTGGCGGGAGATGCTGCCCGATTCCGAACTCAAGACCGCCGACCGCGCCGCCCGCAGCCTGGAGACCGACCTGCGCCGCCGCATCTACTACCGCGACCACATGCCCTGGGACGACAACGTCACGGAGGCCGTCATCTCGTGCGGCGCCGTTGTGAGGGACAGCGGCTGGGGCTTGCAGACCCAGCGGACCATGCCCGGCCTGGCCACCGGCGCGCACCACTTCGATCCCGTTCTCAAGACCGAGGCCGACATCGAGAAGATACGTCTCCCCGAAATCACCGTGGACCGCGAGGCCACCGATCGGAACTTCGATTTTCTGAACGACCTGTTCGGCGGCATCCTCACCGTCGAGAGGCGCGGCCAGGCTTACAACGGTTACGCCATCATGGACATGTTCGCGCAGTGGCGCGGCCTCGACCAGATGTTCTGGGACCTGGTGGACAGGCCGCAGTGGGTGCATCAGGTCATGGAGAAGATGCACCGGTGCATGGTCATGCGCCACGAGGCCATGATCGCCTCCGGCGTCGTCACGCTCAACAACCGCAACCACTACACCGGCTCCGGCGGCACAGGCTACACCCGCCAGCTTCCGCAGTCCGGCTTCGACGGCGTGCGCGTGCGCTCGCAGGACCTCTGGGCCTTCGCCACCACGCAGATCTTCTCCGAGGTCTCGCCGGCCATGCACGAGGAATTTACGTTGCAGTACGAGCACAGATTTCTCTCGCGTTTCGGCCTTTCCAGTTACGGTTGCTGCGAGCCGCTTCACCACAAGCTCGACATCCTCAAGACGATCCCGAACCTGCGCCGCATCTCCATCAGCCCCTGGGCCGACGTGCGCAAGAGCGCCGAGAGCCTCGGCAACCGCTACATCTTCTCCTGGAAACCCAACCCCGCCATCGTCGCCGGCGAGGCCTGGGACCCCGACTCCGTCCGAAAACTTACTCGGGAGTTTCTTCAGGCGACGAAGGGCTGCGTGGTCGAGATGGTCCTCAAGGACACCCACACCTGCCGCCACCAGCCCAAACGCATGTGGGAATGGACGCGCATAGCCAAAGAGGAGGCGGAAGCCTGCGGAGGGCGCTGCTCATGATGGTATTCTTCGATCTGGACGGGACGTTGCTCGACGAGGATCGCGCGGCGCGCGCGGCCTGCGTCGCCTTTCGCAAGGCTCACGCGGACCTGTTCCCGCAGTCCGAGGAGGACTTTGTCTCGCTGTGGCGCGATCTTGCCGAGAAGCACGTCGAACGCCACTGGGCCGGCGAACTGTCCTTTCAGGGCCAGCGCCGCGAACGGATGAAGGAGCTGTTCGGCCTTGTCGGCCGACGCCTCAACGACGCGGACGCCGACCGGATATTTCAGGTGTACCTGAAGGAATACGAGGCCAACTGGTCCCTCTACCCCGACGCCCTCGGTTGTCTCGACGCCCTGCGGCATCGCCCCCTCGGCGTCATCAGCAACGGCGACACGACCCAGCAGCGCCGGAAGATGGAGAACACCGGCATCACGGCGTACTTCTCCGTTGTGGCGATTTCCGGCGCCGTCGGCGTTACGAAGCCGCAGCCCGGGATTTTCCTCCACGCCTCTCGCGCCGCCGGCCAACGCCCTGACCAATGCGTCTACGTCGGCGACCGCCTTCACACCGACGCGTTGGGCAGCCGCAACGCCGGCTTTCACGGCGTGTGGCTGGACCGCCACGGAAACGCCTCGACGGACGATCACATTGTGAGGATAACGAGTTTGGCCGAGATGCCTAATGTGGTGGAAAAGATGGAAGTCGAGAGACGTTGAGTTCTGCCCGCAGACCTTCGGTGGGGGTCAATACTCGAGGCGAATGATGAATCTGAAGATTTCGTTCAGGAACACTTCTTGCTGCTTTGGGTCGTCTAGAATGTCAATAAGGTTGTACGTCTTCCTGACCTGCCCGTCATCGCGGATCTGATTCAACACAGCTTCTGTGAAAACGCTGGCCAGGTAGATGGTTTCGCATCGCGGGTTCTCTCTCAGTGCTTTCTGGAACGATTTCTTGGCCTCTCCGTACCGCGTTTGCGCCCCCGCTCGATCCATGCTGCCTTTGATCTCAATGGCGCATTTCAGCGTGCCGGAGGCGTCGTGGATACCAACGTCCGGTTCAGCCGCAAACACGATGCGCCAACCGTTGACGAGCACCAAAGCCTTCTGCCGTCGTTTCTTGCTGCCGACGCGAACGGCGCTCTCCTCGACGGCCTTACACAGTGCGTGCCGCACGGCGAAGTCCTGAATCATTTTCCGGACGTTCGCTGCGGCGCCGCTGCCGATCAGATTTACCCACGTTCCCTGAACTTCCGTTCCGATTTCCGCGAGCATAACATCGCGAGCGGCCACTACGGAGAACGACGGCAAATCCTCCACGATCTTGCTCAAGATTCCATTAAGCGGTCTTGCCAGGCACAACCATCGTTGCTCGCGATTCCCCGTGTTTGCTTCGCGAAGTTGCGAGAGACCTTTATGTGAGAGCGCCGCCAGATTCCTATAGTAGCGCAGAAGCGCGGGGGTCTGCTGGAGAATCTGAGGATGGCAGAACACTTGATGTGCAGGGATGTTCAGAGCCTGAATTCGCTTCATGGCGGCGGCGGAAACGCCAAACTTGTCAAGCTCCCACTTCAGATTGCCGGCACGGACCGCCTCCACCTTTGCCAGCAGGGCATCAAGTCCTTCCTCCTGTATCCTTGTGTAGAAAAGCTTTGACCGGGCCGCGTACGCCTTCTCCAAAGCCGTTCTGAGCACTTTGTCGGCTGGTTTTTCGCTCTGTCTCCGCGCCGCCACTAGATTTTTCTCCAGAACACGATCGTTTCGCGCACGGGACGCCGGCCGTACTTGGCCATCTGCTGCGAGCTATTGCCCTTGTACCGAGTCACAAGAATGTGCTCGATCTTGAATCCCTGGGCCTCGGCAAGCTCGGACAACATGAGGTCGGTCGGAACGCTCTCGCCCTCAAACTGCGCGTTGGCAACGACCAACGCGATCTGTCCCCCGGGGGCCAAGTACTTGTTTAGAGTCCGGATCACAAGGTTCATGTCTTCGAAATACCCCTTGATCATGATTGGAATCCGCTCGTTGTTCAGAGGTTTCTGCGCGAGCGCGTACAGTATCTCATCGAGAACAGGCAGCGATATCTCTTTTCCCTGATGCTCCCGCGACTCAATATGCGAGCGCAGAAGGCTGTGACGAATGTTGCGCAAGTCGGCGAAACTCTCAACGAACATCGTGCACAGTTCCAGGGAATAGGTTCGCGAGTAATCGTATCGGTTGAGGTATGGCGGCGATGTGATGACGGCACCAATCTTCCCCCAGTAGCGCTTGGGCAGGCACAACTCGCGAGCATCGCCCTGTATGATCTTGACCTTTGCCTTTCCCGCCTTGAATAGTGATGCCTGCTGTTGGCACAGGTCGCTGATCATCGTGGCAAGCTGTTTGCGCAGGGCGTCCTTAACTGGCGGGATTTCTCTCTCCACCAGCCGTAGGAACTGGCCGTCTTTAGAGGTGCAACTGACCTGTTCCAGAATGCTTAACAGTCCCAGCATGAGGAAGTCCCGTACGGGGGGCGGAAACCTTTGAATCTGTTCCTTGTAGAACAGAATGTCGTTCTGAACTTGTCTCGGGAAGGCGATATGGATGATGCGAACGTCCGGAAAGGTCGTCGCTGCTTTTCCCGGAGGAACGGACATCAATTGGTTTACGGACTTGATAAGCGCATCAAGGTCTGGCCAATCTTGGAGTTTGACGCCGGCCACGTACACCGCGATGGGCAATATGTCAATCCCAACGGCGGGAAACTCGAATTCCTTGCAGGCCAACAACGTCGTCCCGCAACCTGCGAACGGGTCCAGAACGATTTGGTTCTTCTCCACCCCAAGTTCGTTCAAAAGACGAGAAACGAGTTCCCGCGAGAAGCCCTCCTTATACTTGAACCAGTTGTATACGGGCAATGTCTTATTCGGGACATAGGTCACAAGACGCCGAAGCTCGAAACGCTCCTCAAGCAGAGATTCATACTTGCGTTCGAGCGCTCTTCGCAGCTCCCCGTTCTCACTTGCGGAGAGCGGAATCCGCCTCTGGGTGTTCGCCGGTTTTGAGGGCGCTGCTCCTGCAATTAAGTACCGCTGTTCGGCTTCTCGGACCACGAGGGACGAGCCGCTTGGTTTTCGAACCCGTTTCCTGGTCGCTGTCATCTCGAATGCACCGTATCTTCTTGCTCTAAGTCATGCGGCTGATCTTCTTGCGCTCCTGCCGTATCATGCCGCCGCTCATTCTACCCCTGCTGCTTGCCCTGTCAAGGACTATTGTAGCCCTTGCCCGCGCGTCATCTATCCCCTACAATTACCAAGCTGACCAATGGAGAATCCATCTGAGAGGCTGCAAGATGGCTTACGACGACCGCTACCTGGCCTACATGGGTCTGGCCCCCAAGCGCATCCCGCACTGGGAGCACTGGTCCTGTCCGGACGCCGAGACCTATCTGACGGGCATTGACTACTACGAGCATCCCCGCCTGTGCCGTCTGAAACTCAGGGAGCTGTATCCGCAACTGGGCCTCTCGGTGCCCGAGAAGGACGATCCGAAGCTGCGCCCCAGGCTGGGCCTCACCGGTCAGAGCTCCAGCGCCGACGCCGAGGGCCGCCGCCGCGTGCGCTGGGGCGACGGCGAGTCCGGCCATTGGGACTGGGGCCGGCAGTTCAAGTCCGCCGAGGACGTCTTCAGGTTCTCGCCTCTGGCGCAGGGCGATTTCACGAAGATACCCGTCGTCGAATCCCGCGACTACTCGGACGAGGGGAAGCTCTACGACCTGTACCGCAAGAAGTACCCCGCCGAGTGGGGCGACAAAGCGCCCGAAGGCCGGGCGACGTCGGTCGGCTTCTACAACACCATGTTCATGTGGCCGCTTCTGACCTTCGGCTGGGAGCTTTTCCTGGAGACGTGCCTCGACGAGCGCTTCGAGCGCATCATGAACGAGTTCGCCGAGATCAATCGCCGCGTCTTTCGCGTCTTTGCGCGGTTGCCCGTGAACTTCGTCATCTGCCACGACGACATCGTGACCTCCCGCGGGCCGGTCTGTTCGCCGGCCTGGATGCGCAAGTACATCTTCCCCCGATACGAGGAGTTCTGGGGCATCGTCAAGGCCGCCGGCAAGCACGTGATCTTCATGGCCGACGGCTGCGCGGACGCCTTCGCCGACGACGTCATGGCCTGCGGCGCCCGCGGCATCATCAGCGAGCCGTACACCGACTACAAGCGCATCGCGCGCAAGTACGAGAACTGCTTCCTGGCCGGCGAGGGCGACAACCGCATCCTGACGCGCAACAATCCCGACGAGATTCGGGCCATGGTCGAGGGCATGGTCGAGACCTCGCGCATGACCGGCGGCTACGTCATGTGCGTCGGCAACCACATCCCCTGGAACGTGACGCCCGAAGGCATCAAGCGCTACCTCGACCTGTCCGCCGAACTGGCTAAACGCTGAGGAGCGCTCAGACAACCGTTTCGAAGCGAGGATTCGCATGAACATCGGGACGATGTGCATCATCTTGTCGGCGTTTGTCGTGGCGGCTTCCTGCCGCGCCGGCGGCGAGACGGTGAATTTCGTCTGGGAGTCGAAGCATTTCGGCAAGCCCGGCTACGTGGGGCAGCAGCGGGTGGAAAAGCAGGTAGTCCCCGGCAAGGGTCATTGCGTTCTGGTGAGCAGGCAGAAGGCGGTGGCCAAGATCATGCTGGCCGCCGATCCCACCCGCGCCGCGCAGGTGGCCGCCGCCGAACTTCGCCATTACGTGAAGAAGATGACCGGCGTGGAAATGGACGTCGTGAACGACGAGATTCCTCCCTACAACATGCATCTGGCGCTTGTCGGCGAGAGCCGGCTCACAAAGGCGCTGGGACTGAAGGCTTCCGACCTCGTCGAGCAGGAGTTTCTCATCCGCAACTACGGCGACATGCTCGTGCTCATGGGCTGCGACGAACCCGAACGCGGCATGATCTCCTACGACATCAACGGTCTGTGGCCGGAGTTCAGTTTCAGTTGGCAGTGGCAGCGCAAGCCGGAGTGGAGCAAGAAGATCGGTTCCGTGTACGCGGTAGACGAGTTCCTGCAGCGGGTCTGCGGCGTGCGCTGGTACATGCCCGGCGATCTGGGCGAGGTCTGCCCGCGCCTCGATCCCGTGTGCGGCACCAACCTCGACCTGCGCCTGCGCCCCTGGACCGACTACCGCTTCTACACCCCCCAGGCGATGCGCGACTACTTCAACTTTCTCGGTTCCGACAAGTCCGACGAGCCCTACCATGTGGCCAGCCCTCGCGGCTTCCGCGACATCAACCTGTGGGCGATGCGCATGAAGGTCGTCGGCTGCGAGGCCCATTACACCAACCACTCCCTCATCGGCGAATGGTTCAAGACGCGGCTCAAGGATCAGCCGCAGGTGTGGGACGCCATCAAAGCCACGGGTTTCGGCGAGGACCCCAAGCAGCTCTGCCTCACCAGCGACACGCTCCTCAACGTCCTCGTCCAGGACGCCAAAGACTATCTGGCCGAAAAACAGAACCTCGAACGCGCGCACGGCGACTACTTCCCCGTGATGGCCCACGACTATTCCGGCATGTGGTGCAAGTGCGAGAACTGCCGGCGTCTGCTCAAGCCCCTCCCGCGTCAATTCGGTTTCTGGGGCGGCGGGGCCAGCGACCTGATGTGGGGCCTGGTGGACCGTACGGCCCGCCGGCTCAAGACCGAGACGCCGGGTCTCTGGGCCTCTTGCTGCGCCTACGCCGAGTACACGCTTCCTCCCGCCTTCGACCTGAGCGACAACGTCGCCGCGATGTTCTGTCGCGTCCTGGTCGAGTACTTCCACGAAGACAAGGCCGGATACAAGGAGTTCGCCCGCGAGCAACTCGCCGAATGGTCGCGCCGCGTGAAGCGCCTCTATGTCTGGGAATACTTCGACCACATCCAGATGAACGGGCAGGAGGCGTTTTTCCCGGGCATCTATCTGCGTGAGATCGAGGACGACCTGGACTTTTGCCGTTCCATCGGCGTCAAGGGCACGTTCGTCGAGATGAACAGCAAGGTCTACGGCATCCCCAACTTCGCGCAGGACCACCTGAACCTGTACGTGTGGCTGCGTTTGGCGGGGCAGGACCGAAACGAGCGTCTCAAGGCCGAGGACCTTTTCAAGGAGTACTGCGCGAAGTTCTACGGCCCTGCCGCCCGGCCGATGGAGGCGTTCTTCCGCCTTGCCGAGGAGCGCTTCACGAATCCCGCCTTCCGCAAACTCAGCGGCGACCAGTTAAAGCCGGACTGGGAGACGATCTGCCCGCCGTCCGTGCTGGAACAGTTCCGCGCCCTCGTCGAGAAGGCGCGCGAACTTGCGGCGGAGGAGCCGTTCGCAACGCGGGTGCGGCTCATGCGCGAGGCCGTCTTCGGGATGATGGAGAAGAACTGCCTGAAGCATCAGGGCCTGATCAAGAACAAACGCGCGCTGGAGGTCGCGAAGCTGGCGGCGGGCGAGTCGCCGTTCGGGTCGCCCAGGCGCCGCACGCGCGAATTCGCGCAGCCCAACGGCAACGCCTCCTCGCGCTCGACGACGGCCTGGGTGGATTACGACGACGCGAACCTGTACGTCCGTTTCGAGTGCGCCGAACCCGCCATGCAGAAGGTCCGGCGCGCCGTCAAGCCCAACCCCGGCAACGACGAAACCTCCGCGATCTTCGGCGACGACTCGGTCGAGGTCTTCATTGACGTCGGCCGCAGGCGCGACGGCGTGTACTTTCAAAAGGCCGCCAACCTCAACGGCGCGTTGTGGGAGGCGAAGTGGCGGCGTCCCGAACCGCCGGACAAGTCGCTCCGCACGGAGACGAAGGTCGTGGTCGCGGAGGGCAAGGACGGCTGGACGGCGGACTTTACCATCCCGCTCAAGTCGCTCAAACCCGACGGCCCGATCCGCCCCGGCGAACAGTGGGGCCTGAATCTGTGCCGCAACATTTGGACCGGCGGCGCAGTCGAGTTCTCGTGCTGGGCGCCCGCGATCGGCAACTATCACGAGGTCAAGGGCTTCGGCGTGGTGACGTTCAAGTGACCGGCTCCGCGCGCCGGCGGCGTTGGCGATCGGCATTCACAGGAGGAGGATCATGGCCTATTTCCCCAGGACGGACGGCGGTTATAACGACTTCAAGAACTGGCTGTCGCTGCTGAAGGAGCGCGGCGGCAATACCGAAGGTTACGAGGAGCAGGCGCGGAAACTGTTCGCGTCTTTGCGCGCGCGCCTCGCGCGCGAGGTCGAAAGAGCGCCGGCGATGAAAAGCGAGCCGAGCAGGCTTGAGGAGATCAAGGCGCTGCGGCCCGACGGACCGCGCCGGATGATGGAACGGCTCGACGCCAAGGTCCTTCAGGACAAGCTCATGGGCGCGTGGCTTGGCCGGGCCGCGGGGTGCATCCTCGGCATCCCGTGCGAGGGGATGTCGAAGCCCGACATCCGCAACGCCGCCCTCGGCATGGGGATGCGTTATCCGCTCAACGATTACTGGACCCTCGATCCCAAGTTCCGCGCCGCCGATTCGAAGCATTACGGCGTCACCCCGCGCCGCAATTTTTTGAAGGCGAATCTCCGCTACGCCGGCACCGACGACGACCTGACTTACACCCTCCTAGGCCTGCTGATCCTCGAAGACTACGGGCCGGACTTCACGACGGCGGACGTGGGCGAGGCCTGGCTCAAGTACCTGCCGATGGCCTGCACGGCGGAGGCCGTCGCCCTGGCCAACCTCAAGGCCGGAGTCGCCGCGCAGGACTGCGGCGTGAGGAATAATCCGTTCGTGGACTGGATCGGCGCCGACATCCGCAGCGATCCCTGGTCCTACGCCGCGCCCGGCTGGCCCGAAAAGGCCGCCGAGTTGGCGCACCGCGACGCCTTCATCAGCCACCGCGCCACGGGCATCCACGGCGAGATGTTTTTCAGCGCCGCTATCGCCGCAGCCTTTGCCGTCGCGGAGCCGATCGAGGCGATCGAGATCGGCCTTTCCGAAATTCCGCGCGATTGCCGCGCGGCTCGGACGGTCAGAGAGACCCTCGACTGGTGCGCCGCCGACGGCGATTGGGACAAGACCTCCAATCGCATCCTGGAAAAATACAAGGGCATGTCCAACGCCCATACCCTCAATAACGCGGCGCTTACCGTTGCGGGTCTGGTCTACGGCAGGAAAAACTTTGAGAAGACCATCGCCCTCACCGTCATGGGCGGCGTGGACACCGACTGCACCGGCGCCACCGCCGGCAGCCTTCTGGGTGCGCTGCTCGGCGCGAAGCGCCTCCCGGAAAAGTGGACGGCTCCCCTGGGCGCCCGCGCCGAGAGTTACATCACCGGGCATCGCTGGTGGCGGCACGACGATATCGTGAAGAGATTCGCCAAGGTCGCCGCCCGCGTGGCGTGCTGACCACTTGATTCTGCGGCCGGCGTCGGCCGCAATAAGTCTTCGCAGAAAGGAACGCTGATGCGCGAGGGCATCACGCGACGCGATGCGATTTTGCGCATGGCGCTGGCCGCAGGCGCGGCGGCGGCGCCGGGGAATTTGTTCGCGCAGGAGACAAGACAAATGAAGAATCTCACCATTGGCCTGGTCGGCGCGGCGCACATCCACACCCCCGGTTTCGTCAAGATGG
This sequence comes from uncultured Planctomycetota bacterium, assembly GCA_964409935.1. Classification (GTDB taxonomy): domain Bacteria; phylum Planctomycetota; class Brocadiia; order JAADGH01; family CAYPFP01; genus CAYPFP01. The sequence goes on along the minus strand of CAYPFP010000041.1, from coordinate 3,349 downwards.
TCAAGACCCGTCCCGATGTCAAGGTGAAGTCCGTTCACAACCACGACGCCGCCCGCGCCGAGAAGAACGCCAAAGAGCTGGAGGCCGTTGTCGTAACCCGTCCGGAGGAAATCCTTTCCGACCCGGAAATCAACGCCGTCGCCATTTACAGCGAGACCGACCGTCACCTGAACCTTGTCCTGGCCGCCGCGAAGGCCGGCAAGCACATGTTCGTCGAGAAGCCTCTCGGCTTGGGCGGCGACGACGCCTCCACCATGGCCGTCGCCATCGAGAAGTCGGGCGTTCTTTTCACCACCGGCTACATGATGCGCACCACGCCCGTGCATCTGTTCATCAAGGATCAGGTCGAGAAGGGCGGCTTCGGCAAAGTCACGCGCGTCGGGGCCTCGGTCTGCCATGAGGGGTCGCTCGGAGGCTGGTTCGACAAGGATTGGCGGTGGATGGCCGACCCCAAGGTTGCCGGCGTCGGGGCCTTCGGTGACTTGGGCACCCACGGCCTCGACCTGCTCATGTGGCTCATGGGGGACGTGGAATCCGTCTCCGCCGAGATCAAGGTCGTCACCGGCCGCTATGAGGATTGCGACGAGACCGGCGAGGCGCTCATCCGTTTCAGGAACGGCGTGATCGGCACGCTCGCCGCCGCCTGGGTGGACGTGGCGAATCCCCTTTCGCTCATGGTCTCCGGCACCGAGGCGCACGCCGCCGTCATTCACGGCCAGTTGTACTTCAAGTCCAAGAAAATCCAGAACGCCGACGGGCGTAAGCCGTGGACGGAGCTTCCGCAGGGTCTGCCGCATCCGCTGCTGATGTTCTTCGACGCGGTCGCCGGAAAACCCGGGCAGTCCCTGGTGACGCCCCGCGAGGCCGCCGCGCGCTGCAGCGTCATGGAGGCCATGTACGAGGCGTCTCGGCAGAGGAAGCTGGTCGAGCCGGCGTAGAGACGCGCCTCACAGCATCGAGACGGGATCCACGTCCACGATGAACTGAACGCTGCCTTCGGAGCGCAGGGTATTGCGGGAGGCGGCCAGGATCTCGTGGACCGTGCGCGCATCGGGGGCCTTCAGGATGATGTGGAGGCGGTGTTTTCCTTTGATCCGCGCGAAGGGGGCGGGCGCGGGACCGAGCACCTTGCCGCCGAATCTCGGCGCGTGTTGTGCGAGGTTCTCGGCCGCTTCGGCGGCCCGGTCTTTGACCTTTGCCTCCTGCATCCCCTGCGCCACCACCCGCACGAGGCGGGAATACGGGGGATAGGCGGTCTCGCGGCGGTGCTGCAACTCGTGTTCTGCAAACGACTTGTAATCATGTTTGGCGGCGGCTTCGATGGCGTAGTGGCCTGGATTGTAGGTCTGCACGATCACCTGTCCGCCGCGCTCGCCGCGGCCGGCTCGGCCCGCCACCTGCGCGATGAGCTGGAACGTCCGCTCGGCGGAGCGGAAGTCCGGCAGATGCAGGGCCGTGTCGGCTGAGATCACGCCCACGAGGGTCACCCCCGGAAAGTCGAGCCCCTTTGCGATCATCTGGGTGCCGAGCAGGATCTTCAGGCGGCCTTGCTTGAAGGCGTCGAGCGCGCGGTGGTGTGCGCCGCGCGTCCGCATGGTGTCGGAGTCCATGCGCGCCAGCGGGTATTCGGGAAACGCCTGCGCCAACTCCTCCTCGATGCGTTCCGTGCCAACCCCGGACACTCGTATTTTCGGCGCCGCGCAACTGGGGCAATTCTGCGGCGCGGCCTGGCGCTCGTTGCAGTGATGGCACAACGCCGTCCCGCCTTTGTACAAGACCATCGGGATCTGGCACCCCGGACACTTCAGCGCGAATCCGCAGCGGCGGCAATGCACATACGTCGCGAAGCCGCGCCGGTTCAGGAAGAAGATGACCTGGTCTCCGCGCTTGAGGCTGTCGGAGGCCGTGTGCGACAGCGTGTAGGACAGGCAGGGCGTCTTGGCGCTCGTCCATTTTTCGTTGCGCATGTCCACGAGATGCACAGGCGGCATCTTGAGACCGCCGATGCGCTGCGGCAGTTCCACAAGGTCGTACTTTCCGGTCTGGGTATTGAAATAGCTTTCGAGCGACGGCGTGGCGGACCCCAGGATCACGGGGACCCCCAGCATCTGAGCGCGCTTGATGGCCAGGTCGCGGGCGTGGTAGCGCGGGGAGCTTTGCTGTTTAAAACTGCTGTCGTGCTCCTCGTCCACCACGATGATGCCGAGCCGCGGCGTCGGCGCGAAGACGGCCGACTGCGGCCCGATGACGACCTGCGCCTGGCCGCTGCGAATCCGGCGCCACTGGGCGTTGCGTTCGCCCTCGCTTAGTTGGCTGTGCAGAAGTCCGACATGGTCGAACCGCGCCCGAAATCGGGAGACCGTCTGAGGCGTGAGCGCGATCTCCGGAACCAGCACGATGGCCTGCTTCCCGTTGGCCACAACCTGCTCAATGGCTTGGAGATACACCTCGGTCTTGCCGCTCCCCGTCACGCCGCGGATGAGCACCACGGCGAACCCGCCGGTCTCCAGCCTGGCGTTGATGCGGCGCATGGCGTCGGCCTGATCCGCGTTGAGGGAAAGCGGCGGCGTCTTGGCGACGGGCAGGTCCAGAAGGGGGTCCAGGCGCGCCTTGCGCCGGGTGATGGTCACCACGCCGCGCTTCGCCAGCGTCTTTACGGCGGACTCGGAGCAGTTGGTCATCTCCAGGAATTCGCCGAGCGGCGTGGGGCCGGAGTACTTGGCCAGTTCCGCCAGCACCGCCGCCTGTTTGGGCGCGGACGTCTCCATCTCGGCTCGTTGTTTTTCCAGTTCCTCGCCGGACGCCGCCGGCTCGATGAACTGCACCGTGCTCATGCGGGCCTGCTCTTTTACGGCGCGGGGCAGCACGGCGTCGAGGGCTTCGCCCCAGGAACAGAAGTAGTAGTCCGCTATCCATCGCGTGAGCTGGAGCATGTGGTCGTTCACCATCGGCTCGTCGTCCAGCACGCTCAGCACTTCTTTGGGATTGGCCACGTCGCTCTCGGACGCCAAGCCGACGCAGTAGCCCTCGCGTTGCGACGGCCCGAAGGGAACGAGCACCCGCTTGCCGACGGCCATGCGCCCGCGGTCCTCCTCGCGGACGCGATAGTGGAAGCTCTTGTCAATGGGGATGCTCAGCGCGACTAGCGCATAAAGCGGTTCGCTCACAGGCTCACCACGTTCGTCGTCGGGAACGATGGCGGATCGCGTCCGTCACCACATGGACTCCACCTTCTTCTTGATCGCGTCGGGCACGGCGCTGTGCGGCTCCGGTGCGGGCGGTTTTGTCTCGGTTTCCAGCTTGGCCTTGGCGTCCTTGGCCGTCTTGCTCTTGGGCCACTTTTTGGCGA
>CAYPFP010000040.1:0-40482 GCA_964409935.1 uncultured Planctomycetota bacterium | reverse complement strand
TGGAGACAAGCTTCCGCCAGATGGAATCCCATCCCCTGACACCGGCGATCCTTGAGATTGTCCGCACCTATGAAGAGTTGCGGATGAGCGGGGCTGTAGACACGGAAACCCGCACACGCCTCAAGGAGCCAGGGAAAGACTTCGCCCTTATCCAGCACGAGGGACGGCGCCATTTCGTCGAGATGACTCCCGTGCCTACCGTCGGAGGCGGGCGGGAGGTGCGCGCTCTGGTCGGCGAATTGGACGGCAAACCCGTGGCGACACTTTGGCATTACGTGCGCGAAGGCGAGGTCCGGCTTCCCCTCCAGCCCAACAGGGCCAGGCTCCTCGACTTCTCCGGCGCCGAAGTCCCATTCGCGGTTCAAGCAGGGATCATGACCCTCAATGCCACGGATAAGCGTTATGCCCTCATCTGTGAGGGCGTCACGGCGGACCAACTCATGAAGGCTTTCCAGGAGGCCCAGGTAACCTCGCTTCCATCTTTGAAAATCTGGGTCCCCGCTCGGAGCTTCGCCACTCGCACCGGCGCCATGTTCCTCGCATCGGCGGCGGGACTAAAGGATGAAGGCGCGCTTGGCGATTTTGTCGTTTGCACGGACAAGATTGATCGTGAGAAGCCCCAGGATTGGTATTGCGAGTACACGGTGGACGTGCCGCGCAAGGGCTCGTGGTCCGTTTGGGCGCGACTGCGTTACCCGACCGGCGACGACATGTCCTTCGCCTTTGTGCCGGCCGGCGAGCCTGTAAGTCTGGCCGGTCTGCAGGTCCTGGGCAACAGCGGCCAGAACCAGGCCAAGTGGCACTGGGACGGTCAGGGCGGAGGGAGCCGCGATGTCCCCGGTCAGCGCGCCCGGCAACTGAAACTTGACAAAGGCCCCTTCACCTTCCGTATCTACCCCCGCGAAGGACCCGGCACGGTCCAGATGAATCCGCGGATTGACCTGATTTGTCTTTGCGACGATCCCGGCTATGTCCCCAACGACGAGGATGCCGCAAAGGCGCTGGCGGCCGAGCGCTGACGCCGCCATAGCGTCGCTGGAGCTCCTGTCAGCGTTCCGAGAGAACTGTCACGCTTGTTGCGGAGAACGTCATGAAGAACCGACCGTGGCTCCTGGCTGAAACGACGTTGAAGATGTACAAACGCGCGCCGATGGAGGTGGCGGTATTGCCGATAGGGGCAACCGAACCCCACAATCTTCACCTGCCTTGCGGCAACGACGTCTACGAGGTGGCCGCCATCACCGAGCGGGCGTGTGAGATCGCCTGGAAAAAGGGCGCTCGAGCAAAGGCTCTGCCCGCCGTTCCTTTCGGGGTCAACTCGAATTTCCGCGGCTTTCCGGGCTTCATTCACGCCAGTCCCACTACGCATCTGGCAATCCTCCGAGACGTAGCCTGGAGCCTGCACGCCTACGGTGTCCGCAAACTCGTTATCATAAACGGGCATGGCGGAAACAACTTCCTGCCACTGCTTCGCGAGATGTGGCCCGATGCCAAGGTCTTCATCAGCGTCGTCAACTGGTGGCAAATCGTCCCGGAGCTGTTCGCCCAGACCTTCGTCCATCCCGGGGAACACGGCGACGAGATGGAGACGAGCCTTATGCTCCACCTTCATCCCGAATTGGTCTCGCTGAAGGACGCCGACCCCGGCGCCACTCGGGCGCCCAGGCTCAAGGCGATGCGCGAGGGATGGGCGAGCTTCCCGCGGCCGTGGAAACTCCTCACAACCAACAGCGGCTACGGTAATCCGAAGCTCGCATCTGCCGCCAAAGGGAAGAAGATTTTCGACGCCATCACAGACAAGATCGCGGGCTATCTCGTCGAGCTTGCCAAGGCAAAGCTGGACGCAGAATTCCCTTACTGAGGCCGGCATAGAGCCCCCCCGGGACGCTTCGTTTCCCATAAACCGGCAGGATAGACGCCTTTGCGCGGGTTTTTTCTTTAAGCTTGACTTGGCGTGTATCATATTAAAGGGCCTTAATGGAGTCTTGATGCTTTTGGGCTTCTGCCCGACTTCTGGGCGAGGGAGAGGGAAGATTGTCGCGATGAAAGTTGATCCCCATTACGCCCAAACGATATGCCTTCGGACAGCGTTGAAGTAGATAGCGGGAATAACGCATTTGGACAGCGCAAGAGGCAATGGGAACAAGGCACAGACCCTAACAGAAAATTTTGCAAATCGCCCATTTTTTGATTGACTCTATAACGGCCAACGGATACTTATAAATGTATGGTTGCTCGTAGCTTGAGGCTTCCTTGATTGCTGTTATGTCGCGCAAGTGACAGAGCAAAACATGCGTATTGGCCCACACACGCCGGGGTCAAGCGCCGTATCTTGGCCGGCGTTTGTACGCCCGAAAACGGCACGGGTGTGTGCTGCGAGGGATTCGCCCTATGGCTGGCCCCGTCCAGACGGGGCTGGCCTATCGCAGCCAAGGCTGATCTCATCGCGGAGCTGTTAGGAATTATGGGTGAAGCCCGTGTGGATGCGGCGCCAAGATACGGGATAGAGTCGGCTGGCACGCCCTTGTCTCTGCGCCAATGCGGCGCGAAGGCGCCCGTTCTTCGTCCCTCAATCTCCGACGGAACTTCGTTTGCGGAAGAGGCCTCAGTATGGCAGTACATCGTGTTCATCGCCGACTCAACATCGAAGAATTAGAGCCGAGGGTCGCGCCAGGAAGTCTCACCGGAACCGAGCCTTCGTTGGAACCCAGCACGAGCGCGCAGGAGGCAACCCAAAACGCTCTCACAATGTTCAACGCGGCGCCGTTGGCTTTTGTCCAGAATCGCGGGCAGTTCTCCGACCCCGACGTGCGCTACCTTTTCCAGGGGTCAGGGGCCAACGTCCTTTTCACCGAAACCGGCACGGTTTTCCAGCTCTTCCAGCAACCCGGCCCCGACGAATCCGCCGGCGTCTATGCCCTTGTTTTCGGGACCAGTTTCCTCGGTGCCAATCAGGTCAATCCAACCGGCGCAACCCCCCTCCCAAGCCGCATGAATTATCTCTTAGGATCCGACCCCGCTGATTGGCTGACTAACCTAGAAACCTTCTCCTCCGTCGCGTACTCCAACCTTTACACCGGCATTGACCTATACGCCTCCGGGAGTCGTTCGGCCCTCAAGTATGTCTTTGATGTCGCCCCTGGCGCCGACTACAACCAGATCGCGATCCGCTACGAAGGCATTCAGAAGCTGACCCTCGACGCCTCCGGCGCACTGCACGTGCAGACCGCCCTCGGCAACCTCGTTGACGCTGCTCCGTTCATCTACCAGGACATCGGCGGCGCTCGCACCCCCGTCCTGGGCGCGTACAGGATCATTGACCAATACACCTACGGTTTCGAGATACTGGGCGCATACGACACCACGCAGACCCTTGTGATTGACCCCGACCTCAAGTGGAGCACCTTCCTGGGCGGGGCAAGCGATGACGTCGGCCTGGCCATCGCCCTGGACCCCAGCGGCAACGCCTACGTAACCGGCTACACGGCTTCGAGCAACTTCCCCACCACACCGGGGGCTTACGATCGGACCTACAACATCGACAACCCCCCTTTCCCTTATGACGTCTTCATTACCAAGTTCGACGGCACAACAGGCACGCCCCTGTATTCCACCTTCTTCGGCGGAAAGGGCAATGATTGGGGCCGCGCTATCGCCGTTGATTCATCCGGCTCTGCGTATGTCACCGGGGAGACCACGTCGCACTTCGATTTCCCCTCAACGCCCGGCGCGTACGACACCACCTTCAACGGCTCCTCCGATGCCTTTGTCGTCAAGCTGACCCCCGACGGCAGCGGCCTGGTTTATTCCACCTTGCTGGGCGGAATCGGCAAAGACGATGCTTACGGTATCGCCCTTGACGCCGACGGCAACGCCTACGTGACCGGCTACACCGTGTCCACCAGCGGTTTTCCGACCACGGGCGGCGCCTACGACACGACCTACAACGGCGGCGGCGATGTCTTCGTGGCCAAGCTGAACACGGCCGGCAGCGCTCTGGCCTACTCGACTTTCGTGGGCGGGTCCGGCAAGGACCATGCGTACGGCATCGCCGTCGACACCGCCGGGGCCGCTTACGTGGCCGGCTATACCGAGTCATCCGATTTTCCAACGCCCGTGGGCTATGACGTGACATACAACGGCGGCGGCGACGCCTTTGTGTTCAAGCTCAGCCCGACCGGCAACACCCTCGGATACTCCACCTTCCTGGGCGGTCCCGCAAAGGACATCGCCTATGCCATAGGCGTAGATGGATCGGGCAATGCCTACGTCGGGGGCGAGACGCTTTCAGCCACCTTCCCCACAACGCCCGGCGCCTACGACCTCACGCTGGAAGGAACAAGCGACGGGTTCATCGCAAAACTCGGCACAAACGGCACCGCACTTGGATATTCCACCTTCCTGGGAGGCAGTGGCTCCGATTCCGTTCGGGGCCTCGCCCTGGACGCCCTGGGCGCTGTGTACGTCACCGGCGAAACGTGGTCCTCCAACTTCCCCACAACCGTCGGCGCGTATGACACCAGCTTCAACGGAGGCGATACCGACGCTTTCGTCACCAAGCTGGACTCCAATGGCGGCATCCTGCTTTACTCCACTTTCCTGGGCGGAACTCTGCGCGATAGCGCTTACGGCGTGGCCATAGACATTCACGCCCATACGTTCGTCACCGGCGGCACGGTTTCGTCAGACTTTCCGATCATTCCAGGCGCCTTCGATCCCTCGCACAACGGTCAGAACGACGCCTTTGTGGGCATGATACAGTTGCCGACCATCATCTTCTCCGCCAACATGAACACCGCCAGCGATTCGGGCATTTCCAACATTGACCGGATCACCAACGTTACCACCCCCGTCTACGACATCCGCATCACGCTTCCGGGCGATATCTACGTGGATTGGGATGGCGACAGCGTCATAGACTTCTCCCAAGGCTATGCCGTAGGCGGGATTTACAGCATCTCTCCGGCGACGCCCTTTGTGAGCGGAACGTACCCGGTCAATGTCCGGTTTGAATTTGTGGGCGGGACGATGGGACAGAGCGTTCCGACCGTCATTGATACCTCCGCCCCCGGTGCGCCTAACATTCCCGACCTCACTGCCGCCAGCGATACCGGCATCTCAAATACCGATAACATCACCAACGTCAACAAGCCGGTCATGGACCTTACCGGCATCACCGCAGGCGATTACTACCGGCTTTTCAGGAACGGCGGCCTCATATCGAGCAGCTATGCCACAGGCGCCCGCTACACCGAACCCTCCGCACTGCCGGACAGCACATATAACTATGTCCTCTACGCCGTGGATGCCGCGGGTAACGTGAGCGGCCCCTCTCCCACTCTCTCCGTCACCATTGACACCGTCGCCCCCGCCACGCCGGGCATGCCGGACCTCGACGACGCCAGCGACACCGGCGTCTCGAACACAGATAATCTGACCTATATCACGACGCCCCTCATCAATCTGCCCGGAATCCTGCTGACAGACTACTTCCGGCTCTACCGCAACGGTTCGCTCATCAGCGGGTCATGGGGCAGCGGGGTGAGCTACAGCGATGGGCCTCTCGCCGACGGGAGCCACGCCTACGTCGTCAACGCCGTTGACGTTGCCGGTAACGTAAGCTCGCCATCGTTAACGCTCTCGATTCGCATTGACACCGTGGCGCCCTCGGTAACCAGCACAGTCCCGACTAACGGCGCCTTTGTCGCAACTTTGCCCTCTTACACCGTGAACTTCTCCGAACCCATTGACACGGCCGGAGTCGCCACCGGCGATCTGGTCCTCACCGGAGACGGTGTTGGAGACTTGGTAGTTGACAGTGTCTCGATCCTCAGTAACACTTCCGTCCGCTTCAACCTGACCGGAGTTCCCGCCATCGGCACCGTGACGCTCACGCTGCCCGCCGGCGCGACGACGGACATCGCCGGCAACGGGACCCCGCTGGACGCTCGCAGCATTCGCACCGACCCGAACGCTCCCATGGTCGTTTCGTCCAACCCGCTGGATGGCGCCATCCTCAACGCCCTCCCGCAATACACGGTGGATTTCTCGACTGCCATCAACCCCGACACGGTGGGCATCGGCGACCTGGTCATCACCGGCGCCGGGCGCGGCACGCTCGCCGTCAGCAGCTTCACCATCGTGGACCCGGACACTATCACCTTCAACCTCACCGGCACGGTCGGCAACGGCATAATCACGCTTACCATTCCAGACGACGCCATGCAGACCTCCTCTGGCGTGCCGTCCATCGAAGACATCCGCAACATGACCGGTGACGTCATTCGCCCCACAGTCGTGTTAACGTCGCCGACCAACGGGGCGTTGCTTAACTCCCTGACACAGTATGTGGTGGACGTCTCCGAGTCCATCAACACGAGCGGGGTCGGCCTGGGCTCCCTCGTCCTTGGCGGCGCAGGACGCGGATCGCTCGCTGTCGGCAGTTTTGTCATCGTGGACCAGGACACCGTCCGCTTCAACCTCACCGGCACTGCGGGCAACGGAGCCGTCACTCTGACGATTCCGGCGGGCGGCGTCAGCGACATCGCCGGCAACAACATCTTGGAGGATATCCGCACCGTCACGCTTGACACCCTGGCGCCCTCGGTAGCGGCCACCACGCCTCGGGCCGGGACGCTTATTAACTCCCTTTCCCAGTATGTCGTTGACTTCTCCGAACCCATTAACACCACCGGCGTGGGACTTGGCGACCTGGTCCTGAGCGGTCCCGCAGTCGGCTCCCTGGTCGTGACCAGCTTTAACATCGTGGACGCCGACACCGTGCGTTTCAACCTGATCGGCTTGCCGGGCAACGGCACGATCACACTCACCATGCCGGCAGGCGCCGTCGCCGATCTGGCGGGCAATCCCCTGACGCAGGACGCGCGCAACCTTACCGCCGATACCATCGCGCCCTACGTCAGCAGCACCAGTCCCACCAGCGGTTCGCGCATTAACGCCCTGCCCACCTACACCGTCACCTTCTCGGAAGCTATTGATACGACCGGCGTGGGCGTTGGGGATCTTCTCGTCAGCGGCGCGGGCGCCGGCACGCTCGCCGTCAGCAGCTACACGATCGTCAGCTCAAACACCGTACGCTTCGACCTCAGCGGCTCGCCCACCGACGGCAGCGTTGTTCTCACCGTTCCGGCAGGCGCGGTAAATGACGTGGCCGGAAACCCCCTCACCCAGTACGTGGGGACCCTGACCGCCGACGTCACTGCGCCCTTTGTCGTCAGCACGGTTCCTACGGCCGGCGCCATCATCAGCAGCCTGTCCCAATACGTCGTGGATTTCTCCGAACCTATTGACCCCCTCAGCGTCCAGACGACCGATTTGGTTATCAGCGGCGCGGGGTCCGGCGGACTCGGCGTCACGGGCATAACCATCGTTGACCAGGACACCGTCACCTTCCTGCTCAGCGGCGCCCTCGCCAACGGCCCACTGACGCTCTCGCTCCTGGCGGGCGCGGTCACCGACCTCACCGGCAACCCCTCGCTGGCCGACAGCCGCACCTTCACCGTGGATGTCAACCCCCCTCGTGTTCTGAGCACCACGCCGGCCACCGGTTCGGTAGTCCTCGGTTTCCCGACTTACGTGGTGGACTTCTCCAAGCCGATCAATCCGGCCTCCGTCCAGACCACCGACCTGCAGTTGAGCGGCCCCGGCCTCGGCACGCTCATCGTTGACAGCTTCCTTCTTCTGGATGCCGACACCATTCAGTTCAACCTCACCGGCACCCTCGGCACCGGCCGCCTGAACCTCGACATCCCGGCAGGCGCCGTAACGGACCTCATCGGAAACCTGGTTCTCGCCGACAGCCGCTACGTCACCGCCCCCGAACGGATTCCGCTCCTCCTGGGCGTGAAGAGCACCTTTGTAGATCTGGACGGGAGCACGGTCTCCCTGCTCCTCAGCGGCCAGGGCGTCAACAGCTTTTACACCCTGACCAATGGCGGCCGCACCGGCGCCCCGATCGGCGCCATCGTCCTCAACGAGACCTCCCAGAAGACTTCCTTCTCCGTCACGAGCAGCGGCGGTCTGATCCCCGGCACGACCTTCGAGACGATGGACGTCACCAAGTCCGTTGCCCCCACCGCCGGAAGCGCCATGGGAACCCTCTCAGCCGCTCCGCTCAGCCTTGTGCCCAACGGCCAAATGAACCTTGACGGGGGTCTCAAGACCCTGACATTGGGCGACTTCGGCGACGGGGCCGATGTCTCTATCCTCGGCTCCATCGGCACAGGCACCTTTGGCGGCATAGGCGACGGCGCCCGACTGAGACTGACCGGCAATCTGGGCGCCTTCAAGGCCAACTCCTCCGGAGCGGGTTCCGGCATTCATGTGGGCGGCGGCATTTCCTCGTTCACGATCCTCAAGGGCAATCTGGGCGGCGCGGTGACGGCCGGGCTGGGCATCAGCAAACTCACCGTCTCCCTTGGAAGCCTCCTGGGCGACATTCTGGCCAACGGTACCGCCGGCATCGGCACGCTCAGCGTGCCCAAGGGCGGCCTCAACGGCACCGTGCGCGCCGCCGCAGGCGGCATCAAGACCCTATCTGTCGGGCTTGGCAACCTCATCGGCACCGTAGAGAGCGGCGGTCCAACCGGCATCCGCACCATCAGCATTCCCAAAGGCCTTTTTGCCGGCACCGTCCGCGCCGCCGGCGGCCCCCTGGGCAAGATGACCGTCGGGCTTGGCGGGCTTGACGGCCTCGTCGAATCCACCGGACCGGGCGGCATCGGCACGGTCAGCATCCCTGCGGGGCAGCTCACCGGCGCCATCCGCGCAACCGCCGGCGGCATCAAGAGCGTATCGGCCGGCCTGGGCATCCTCAACGGCCGGGTCGAGAGCAACGGCACGGCCGGCATCGGCACGGTGACCGTCGCTTCCGGCGGTCTCAACGGCACGGTCCTCGCCACGCAAGGCTTGCTGAAGACCCTCACCGTCAAGGCGGGCGATCTGGCCGGCCTGATCCAAAGCGACGGCGCGGCCGGCGTCGGCGCCGTATCGGTGTCCAACGGAAGCGTCAACGGCGCCACCATCGGCGCCAGCCACGCGGCGGGCGGCGTCAAGACGCTCACGTTCAAAGGCCCCATCAACACGGGCACCCTCATCAACGCAGGAACAGCCGGCGTCGGCACGGTCTCCCTCACCGGCAACGGCGACCTCACGTTACGGACCACGGGCACGCTGAAGACCTTCAACGTCACCGGCTCCTCGACCTCCCAGCGAACTTTGAGCGGCCTCTTCGACGTCAAGGTCCTTTCCTCGCTCGCAGGCTCCTACGCCAGACTCCGCGGCCTGACCATCCGCGCCACCGACGGCATCACCAGCATCAACGTGCGCGACATCGAGGACGGCTCCATCCTGTCGGCCAACACCATGGGCGCCGTCACCATCAGCAACAACCTGACCGGCTCTCTGGTGCTCGGCGGCTACGACGTCGGCGCCGACGGCATCTACGGCACCGGCGACGACGGCGTCTTCGGCGCCAGTCCCGGCAAGGGCAATCTCGGCGCCATCACCGTCAACGGCAGCATGACGAGCACGTCCATCGCCGCCAACGTCGCCGCCGGCGCGGACGGCTGGTTCGGAACCGCCGACGATATTGTGCTCAGCGCCACCCTTGAAGGCGCCATCAAGTCCTTGTTCGTCAAGGGCGTCATGATCGGTTCCAGCAACATCATGGAGCACTACGGCGTCGTCGCTCATCAGTCCATCGGCTCCGTGAAATCGGCCGGCCAGACGCGGCCCATCGGCTGGGAGGAGCAGGGCATTTCCGTCAAACTCGTCCCATGACCGCCGGCCCCAACGCCCGCGATATGCTCTAGCCGCCCTCGGCAACACCGAGGGCGGTTCTTTTTTCATAGCCAATGCGCCGTTCAGTTCCAACGGAAAGGGGTAGCGAATGAATCTGCTCGTGATGGTGGCGGACACGTTCCGCGCGGACTACCTTGCCTGTTACGGCAACGCCTGGATCAAGACCCCCCGCCTCGACACGCTCGCGGCCGAGGGCGTGCGCTTCGACGACTGTTACGCCGAAGGCCTCCCCACCCTCCCGGATCGCCGCGTGCTTTACACCGGCCGCCGCGTCTTCCCCTTCCAGATCGTCAAGCAGAAGAGCGACATGGTCGCGGCGCTTCCCGGCTGGCATCCCCTCTTCTTCGAGGACGTCACCCTCGCCGAATGGCTTTCCGAACGCGGCTACGCCACCGGCCTCATCTCCGACGTCTATCACCAGTTCAAACCCGGCAAGAACTATCACCGCGGCTTCCACTCCTGGCAATGGATCCGCGGCCAGGAAGCCGACCCCCTCTACCCCACTCCAAAGGCCGACCGCAACCTCGATAAGTACTGCCTCCCCAACGCGAACGAGCGCATGCTCGCACTCACGGCGCAGTACCTGAACAACCGCGCCTGGTGGAAAACCGACGCCGACCACTATGCCGCCCAGGTCATGCGCGCCGGCGCCCAATGGCTGAAAGACCACGGAAACAAAGGCCCATGGATGCTCTGGCTGGAAAGCTTCGATCCACACGAACCCTGGGACGCCCCCCGCGAATTCGCAGACATGTACTGCCCCAACTATGACGGCCGCGAGCTGCTCTTCTGCCCCGGCCTCGTCTCCGCCTGTTCCCCCGACGAGTTCCGCCGCATCAAAGGCCAGTACGCCGGTGAATGCTCCCACGTGGACAAGTGGTGCGGCCACATCCTCGACACCCTCGACGAACTCGGCCTGCGCGACGACACCATCGTCGTCTTCACCTCCGATCACGGCTGCATGATGGGCGAACAGGGACAGATTCACAAGGGCGAGGACCGCTTGCGCATCCAGGTCACGCGCACCCCGCTCATCATCCGCCACCCCGACCCCGCCTTCGCCGGAAAGGTCGTCAAGGGCTTTGTCCAGCACCAGGACATCATGCCCACCGTCCTCAAGCTGATGAAACAGGAAGTGCCCGACCGTTGCAACGGCGAGGACTTCTGGCCCCTCGTCGCCGGCAAGCGATCCGGCGGCCTTCGCGACACCGCCGTCAGCGGATTCGGGCGCTACGCCTCCATCCGCACCGCCGAGTGGAACTACCAGGCGGCCTGGTTCAACCGCGACGCCCCCAACACCCGCAAGCCCGAACTCTATGACCGCCGCAACGATCCCGAAGAACTAGTCAACGTCATCGAGCGCCACCCCGACGCCGCCACGGCGCTCCACGGCAAACTGCGCGAGGCCATCAAGGAAGCAGCAGCCACCACAGGCATGACCGACGTCGGCGAAGCCCCCGCCGCCATCCCCGGCGTAAAGTGGTAGTTGGATGCGCTCTGCCCGCGCCCCAGCGCGCCAAAAGAAAAGGCCCTCGGTCTGGGACCGAGGGCCATTCTGTTACTGGCTCCCCGGAGTTCCCTCGGTAAGTTCCGCCGGGCCGTCCCCGAGGTCTGGTTCCGTATTACCCATGTATCCGCCGACCACGTCAAGGGCTCGGTCGAACTCCGCGACCAGACGGTCGAGGTCGCGCTCGGACCCGAGGGGGCGTTCGAGAACGGCAATATCGGCGTCCTGACGCGCCAAGTGCCGGCCGACCGCGTAGTTTCCGCCGTTCCGACGCTACGGTACGCGCCCAAGCCGCCGGAACCACCCCGCGAGCCCCGGACGCCGCCCGTGGTCGAGACGCTCCGCAAGGCCCTCGCCTGGCGGCAGGAACCTGACTCCGGCGCGGTTGCCAGCCAAGCCGAGATCGCCCGCCGGGAGGGCCTCACCCGCGCCCGGGTCACGCAGGTGTTGATGCTCGTCCGGTTGGCCCCGGAAATCCAGGAGCGCATCCTCGGCATGCCGGAGAGCGTAAACGCGCCCCGCATCGGGGAGCGCGGTCTCCGCCCCGTGGCGCTCATCGAGGACCCGGAAGAGCAGACAACCGCGCTTGAGGAGATCATTGCTCATCGCTAATCGTCCGGCTCCCGGTGCGAAGTAGCGTCCTCGTCCACCCAGTCCTCCTCGGTGTAGGACATGCCCCTGCGTCCGGGCACCTTGCGCGTCGGACCGGGCCGGTAGGCCGAGCAACTCTTGGGCCCGTAGCAGAATGTCTCGAACCGGTACTTCTTCTGCGAGGGGTTCCACTGGTCCACGATCATTTCGACCGGCATTTGGCAGCCCCACGTGCAGGCGGTACACTTGGTCTCGTAGGTTCTGGCGTCTAGGCGGCGATGGCCACGCGCCCGGTATGCCGGAAGGTCTGGCGGGACGCCGAGGAACGGCGGTCCGGCGGACGGCTCGCCTGCAGCGTTCTTCACCACCTTGAGGCCGTTTGTCTTGTAGAACCTGGCGGTCTCCATTCGCGGGTCGTCAACCGGCACCGACTGCCCGCTCAACTCCATCCCGGCCCGGAATTGGTGCTTCTCGTGAGCGCCCTGGCCGACCGCGATTAGGAATTCGGCCGCTTGGCCTCCGCACGTGCCGTTGACGCGGAGCACGTACCCCTGGTAGCTGTGCTGCCGCTCATCGAACGACCGCAGCAGCCGGATGCGGGGCTGGACGCCCACAAGCCTCCCGGACCAGGCAATCTTCGCCGCATCTGCCATCACGTTTTCCAGTCATCGAGATTGCACAGCACCCGCGTGATTCTGCCAATGCAGCGGCGAGGCGCTTTCGCGAGCTGACATTCCCAAACGCGGATCACCGTCCAGCCGTCGCCTCGTAGAAGGCGAGATACTTTCCTGTCCCGTGCTTGGTTTCCCTCGATCTTGTCTCGCCATGCCTGTGAGTTCGTCTTCGGCGTGACGTTTCTCCCGCAATTGTGGCCGTGCCAGAAACACCCATCCACAAAGACGGCGACTTTGACGGCCTGCCAAACAAAGTCAGGCTTTCCGGGAAGAGGTCGATGTCTGCGCCAACCGGCCAGGCCCGCTTTCCGTAGTAGAGACACAAGCCGTTTTTCCGTCGTCTGGTTGCCCGTGCTGCGCACGCGGGACATAAGCAGGCCACGGCGGAGTCCACCGAACGTCGTGCGCTCCTTCTGGGGGTTGCCCGGCCAGCGGCTCATTGTTTTTTCCCGTTCTTTTGAGCGTGCCGTTCTCGAATGGCCAATAATACCTGCCTCGCGGCCAGTTTCGCGTAAAGCGGGGGCACAGCGTTCCCTATCAGGTCGCACACGGCGTCCATCTGGTCGGTGATGAAGCGATATTCTTCAGGAAAAGTCTGCAGCAAGGCCGCTTCTCGCACCGAGATAGTGTATCGCCGCCTATCCGGGTGGCCAAACCTTCCCTTACAGGGGGTCGTGCATCCACCTGTAATGGTCGGTGCTGTTTGGTCCCATGCCATCCTGCCGTAAACGTTGGTGAATCCGTCATAGCCGTTCTGGTGGCATTCTGGACGCAGTGACTCGTCCACCTTCAACCACGTCTTTCCGGGCTCGGCGGCGAGAAGGCGATCCTTCGTCCTCCGTAGAAGGTCTCGGACGACGTGCCAGTTGTGTAATTCCGGCCCGCCATTTCGGAAAGCGGCCTTCAGAGTTATGGGGGCTTTCATGTGACCAATGGTTTCCCTCACCGTGGACCACGGGTCCAGATCAGAACCCCTCTTTGGAAAGCGAGCACGTGTCGCGGGGGGAAACGGAACGGGGAAGCCGCGACCGGTGAGAAGCACCAAACGCCGCCGAGATTGAGGAACGCCGAAGTTGGCCATCTGCTCAACCCGCCAGCAGTCTTCGATGTGGTAGCCGGTCCGTTGCAATACTTTCAGAAAGTCGGTGAAGATGGGTTTGCCACGGTCCACAAGGCCGGGCACGTTCTCCATCATGATCGCTTCTGGTTGCAGTCTCTCAATGAGTTGGGCCATGACGAGGAGAAGCTCATTGCGAGGATCGTTCTTCTTGTACTTGGCCGTCAGTGAACAGAAGCCCTGGCACGGAGCGCAACCGGCTAACAGGGATATTTTTCTCTTCCCCGCGGCTCGCAGAATCTCCTCGGCCGATACCTCACGGATGTCCTTTTCAAACAAGGTGGTGCGGCGGTTGTTCCACCGATACGTCGTGGCTGCGATGGGATCGACCTCCACCGCCGCCGCAACGTGGAATCCCGCCTCGCGGAGACCACGCGTCAGTCCACCACATCCGGCGAATAGGTCTATGGCGATGGGGTTCCGCATGCTCACGTTGCCTTCCGTGTCCTTCTCTAGGATTTTCGCCCGCTTCCTGCGGGCGATTGTTCCGACTGCCCATCATTGCCGGACAAGCTTTGCATCCGTGGGTCTCCAGCCGGAGCACGAAGCTTGACGACATCCAGAAATTCCTTGTGCATCGTTTCCGTTGTCGTCAGCAGATTGCCCCACGTGCGGATATCGAATGTCCCCGCGTCTTGATGGCTTTTTGCATGACCCTCATCGCCGCTGCGAATCCGGTCAGCTATCAGTAAGCCACGAACCAGGGCCCGCTTATGTTCGGGGTCCGTAGCCTCCTCCTGAAGCTTCTTGCGTAGGTACAAGACGTAATCACGCAACTGATCGCACTCCTTGCGCCCGACGAGCTCCCCGGGGCGCTTGGTCTCCACCACGTGAGCCGTTTGATAGCGGTCACCGAGGCAGAAGAAGTCCAGACGACGCGCTCCGTCCTTCTTGCCCGACTTCGGTATCTTGAACTGCTTGCTGATCAAGTTATCTAGCGTCTGCTCATGAACCAGCATCGTCCACTTGGGGTCAATGAGCCAAGGGTGTTGCTTCAGATAATCTTGCATGTCCGGTTTTTCCGGCACCTTGTCCTTGATCATCTGATAAAACTTGCGAATGATCGCAACGCGCCCCTTGACAAGATGAGCGGTATTGACGGCCTCGATGATGTCCCATTCGGACAACACTTCGGTGAACTGCTGAAGGTTAGCGGGAGACGCCGCATTCAAACGCCGTATGGCCTCCAGAACGCTTCGGTTGGTCAAGGCGTTATACGCAAACTCGACGAGTTCGTCGGCGATGTCCTTGCCTTCTTTGTCTTTGTCCAACTGCGGAATCGCACAGATGCGGTCAACGACCGCCTTGAATATTTTGCGTTCCTTCTCAGGCAGTTTTTCGGCTTGTTCGAGGTACTGAATGATCTTTGGGCTCTTGGATTTCGCTTCGCGTCGCTTGTCCGTCCATGCTTCGAGAAGCTCGCGCACCTTCTTGCGCCCCCAGTCCTTCAATGGGGCAGCCGCAGGGTCTTCCCATCGAATTGTTCCTCTGTCCGTCGCTATGAGGTCAACGGTTTCGTCAAGGAAGTCGGCCTTCACTTCGCCCGTCAGGTACTGCATTCCGTGTTGCCCCCAGACGCCGCCACTGAGGTCAAAGAACCACGGCGTTTGGGCGAGCTTCCCGCGAACGTAGACGACAAATCCCCTCTGTTCTTCGTCTGGAATGGTGTCCTTGCAAAAACCCGCCCACCATTGAATCTGTTGTCCGTTGCCGATGTCTGCGGTTTCCCATGTCCCCGCCTTCTCCGGGAAACGGAATTGAAACGGTATTTCCTGTCGGGAGATGGCCTTGCCGTTCACGTGGACTGTGAAATCCTGATCCAGGACAAGCAACCTACGCGCGAGTCCCCGTTTGAACTGCTCTTCGTCGATAGCCCGACTGATTTTCAGCAGGGATAGTGTAACGATTGTCCCAGACTTATCTCTGGCTTGTTTGCCATCATCCGCAAGTGGTTCCGGTGCATAACCATTCGCGTCGGCGAAACTCTGACTCTGCGTCAGAGTGGTGTAATCCAACCCAAAGTGGGAGACGCATCTGTCCTTGACCGTGCGGATTCCTATCCGGTTGGCGATTCCGAAGCCGGCGAGTTTCCCGATGCCCTTGCGGCCCTGCACCTTCCTTGCCTTCAGAGTACCGTATGGTTTTGTCCATCCATCACTGGCTGAACGGCGATCCCGTCCGACGGAAAGGTATAGCTCATTGCATTCGCTATAAGTCATGCCGTAACCGTCATCCTTGACGATGATTTCATCGGTAGGCTGTATTGGGCGACCGGTAGGAACGGAGATCCAAACGTTCCTCGCCATCGCGTCGTAGGCGTTGGAAATCAGTTCTGAAATGGCGGGAACCGCGCCGGAGTACATCTGCAAGCCAAGATGCTTGAACAACTGCCCCGCCACGGTCATCTTGTATGTGCGTTTCGTGGTGCTCCCGTTCATCTTTCTCCGTGCCATGAGTAACCGACCTCCATCACGAGGACATGCGCGTCAAGGTCCCCATAAGCAAAAGGCCCTTGGACCGATAAAAGCGGGACAGGGAAAATCGCTTCACTTGTCCCCCTCCGCCCGAATCTGCCCATACACCTGCTTGAGCAGGTGCTGGCCCACAAGGTCCTTGAACTCCTTCTCGTTCATGAACTTCGCCGTGATCTCCTCGTTCTGCTCCATCCGGTCGATGAAGAGTCCTTCCAGCGCCTTCAGGAAAACGTAGCCGAAGTTCTCCATCGTGTTGGCGAGCGCCGCCTGGCGGCCTCTTTCATGGCCTTCACGGCCGCATCGTTGGGGTCAAGCCCGGTCTCTTGGAACTCCATCTGGAACTGGACGCCCAAGTCGACCTTCTTGAGGTTCATCCGCGCGGCGGGCCCCACAAGGCATCGGAACAGCTCGCCCCAATTGTCGATTGGAACCGCGCCGCAGACGCACTCTCTCGAACCAGAGAATTTCACATGGCCCCCAAGATACGCCCGCAAGCCATTGACCACAACGACCACAATATTTAGCGAGTTCGACTCTTGGCGAGTTTCTTCAAGGTTGCCTTATCACCAGCGATGAGGGCTTCCTTTTTCGCTCGGCTCCATTTCTTCAGTTGGCACTCGCGTTCTTGGGCCGAGACCCGATCCGCGTGACGCTCGGCATAGCGCATTCCGCAAAATCCGAAAACCCTCGTCGTTCGAGTTCCCAACTTGCCCTGCCGATGCTCCCTTGCTCGCCTGGGGAGTTTGTTGGTCATGCCGACGTAAAGGCGCCCATCCTTCATCTCGGCAAGGTAGACCCAATGATCTTTCAACGTCACAGCCCTTCGACTCCCTCGCTTCGCTCGGTTGCTCAGGGCATTCGACTCGGCCCGTCGCAGATGGTCTGCCATAAGGGTGTGCGTGCGACTCGGCCCGTCGCAAATGGCCCGCCATGAGCGAGGCCCGCGAAGCGGGCCGAGTCGAATGGCTCCTCAGGCAGGACTCGAACCTGCAACCCTCCGGTTAACAGCCGGACGCTCCACCATTGAGCTACTGAGGATGGATGATGGCGTTCTACTGCTTGAATTCCCGAATGGGAATATGAACGAGCTTTGTCGTCGTCGGGCCATTCGGGGCCGGCTCATTGCGCCCGAACGACACGTCGCCCGGCGCGGAAAGGAAGAAGAATATCAGGCTCTGCATCCGGTGCAGGGCCTCGCACTGCGTCTGTCCCTCGCAGGCAAGGTGAAGATCATTGCAGACCGCCGTGTAGCAGCCGCTTTCAGTCCGTGTGATCTCGACGTCAAACATGTGGCTTCACCTTTCGCGCAACGACTTTCCGCACTCGGCCAATCTTGACAGCCTAACCGAAACGGCAACAGCATTTCAAGCAAAAAAGCCGCAATGCCGTCAACCGCTCGGCCAGGCGCCGGCAACCACTTTTTTCTTGATGCCGCCCGTAACTCTGATATAGACTTATGCGCAACGCTTATGGTGCATCCCCGGAACGCTCTGGGGAACGTCAGGCAGGATATATTTCACATGCTGGCCCGGCCATCTTCCAGAAGATCGTTCGCGGCCACGGCAGGCATATCGCCTCCCGCGACCACCAGCCTCCCGAAACTGTTCTCCCTCTCTTTCCTACTAAGGGATGACGAAAGGCATGAATGAATCCATCCTCGTAGTGGACGATGACCACGACGCCAATATCCTCCTGAAGCGAATGCTCACCAAGGCGGGATACAAGACCGTCTCCGCCCACAGCGGCAAGGAAGGAGTGGAGCTTTTCCGAGCCAAGAAGGTGGACTGTGTGCTTCTGGACCTCAAGCTCCCGGACATGTCCGGGATGGAGGTTCTTGAAGAGATCAATAAGACCCCGACCGGAACCCCCGTAATCATCATCACCGGATACGGCGACGTTCGCCAGGCCGTTGAGGCCATCAAGAGAGGCGCCTACGACTTCCTCGGCAAGCCGGTCGAGTATTCCGCGCTTGACGTGGTGCTCAAGCAGGCTCTGAGCATGGTCTCAATGCAGCGCGAACTGGACGTCATGCGCCGCCAGGTCCAGCGCGCGGCCCCGCCCGTTCTGCTGGGCGACAGCCAGCAGATGCGCGCCGTCCTGCAAACGCTCGACAAGGTCGCCCACAGCCCGGCGGCCACCGTCCTCATCACCGGCGAGACCGGCACCGGCAAGGAGCTGGCCGCCCAGACCATCCACTACAGCAGCGTCCGACGCGACAAACCCTTCGTGGTCGTCAACTGCACCGTGCTTCACGAACAATTGCTCCAGAGCGAATTGTTCGGCCACGAACGCGGCGCCTTCACCGACGCCAAGGAGTCCAAGAAAGGACTCCTCGAGATCGCCCATGGCGGCTCGATCCTCCTGGACGAGATCGGGGATATGGACTTCAAGCTCCAGTCCAAGATACTCCGCGTGCTGGAGACCGGCATCTTCCGCCGCCTGGGCGGCACTCAGGAGATCGAGGTGGACGTCCGCATACTCGCCTCCACGAACCGCAACCTCGAGGAGGACATTCGGAAAGGGTCCTTCCGACAAGACCTCTTCTACCGGCTTCAGGTGGTTCCCGTGCACATGCCGCCCTTGCGCGAACACAAAGAGGACATCCTGTTGTTGGCGCGCAACTTCCTCACACATTACGCCTTCGAGACGCGAAGGGCCGCGCCCACCCTCCGGCCCGACGTCGAGCGGGCACTCATCGCCTACGACTGGCCCGGCAACGTCCGCGAGCTTCGCAACCTTATGGAACGCCTTGTCATCATGAGCACACGCGACATCATCGAGCTTTCGGACCTTCCCGAAGCCCTGCGCGTTGTCACGCCGGCGGCGCCCTCGCCTGCGGTCAGCCCGACCGACGCTCCCGGTTCCTTCAAGAAGATGAAGCAGCAGGCCATACTCGCCTTCGAGAAAAACTACCTGCAGTCATTGATGCGCCGAGCCGAAGGCAATGTCTCCAAGAGTGCCAAAGAGGCCGGCATTGAACGCCGCAACTTCCAACGACTGCTCAAGAAGCACGGCTTGCTGCCCCAAGAATTCAGGGCATAGGGGCAACCTGCGCGGACCTCTCCATGCGTCATCCAGTACCCAGCGCCGCCATCTGTAGACCGCATTTGCCTCACCCAGCCCTTGTCGCGTGCGCGATAAGCTCCCTGGCCTCCTCGCAGCCGAACTTTTTCTCGACCCAGTGCCTCCTGTTATCTTGCATCAATCCGGCATATATTGATGATACGAGATACATCTGCACTTTCCAGCGCCGACTATATCACTTATTCTTATTCGCCCTTGCGAAGTGGCACGCCGATTGCGGTGAGGAAAGTGGCTTCTACAGGCGATCATGTTGAGGTATCTCACCTTGGAAAGGCATCCATGGCCACTCCGGTAACGGTTACGCACCCCGGCACGCGCAAGCGGGTATTGTTGGTTGACGACGACGCCTCAATGAGGATTCTCCTGCCCAGGATCCTGGCGCGCAGAGGTTTTGACGTCAGCGTGGCCAAAGACGCCGATGACGCCGAGAAGACGCTCGCATCTCGCGATTTCGATGCCGTTGTGCTCGATGTACAGATGCCCGGGCTGGACGGAATCTCCCTGGCTAAGGTGGTTCGAACCCGATGGCCGGACATAGAGATTATCATAGTCAGCGCGTTCGACAGCGAGTCCACGAGAAAGAGGGCGGCCGACGCCGGGGTCAAGGCCTTTCTCCCCAAGCCCATAGGGGTCGAGGACCTCATTGGGTGCCTCCAGAACCACGATGCCTAGCTCGTCCATGCCCTGGGCGCCACCGTAACCATGATCTCTCATGGCGGCAGGAGAACAACCTCATGAATCCGACCCTCTCAAGGGGCAAGCAATACCCGGGGCGCTTCGCAGGCCGCGTCGCCGCGATCTCTCTCCTGACGTGCTGCTTGTTTCTCGCCACAGCGTCTCTTGCAGAGCGTGGCGACCCCTTCTCCGCCAAACTGAAATTCTCGGCCGCCACCGTGCAGGCGAGCGGCCAAGTTGGGGTAGAGGCCGCGATCGCGATCACGACCGGCCACTACCTCTACAAGTCCGAGACCCGCATCGAGATGGTTCGCCACGCGGACTTCCGCTTCACCGCCGAACCTCTGCCCCCTGCCATCACGAAAGCGGACCCTTTTCTCAAAAAGCCTGTTGAGATCTACGAGAACTCCGTAGTCCTGCGCGGCAACGTATCGGTCCCAAGCGCTGTGAAAGCGGGAGATTACAATCTCGAGTTCCAAGTACATTACCAGGGCTGCTCGGCGGATACCTGTTTTCTGCCGCAGGTCGAGACCCTCAAAGCCCAAATCAAGGTCATCGCCCCCGCTGAGCAAACCGCCGTCGCCGTTCAGGCCCCGCTCCGTGCGGAACCGAACAAACCCGAAACGACCTCTTTCGCCGCCACCCTGTCCGAAAAGGGCCTCCTGTACACCCTCGCGCTGTGTTTTGTTTCTGGAATTCTGCTCAGCTTGACGCCCTGCGTGTACCCGCTCATCCCCATTACGGTCGGCGTCATCGGCGCGGGGAGCCTCGGTCGGCCCCTGAAGGGCTTCTTCCTCTCCATCTCCTATGTGCTCGGCATATCCCTGACCTACTCCCTGCTCGGCATCGCGGCGGCCACCACCGGAAGTCTGTTCGGCTCTCTCGTTCAAAGTCCCTGGGTTTCAGGTGTTGTGGCCCTCGTTTTCTTTGCCCTCAGCCTCAGCATGTTCGGCCTGTTCGATATGCCCATGTTCACAGCCCTTGCCGAAAAGTACCAGGGACGGACGGGAACGGGGATGGTGGGTGTCTTTCTGGCGGGATTGGTGGCAGGGCTTGTGGCGACGCCGTGCGTCGGCCCGGTTCTGGCCGGATTGCTTCTTTACGTCAGCACCACGGGTAACGCCCTTCTGGGTTTTCTCATGCTGTTCATAATGGGATGGGGCATGGGGCTTCTGCTGATTGCGCTGGGGACGTTTTCCGGCGCTATCTCCCTGCTGCCGCGCTCCGGCGAATGGATGGCGCTGGTCAAGCAGGTCTTCGGCATGTTCATGCTGGGGGCCGCCCTCTATTACTTCGAACGGGTTGTGCCCTGGCCCGTATTCCTGGGGGTGCTGGGCGTCGCGCTACTGCTGCTCGGAGTGTTTTCGGGCGCGCTCGACCCCCTGACCCCCGAATCGGGCGCGATAGTCCGCCTCCGCAAGACGTTCGGTCTGCTTTGTGCCATCGTGGCCGTTTGCAGCCTGTCCGCCGTAGCCCTTCCCCTCGTAGGAATCAATCCGGGCGCTGGAGCCGTCAAGTCCCCCGACACCGCCGAGCGCATCGCCTGGTTGAGTTCCGAGGCGGACGGACTCGCTCAGGCGCGACGGGAGGGCAAGCCCGCACTGATGGACTTCTGGGCTTCGTGGTGCGCCGTGTGCATACACCTCGATGAAAGCACTTTCTCCCACCCCGACGTGGTCAAGGAGTCCAGGCGTTTTGTCTGCATCAAGGTGGATTGCACGGACACCTCTTCCCCTTCGACCAGGGAACTCTTTCGCAAGTATAACGTCGTGGGACTGCCCACGATCGTCTTTCTGGACAGCCAGGGCGACTGGCTCCGACAGAAGACCATCAGCAAGTACGTCGGTCCCGCCGAGTTCCTCGATATCATCCGCGCCATTCGATAAGGAGAGATCGTGACAAGCAAAGGCGAGGTCTATTATTGCCGGACCTGCAACGCGAAAGTCCAGGTGCTTCAGGGCGGCGGAGGAATCCTGGTATGCTGCGGCGTGGAGATGGAACTTCTCGATCAGGGCGGTCCATCCGCATCCCCATCCGCCCGTTCTGCTGCGCACAAGAAGAAGAGATAGAGACGATGCAGGACCCCAACGCTCCCCTCAAGACGGCGCCGGACACTGGCGCCTCGGCGACGCACCGCGGGGCCGACCAGGCTACGCCCGTACCCCGCCTCATCCCGGCCACGATGGCCACCCAGCACCCCGACAACGCATCACGAGCCTTCTGGCACGACGATGAGTTCATCTCCACTCTCGACGAAGTCGAGGAGTGCTACCACTCCTTCCATGACCTGCATTGCCAGGAATACATGTGGGACTGGGAGGGAAAGTTTGTTGACGAGGCCGTGGTGGACCGCCTCTTCAACAAGTACTACGAGTATTTCCGGGAGCGCCAACTCGGGCGCGACAACTTCCTCACCTTCCGCATCCCGAACATCTGGAAGGAGCCGGGCTACCGCCTCGCTCGCGCATATATGGGGATTCTGGTGGCCAACGACGTCGCCCTCGACCTGGGTTTCTCCGGCGCGCCGATCTTCGAGGTCATCCTGCCCCTGACCGAGAATGCCGACCAGCTCTTGCAGATACAGAGGACCTACGCGCGAGCCGCCCGCCACAAATGCGAGATCTTCGAGACGCCGAGCTGCGGCCCGATGGGAATCAACGTCATCCCCCTCGTGGAGACCGTTGAGGCGCTCATCGAGTCGGACAAGCTCCTGCACGAATACGCCAGACTGTACCAACAGACGTTCAACCGCCCGCTGCCTTACGTGCGGCCCTTCATCGCCCGGTCGGACCCGGCCCTCGACGCAGGTTTCCTTCCCGCCGCACTGGCGGCCAAGGCCGCTCTATCCGCCTACGCGCAGTTCGAGCACCGAACGGGCATCAGGGTCTTCCCCATCATCGGGTGCGGAAGCCTGGTCTTCCGCGGAGGTCTCACGCCGCACACCGTACCGGACTTTTTTCAGACCTATCCGGGGGTCCGCACGGTCACGGTGCAGTCCGGATTCCGTTACGACTATCCTTCCGACGACGCGGCCGGCGCCGTGCGCGAGCTTAACGAGGGCCTGGCGCAACACCCCGCCCGCATTCTGACCGAGGCTCAGGTCGAGACGATCCGCGAACTCGTCAAGTTCGGTTCGCACGAATACCGGCGGACGGTCACGCAGCTTGTGGCGGCCATAAACGACATGGCCCGCTTCATCCCGGGCCGCCGAGAGCGCATCCTCCACACCGGCAAGTTCGGCTACTGGCGCGCCATCAAGCACACCGAGGCGCGCCTTCCTCGGGCCATCACCTTCTCGGCCTGTTTCTACTCCCTGGGCATCCCGCCAGAACTCATCAGCACCGGGCGCACCGTCCTCATGGCCGCCAAACAAGGCCTTTTGGCCGCGCTCGAAGATATCTACCCCAACCTCAAGGCGCATCTGCGCCGTGCCGGCGCCTTTCTCAACGCCGAGAATCTGGCTTTCCTGGCCAAGTCGGCCCCCGCCTGGCGCGAGGTGCAGACGGATGTTCGGATTCTCCAGGATCACCTCGCCGCGCAACTCGGCCCCGCAACGACGGACGAATTCCGGCACCGCAACCGCGTGTCCGACGTCTACCACCGTTGGGTCGCGGGCGAGGAACCGCGCGACGATATCGTTGGGGCCGCCCGAATCCGCAGGAGCCTGGGCTGAATGCTAAATCTCAAGGCCGAACAGATGCTCGAGATGTATTACTTACTGCGCCTCATCCGCGCCTTCGAGGAGCGCCTTTCCCTGCTCTACCGACAGGGCAAGATTATCGGCGGCATATTCTCGGGCATCGGCCAGGAAGCCATTGTCCTGGGCGTGACGTATGGCATGCGTCCCGGCGATTTCGTCGCCCCCGTCCACCGCGACCTGGGCGCTTTCCTGGTCCGCGGCGTGGAGCCCAAGAGACTCATGGCCCAGATCTTCGGCAAGCGCACGGGCCTGTCCAAGGGCAAGGAATGCTATCTCCACGCCGGCGACCTGAACCTCGGCATCTTCGGCGGGACGAGCATGCTCGGCTCCACCCTTCCAGTGGCCACCGGCGCCGCCCTCGCCTTCAAGATCAAGAAGCGCCAGAACGTCGCCGTCGCCCTTTTCGGGGAAGGCGCCGCCGCCCGCGGCGACACCCATGAGGCGATGAACTTTGCAGGCGTACACCGCCTGCCCATCGTCTTTGTCTGCGAGAACAACCGCTACGCCTACTCAACGCCGGTCGAGAAGGAGATGGCCATTGACGACCTTGCCGACCGCGCCATGGGGTACGGCTTTCCGGGCAAGGTCGTCAGCGGCAACGACCTCCCCGCCGTATGGGGCATCGCGCAACAAGCCCTCCACAGGGCGCGGCAGGGCGAAGGCCCCACCCTCGTCGAGTGCAAGACCTATCGCTGGCACGGCCACTCCGAGCACGATGCCGCCACATACCGCAGCGAAGAGGAGGTCCTCGAATGGAAGAGCCGAGACCCCATCCCCCGCTTCGAACTCTACTTGCGCGAAAAAAAACTCCTTACCGACGAAGCACAGCAAGCGACGTCCGAGCGGGTCAAGAACGTTCTCGACGAAGCGGTGAAGTTTGCAGAAGAAAGCCCCTGGCCCGAAGGCAAGGAAGCCCTTACGGACCTGTATAGCCCCTGATGCCCCGGGCACGGCCCGATCGTCCATGAGAACAGAATGCTATGGCCGAGATCACGTACATCGAAGCGATTCGCCAGGCGATGATCGAGGAGATGCGCCGCGACGAAAACGTCATCATCCTCGGCGAGGATGTGGGCGCATACGGCGGGGCCTTCGGCGCCACCAAGGGACTTTACGACGAGTTCGGCGAGCTTCGCGTCATTGACACTCCGATCTCCGAGGCCGAGATTGTCGGAGCCGCCATCGGCGCCGCCATGCAGGGGTTGCGCCCGATCGCCGAGATGCAGTTCGCCGACTTCATCGCTTGTGCCTTTGACCAGATCGTCAACATGGCCGCCACACTGCGGTATCGTCATGGCGGCAGTGTCTCCTGCCCCATCGTGATTCGCGCTCCTTCCGGAGCCAACATCCACGGCGGCATCTTTCATTCCCAGAACCCCGAAGCCTGGTTCTTCCACCAGCCCGGCTTGAAGATCGTCGCTCCGGCCACGGCCTACGACGCCAAGGGGCTGCTCAAGGCCGCCGTCCGCGACGACGATCCGGTGCTGTTCTTCGAAAATAAATACCTCTATCGCCGCGCCAAGTCCGAAGTCCCTGAAGGCGACTTCGTCGTCCCCCTCGGCAAGGCACAAGTTCGGCGCGAAGGGACGGACATCACCGTCATCGCCTACGGTGTCACCGTCCATCAAAGCCTTGAAGCCGCCGAACTCCTGGCCAAGGAGGACGTCAATGTGGAGGTCATTGACCTGCGCTCCCTTGTGCCAATGGACAAGGAGGCCATCTTCACCTCCGTTCGCAAGACCAACAAAGTCCTGATCACACACGAGGCCCCGCAGCGCGGCGGCGTCGGCGCCGAGATTGCCGCCATGATCGCTGAGGATCTCTTCGATCATCTCGACGGACCGGTGATGCGCGTGGCGGCCGAGAATATCCCGGTCCCATTCAGCCCTCCACTTGAGGAGTTCTGCCTGCCGAGCGCGCAGAAGATCGCAAATGCACTGAGGAAATTGGCGGCATACTGATGAGGAAGCGGTGAGACCATGGCGACGACCGTGATAATGCCGCAGCTCGGCGAGAGCATCGCGGAAGGGAAGATTTCCAAGTGGCTCAAGCGCGAGGGCGAACGCGTCGAGCGCGACGAGTCCCTCGTCGAGGTGGCCACGGACAAGGCCACGGTGGAGGTGCCCGCGCCGGTCGCCGGCGTTCTCACGAAGATATTGGCCAAAGAGGGGGCCGTCGTTCCCATCAAGAAGGACATCGCCCTTATCGAAGAGGGCAAGGCCGCCCAAGCCCCCGCGCCGCAGTACGCCAAGACGGGACCTCCGCCCGCACAAGCGGTCCCGGCCAGGAAACCGTCCCCCAAGATAGAGGGAGCACCCCCCGCGCCCAAGGGCAAGCGCCCTGCCCCCGAACCCGCCAAAGACGAGCGCCACTACTCACCCCTCGTGCGGCGGCTGGCCGAACAGCACGGTCTGGACCTTTCCCAGGTGAGGGGCAGCGGAGCCGGAGGCCGCGTCACCAAACAGGACTTGCTTGGCCTTATTCCGGCCAAGGGCGGCAGACCGGCAGCCAAGGGCAGGCCACCCAAACCCCAGGAACCCGTCGCTGCCGCACCGCCCGAACCGGAGAAGCCCGCGCCTCCCGCCGCGGCTGCCGCCGCCCCTGCCGAGCCGGAGGACCAGACCATTCCCCTGGCCGGCATGCGCAAGATTATCGCGGAGCACATGGTTCGCAGCAAGCGCACCGCCCCGCACGTCACCACGATCACTGACGTGGACATGACCGAGGTCGTCAGGCTCCGCGAGGCCGCAAAGGAAAAGTTCCAGCAAGTGCATGGCGTCAAGCTGACGTACATGCCCTTCATTATTCAGGCCACGGCGCGCGCCCTGCGCCAGTATCCGTACCTGAACTCCTCCCTCATCGAGGAGAAGATCATTCTCAAGCGGCGCATACACATCGGTGTTGCGGTCTCGACCGAGACCGGCCTCATTGTCCCCGTCATCCGGAATGCCGACCAGCTCTCCATCGTCGAGTTGGCCAAGACTATCGAGGCCCTGGCCGGCCGCGCGCGTTCGGGCAAACTCAAGCCCGACGACATCCACGGCGGCACCTTCAGCATCACGAATCCCGGCGTCTTCGGGGGACTGCTCTCGACGCCCATCATCTTTCAGCCGCAGGCCGCCATCCTCGGCGTACAACGCATCAGCAAGATGCCCGTCGTCATCAACGACATGATCGCCATTCGGTCCATGATGTATCTGTGTCTGTCCTACGACCACCGCATCGTTGACGGAGCCACTTCGGTACAATTTTTGCAGTATATCCGCAAGCAGTTGGAAGAGGCGAAATTTACGGTTGAGGCCTAGCCATGCTCGAGCAGTATGTTCCGATCCTCATCCTGGGGTCTCTGGTGGTACTCTTCGCCGTTGCCACCCTCATCCTCAGTCACCTAATCGGCCCGCGAAGGCACTCCGCCGAGAAACTTTCCGTTTACGAGTCCGGCATGCCCGTTTTCGGCGACGCCCGGTCCAGTTTCTTTATCCGCTACAGCCTGGTTGCCATGCTCTTCCTCATATTCGAAGTCGAGGTGGTCTTCCTGTACGCATGGGCTGCGGTCTACCGCAAGATGCTCGGCTTGGGCGGCGTCGTTCTCATCGAGATGTGTGTCTTCATCGCAATCCTTCTTGTCGGTTACGTGTACGCTCTCAAGAAGGGAGGGTTTGAATGGGACTAGAGACGCTGTTCGGCCGCAGCGTGTGGACGACCCGACTGGACGCCATCGTTAACTGGTGCAGGAAGAGTTCCCTATGGCCGATGCCTTTCGGGACGGCCTGCTGCGCCATCGAGATGATGGCCACGCTGGCCTCGCGTTATGATCTTGCCCGTTTCGGCGCGGAGGCCATACGGTTCTCGCCCCGCCAGTCGGACCTCATGATCGTCGGCGGCCGCGTCGCGGTCAAGATGATGCCCGTCCTTCAGAAGATCTACGAGCAGATGCCCGAGCCGAAATGGGTGATCGCCATGGGCGCATGCGCCTCCACCGGGGGCGTTTTCGACAATTACGCCGTGATCCAGGGCGTAGATCAGTTCCTGCCCGTGGACGCCTACGTCCCCGGTTGCCCGCCGCGGCCGGAGGCGCTCATTGATTCGATCCTCCGCATTCAGAAGATGATCCAGAGGGAAACCGTGCTGGATACGATACAGACTTACTAGCGCAGTTGCAGTCGCGCGACGCGGCTCTTCCGGTGAACAACAATGCCCGAAGCTTTCGCCCAAAGCCTCACGATGAAGAAAGTGCTGGACACATTCCGCGAGGAGGTCCTGCTCACCGTGCACTTTCGCGGACAAGAGACCGTCGTCGTCAGGAAGCAGAACATACTCCACATCCTTCGATTTCTGCGCGACGACCCAGACCTTCAATACAATTTTCTCATGGACATCAGCGGCGTGGACTATCTCTCCTATCCTGATCCCGCCTACCGCAGATTCGGACGATTCGCCGTCGTCTATCAACTTTACTCGCAGAAGAGCAATTCGCGTTTCCGCGTCAAGGCTATGGTCCCCGAAGACGACCTTACCATTGATTCCGCTTACCCCCTCTGGAAGATCGCCGACTGGACGGAACGGGAGTATTACGACATGTTCGGCGTCACGTTCAACGGGCATCCGGACCACCGCCGCATCCTTACCCCGGAGGGTTTCACGGCCTTCCCGCTTCGAAAGGACTATCCGGTCAGAGGCCGCGGCGAACGCGATTCTTTTCCGCGAATCGAGAGGGGTTGGAAGCGCGCCGTGCATCCCGCCGACCTCTTCCCCCAAGACGCGCCCGTGCAGGCGCCGCGGCCCCGCCAGCCCGAAAACGTCCGCAAACCGGAGGAAAAACCGGAGCCGACCATTTCATCGAACGACCCGCATCCACACGCTGCGAACAGGACTCTGCCATGACGCTTGAAGGGCCAGAACTTTTCGAACAGACCGTGCTCGACAGAGGACCGGAACCGAGCCATCTGGTTCTGAATTTCGGTCCGCAGCATCCTGCCACCCACGGCACGCTGCGCATCGTGGTGGAGATGGAGGGCGAGAACGTCCGGCGCGCCGTCCCCCACATCGGATACCTTCACAGCGGTTTCGAAAAGATGGCCGAGGTCCTCGACTACAACCAGTACGTCACCATCACCGACCGCATCAACTACATGTCGCCGCTGGCCAACAACATCGGCTGGCACCTGGCCTGCGAAAAGCTGCTGGACATCGAGGCCCCGCCGCGCGCCCAGTACCTGCGCGTCGTTCTCGCCGAGCTTTCGCGAATCGCAGACCATCTCGTGTTCCTCGGCACCCACGCCATGGACCTCGGCGCCTTCACGATCTTTCTCTGGTGTTTCCGCGAGCGCGAGAAATGCTATGACCTTTTCGAGATGATCACGGGCGCACGCTACACCAACAGCTACACCCGCGTGGGCGGCCTGGCCGCCGACACCCCCGAAGGCTTCAAGGAGAAAACCCTCCAGTTCATCGCCCAGTTCCCAGAAACCCTCGACGAGGTGGACGCCCTCCTCACACGCAACCGAATCTGGGTGGAGCGCACAAAGGGCATCGGCGTAATCTCCAAGCAGGACGCCATCTCCTACGGCCTGACCGGCCCTCTCCTGCGCGCGTGCGGCGTTCCGTTGGACCTGCGCGCCGCCGAGCCGTACCTGGTCTACAAGGACCTGGACTTTGAAATCCCTATCGGGCGCAACGGCGACGTCTATGATCGTTACCTCGTGCGCATGGAGGAGATGAGGCAGAGCGCCGGCCTCGCGCGCCAAGCGCTGGAGAAGATGCCTCAAGGCCCTGTCAATGTTCCGCAGGCCCTTAAGCTTACGCTGCCCGACCACTCGGCCACGTACACCAAGATGGAGTCGCTGATACATCACTTCGAGATGGTTATGCCCCCGACCGGCTTCCGGCCGCCCGTTGCGGAGGTCTACACGGCCACCGAGACCGCCAACGGTGAATTGGGCTTCCACATCGTCAGTGACGGCTCGAAGATTCCTTACCGCGTGCGCGTTCGACCGCCCAGCTTCATAAACTATGCGGCCTTCGGCCACATGGCGCAGGGCGCCATGCTCTCGGACCTGGTGGCGATCCTGGGAAGCATCAACGTAATCGCGGCAGAGTTGGACAGGTGACGATGAAATTTTCCCCAGCGACTCAGAAAGAGATGCACGATCTTCTCGGCCGGTACCCCGACCGCACCGCGGCCTTGCTGCCTGTACTGCACCTGGCGCAACGCGAGTTCGGATGGATTTCGCCCGAGTGCGTCGAGCACGTAGCCCTGCTGCTTGGCATCCCGTCCAGCAAGGTGGACAGCACGCTGAGCTTCTACACTATGTTCAACCGCAGACCCGTCGGAAAATACAACATACAGGTCTGCCGCACGCTCACCTGTTCGGCCCTCGGCGCCAAGAAGATTCTGGAGTACATCCAGAAGACGCTCAAGATCGGCGTCGGCCAGACCACAAGAGACGGGCGGTTCACGATCACCACGGTCGAGTGCCTCGGCGCGTGCGACCTCGCGCCCGTCATGATGATAAACGACGAACTCCATGAGCGTTTGACCGAAGCGCGAATTGACGAGATCTTCGCCTCACTGCCGTAAGCGGCCAGTACTTTCACGAGGCGTTTTTGCGGGTTTGACCCATGCGCGCACCCTACAACTATGCCGTTGACGGCCCGCTGCTGATGCGCAACGCGCGCGTCCCGGACTCCCATACCCTTTCCGTGTACGCGCAGCATGGCGGCTACCAGGCCCTCGCCAAAGCCCTTGAAACCATGAGTCCGGCCGACGTGGTCCGGGAGGTCACAAAGTCCGGACTGCGCGGCCGGGGCGGCGCGGGCTTCCCCACCGGACTTAAGTGGAGCTTCATCCCCAGCGACACGACAGATCCCGTCTACCTCTGCTGCAACGCCGACGAGAGCGAGCCGGGTACCTTCAAGGACAAGTGGATCATGGAGCGAGACCCCCACATGCTCCTGGAGGGCATCGCCATTTCGTGCTACGCCCTGCGCTCGCATACGGCGTATGTCTACGTTCGCGGCGAATACGTCCGTTCCATCCGCACCCTTGAGCGAGCCGTCGCCGAGGCCCGTCAGGCCGGATACCTGGGAAAAAACATCCTCGGTAAACGATTCGACCTCGACGTCCATATCCACGTCGGCGCCGGCGCCTACATTTGCGGCGAGGAGACGGGGCTGCTGGAATCGCTCGAGGGCAAGCGCGGCTGGCCGCGTCTTAAGCCGCCCTTCCCCGCCACCAAGGGCTTCTCCCAGAAACCCACCGTCATCAATAACGTCGAGACCCTTGCCAACGTCCCCATCATCATTCAGGAGGGCGCCGAGTGGTACGCCGCCATCGGCACGCCCAAGAACAGCGGTCCCAAGCTCTACTGCCTCAGCGGACACGTGAACCTGCCCGGTCTTTACGAGGCCCCCCTCGGGCTTCCTCTGCGTGAACTGATCTTCGGGCGCGGGGGCGGCCTCCAGCGCGGCCGCCGGCTGAAATGCGTTTTCCCTGCCGGCAGTTCCTGCGCGGTCCTGACGCACGACGAAATTGACGTGAAGATGGATTTTGATTCCCTCGCCAAAGCCGGCTCCAGCCTGGGTTCCTGCGGCACCATGGCCTTCGACGACCGTTCCTGCGCCGTGCGCCTCGCCCTCAACACCGCCCGTTTCTACGCTCACGAGTCCTGCGGCGAATGCACTCCCTGCCGCGAGGGAACCACCTGGCTTGTCAAGATACTCACCCGCATCGAAAATGGACACGGAGCCGACGACGAAATTGACCTGATGCTCGACATCTGCGACAAGATCGAAGGGCACACCATCTGTTTCCTCGGCGACAGTTGCGCCATCCCCGTGCGAAGCCTCATCAAGAAGTTCCGCGCGGAGTTTAGCGACCACGTCCGGCTTCGCAAGTGCCCCCACGAACAGCACGGAGAGCTGATACCCTGACCGCTATACGCACAGAGTGAGTTATGCCGACGCTCAAGATTGATGACAGAGAAGTGACCGTTCCGGCGGGCACAACGATTCTGCGCGCCGCGGACGAGATCGGCATACATATCCCCCGCTTCTGCTTCCATCACGGGCTTAGCATCGCGGGAAGCTGCCGCATGTGCCTTGTGGAAGTGGCCGACATGCCCAAGCTCGTCATCGCCTGCGCGACACCCGTCCGCGACGAGATGGTCGTCAACACCAACACCCCCCGCGCCATCGCGGCGCGCGCGGGGGTTATGGAGTTTCTGCTTCTCAATCACCCCCTTGATTGCCCCGTCTGCGACAAGGCCGGCGAGTGCGACCTGCAGGACTACAGCTACATCTATGGAAACGCCGAGAGTCGTTTCCGGGATCGGAAGATCGTGCAGCCCAAGAAGGACCTCGGGCCGAATATCCTTATTTATGCCGACCGCTGCATCCTGTGCAGCCGCTGCGTACGGTTCTGCGACGAGGTCTCAGGCACCAGCGAGTTGGCCGTGATCCGCCGCGGCGCCCACTCCGAGATCGCCGTCAACCCCTCCCACCCCCTCGACAACCTCCTGTCGGGCAACGTGGCGGACATCTGCCCTGTCGGTGCGCTCACCAGCAAGGACTTCCTCTTCAAGTGCCGCGTGTGGTCCATGATCACCAAGCCCAGCATCTGCCCCCTTTGTGCGCGCGGCTGCAACATCCACATGGATTGTTCCACGCCCATCGCCAGGGCTCAAGGATTTCACCCGGACCTTTTCACCCGCGCCTCGCCCCAGGATTTCGAAGCCTGCGACCTCCAGATCATGCGCCTCCGACCCCGGCGCAACGACGCCGTCAACGGCTTCTGGATGTGCGACATCGGACGCTATGGCTACGGCTTCGTCGGATCCAGCCGCCGCCTCCGGCAGCCGATGGTTCGTTTCGGCGCAAAGCTGCGTCCGGCCTCCTGGCCCGACGCCCTGGCTTCGGTGCGCGACGGCTTCTCGCGCGCCGCTCAAGGTCCGAAAGCCATCGTCGCCGGCATCCTCTCCCCGCATGCTGCGAATCAGGAAAACAGCGCCCTGGCCGGCTTTCTCGCACGCGCCTTCCCAGGCGCCGTGCTCACGATGATGCCCGCACCCCGCGCTGGCAAGGACATCCGGTACAAGAACGGTTTCACAATCTTCGCAGAGCGCGCCGCCAACGCCGCCGGCGCGGTGAAGGTCCTTGACGAGTTCGCCGACAGGGCGCGCGATTTTCAGACCGTTCTCCGCATGGCCCAGAACGGCGATCTGTGCGCCGTTTATCTTCTGAATGGAGACCCGGACGCCGACCGGCCGGCAGACCATCTTCAGCCTCTGCGCAACGCACGGTTCATTGTTGTCCAAGACATCTTTCCGTCGCCCGCCGCCTTTCTCGCGGATGTCCTGTTGCCCGGAGCCGCCTTCGCCGAAAAGTCGGGGACCTTCAGCAGCATCCTGGGCTGTGCTCAGGACTTCGAGGCCGGTCTTGTTCCCCCCGGCGACGCCAAGGCCGACCTCGACATCCTCCGTGAAGTGCACAAGCTGTTTGCCGTACCGGTATTCGGATAAAGCCATGGACCCTGTCAACTTGACCATCATCACCCTCAAGGTCGTCACCGTCTTTGCCGGCCTCTTGACCACACTCATGGTCATCATCTACGCCGAGCGGCGTCTCGCCGCCTTCATACAGGACCGCCTCGGCCCCAATCGCGTCGGTCCTCAGGGCGCGTTCCAGCCCATTGCCGACGGACTCAAGTTCCTCTTCAAGGAAGACATCATCCCCCTTCAGGCCGACAAGGCGCTCTATCTTCTCGCCCCGGCGGCCATTCTTGTTCCGGCCCTTGTGCTCTTCGCCGTCATCCCGTACGGCGACCGCGTTGAGCTTTTTGGGCGCACCGTCCAACTTCAGATCGCCGACCCCGACATCGGCATCCTCTTCATCTTTGCCGTGGCGTCGCTGGGCATCTACGGCATCATCTTCGGCGCCTGGGCCAGCAACAACAAGTACTCGCTGCTCGGTGGGCTTCGCTCGGCGGCGCAGCTTGTCAGTTACGAGGTCGCGATGGGCCTGTCGGTCATAACCGTGCTTATGGTGACCGGCTCCCTGCGCCTCAGCGAGGTCGTCTCCCGCCAGACCGACTTCCTCATCGGCCCCATTCCCAACTGGAATGTCATCACCCAGCCGCTGGCCTTCCTCATCTACGTGGTCGCCATGTTCGCCGAGACCAACCGCCTGCCCTTCGATCTGCCCGAAGCCGAGCAGGAACTGGTCGGCGGCTATCACACCGAATACAGCGCCTTGAAGTTCGCCATGTTCTTCATGGCCGAGTACGCCAACGTCACCACCTTCTGCGCCCTGGGGACAACGCTCTTCCTCGGCGGGTGGCACGTACCCTACCTGACCGCCCTGGGTCTGCCCCAACTGATCGTGGCCGGCATCCAGGTCGCCGCTTTCATCGCCAAGACTGCCTTTCTCATCTTCGTCATGATCTGGGTGCGCTGGACGCTTCCCCGTTTTCGTTATGACCAACTCATGCGTCTCGGATGGAAGGTGTTGCTGCCGCTGGGACTGCTGAACATATTCGTCGTTGGTGTTGTTCTGTCTATTGTGCACAGAGGAGTTTAATTCGCGATAGGCGCCGCCTTGCCGCACCGCCATCGCGAGCAGGAGCGTGTCATGGTCATATGTGATATTGACGGCACCATCTGCATCGGCCACTACCTTCTCAAGGCCTACTGTTCCCGTTGCGAGGACTTTACCAGGACCGAATGCTGGCGCCGGCAGGACCGCGAGAACTGCGACTGGGCGCGCATGGACTGGGACTTTTTCCTCGACGAGGACCTCATCGCCAACGATGAGGAGATACCCCGCTGCAAGAAGTTCCTCCAGCGCCTATATGACGCCGGCCACAGGATCGTCTACATCACCGGCCGCGAGAGGAAGCTGGAGACCCCCACCATCGCCTGGCTCCACAAGCACCGGTTCCCGCCCTCGCAAGGCCCACGGAAGCCCAACTACAAGATTTACATGCGCCCGGACGGCGACGCCCGCCCGATCTCCGATGTGAAGCGCGACTTGTTGACCCGGCTGCTCGCCGACGCCCAAGCCGGCGCCGAACTCGGCCCATTGAAGCCCCAAGAACCCATCATTGCTTTCGAGAACAATCCGCTCACCCGCGCGGCCTACGAGAAGCAGGGAGTCCGGTTCTACCAGGCCCCCGAATGCTGGCAAAAGAGCGGCTCCATGCACGACATTCTCAAACCATAGGCCGGCGACTCTCTGGCTACGGTCTCCCGCCCATCGAGGCCCATGCCATCCGCCCTTCGCGCAGGCATGGGCCGCCGCATGGTAGAATATCATTAGAAGCCGGAGTGTGACCGTTTAGGCAACGAAAGGAGGCTTTTGATGCTTCGATTCAATCACCATAAACACACGCTGGAGCAGGCCGAATATGAGTATGACCTGCACGACGTGAAAGAACCCAACCTCACTCGCGACATCTTTTCATACGGAGAAGTGCCCAAGATCGCCTTCAACCACCGCCTCGTCCCCATGGATCCGCCCGCGCAGGTCCTGATCACGGACACCACCTTCCGCGACGGGCAGCAGGCGCGCCCCCCGTATTCCGTCAAGCAGATCACCGACCTGTTTGACCTCATACACAAGCTTGGCGGGCCAAAGGGCATCATCCGCCAGTGCGAGTTCTTCCTGTACACCGACAAGGACCGCGAGGCCGTCGAGAAGTGCCGGGAACGCGGCTACCGTTACCCGGAGATCACCGGTTGGATTCGCGCCGCCAAGGGCGATTTCCAGCTTGTCAAGCAGATGGGTCTGAAGGAGACCGGCATCCTCACCTCCGCCTCCGACTACCATATCTTCCTCAAGCTCAAGAAGACCCGCCGGCAGGCCCTCGACATGTACCTGGACACCGCCCGCGAAGCCTTGGATAACGGCATCATCCCGCGCTGCCATTTTGAGGACATAACGCGCGCCGACTTCTACGGCTTCGTGGTTCCGTTCGCCCAGGCCCTCATGCGCCTCTCCGAGCAGTTCCACATGCCCGTCAAGATTCGCGCGTGCGACACGCTCGGCTACGGCGTGTCCTATCCGGGCGCCTCGCTGCCCCGCAGCGTGCCCGGCATCGTGTACGGACTGCGCCATTACGCCGGAGTGCCTTCAGACTGGCTCGAGTGGCACGGCCATAACGACTTCTACAAGGTGCTCATCAACGCCAGCACCGCGTGGCTGTACGGTTGCGGCGCGGCCAACGGCACGTTGCTGGGCCTCGGCGAGCGCACCGGCAACACCCCCATCGAGGCCCTCGTCATGGAATACATCATGCTCCGCGGCGCCGATGACGGAATGGACACCCGCGTCATCACCGAGATCGCGAACTACTACCGCGACGAAGTGGGCTACCAGGTTCCGCCCATGACGCCCTTCGCGGGTTCAGACTTTAACATCACCCGCGCCGGCATCCACATAGACGGACTCCTCAAGAGCGAGGAGATATACAACATCTTCGACACCACGAAGATCCTGAATCGCCCCATCAGCATCGCGATCACGGACAAATCCGGCGCTTCCGGAATCGCCTACTGGCTGAACCAGTATCTTGGACTTGAGGGCGACCAGCGCATCCCGAAGGACCACCCCGCCCTGACAAAGATCAAGGAGTGGGTGGATAAAGAGTACGAGACGGGCCGAGCGTCGGCCATCTCCAACGAAGAGGTCCTCGAACAGGCCCAAAAGCACCTGCCCGATTACTTCGCAGACAAGAAATCCCGACCACGGCTCGCAAAGGCAGGAGCAAGGTGACGGAGCCGACACGCGCCCGGCGCAATGCGATCTTGTACAAGGCGCTTGATGTCGCGTTGTTGACACTCGACGCACATCTGGTGTAGAATCTCTCTGTTTGCAGGGGCTGCCCCTGCCAAGCTGGGAAAGCGTCCTTTTCCAAGCGCGATCTAAATCATTGTTAGCCGGCGGGCAACATACATATGACTTGTCTCTCTAACAGGCTCCGACTTCGGGCCGTTATCGTTTCGCTTGCGCTAGCGCTTCCCGTCTCACTGGGTGCGCCCGCCTCGGCCGCGTCCGACGCGCCCAAACCGGCCGCCTCCTCCGCCACAACGCCGGCCTGCTACATTACCGTCCACGGCATGATTGACGGCGGTTTGGCCAGCTCTGTCAAACGGCGCACCGACCGGGCCGTCAAGAAGGGCGCTCAGATTATCTTCTACGAGATAGACACCTGGGGCGGTCTGGTGGACGCCGCTCTGGATATCACCGACACGATCCTCGCCGTCAAGGACGTCAAGACCGTCGCTTATGTTCCTCCCCGCAAGAAGGCCATCTCGGCCGGCGCCCTCATCGCCATGTCCTGTCGCGAGATCGTGATGGGCCAGCATACCACCCTGGGCGACTGCGAACCCATCATCCCTACCGGCGAAACCGGCATGCTCACGGCCCCTGAAAAGATTCAGACGATGCTCCGCGCAAAGTTCCGCTCCTTCGCCGAACGCAACGGCTATCCCGTCGCCCTCGCCGAGGCCATGGTCAGCAAGGACACCGCCGTCTATCGGGTCACTTTTGTCTCAGGCGAAGTCCGGTACCTCACAGGCGGCGAGATCAACGCCATGTCCGACGCCGAGAAGAAGACCATATCCGAAAAAAAGCAAGTCCTGGCCGAAGGACGCCTTCTCACCATGACGGACACCGAAGCCCTGGAGTTCGGCTTTGCCCGCAAGGTCGTCTCTTCAAAGGACGAACTCTTCAAACTCTACCCCGTCAACGCCGCCGCGATCGCGACCTATGAAACGAACTGGTCCGAGGAAATGGTTCGCTTCATCGAGTCTATCTCCCCCATCCTGATGCTCATCGGAATGGTGGCCATCTACCTCGAATTCAAGTACCCCGGCACGCTGCTCTTTGCCGGCATTGCCGTGCTGTGCTTTGGCCTGGTCTTTCTCTCCAAGTACATGGTCGGCCTGGCCGAGAAGGCCGCTCTGCTCCTGTTCATCGTCGGCTTCTGCCTCATCCTGATCGAGATCTTTCTGCTGCCCGGTTTTCTGATTCCAGGCTTTCTCGGCATCACGCTGCTCATTGCGGGACTCGTCCTTGCCTCTCAACCCTTTGTCATTCCTCAAACTCCTTACGAGTTCGATATGATCCAGCGGAACTTCCTCTGGGTCATGGGCACATTCGTCAGTTCGATCTTTCTCTTTATATTCGTAGTCAAACTTCTGCCGCGCACGCCGGCGTACGCCTGGACCGTCTTGAGCCTGGCCGAGACCCAGACGTCCGGCTACACCGTCGCGCTCGATCGCGACAAGCAACTCATCGGCAAGGTCGGCGTCGCCATCAGCCCCCTGCACCCGGCCGGACGCGCACAGATCGATGGCGAAGTGTTGGACGTTGTGACTCAGGGCGATTTCATCGAACGAGGCAAACGCATTCGCGTCAAGGAAGCCGCCGGCAACCGCGTCGTTGTGGAACCTGTATAATTTTGGAAGACACCAACGCATGGGAACTCTCGAAACCGTCCTTCTGTACATCCTCGGCATGATTGCCATGATTGCCGAGATGTTCCTCCCCGGCATCATCCTGGGAACCTGTGGATTCATCGCCTGCCTGGCCGCCATCATCCTGGCCTTCAATGCAGGCAACCCCACCCTCGGCACGGTTCTTATCGTAATCGGTGCGCTGGCCCTTCCCACACTCGTCGTTATCTGGTATAAGGTCGTCTCCGGACCTTTTGCCGTGAAACAGACGCTCGCGGGTTTCACCGCCGCGCCCGACGATGCGCGGGATTTTCTGGGCGCCGAGGGAGTAAGCCTGACCCCGTTGCGGCCCGCGGGCGCCGCCCGTATCAAGGACAAGCGCGTTGACGTTGTCGCCGACGGGGAACTGATTCCGCCCAATTCGCGCATCCAGGTCGTGCGCGTGGACGGGAACCGCATCGTCGTTCGGACCGTCAAGGTGTAGAACGCCTTGCAGGCGTCTTCGCATTAAGCTAACATTATGTTTGGATTGCCCGCCGGTAAGTCTTGGACAAGGAGGGAAATATGCCTATTCTTACGACGGTCTTGAGTATTCTTGCAGTTGTCATCGCGTTCATTTTTCTGGCGCTGCTCTTCAGCTACGGACGCCTGTGGATCAACTCCATTGCCGCCGGCGCCGGCATTGGCCTTGTCAATCTCTTCATGATGTCCCTGCGCCGCGTCAACCCATCGGTGATCGTGCGCAACCGAATCGCCGCCGTGAAGGCGGGCCTCTCCATCACGACCGACGAGATGGAAGCCCACTGGCTCGCCGGCGGTGATGTCCAGCGCGTCGTCGAGGCCCTCATCGCCGCCAACAAGGCCGACATCCCCCTGACCTGGAAAAAGGCCTGCGCCATTGACCTGGCCGGCCGAGACATCAAGTCGGCCGTCCAGACCAGCGTCTACCCCAAGGTCATTGACGCCCCGGACCCGGCCAAAGGCAAAGAGACCATTGATGCGGTGGCCAAGGACGGCATCCAGCTCCGCGCCAAGGCCCGCGTCACCGTCCGGACCAACCTGGAGCGCCTCGTCGGCGGCGCCACGGAGGACACCATCGTCGCCCGCGTCGGCGAAGGCATCGTGACGGCCATCGGTTCCGCCGAGACCCACAAGGAAGTGCTCAAGAGCCCGGACCTCATCTCCAAGCGCGTCCTCGAACGCGGCCTCGATGCAGGGACCGCATTCGAGATACTCTCCATTGACATCGCCTACGTGCTCGTCGGCGAAAACATCGGCGCCAAACTCCAGGCCGACCAGGCCGAGGCCGACAAGCGCGTTGCGCAGGCCCTCGCCGAAGGCAAACGCGCCATGGGTATTGCCCGCGAAGCCGAGATGACCGCTCTCATCTCCGAGAACCGCGCCAAGGTCGTTCTGGCCGAGGCGGAAGTCCCCAAGGCCATCTCCCAGGCCTTCCGCGAAGGCAACCTGGGCATTATGGACTACTACCGTCTGCGGAACATTCAGTCCGACACGGAGATGCGCTCCGCCATCGCCGGTACGGGCGAGCAGAAACCCAAGCCGCCCTCAACGCCCGCAACCTGAGTACAGGGCCGTCTGAAAAGCCAAACGGGTCAGGCGCCCGCCAGACGGATTGGCGGGAGCCAGACCCCTCGCAAGTGAGGTTGCGCATGAGATTTGAAGACTTATTTCCACTGATCGTCGTCCTTCTCATCGTCGTGGTAGCCCTCCTCAAGGCCATTT
Organism: uncultured Planctomycetota bacterium; assembly: GCA_964409935.1. Lineage (GTDB taxonomy): Bacteria > Planctomycetota > Brocadiia > JAADGH01 > CAYPFP01 > CAYPFP01. The sequence continues at coordinate 642 of CAYPFP010000040.1, read as the reverse complement.
TCCGCGCCTTGGGTTCGACGGACAAGACCAAGCCCACCGGCACTCAACGTCCGTCGGTCTGGGAGGAGTTCAAGAAGGCCCTCCAGACCATGGCGGAGGAACAGCGCCAGGCCATGCGCGGCGAGGAAGAGGCCCAGCGGGACATGCACACAGAAACTTCCCACGAAGAGCAGACCGAGGCCGAACCCGAGGAAGTCGTCATCGTCAGACCCGTGCGCAGACCCCGGCCGGCCGAACGCGAGAGGGTTCAGGAGGCGTCCGCTCCTGTCGCGGCCCCCACAGCCGCCCCCGAACGCCCGCACCGACCCGAAGACCTCGGCACAGGCATCTCCAGGGAGGTCAGGGACATCGTCCATTCCCCTGTCGCCGAACACCTCCGGCAACGCGGCTATGCCCTTGATGCCAGTCCCGAGCCGGCCCTCCGCGCCGTCGTGAGCACGCCCATGCCTCAACTGGCCGGGGCGTCCCAAGAGGAATTGCGGCGAGCCATCCTTCTCAGGGATATCCTTTCTCCGCCCATCACCGAACGCCCGCCAGGCTCGGGGGCCTTGCCGTTTGGGCCCCTGACCTGAGCGCGACCCTGCCGAGCAAAAGCCTGTCGCGAAAAAGGCATTTTTTGAGGGGACATCAAACGCCGAGGGG
>CAYPFP010000039.1:3035-40561 GCA_964409935.1 uncultured Planctomycetota bacterium | reverse complement strand
TCCATGACACACTGAGCCGGCACAGAGCGGGGGCGGCCCCAAACCGCCCCCGCCCTGGTCTCATCATGGCGCATGGACGGAACCTCCCCCGGTTCCCCCCGCCAAACGTTCTCCGTGAGGCGCACCTTGTGCTTTCCCCGGCCCATTCAACGGCGTATAATGGCGGCGGGGAAAGGCGCTTCCTGAGGAGGGCACGACTTGGTTCCCTGGGCCTTTGTTCACGCAACGGACATTCACGTCGGCTCGCCGCGTTCTTTTCGGTACGAGCCGGCCTGGGTGGAGAACTGGCGGACGGCCCGCCGGCAGATGATTGATCTCAAGCCCGACCTCCTGCTGCTCGGCGGAGACCTGGCCCGCGACGGCAATCTGCACCGCTATGAACTCGAAAGCGTCAAGGCCGATCTGGACGCCCTGCCGTTTCCGTACCGCGTCGCGCCCGGCAACATGGACACCGGTAACAAACACACCGAAATCACGAGCGGCCGGAGAGACCGAAACGACATTGACCTGAACCTGCGTTCGGAGCAACTGGCTCAATTCGAATCCGTCTTCGGCCCAAGCCAATGGACGTTCGTTCACAGAAACGTCCGTTTTTCCGGTTTCTGCGACATGCTCGCGGGGTCTGGGCTGCCGGAGGAGAAGCGGTTGTGGGAGTGGATGGAGGCGCAGAAACGCGCCCCGCGCGCCGAACATCACGTCTGGATCATGCACTCCGCGTTGTTCATCGAGGACCTGCGCGAGCCGAACTTCGACCTTCGCGACCCCGCCCATTACCTTGATTGGTACTTCGGCATTGACGAGCCGCAGCGAAGCCGGATCATGGAGGTTTTCAAGGCCACCGGCGCGGACCTGGTCATCAGCGGGCACGTCCATTGCCGGAAGACGCACTTCGCCGAAGGCATACGCTTCGACATCGGCCCCTCCACGGCCTTTTCGCAGTGGGAGCGCCGCTGGCCCGACGGCGAGCCGGCGCTTGGTTTCCTGAAATATGACGTGACAGAAAGGGGCATAGGGTGTACATTTGTCCCTCTGTCGAAGGTTTCCAGCGGCGGGGGCTACGGGCCGGGCGGCCACCCCAAGCCTGAACTGCGCGACTATTCGTTGGCATGGGAGAAATCGAAGTGAGCGATCGCGTGATCGGCGAGTTGCGCTCCAGCCCCGTCATCAGGCGCTGCGACGCCAACCCCGTCCTGTCCGCCAAAGACGTCCCCTACAAGGCCGCGCTGGTCTTCAACGCCGGCGTGACCAGGTTCAACGGCCGGTACGTGATGGTCTTCAGGAACGATTATGGGTCGCTGGAGCAGCAGCGCCTTGAGGGCACGAACATCGGTCTGGCCTTCAGCGACGACGGCGTGCGCTGGCAGGCGCAACCGAAGCCGTGTTTCGCCCTGGCCGACAAAGAGATACTTCGCGCCTACGACCCGCGCCTGACGGTCCTCGACGGGCGTTGTTACATGTGTTTCGCGGTGGACACGCGCCACGGACTGCGCGGGGGCATAGCGGTCACGGACGACTTCAACAAGTTCGAGATTCTCAGCCTGTCGGTCCCCGACAACCGCAATATGGTCCTCTTTCCCGAAAAGATCGGCGGGCGTTACGTGCGGCTCGAACGGCCGTTTCCGGTCTACAGCCGGGGCGGGAAGGAGCGCTTCGACATGTGGATCTCTGACTCGCCCGACCTGCGGTACTGGGGCAACTCCGACCTGCTGCTGACCGTCGAAGATGTCCCCTACGCCAATACCAAGATCGGCCCGGCCGCGCCGCCGGTGAAGACGAAAAAGGGCTGGCTCACCTCGTTTCATGCGGTGGACACCGACCCTTCGCGCGGCAAGAACGGCTGGGAGCCGGCCTGGCGGAAACGATACACCGCCGGCATCACGCTCCTGGACTTGGCGGACCCGAAGAAGGTGATCGGGCTGTGCCGCGAGCCGCTGTTGGTCCCCGAAGCCTCCTACGAAATCGCCGGCGGCTTCCGCAACAACGTCATCTTTCCGGGCGGCATGATTCTCGAAGACTCCGGCGAGGTTAAGATTTATTACGGCGCCGCCGACACCGTGACGTGTCTGGCCACGGCGCATGTGGACGATCTGCTGAAGCTCTGCGCCTCCTGACAGGAAGAACCCATGACCCCCATCTCGGCTTTTCGCGTTGAAAAGGATTCCCTCGGCGAAGTCAAGGTGCCGGCGGGAGCCTATTACGGCGCGCAGACGGCGCGCGCTGTGGAGAATTTTCCCATCAGCGGACTGCGGCACCCCCCCGCCTTCGTTCTGGCCATGGCCTACATCAAGAAGGCGGCGGCGCGCGCCAACGTCGCGCTCGGCCTGATTGACCGGAAGATCGGCGAGGCCGTCGTCGCCGCCGCCGACCGTGTCCTGGCCGGCGACCTGCGCGACCAGTTCGTCGTGGACGTATACCAGGCCGGCGCCGGCACGTCGTTCCACATGAACGTCAACGAGGTCCTGGCCAATGCCGCCAACGAAGTCCTTGGCGGCCGCAAAGGCGAGTACAAGCCCGTGCACCCCAACGATCATGTGAACTACGGCCAGTCCACCAACGACGTCTTCCCGACGGCCATGCGCATCGCCGCGCTCCTGATGACGCGGGAACTGGCGCCCGTCGTGGGCGAGCTGCGCAAGTCCCTGGCGCGCAAGGCCCGCGAGTTCGACCGGATCATCAAGTCCGGCCGCACGCACGTGCAGGACGCGGCGCCCGTGCGTCTCGGTCAGGAGTTCGGGGGCTACGCCCGCGCCGTGGAAAAGTCGCTGGAGGGCGTGGTGTCGGGCGCCAGGTCGCTCACTGAACTGGGCATCGGCGGCAGCGCCGTGGGCACCGGCCTCAACACGCATCCGCGCTACGCCAAGACGGTCGTCGCGAATCTCTCGCGTCTGACCGGCCTTGAGTTGCGTCCGGCGAAGGACCGGTTCGAGGCCATGCAGAGCAACGCCTGTTTTGTGCGACTTTCGGGCGCGCTGCGCGAACTGGCGCTGGAGTTGATCCGCATCGCCAACGATCTCCGCCTGCTGAGTTCCGGTCCGAGCACGGGTCTGGCCGAGATCAACCTGCCCGGCGTTCAGCCCGGCTCTTCGATCATGCCCGGCAAGGTCAACCCCGTCATGGCCGAGATGCTCAACATGGTCTGCTTCGCCGTCGTCGGGAACGACCTCGCCATCGCCCTGGCCAACCAGGCCGGCCAGCTCGAGTTGAACGTCATGATGCCCGTCATTAACTACAAGCTGCTCGACTCCATCGAGATCCTTATGAACGCCGTGCGCATGTTCACCGTCAAGTGCGTGGACGATATCACGGCCGACGCCGAGCGCTGCAAGGCGTACGCCATGCGCAGTCTCTCCATCGTCACGGCCCTCAACCCGTACATCGGCTACATGAAGGCCGCCGAGATCGCCAAGGAGTCGCTGCGCACGGGCCGCGCCATTCGCGATGTCGTTTTGGAGAAGGGACTGCTGTCCGAGGAACAGCTTGACAAGGCATTGGACCTGATGGCCATGACGGAACCGAAGGCGCGCAAGAAGGCGTAGCGGGCCGTTCGGGACGGAAAAGGGGGAACCATGAAGGCTGTGATATTTGAGCAACACGGGGGACTGGAAGTCCTTCAGCACAAAGACGTGCCCGACCCGCCGGTGGGCGACGACGAAGTCCTGGTGCGCGTCCGAGCCTGCGCGCTGAATCACCTCGACATCTGGGTGCGCCAGGGCACGCCGGGGATCGTGGTTCCGCTCCCGCACATCTGCGGCAGCGAGATCGCCGGCGACGTGGCCGCGATCGGCCCCGCCGTCGCGTCGGTCAAGGTCGGCGACCGCGTTCTGATCTCGCCCGGATGGAACTGCGGCGACTGCGAGTTCTGCCGCGTGGGCAACGAGAGCCTGTGTCTGCATTTCAGGATCGTCGGCGCGCAGGTGGACGGCGGCTATGCCGAACTGGCGAAGGCCCCCGCGCGATTCGTCATCCCGATCCCGCCGGGGCTTTCCTACGAGGAGATCGCGGCGGTGCCGCTGGTCTTCACGACCGCCTGGCACATGCTCATTACGCGGGCGGGGTTGCGGGCCGGCGAGAGCGTGCTGGTGTTGGCGGCGGGCAGCGGCATCGGCAGCGCCGCCGTGCAGGTGGCCAAGCTGGCCGGCGCGCGCGTGTTTGCCACGGCGAGCAACGAGGAGAAACTCCAGCGCGCGGAGGAACTCGGTGCCGACGTCCTGATCAACTACGCCACAACGAACTTCGCCGAGGAGGTCCTTCGCCACACCGACAAACGCGGCGTGGACGTCGTCTTCGAGCACGTGGGGCCGGCGACGTTCCACCTGAGCCTTCAAAGCCTCAAGCGCGGCGGACGCCTTGTCACCTGCGGCGCGACCACGGGGCCAAAGGCCGAGTTCGACATCCGCTATCTTTTCGCCAAGCAGCTCTCCATCATCGGTTCCATGATGGGCACGCGCGCCGAGCTTCTGACCGTCCTCGATCTGGTCGCTCGGCGTAAGCTCAAGCCCGTGATTGACCGCGCGCTGCCGCTGGCGGAGGCGGCGCAGGCGCAGCGGCTGATGATGGAGCGGCGGCACTTCGGGAAATTGCTCTTGAAGCCGTAGGGCCGTCACCGAAACAACCGCAGGGCCTCTTTGAGGTCGCGCGTGATCGGCATGACTTGGTCGAGGCAGGCGGTTCGCAGGCCCTCTTCCACAAGCCAGGAGGGTTTGAGGATGACCATCTTGGCTCCGGCCTCCTTGAGAATGCGGCGCCCGTTCAGCAGCATCCGCATCCCCACAGACCTGATGTCCGTAACCTCCGACAGGTCCACGATGGTGTGCTTGCGGTTGGCCTCGATGTATTCCTGGAACTGAATCTCGACAGAATACACGCCCCGCACGTCCAGCCGGCCGACCAGGGCCAGATGGTTCACGTCGCCGGCCTCCCCGACGATCTTCAAAGCCGCCGCCTTCTTCTCTTTGTCAAAGGAGCTTTGGCGGATGTCCATGTGTCCTGGGCCTCCCCTTGCGTTGCGCGGATCCTACGGGCGGATATGACACGCCATTATATGTCGTCCCGCCCGTAGACGCAAGCCGGCGGACGCTCAGGCGCGCCGGTCCGAATCCGCTTGCCTCGGAAGGCGCGGAACAAATATAATTCCTGTTGTCTTTTCTGAACGGCTATGGAGAGGCACATGTCGAATCCCGGTCTGGAGGCGGTCCTTGCGCGACTCGGCGGCGAGAACCCGAACGAAGCTCTCGCCGTGTACGTCTCGGGCGTTCGGTCGGGACGGTCTCTGTCGCGGTTGGAGGCGCGCGACGTCATGGGGATTCTGGCCTCCGGGCGCTTTGCCGAGCGGCAGGCGGGGGAGTTCCTTGCGGCCATGGCCGACAAGGGCGTGACGGCGGAGGAACTCGTGGGCTTTGCCGAGGCGGCCCGCGAGCGCAGCCGCAAGATCGCCCTGCCCGGACTGCCGCCCGATGCCCTGCTCGCCGACACCTGCGGAACCGGTTGCGACGGCGTCGGGACGATTAACGTCTCGACGACCGTCATGTTCATCCTGGCCGCCGCCGGCGTGAGGGTCGCCAAGCACGGCAACAAGGCCATCACGTCGCGATCGGGCAGCGCGGACGTGCTGGAGCGGCTCGGCATCAACCTGACGCCGGGGGGCGAGGTTGTGGCCCGGTGCCTCCGAGAGGTGGGCGTCGGCTTCCTTTACGCGCCCGGCTTCCATGAGTCGTTCCGGCACGTGCAGGGCGTGCGCCGCGCGCTCATGGGGGCCGGTGTCAAGACGGTGTTCAACTACCTCGGCCCGCTGACGAACCCCTGCGGCGCGAGGCGGCAGCTTGTGGGGGTCTTCCGGCCGGAGATCGCGCGCCTGATGGCCGAGGCGTTGCGCGGCCTGGGTTCGGAACGGGCGCTGTGCGCCTGCGGGAGGGTGGCTTCGCACCCCGACCGGTATCTGGACGAGTTCTCCACGCTGGGCGAAACCGTCGCTGTCGAGATGCGGGACGGCCGCCTCGCGGACCTTCGCTGTACGCCCGAAGAGTTCGGGATGCGTCGCGCGTCTCTTGATGAAGTGCGTGGCGGCGACGCGGACGAAAACGCCAAAGTCCTCCTGGACACGCTCGGCGGCAAGGAGCGCGGCCCGAAACGCGACATCGTTCTCCTGAACGCCGGCGCGGGAATCTACATCTGCAAGGACGGCGTGGCCTCGATCCAGGAGGGCATCGAGATCGCCCGCTCGCACCTTGAATCCGGTGCTGCCCTGGCCAAACTCGAAGCGCTGAAGACCGTATCGAATTCGCTTTAGCCGTCTCAGTGAATCCTGAGACCTTTCCCCTATGCCGACCATACTGGACGAAATCCTGGCGCACAAACGCGTCGAGGTCGAAGCGGCCAAGGCGCAGGAACCGCTGCGCGCACTGGAGGCGCGGATCGCGTCTCTGCCGCCCGCCCGCGATTTCCGCGCGGCGCTGTGCCGGCCGGGCGTGAACGTCATCGCCGAGATCAAGCGCCGCGCTCCCTCGATGAAGGACGTTGCGCTCCGCCTGGACGTGGCCGAGGTGGCCGCCGCCTATGAGCGCGGCGGCGCGGCGGCCGTCAGCGTCCTCACCGACGAGAAGTACTTCGGCGGAACCGTCGCCGATTTGCGCGCCGCGGCGGCGGCCTGCGCGCTGCCGATCCTGCGCAAGGAATTCATCGTTGACCCGTGGCAGATTTACGAGGCGCGGGCATGGGGCGCCGACGCCGTCCTCCTCATCGTTCGCGCCTTGTCGGGCGGCGAATTGGGCGACCTGCTGGCGCTGACGCGCCACCTGGGCATGAGCGCCCTGGTCGAGTGCCACACGGCGGAGGAGATCGCCGGCATTCCGCCCGACGCCGCCATCCTGGGCATCAACAATCGGGACCTGGCAACGTTGCGCACGGACCTGGCCGTCACCGAGCGCCTGGCTCCGCGGGTCCCGCGGGATAAGATTCTGGTGAGCGAGAGCGGCATCAAGACGGCCGACGACGTGCGCCGCCTGGCGCGTACGGGGCGCGTCAACGCCGTCCTGGTAGGCGCAGCGGTCGTGGGCGCGCAGGCGATCAGCGACAAAATCGAGGAACTGGTTCACGCCGTACAACCCTGATGGAGAGATACGATGACATCACCCGCACCCAAGACGTTCGTCACCGGCGGCACCGGTATGGTGGGAAGCCATCTCATTGAGCGGCTGGTCAAGGAAGGCTACCGCGTCAAAGCGCTCGTGCGCGCCAGCAGCGACACCGCGCTGTTGGACTCGCTCGGCGCGGAGAAATGCGTCGGCGACATGATGGACGCCCCCGAAAAACTCAAGGCCATGGTCGCCGACTGCGAATACGTCTTTCACGTCGCGGCCATGGTGGACGACTGGGCCAGCCGCGAAGACATGTACCGCGCCAACGTGACGGCCACCCAGAACCTGATGGATGCCTGCGCCGGCGGGGTGTTGAAGCGTTTCGTCATGATCGGCTCCATGGCCGTGCTCGGCATGGGGACCCAGACGGACCTCGATGAGACCGCGCCTTACGTTTACACCGGCGACAACTACAACTACACCAAGATCGAGGCAGAAAAGCTCGTCGCGCGCTATGCCGCCGAAAAGAAGTTCCCGGCGATCACCCTGCGCCCGCCCTACATTTACGGGCCGCGAGACCGCCAGTTCTTCCCGCGCGTCTTCACCGCCCTGCGCGACAAGACCTTCATGTACATCGGCGACGGCCACAATCCCTTCACCATCGTCTCCGTGCACAACCTGGTCGAGGCGCTGGCGCTGGCGGCGAAGGCCCCGGCTTCGTGCGAGGGGCAGATTTACCAGATCACCGACGGAGCGGCCATCACGCGGCGGGAACTGGTCGAGATGATCTGCGACTTGGTCGGCTACCAGAAGCCGGCCAAGAGCGTGCCGGTCGGGCTGGCATCCGCGCTCTGTCCGGTGTTCGAGCTTATCGGCAAACTCCTCAAGAAGACCCCGCGCCTCAACAAGTTCCGCTTCAAGTTCATGGTGCCGCACATGACCTTCAAGATAGACAAGGCCCGGCGCGAACTCGGCTACAATCCGCCCCGCAAGCAGCGCGAGGCCTTGAAAGAAGCCATTCTGTGGTACGTCGAGCATCACCCGGAATTGAAGCCGCGATAGTCATCCTTGCGCGAGGGGGACGATGCCTGACATCCATGTGCTCTGCTGGTTCGACACCGAGGACGCGCTGGTCCCGGAGGCGGAGGAGGCGCCTCTGCGGCTGGCGCAGATCTTCGCCGAACGAAAGCTGTGCGCTACCTTCAAGCTCTCGGGCGCGATGGTCCGGATGATGGAGGAGCGGGGCTGCCCCGACCTCATCGAGTCCCTGACCGGGCACGACATCGGCTACTGCTCCAACCTTCACAGCATGCACCCCAACCCCGCCGAATATCTTCGGGACATGGACTGGGACGAGGGCGTGCGCGAGTTCGTCCGCCGCGAGGAGCAGGGCGTCACGGACATCCTGCGCGTCTTCGGGCGGACGCCTTGCTGTTACGGCCAGCCGGGCGGGTCGTGGGCGCCCCAGGCCTATGGGGCGATGCGGCTGTGGGGGATTCCGGCTTACGTCAGTTCGTCCGCTTTCGTGTCCATGTCGGGGCGTCCGTTCTACTTTTGCGGCGTGCTGACGGTGTCGCGCATGCAGCCCAACCAGATGGGCATCGGTTTTGACGTTGACCGTCCCGAGACGCTGGAGGAGCTTAAGCGGACATTTGCAGAGGACCACGCGGCGCTTCAGCGCGAGGGGGGCGTGATCAGCATCGGGGCGCATCCGGCCCACTGGGTCCTGGACGGCGAATCCTTCGACTCGCTGAACTTCGCCGCGGGGCGCAACGTCCCCCGCGCCGCCTGGCGGCAGCCGCCGCCGAAGTCGCGCGAGCGCATTGAGGCCGCATTCCGCAATCTCGCCGCGTTTCTGGACTTCGCGACAAGACTGGAGGGCGTGCGCTTCGTGGGCGCCCGGGAACTGGCCGAGCTTTGCGCCGACAAGACGCCCGACACGCCGTTGGAGCTCACCGAACTCATGCTTCTCGCCACCACGCTGTCCGACCAGCTCAGTTTTCAGCAGGTGACCGGCGGTTTCCTTTCGGCCGCGGAGATCTTCTACATCGTAGCTTCGGCCATCGCGCACTTCGCGCAGAACGACTCGCTGCCAAAAAGGCTGCACCCCCGGACGATCACGGGGCCGGTGCGTTCCTGCCGTACGGAGGCGCAAGCCGAATCCCTGTCCCTCAGCGACATCTATGACGCGGCCCGCTCCGCCGTGGCTTACGCCGATTACGTCGGCCGTATGCCGAGCGAGCTTCACACCAGTCTGGGCGTCATTTCGCCCGAGGATTTCCTGGCGACCGCCGTCGGCGCGCTGGAACACCTGGCGGTCAGGAAAAAGCCCATTCACGTAGAGATGCGAAAAGCCCGCCTCACCCCCGTAAGCCTTGTGAGCGACGAACTGGCGCACGCTGCGTGGCGCTGGCGCATCTTCCCTCCCGGATTTTCCGCGCCCAAACTGCTCGATCTGGCCAAGCTCCAGGCCTGGACCCTCAAACCCGCTTAGCTCGCCGGAAGCGCTACAGAATCACGCTCGGTTTCGACTGCCGGGCCTTGACGACGGCGCCGACAAGGTCTTTCATGTAGTGCTCGATGGCCGGAAAGCCCGGAAACGTCACGCCGAGTTGCCGCGCCTTGTTGCTGATGATCGTGGCGGGCTTGGCGTGCCTGTGCGCGTGCGAGGCGCGCCCCAGAAGCTCAGCGGCCAGTTCGGCCATGGACCGCCACTCGACGTAGCAGTCGGCTAGGTTGTAGCACTCGCCCGCGGCGCGTTCGTTGCCGACGAGGAGCGACACCGTCTCCGCCACCGTCTCCACGCTGACTACGTTGCCCGCGCGCTCGGTCTTGATCTCCTGTCCGCCGACCAGCTTGTCCACAAGGTCATACCACAGCGAGTCCTTCAGCCTCGGCGCAAGCCCGTACACATACACCGGCCGGATGCACACCGTGTTCATCTTGAACTGGTGATGGTAGGCCAGGCACAAGGCTTCCACGGAGACCTTGTAGGCGCCGTAGAGGCGGATCGGGCACGTCGGATGGCGTTCATCCAGCAGCATGTCCGCAAACGTCCTGCCGTAGACGGCGGCGGAACTGGTGAAGATGAACTGCTTGCTGCCGGCCTGTCGCGCGGCTTCGAGGAGCCAGAAGCTGGCGCACACGTTGGCGCGCAGATAGGCCGCCGGGTCTTCCGAGGGCTTCCTGTCCTGGCAGTGGATGTTGTGAATGATGACGTCGGCGTCTTTGACGAGCTTGCTCACGGCATCCTCTTCCTCGATGTCGCCCGTGATGATCTCGACTCCCAAAGTCTTGGCGACGCTGATGTCGCTGGGGCCTCTGGCCAGGACTCTCAACACGTGCCCCTTTGCGGTCAACGTCCTCAAAATATGCCCGCCGATGAAACCGGTCCCGCCCGTCAGGGATATCTTCATGACACGTCCTTTCGCGACGGCGCCGCTCGCCGGCTGGTCACGGCCTACTCGCCTGACACTTCGGCTCGCGCGCAGCCGCCACCTTGGCAAAATCCGTTGCATCCCTCGCGGCGATTCTGGTACACTTTCTCGCCAAAACAGCCGCCGCAGAGCGTCGGTTGCTTGTGGCACCGACCCCTCTATCTGAAGTATAGCATAGGGCCGGGAACGGAGCGGCGGCGGCCGTAAAATGCATTGCTGTCGTTAGATACGTCTAGCCGGTTGGCCTTCTTGCCTAAAAGGGAGACAGGGATGGATAAGCTCGGAGCGGCCGTAATTGGTCTGCGTATGGGACGCGCGCACGCCGAGGGGTACTCGAAGAATCCGCATGTTCGGCTGGTGGCGTTTTGCGATACGGATGCGAATCACGTGGCCGCCGTCGCGAAGCAGTATGACGTGAAGGACACCGTGGCCGACTACCGGCGGCTGCTCGACCGCAAGGACATCCAGCTTGTGTCGGTGGCGACGCCGGACCAGTTCCACTGCGAACAGGCGGTGGCGTTCATGGACGCGGGCAAGCACATCCTGTGCGAAAAGCCCATGGCGATGACGGTGCCCGAGTGCGAGCAGATGATCGCGGCGGCCGACCGGAACAAGGTGAAGTTCATGATCGGCCAGGTGTGCCGGTTCACGCCGGGCTTCCTGATGGCCAAGAAGCTCGTCAGCGGCGGCGACATCGGCAAGCTCTACTTCGCCGAATCGGAGTACGCGCACAGCTACCGCCACGCCAAGGGCGTGGGCAACTGGCGCATGGATCCGGTGCGTCTGCGGCACCCGTTCCTGGGCGGCGCCTGCCACGCCGTGGACGTGTTGCGATGGATCGCCGGCGACATCGTGGAGACCTTCGCCTACGCCAACCACTTCTGCCTCACCGACTGGCCGGTGGATGACTGCACCATCGCGGCGTTCAAGTTCCAGGACGGCGTCATCGGCAAGGCCATGGGTTCCATCGGCTGCGTGCGGCCCTACACGATGCGTTCGGTCTTCTGCGGAACGGAGGGCACGATCATCGCCGACAACACGTCGCCGCAGGTGCAGATCTGCTCGAACAAGTTCATGAGCGGCGCGCCCCAGTTCACGACCATCCCGGTGCCGCAGCCGGCCGCCAAGCCCATGAACGAAGAAGTGGGCATGTTCGTGGACGCCGTCGTGAACAACAAGCCCCTCCCGCTGGACGCCCGGCAGGGCGCGCGCACGGTGGCGGCGTGCCTGGCGGCGGTCGAGTCCGCCGCGACGGGGAAACCGGTCAAGGTGAAGACGGATTTCTAACTGTTCTGATTAAACCTCTGCCCCATGAACCAAACCCACTTCGGCGCGCTCGATTGGGCCGTGCTGATCGGCTATCTCGGCCTGTCGGCCGGCGTGGGGCTGATGCAGTTCCAGAAGAAGGAGTCGGCCGAGGACTACCTGCTGGCGGGGCGGCGGTTTTCGTGGGGACCGGTGGCGCTCTCGGTGGTGGCCACGCTCTTCAGCGCGCTGAGCTTCGTGGGCATCCCCGCCGAGGCCTACCGGTTCGGCCTCCAGTTCTACCTCGTGGCGTTCACGCTCCCGATGGTCGCCCCCATCGTCATCCTCGTCTTTCTGCCGCTCTACGACCGGTTGCGCGTGGTGAGCGCCTACGAGTATCTGGAAAAACGTTTCAACCTGCCCGTGCGCCTGCTGGCCAGCGGCATGTTCATCCTGCTGCGCATCGCGTGGATGGCCTCGATGACCTACACGACGGGGCTGGTGCTCGAACAGATCAGCGGGATTCCGGTCGCCTACAGCATCGCGATCATGGGCGCCGTGACGCTCGCGTACACGGTCACCGGCGGCATGGCGGCGGTGGTGTGGACCGATGTCCTGCAGTTCTTTGTCTTCATCATCGGCATGTTCTCCATCGCCGGCATCTTGGCCTGGCGCGTGGGCGGCGCGGGCGAGATATTCGCCGTCGCGTACGCGCACGACAAGCTCCAGCTCGTCGGCGACCTGGGTCTGGACTTCCACAAGCGGCTGACGTTCTGGGGGCTTCTGGTCGGAGTGTCCTTTGTCAACCTCGACTACTACGCCGTGGACCAGATGGTCCTGCAGCGCTATTTCAGCGCGAAGAACAAGCTCCAGGCCAAGCGCGCCCTCATCTTCAACGCCTGCTTCGGCCCGCCCTTCGCCTTCCTCCTGTACTTCATCGGCCTGGGCCTGTTCGCCTTCTACCAGCGGTTCCGCGACGCCGCCCAGGGCATGGCGTCGGTTCAGAAGGTGCTCCCCTACTTCATCGTGAACGAGATACCGACGGGGCTGGCCGGCTTGATCGTGGCGGCCGTTTTCGCCGCGACGATGTCGAGCATCGCGTCGGGCGTGAACTCGCTGGCCACGGCCACGGTGGTGGACTTCTACGAGCGCCTGCGGGGCCGCTCGGTCCACGCCGCCGACGCCGTGAAGGTCTCGCGCATCGCCACGGCCTCGTACGGCATCCTGATCCTCACGATCGCCTACCTCATCTACGCCCTGTGGGAGAACCCGCCCATCATCGAACTGACGTACCGGCTCAGCAATCCGTTCACGGGGGCCACGCTGGGCCTCTTCCTGGCCGGCTTGTTCCTGCGGAAGATGTCGGCGGTTCCGGTATTCGCGGGGGCCTGCGCGGGCTTGTTGACGGTCGGGTACGTCATCATCTTCATCCCCACCGTGTCCTTCCTGTGGTACTCCGCCACAAGCTGCATCACGACGCTCGCCGTAAGCTGGGTGCTGTCGCTCTTCTTCGTGCCGCCCAGCCGCGAAGCGCTGACGGATTTGACGGTGTACGATCGCAAGCCTTAGGCGCGCCCGCTTGCCGCGGGGGATCGCCTATGCCTTGGCGTACCGCACGATGAGAAACGCTTCGGCGGGACCGCCGCCTTTGGCGCGGATGGAGTGCGCGGTGTCGGCGGCGTAGTGGGCCACGTCGCCGGGTTTGAGGGTCACGGTGGACTCGGCGCTCGTGATCTCCAACGCGCCGGTCAGGCACGTGGTGAACTCCTCCGTGCGCGGAAAATGCGGCGAAGAGACCAGCGCGCCCCCCGGACTGAACCGCACGAGGTAGAACTCAAGGTCCTCCGCCATCTCGATGGGCGACAGAATCTGCACCTCGCAGGACTCCTCGCGCAGGACCGTGGCGTTTTCCTTGCGCGTGACCTCGATGGGACGGCGCGCCTCCTCGGCCCCCAGCAGTTCATGGATGGTTACGCCCAGCCCGTGCGCAATCTTCCACACGACCGCCACGGTCGGGTTCACCTTCTCCTGCTCCACTTGGGAGAGCATGGCCTTCGAGACCCCCGAACGCTGCGCCAGATCGTCAAGGCTGAGGTTCCGCTGCTTCCGCAGCTTCAGGACATTACGCCCCAGGGCGGGCGGTTTCGGACCGATCCCCATGTCTGGCTCCTTTACAGAATTGGCCTTGCGCGATAGTATTTTGTCATTGACAGGCCGGACGCGGCAAGTACAATATCGTGAACAGCGGTCATTATAATGAACACGGCGGCGTTGTCAAGCGGGATTCGGCCTCGGAATTGAGCGGAACGGGAACGGCAAATGACACCCAGAACCATGAGAGCCATCGTGAAAGAGAAGCCGGGGCCTGGCCTGATGATGAAAGAGGTGGCCGTGCCGGAGTTCGGCCCGGCGGAGACGTTGATCCGCATTCGGGCGGTGGGGATTTGCGGCACGGACCTGCATATCGAGGTCTGGGATGAGTGGGCGTCGTCGCGCATCAAGACGCCCCGCGTGATCGGGCATGAGTTTGTCGGCGAAGTCGTCAGCGTGGGCCGCGACGTGGAACACGTCGGGCCGGGCACACGCGTCTCCGCCGAGGGGCACCTCACCTGCGGGCACTGCCCGTTCTGCCGCACGGGGCAGGGGCACATCTGCCGGACGGTGAAGATCATCGGCATTGACCGCGACGGGTGTTTTGCCGACTACCTGGTGATGCCCGCCGACAACCTGTGGCCGGTGCCCGACTCCATCCCCGATCATTACGCCGCCGTCTTCGATCCTCTGGGCAACGCCATGCACACTGTGATGGAGGCCCCGCCGGCGGGCAAGAGCGTGCTCGTCATGGGGGCGGGGGCGATCGGCCTTTTCGCGATCGCCATCGCCAAAGCATCGGGCGCGGCCATGATCGTCGCTGTCGAGCCGAACGAGATGCGCCGGGAACTGGCGAAGAAGGCCGGCGCCGACCTGGTGTTTGACCCCGCCGAAAAAGCCCTGGAAGAAAAAGTCCGCGAGGAGACGGCGGGGCTGGGGCCCGAGATCGTGCTCGAGATGTCCGGCAACGTGAAGGGGTTCCGGCAGGCGTTTCGTCTCCTGCGCAACGGCGGCCACATCTGCCTGCTGGGCATCCCGCCGGGCGAGGTGCCCCTGCGTTGGGCCGACGACGTGATCTTCAAGGGCATTACCATCCACGGCGTCAGCGGGCGGCGCATGTACGACACCTGGTACCAGTGCCAGACGTTCCTGCGGCATAACCGGCTGACCGTTGACCCGCTCATCACCCACCGGCTGCCGGCGCGCGATTTTCAGGAGGGTTTCGACCTGCTCAAGGAAGGCAAGGCGGCCAAGGTTGTTCTCGAGTGGGACGGAAACGATCGCCGGTCGCCGTCCCCGCAACAGGGAGAAAGATGATGCTGAAGGCGTTTCACGAGGAACTGGCGCAGCACATTGCGCAGCTCCAGTCGGCGGGCACGTATAAGCGGCTCAGGGTCCTGGAAGGGCCGATGGACACGGTGTCGCCGATGGAAGGGCAGGGAAGGGTGCTCGTGCTTTCGAGCAACAACTACCTGGGCCTGGCCAACCATCCGAGCGTCATCCGGGCGGGACAAGATGCCCTGACGAGGTTCGGGGCGGGCACGGCCTCGGTGCGTTTCATCTGCGGGACGTTCGCGCCCCACCGCGAACTCGAGCAATCGCTGGCGAAGTTTTTCGGCACGGAGGCGGCCTTGACGTATGTCTCGTGCTGGACCGCCAACACGGGCGTGGTGCCGGCCCTGGTCGGGCCGGACGATGCCGTAATCTCGGACCAGCTTAATCACGCCAGCCTCATTGACGCCTGCCGCCTGGCCTCGAAGACGCGCCGCGAGATATACAAACATGCCGATATGAAGGACCTGCAGCAGAAACTGGAGGCAACCCAGGCGTGCCGGCGGCGCCTGGTCCTCACCGACGGCGTGTTCTCGATGGAGGGCGATCTTGCGCCTCTGCCCCAAATCCTCGAACTGGCCGACCGCTACAAGGCCATCGTGCTGGTGGACGATTCGCACGGCACGGGCGTCATGGGCAAGACCGGTCGCGGGATACACGAGCACTTCGGCGTCGAGGGCAGGGTGGACATCTTCACCAGCACCCTCGGCAAGGCCTTGGGCGGGGCGGCGGGCGGCTTCGCGGCGTCGAGCGCGGCGTTGTGCGACATGATGGTGCAGGTCTCGCGGCCTCACCTGTTCTCCAACGCCCTCCCTCTGACGGTGGCCGCCAGCGCCGGCAAGGCCCTTGACATCCTTATGCGCGAGCCGCACCGCGTCGAGCGGCTGCGCGCGGTCACGCGCAAGCTGCGCGAAGGGCTGAAGTCGCGCGGTTTCAAGCCCCTGGAGGGCGAGTCGGCCATCATCCCCATCATCGTGGGCGAGACGGCCCTGGCGATCAAGATGAGCGGCGAACTCCTGCGCGAGGGCGTCTTCGTCACCGGCTTCGGCTACCCCGTCGTCCCCGAAGGCGTCGCCCGTCTGCGCGTCCAGGCCTGCGCCACCTTGACCGACGACCAGATCGCCTTCGCCCTCGACGCCTTCGCGCGGGTGGGCAAGCGGATGGGCGCGGTGTGATCCCCGTGCGCGCCGCCCGCCGCGGCGTCTCCTGCGCGCGAGGTGGACTAACCGCGGTCAAATATCCTATAATCTCCTCATGACATCGCCCCCGCGTTCCGTTGTCCGAGCCTGAAGGGTACCCATGAACGACACCAGCCTGCAACGCAGTTTCGTCATCCCTGTGCTGGATTTTTCGCCGCACAGCCCGTACAACATCCGCACTCTCCTTGACGATCTCAAGGACGTGGCCGGCGAGGTGATCTGCGTTTTCAACGCAGAGGAGGTTTTCGAGGAGCTTCGCCGCCACCCGCGAATCAACAAGTTCTGCCACAACAACCTGAACGCCGGCGTGCCCCGGTCGTGGAACATCGGCATCAACATGGCGGAAGGCCGCACGGTCTTCGTGATGAACGCCGACCTCCGCGTGCGAGCCTCGGCGTTGGACGCCCTGGAGAATCACCTTCACACCCTCGACCGGGCCGTCATCGTGGGTCCCGAAGGCACGCATGTGGATTACCTCACCCTGCAGCCCTTGCGGCGTTTCACCAAGGGGTCGTTCAGCGCGCCCGTACAGACCCACGACGTCTCCGGCTTCTTCTTCGCCATCCACCTCGAGAGGTTCCTGGCCCACCGGCTGGCCTTCGACGTGCGCTACAGCCCGTGCCTGCTGGAAGAGTACGACATGGGCCTGCAAGTGTTGGCGGCCGGACTGGCCTGCTACGCGGCGCCGACGGCCGATTATGACCATCGTTGGGGCTTGAGCGGCCCGCTGACGGAACGGCGGGTTGCGTATTTCGGCCGAGAAGTGTTGCTCAGCCAGGTGCTTGAGGAGAACGTGCGGACATTCAAGGCAAAATGGCACGATTTCATCATGGCCGGCTCGTGGCGCCGGTTGTTCTGGGGCGGGTCGCTCTTCGCGACGTGAACCGGCCCCGCGCGGCCGCCGCCGGACGCCCCAAACACGGTAATTCGTTGACTTTATGGAGGGGCTTTGCTAAAAAACGGGTTTACGGATTTTCGGTTTCGTTTATCGGCACAGAGAGGGAAATGGCATGAGAAGGATCAAGACGATTGTGGCGCGCGAAATCCTGGATTCGAGGGGAAATCCGACGGTGGAAGTGGACGTGGAACTGGAACTCGGCGTGGTGGGCCGGGCGGCGGTGCCGTCGGGCGCGTCCACGGGCGAATACGAGGCGGTCGAACTGCGCGACGACGACCCCAAGCGTTACAAGGGCAAGGGCGTTCTGAAGGCCGTGAAGAACGTGATGAAGACCATCGCCCCGAAGCTCATCGGCATGGACGCCTGCGAGCAGGTGCTCATTGACCGGACGATGATCGAACTGGACGGCACGCCGAACAAAGGCAAGCTGGGCGCCAACGCCATCCTGGGCGTGTCGCTGGCGGTGGCCAAGGCGGCCTCCGAGAGCGTCGGCCTTCCCCTTTACCGCTATCTCGGCGGGACCAACGCGAAGGTGTTGCCCGTGCCCATGATGAACATCCTCAACGGCGGCAAGCACGCCGACAACAACGTGGACTTGCAGGAGTTCATGATCATGCCGTTCGGCGCGCCGACCTTCAGCGAGGCCCTGCGCATGGGCGCCGAAATCTTCCATAGCCTCAAGAAGGTCCTCTCCACCAAGGGCTTCAACACTGCCGTCGGCGACGAAGGCGGCTTTGCGCCCAACCTGAAGTCCAACGAGCAGGCGCTCGAACTCATCCTGGAGGCGATCGCGCTGGCCGGCTACAAGGTTGGCGAGGAAATCTTCATCGCCCTCGACCCCGCCGCCAGCGAGTTGTGGAGCGGACAGAAGAAAAAATACGTCCTTGAGGCCGAGTCCGTCCCGGAGAAGACGTCGGACGACATGGTGCGGTTCTACGCCGACCTGGCCAAGCGGTATCCCATCCGCTCCATCGAAGACGGCTTGGAGCAGGACGACTGGGACGGCTGGAAGAAGCTCACCGCCGCCATCGGCGAGAAGATTCAGATCGTCGGCGACGACCTCTTCGTGACCAACACCGAGCGCCTCTCGCGCGGCATCCGCGAAAAGGCGGCCAATTCCATCCTGATCAAGGTCAACCAGATCGGCACTCTCACCGAGACCCTCAACGCCATCGAGATGGCCAAGTCCAACGGCCTGACGGCCGTGGTTTCGCACCGCAGCGGCGAGACCGAGGACACGACCATCGCCGACATCGTCGTCGCCACGAATACCGGCCAGATCAAGACCGGCTCGCTGTGCCGGACCGACCGCGTGTGCAAGTACAATCGCCTGCTGAGGATCGAAGAACAGTTGGGCCGCGACGCCGTCTACGGCGCAACCCTCTGGAAGAAGTGAGCGCGCCGGACCGGGCGCCGGGGGCGGGAACGCCGCGCCGCCCCCGCCCTGCACCCGACAGCCTCCGGTTGCAGGCAGTTGAGATTGGGTTTAGAATGTACTTTAGAGACCGCCACGTCTCCATTCTGGTCACATGCCTGGTGTTCATCGGGCTGGGGGCGTTGTTTGCGGTCCTGGTGCAGAGCGGCATCCGCGAGCAGAAACGGGCGCGCGAGCAGCGCGACGCCCTCGCTCGCCTGGTGGAGCAGCTTACGGCTCGCAAGGAGTCTTTCGAGAAGGAACGCGAAGGCCTGCAGAACGACCCCGTGTTCATCGAGCGCGAGGCGCGCCGCCTCTTGGGCTACATAAAATCCGGCGAGCGATCGGTCAGGAAGCCCGCTGCAACCGCGGTCGAAGCTCAGCCCGACCCAAAGGCGCCGTACGACCGCGTGCCGCGCCCCTTCGTCGAGAACGTGCGCGGATGGGTGGGCGCCTGGCAGATGGCCCTGGCCGTGGCCCTGGTGATCCTGGTGGCCGTGGCGGTGGGGTTGGGTTTTGGCGGACGGTGGAGGGCGGGCGGGCCGGCCTCCCAGGACCTGATCGCCGCCGATGCCCGCCCAACAACGATCGAGGAACCGTCAGGCAAAGGAGACAAAGCTCGTAGTGCGCCGGACACGTAAGAGGTGACACCGGACACCGTTTGGCCCCTCTCGCGAGCGATTGACTTGCGTGAGAAACGGAGACAACGAAAATGGGACTCACGCCATATAAGGATTTCACAAGCCGGCTGAAGTTGCTTATCGGCAAGCATCCAGACCTTATCACTACGACCTTGAGTAACATCTTCACCATGCGACTCATCGGGAACAAGACCCACGGCGACCTCGCCGAAATCGCCATTGCCGAATTCATCAACCAATATATGTACGATTTCCGCTCTGTCCATGTTGGGAAAGACCTTTACCGAGCCAAGACGCATGAAGAAGACATCAGGATAATCAATGAGGTCACGAAGGCTGAATTTCCGGTAAGCTTGAAAGCGTATGGGGACGGCCCACTCCAACTTTCAACAGACAAGGATTTCAGGATGTTCCCGCGGTTGGAGCGAGAACCGCAGGATCTCCGAGGAGAACACAGGATCCGGAAAGTCTTTCAGGACCCCGCATTCGCAGAATTCAGAAACATCAATGTCCTCCCGCTGATCTACGACGAGAAAAGAAAACGCTGTAACATTCTCGTATTTGACTACGACAAGGCCATGAGTCACACGGCCCGAATTGCCCGGGAAGATACCGGGCGGGGGAGAAAGCACGCCGTCTATCGCTTCTACGACGCGGATGGCAATTATATCTGCGAAGTCAGATACGGAGACGCTGCTGCGAACGCTTTGCAGCGTGGGCTCTGGACAAACACCAAGACCGGGTTGAAGTACTTTGACAGCATCACAAACGGCTGGATCGATTACTCACACAACCTGATATTGGTGAAGTTGTTCTCCCACGCGCTGGTCTCATCAAGCGCAGGGCACGAATCGGCCCTTGAGAAAATCAAGCACGACATCGCGCTGCTTAAGAAAAAGGCAGGAATGAACCGATGAACACCAATCTGTCCTTGTTCAGGGACATTGTTGCTGACGCTCCCCCGACGCAGGGCATCAAGTACGCGGGTTCAAAACTTAAGCTGATTCCGTACATCCTTCAATTGCTGAAGAAAGTTCAGGCACGGACCGTTTTAGACGGGTTTTCGGGGACAACTCGTGTATCCCAAGCCCTTGCAAAAAGTGGGTATCGGGTGCTGTGCAATGATATTGCTGTGTGGTCGGAGGTTTTCGGGACGTGTTACCTCCTGAATGACAAACGTCCAACGTCGTATTCCGGGCTCATAGAGCACTTGAATTCCCTCAAACCTGTTGACGGCTGGTTTACAGAACACTACGCAGGCATGCCCAATGGAGGGTCGGCTGGTCAAGCGGATGGTCTCAAAAAACCATGGCAAATTCACAACACAAGGAAGCTCGATGCGATTCGAGAGGAGATAGAGCGATTGGCGTTGCCACGCCTAGACAAGGCGGTTGCACTGACCAGTGTCATCCTTGCGCTTGATCAAGTCGATAGCACACTCGGGCACTTCGTATCGTACCTGAAGGACTGGTCACCAAGATCGTACCACCCTCTCATTCTTAGAGTTCCAATGGTGTTTGTCAAAGAACAAGACCATTGCGTTTATCGATGCAACATATTCGACTTGCTTCCGACCATTGAAGCTGATGTTGCGTACTTCGATCCACCATACGGGTCGAATAACGAGAAGATGCCCCCCTCCCGTGTCAGATATGCATCTTACTATCATTTGTGGACGACCATTTGCTTGCATGACAAGCCCCCATTGTTCGGGAAGGCCAAACGCCGAAAAGACACGTCCGACACCCTGGCAGGTTCTGTGTTTGAAGACTTTCGAAGGAAAGCAAACGGCAGATTTATCGCCGTTGATGCCATTGACCGGTTGCTGGGGCTTACCAATACGCGGTGGATCATTCTCTCATACAGTTCTGGGGGTAGAGCTACGGCTGAGGAGCTGAACGGAGTATTGAGGGAGAATGGAGCGATTCTCGATGTTATTGAACTGGATTACAAGAAGAACGTGATGGCCGAAATGAAATGGACGCATGAGTGGGTCAAGGATTCAGAACAACCTAACCGTGAATTCCTGTTTCTGATAGAGAAAACACGCACCCATCGAGCACTATCGCATATTGCCGTTCGCCAATGAGGACCATGCATGAACAATCAGGAATACATTGAGACCGTGGCGCGGCAGGCCAAGGAGGCCTCGCGGGTACTGGCGGCGGCGTTGCCGGCGCAAAAAGACGAGGCGCTGGCTCGCATGGCCGAGGGGCTTCTGGGGCGCCGCGATGAGATCAAGACCGCCAACCAGAAGGACCTCGAAGCCGCGCAGGCGGCGGGGTTGTCCGGCGCGCTGGTGGACCGCCTGAAGCTCAGCGACGCGCGCATCCAGGCGATGGCCGACGGCATTCGCGCAATCATCTCCCTGCGCGACCCCGTCGGCGAGGTCATGGACGGAACGGTCCGCCCGAACGGCATCCGCATTCAGAAAGTGCGCGTGCCCCTCGGCGTCATATTGATGATCTACGAGTCGCGTCCGAACGTCGGGGCGGACGCCGCCTCGCTCTGTCTGAAGTCCGGCAACGCCGTGATCCTGCGCGGCGGCAAGGAGGCCCTGAACTCCAGCCTGGCGATCGCGCAGGTCTTGAGCGCCGCCCTCGATGCGGCAGAGCTTCCCCCCCACAGCATCCAGATGATCGAGACGCCCGACCGCCACGCCGTGGACCTTCTGCTGAAGGCCAACGACTTCATTGACCTGGTGATCCCCCGCGGCGGCGAAGGCCTCATCCGCACGGTCGTCGAGAAGTCCTCCATCCCGGTCATCAAACACTACAAGGGCGTCTGTCACGTCTATGTGGACGATGAGGCCGACCTGAACATGGCCGAGCGCATCGCCCTGAACGCCAAGGTCCAGCGGCCCGGCGTCTGCAACGCGATGGAGACGCTCCTGGTTCACAAGGCGGTGGCGCGGGAGTTCCTGCCCCGCGTCTCGCAGAAAATGCGCGCCGCGGGCGTCGAACTGCGCGGCTGCGAGACGACGCGCTGCTTCGTGCCCGACATGAAACCGGCCGCGGAGGAGGACTGGTACGCGGAGTACCTCGCCCTCATCCTCTCGGTGCGCACCGTGCCGTCGCTGGACGAGGCGGTCGCCCACATCGCCAAGTACGGCTCGGCCCACTCCGACGCCATCGTGACGAACAACGTGCGCAAGGCCGCCGAGTTCGTGGCCCGCGTGGATTCGTCCGCCGTCTTCGTGAACGCCTCCACGCGCCTCAACGACGGCGGGGAGTTCGGCCTGGGGGCCGAGATCGGCATCTCGACGGACAAGATCCATGCCCGCGGACCGATGGGTCTGCGGGAACTGACGACCTACAAGTGGGTCGTTTACGGTGACGGGCAGATACGAACCTAGAAGATCGGCCCGTCCGCAACTCAGGTTCCGGGGTGACGTATGAACAGGAAAGAAAGCGCGTGGCTGGCGCTTGTGATCCTCTTGGTCGTTCTCGCGGGCTGCGGTCCCGAGATGGTCTGGGTGACCAAGCGCCCGGCCTTCGACTATCAGAAAGTGCAGCGTATCGGGGTCATGGTCTTTACCACGCCGAGCAAGGAACCCGTCGCCGAAGGGGCCGCCGTGGCCGTGGCCGACAAGATCGCGCGGTTCCTCATCGAGCACAGGGATTACCAGGTGACGCCGCCGCAGGCCATCGCCAAGGCCATCGAGGACAAGAAGCACTCGCCGCCGTTGCCGCTCGACGCGGACGCCGTCAAGAGGATCGGCGAGATCACCGGCGTGGACGCCCTGGTGACCGGCACGGTGACCAGCGCGAGTTTCAAGCGCACGGAGCAGACCCGTTACCAGCCCGAGTACACCGACACCGGTTACGGAATCTATCGCGAGGGTTCGCGCCCCTACCAGTCCGTCCGCAACGAGGCGCAGATCGCGGCGGAGATCAAGGTCTACGACACCCGCTCCGGTCTGCCGATCTGGACGGACGTCTTCGCCTACACGTCATTTGCGCAGGGGACGCCGCCGCCCTTGAGTCGCGAACAGGTCCTTGACGACGCCGCCGACCAGGTCGCCGCCAAGCTCTTCCTCGGCCTGGTCGTCCACAAGAACCGCATCAAGGTGCCCGACGACAGCCTGCTCACGAGCGAAGGCTTCGTGGGAGAGCAGGTCGTCAACCGGACAAAAAACTTCTCCGCCGGGAAGCAGAACGTGTTCGTGGTGGTCCGCCTCGGTCCCGACTTCGCGGGGACGAAGGTGCTGGTGTCGGTCTTCAGGAAGGACCGGAAGGACCCCGTGGCACAGGCCGAGCGCGTCTGGGGCAAGAACGAGCAGGCCATCGGGATCCCGTTCTCCATCAAGGATCTGACCTCCAAGGCCGGCTTCGGCGACTATGAGGTCAAGTACTTCATCGGCGGCGAGCAGGTCCGCAGCGCAGACTTCCGCATCCGGCCTGGCTGACCACGAAAGCGCAGAAACGAAGCAACCTTCTCGTTGCAGGAGGCGCCGGGAGCGCGTACAGCGCCTCCTGAAGCCGAGGCGCCGGAGCCGAAATTTTTCCTTTGACACCGCATGGCGAACGTGCTATATTCATCTAAGTCGTAGGCTTTGAGTTTGATTGTCACTCTGAAGAGGAACGAGAGAGCACAACGCCGAAACGGCGCTGTGCTTTTTTTTATGGGCGCATTGAGCGCCCGTTTTTGTAAAGACTGAAGGGAGGTGATATCTTAGTGGCAACCGGTAAGGTGAAGTGGTTCAACGACCAGAAGGGTTACGGCTTCATCGCTCAGGACAGCGGCGAGAAGGATGTGTTCGTACATCATTCCGCCATTCAGGGAAGCGGTTTCAAGACCCTGGCGACGGGCGATGCGGTGCAGTACGACGTGGTCGAGGATACCCGCGGCCTGAAGGCCCAAAACGTGACGAAGCTTTAAACTTTGGGCAACGGGCTGCTTTTTGGTCGCTCGATATAGAGATATAGAGAGAACACAAGGGGCAGTCTGAGAGAAAAGTTTAAGGTCACAGGAAATTCCCCGGCATCCGCCGACGAAAGAACGCGGAGCGCCGGGGATTTCTTTTTAACGGAAAATGATTGCGCCGTCCCCGCCGCCCCGATATATTTTCAGGTTTGTGCGGCCCCGGACGGACACAGGCGGAGAGCAACCATGAAGATATACGTCCATACCGACCTCGAGGGCGTGACGGGCATTGACACGATCGAGATGATCCAGCGCGACTCCGCCCGCTATCAGGACTGCTGCCGCTTCCTGATGGAAGACTTGAACGCGGCCGTGGACGGCCTGTTCGCCGGAGGCGCCACGCACGTCACGGTGCTCGACAGTCACGGCGGCGGCAAGAACTTCATCCTCGATATGCTCGACAAGCGCGCCGACAACGACACGAAGGAAAACAAGAAGTGGTGGGGCAAGATGGACGAATCGTACCAGGGCACGATCTTCATCGGCGCCCACGCCATGGCCGGCACGATGAACGCCTTCCTCGACCACACGCAGTCGTCGGCCTCGTGGTTTGACTATCGCGTCAACGGCAGAAGCATGGGCGAACTGGCCCAGTGGGCCATGGTGGCCGGGCACTTCGGCATCCCCATGCTCATGGTCAGCGGCGACGAGGCGGCCTGCGTCGAGGCCCGCAATTTCTTCTCCCCCGTCGAGACGGCGACGGTCAAGCGCGGCAGCGGCCGCAACAGAGCGGAACTGCAGGACCCCTGCGAAGCCCGCCGCCGCATCCGCGAGGCCGCCCAGAAGTGCGTCGCCCACGTCGGCAAAGCGAAACCTTTCGTCCCGATCAAGCCTATGGAGATTATCCTCACCCTGTATCGCAGCGACTACGCCGACGGCGCCGCCGCCCGCGCCGGCGTCGAAAGGCTGGACGCCCGCACGCTGCGTAAAGTGACCTCCAACGCCCTTGAACTGTTCCCGTGACCGGGGTTTCCGCTCCATGACCTGTCGAGACCTTCGAGAGTTCATCGGCCTTCTGGAAAAACGCGGCGACCTGGCCCGCGTCAAGGCGCGCGTCTCGCGCGACCTGGAGATCACCCAGGTGACCGACCGGGTCTCCAAGGCGGGCGGTCCGGCCCTCCTTTTTGAGAACGTCGAGGGGTTGCGCATGCCGGTGCTCATCAACGCCTTCGGCTCGACGGCGCGCATGGCGCTGGCGCTCGGCGTGGACTCCGTTGACACGATCGCCGACGAGATCGCGCAGCTTCTCAAGCCCGAAGTGCCCGCCGGCATCGTGGACAAACTCAAACTTCTGCCCTTGTTGTGGCGGATTCTGAACATCCCGCCCAAGATCGTTTCCTCCGCGCCCTGCCAGGAGGTCGTGCGCGAGGCCGACGCCTCCCTCGACGATCTGCCCGTCTTGAAGTGCTGGCCCGGCGACGGCGGTCGTTTCATCACGCTCCCCATGGTCTTCACCAAGGACCCGCAAACCGGCGCGCGCAACTGCGGCATGTATCGCATGCAGGTCTACGACGCCCGCTCCACCGGCATGCACTGGCACGTCCATCATGACGGCGCACGCCACTTCCGCGATCATAAGGGGTTGGGCAGGCGCATGGAGGTGGCCGTCGCGCTGGGCGGCGACCCCGCCGTCACCTACGCCGCCACCGCCCCGCTGCCGCCCGGCATTGACGAGATGCTCTTCGCCGGTTTCCTCCGAAAGAGGGGCGTCGAGATGACGGCCTGCCGCACGGTCGCCCACGAGGTGCCCGCCGACGCCGAGATCGTCCTGGAAGGATACATTGACCCCTCGGAGAGCCGCACCGAAGGTCCCTTCGGAGACCACACCGGCTATTACTCTCTCAAGGGCGAATACCCCGTTTTCCATATCACCTGCATCACCCATCGCCGCGACGCCATCTACCCCGCCACCATCGTCGGCAAGCCGCCCATGGAGGACTGTTACATGGGCAAGGCCACCGAGCGCATCTTCCTGCCGCTGTTGAAGATGCAACTGCCGGAAGTGACGGACATGGACCTTCCGCTCTTCGGCGTCTTTCACAACTTCGCCTTCGTCGCCATTGACAAGGCCTACCCCTTCCACGCCCGCAAGGTCATGCACGCCATTTGGGGCCTGGGCCAGATGATGTTCACGAAGTTCATCATCGTCGTGGACAAGGACGTCAACGTTCACGACGTGGACGAAGTCCTCTGGAAGGTCGGCAACAACGTCTCCCCGCAGCGCGACATCACATTTGTCGAGGGTCCGCTGGACGTGCTTGATCATGCCTCGGCGCTGCCGTGCTTCGGTTCGAAGATGGGCATAGACGCGACGAAAAAGTGGCCCGAAGAGAACCATCCCCGCGAGTGGCCCGACGAGATCCGCATGTCGCCCGAGATCGCCGCCCTCGTGGAACGCCGCTGGCAGGAATACGGCATTCCTCTGAGACTCAAGTGATGTCCAAGCCCGACCCGTCAACCGAGGAACTGCTCACCAGGCGCGGCGAATTCATCCGCCGGATGTTCGCGTCCATCGCCCACATCTACGACATGATGAACAGTGTCTTGAGCCTGATGTTCGACCGGCGCTGGCGCAACGCCGCCGCGAAGGCGGCCCGGCTCTCCCACGACGCCCTGATCCTCGACGTCTGCGCCGGCACGGGCAAACAGGCCCTGCATTTCCTGCGCGTCCTGGGCCCGCAGGCGCGCGTGGTGGCCGCGGACTTCTGCCGCGAGATGATCGTCGCCGGTCGGCAGCGGATGCGCAGGAGCGACCGGTCGGCCCTGAGCTTCATCGTGGCCGATACGCTGATGTTGCCCTTCGGCTCCGGTACCTTCGACGCCGTTTCCGCTTCCTTCGGCATCCGCAACGTGGCGGACACCGAGCGCGGGATCGCGGAGATGGTTCGCGTGGCCAGGCCCGGAGGCCGCATCGTCATCCTCGATTTCGCCCGGCCGCGCGGCGCCGTCTTCGGCAAAATCTACGAGCTTTACTTCACGCGCATCGTTCCGCTCGTGGGGCGGCTGGCGCAGCGGAAGAAGACCTCGCCCTACGACTACCTGCCCAAGTCCGTCTGGCGTTTTGTGACGGCGGCGGAACTGGGCCGTCTGCTCGAAAAGCACGGTTGCGCGGGAGTGACGATCACCGAACTGACGCTCGGCGTGGCCGCGCTCGTTGTCGGCACCAAGCGAACTCAATCCCCGGAGATGCCATGATCAAGCCTTGCGTAGCGACGTGGACGGTGAAGTCCGAGAGCCTGGTTCAGACCGTGCGCGCCCTGGCCGGCATGGGCTTCAGGGGCATGAGCTTCTGTTCATCCCAGCAGCAGGCCCTGCTGCGGGAGTGGCCCGACCTGCTGGCGGCGCTGCGCGGAAAGGACCTGGACGTCCTCTTCCACCTGGCCCTCGGCGGGAACCCCCGCACGCCGAAGGATGTGGAGCTTGCGGCCCAACTGTGCATGCCGCTGGCCATGCACGAAAAGACGGGGCGCGTGGCCGCCGTCTGTTTCGATCCGGCGTGGCAATTGAACGACGCCAAACAGGTCGTGGCTCACCTGCCGGGCTCGATCGCCGGCCTTCGGTACGCCGTCGAGAAACTGGCCCCCTTCGGCATACGCGTGGGCATTGAGAACTGGAGCATCAGCGGCACGCCGGACCAGTTGCAGGAGATCAAGGCGGGGGTGGGGCACGACTGCCTGGGCATGCTCCTGGACGTCGGCCATGCGCACATCATGGCCCAGAAAAAAATCCTGCCGCCGGGAATGACGCCGGAGGCTTACGTGGACTCGCTGCCTTTCCCCATCTACGAGCTGCACCTTCACGACAACCACGGCGATCTTGACGAGCACCTGCCCCTCGGCGCGGGCGGCCTGAGCCTCGATCCCGTCGTGCGCGCGCTGAAGCGCAAGGGTTTCTGCGGCTACGCCACCGCCGAGATCATCCCCAACATGAAGGCCATCCCCATCGAGGACGCCGCGGCGATGCAGGCCATTCGGCAGACCAGGGAGGCCTTCGAGCGGGCGTGGGACGCGGCCTGAGCGCGCCGTCCTGCTCGGCCAGAGACCACACCTCGCGCCAGCCGACGTCGTCGAGCACGAACTGCACCGGTTTCGGAAACGTGATGGCGGGTCCCGTCATGGGCTACGCTTTCTTCAGAGGCATGATGTAGTGGATCTGCCGCGCGATCTCCTCGAAGCCCAGGCGCGGGTAAAACTTCTGGCCGACCGCGTTCTGTTCGAGCGTCTCGATGCGCGCGTACTGCATCCCCTGCGAGGCCAGGTAGTCCAGGGCCGTCTTCATGAGCGCGGCGCCGATGCCCCGGCCCTGATGCGCGGGGTGCACGGCCATGTCGGGGATGCCGCCGATGCCGGTCTCGTAGTTCGGGCGCGCCGCGATGAAACCGGCGGGCCTGCCGTCCACCTCCGCCACAAAGATGCCCGACGGGTGCGCCGCGATGTCCCATTCGATGTGCTGCCCCTTGCGGAACTGCCAGTTCTTTCCGGCAACGATGCCGTATTTCCTCTCGATGTTCTGGTCAACGGAGACGCCGTCGAAGGCGAGCGCCGTGATCTCCTTCAGCGCGGCGCGGTCGCTCTCGCGGTATCGCCGGATGACAAAGCTTGTTTTCTGCATCTTGTTTCGCCTCAGGAGAAACGGTTATTCCGCCACATCGCGCAGTATCGTCTCAACATCGGCCTCGGTGACCTTCTTCGGGTTGGCCTTCAGAGAGCCGGAGGGCATGCTCTCCTTGATGATGGCGGGGAAATCGGCCTCCCTCAACTTATAGGCCCGCAGCGTCGGCGGGATGCCGAGGGCGGCGTTCATTTCCTCGACGCACGGGCCGACGTCCTTGCCGAGCATCTGCGAGAGACGCGCCAGCTTCTCGCGGGCGGCCTGGTCGTTGAGGCGGATGGCGAGCGGGAGCAGCGCCGCGCAGCACAATCCGTGGGGAATATGGTAACGAACGCCGAGCGGGTGCGCAATCCCGTGCACGATGCCCAGTCGGGCGTTGCACAGCGCGATGCCGGCCATGAGGCTGCCGTAGGACAGGTCGGTGCGCGCCTGAAGGTCCGAGCCGTTGCGGCAGGCCGCGATCAGGCTGCGCGCGATGAGGCGGGCGGCCTCGAATGAGAGCGCCTCGGTGAGAGGTGTGGCGTGGATGGAGATGTAGGACTCCACCGCCTGCGTGAAGGCGTCCATGCCGGAGTGGGCGGTGACGGAGGGCGGCGCCGAGAGCGTCAGTTCGGGGTCCACGAAGGCCGCGCGCGCGATGAAGAGGTCCGAGCGGATGCTTTTCTTTTCGAGTTTGCGCGGGTTGGTCAGGACGCTGTTCGGCGTGGCCTCGCTGCCGGTTCCGGACGTAGTGGGGACGGCGACAAAGGGCAGGCCGCGACCGGTGATGGCCTTGCCTTCAAGGAAGACCTCGGTCGGTTCCTGATCAAAGGCGAGTCCGGCGACGGCCTTCGCGGCGTCAATGGGGCTGCCGCCGCCAAGGCCGATTACGAGGTCGCAGCCGTTCTCGCGGCAGACCTTGCGCCCGGCGTCCACCTCCGCCACGGTCGGTTCGCCTGCTAAGCCGGAAAAAACGGCGGTCTCCACGCCTTCCTTCCGGAGCAGCGCCGCGACGCGGTCGGTGACACCCGTGCGTTTCATGGCGCGGGCGCCCGTCACGAGGAGGGCGCGCCTGCCGAGATGGGCGCATTCCTTCCCGATGCCGTTCAGGCATCCGGCGCCGGTGATGATCTTCCCAATCGTCGTGAACGTGGCTGCCATGCGCGTTATCTCCTGGCCGCAGGGCCGCGCCTTACGGGCGGGGGCGTTTGAGGCCGACCTGCCCGGTGTCTATGGCCTTGAACCCAAGCGTGAAGGCGGGCGAATCCGGACGAAGGGCGTAGTTGTCGCTTTTCGGGTCAACGAAGCGGGGGTCGGCCACGAGGGAGTGGGCGTCGAAGCCCTGCTTCCGCCACTCGTCCAGGCTCATCTTGCCGCCCCAGCCGGTGCGCACCTCGCCGCTCGCGTTGAAGTAGAGGTTGTGGTCCACCCGGATGACGTCCTGGGTCAGCGCTCCTGCCGCGAACAGGACGGCGTCGGGATTTGTGTAGTAGAAGATGTTTCTCTCTAGAACCTGGCCGGTGGAATTGCGGGCGAAGTTGCTGATGTAGCCCTGGCAGGCGACGCCGTCCACGAAGATGTTGTTGGTGACGCGGTTGTCCTTGCCGCCCTGAAGCATGATGCCGCCGTTGTGGTTGCGGTACACGATGTTGTTGACGACCTCGTAGCCGCCCGCGAAGGAATCGAGGTAGATGCCCCAGGACAGGAACACGGGTTTCTCGTCGTTGCTGGAATAGCCGATCGTGTCGGCGACGATGTTGTTGCGGATGATGCTTCCGCTTCGGAACTCCTTGTCATGCTGGGTGACCTCGATGCCGCCGGTGTCGTAGGTCTCGGTGTTCGTGTTGCCGACGCGGTTGTACTCGATGATATTCCGACCTCCCGCGTTCTTCAGAGAGATGCCGTAGCGGGTCATGTCATGGATGAGGTTGTGGGACACGACGTTTTCGTCGGCGCCCTTGCCCTGCAGGATGACGCCGCCGATGTGCTTGTAGACCCAGCCGCAGTGACGGATGTGATTGTCCGAGACGATATTCCGCGCCGAGCCGAGCAGCAGGATGCCGCCCTGGGCGCCGCGCTCGATGTCGTTGCCCTCGATCCGGTTGCCTTCGCCGCCGGCCAGACAGACCGCGTATCGGCCGATGTTCCGGAACGTGCAGTTCTCGACGGCGCAATACGCGGCGTTGACCAGGTGGACGACGCCTTCGCGGCCCATGCCGTAACCCTCGCAACCGTCGCCGGACTGGTAGTCGGTGGTCTCGATGGTGAGTCCCGCAATCCGGACGTGGTTCACGCCCTGTTTGGTCTCCGTGTCGGCCTCAAAGAGGAACACGCGGTCCACGACGGGCGCCACGACGCGCGTTTTCTGCGAGAAGGCCTCTTTCGGCCGATAGCACAGACGGCCGGTCTCGCGGTCGAGGTGCCATTCGCCGGGGGCGTCAAGCTCTTCGAAGACGTTCTCGACGAAGTAGCGGTCGCCGGTCTGCAGGGACGCGACGCATTCGCTGCCGCTGAGGGACACGGTGCGCGTCTGTTCGTCCACGCCCTTGATGGAGACGATCTCCTTGAAGGCCCGGCAGGAGCCGGACTGGAAGATGTGGAGTTCGGCGTCGGGGACCTTTGCCCAGGAAGGCTTGAAGTCGCCGGGCTTGTAGCAGAATTCCGTTTTGCTGCCCTGGCCGCCGGACAGGGACAGTTGTTTGCCGCGGCAGGCGACGTAGTCTTCGGCCTGGATCACGATGGCGTGTGTGCCCGGAACGGGTTCGGGCAGACGGGTGTCCACGGGTTTCCAGTCCGCGTCGTTGCTGAGCGCGAAGGCCTCGATGTTCAGGCCGCCGCCTTTGATGTTCTGCCAGCGCAGGGTGTGGGGGCCTTTGGTCAGGTGTACGGCGGCGGCGCAGCTCCACCGGAACACCCTCCAGTCCCCCGTGTCGGGCAGGTTCATGAGGGGCATGGGCGCTGACCCGCCGTCCACAATGAGGACGGTGCGTCCGCCCATGTCGGTGTTCCCGTGCGGTTTGTTCAGGGCGCCGTAGTAAATCCAGAACCGGTATTCGCCGTCGGCGGGGGCTTGTATCTTGTACTCCATCCAGTCGCCGGGGTTATGAATATTGCCGACGGAGACGCCGAAGCCTCCGGCGCCGCGGCCGACGTAGAGGAAGCCTTTGCGATACGGGTCGGCGGGGTCGAAGTTGGGGCAGCGCGCGCGGACTTGGCGTTCGCCGTCCGCGAAAAGCTGGCGGAAATACCACCGGCCCTCCTTCACGTCGGGGAGGACGACCGAGTACATGCCGTCTTGTTCGGGTTTCCATCCGGTGATCGTCCGCCCGCCGCACAGAACGGGTTTTTCGTTTGGGTAGGCGGTGTAGGCGATGGGGGCTTCCTTCGTACCAGAGTCCTGCGGGCCGAGGACAACAGGCTCCGTGAGGTAATATGTCCCTTCCCGAATCTGGACTGTTACGGGCGCAGCGAGCGCGCCGGCGGTCTTCAGTCCGCGGATCGCGTCGCGGGCGCGGGTCAGGGTGGCGAAGGGGCCGTCGGTTTTTTCGGCGTTGGGCGCGGGCAGCCGGCCCGACCACGCGTCGTTGCCATCGGTTGCGACGTAGAAGATGACAGGCTCGGCGGCCCCGCCCGCCCGATGCCAACATGCCAGCGAGCCGGCGACGACGGCGGCGCACAGTAGAGCGCGCATAACCTTCCTCCCTTAGTAACGCAGCACGAGCGTGTCGCCCGCGCGGACGTCGAGTTTCAGTTCGGGGCCGCGTCCGACCGGCGCGCCGTCGAGGGCGTTCGATACGGCCTGGTCGCGCCCGGTGAAGACGGTCAGCGGCCCGTCCTTCATGACGTGAATCGAGAGATAGGGGTCGGCGGCCCAGACGGCGGCGTCAACGGTGGCGTAGAGATGCGCGCCGGCGGCCTTTGCCAGACCGCGCACCAGTTCCGGCGTGAGTTTAGGCACGCCGACAAACACGTCGGCGCCGCCTTCGCGCTTGCGCATCGCGACGGCGGCCGAGCCGTCGGCGTAGGTCGCCAAAATTTCCGACGGCTCCGCCTCGACGGCAAAGAGCGGCCGGACGGCCTTCTGCAATCCCCACGGCTCCGTCAACCCAAACGTCTTTCCGGCCTCCGTCGGCGTGACGACCGCGTTGGGGGGAGAGACCGTCCTGTGGGCGAAGCCGGTTACGTCGCGCATGGCGGCCGCATCGGCGCGGTCGGGCAGAATGTATCCCGGCGCATAGCACCAGACGCGCGTCAAGCCGGCCGGCCGGCGTTCGGTCAAGGCGCGCCGCTGTTCGGGCGTCAAGGCCCATGCGGCAAGGAATATCTGGAGTTTCGCGGGGACCTTGCCGGCGAGCACGTCGTCGAGCATGTACTGGCCGTAGGGCGCGCCGCAACGCCCCAGCGCGGCTCGCGATTCGTAGACCAGCGGACGCGCCGCGACGTGCGAGCCGCCGGCCAGGTGGCACATGCTGTCCTCGTCGAGGATAGACGCGATCTCCGGCGTGAAGGGGCGGGGCCGCGACAGCATCGCGTCGTCCACGGGGCGCAGCCGTTTCATCACCGTCCAGATGGCGGGGTCGGCGAACCAGCCTGCGCCGGGCAGGTCCATCCACCACGTGCCGAACCCCCGCAGCGCGGCCTGTGCGGTGTTGCGGAGCATGATCTGCTGGGTCTGTTCCAGGTTGACCAGCCCCCCTTCCTGCGTCTGGGCGGCGGGGCGCGTATCGAGGTGGGTGCGCGTATCGTCCTCGTTGAGCCACATCTTGCCCGACAACTGTACGCTCTCGGCGGACGTCATCACGGGGCCGGTCTCCAGCCACCGCCGGTCCGTGTAGGAGATGGGCGAGCAGACGATGTCAATGGCGGGCGAGCCGAGCGCCTTGCGCAAGGCGTAGTGCCCGCTCACGGGCGCGCCGTTGGCCACCGCGCCAAACTCGTAGTGATAGCCGTAGAAGAAGACCACGAGCCGGTCGGGGCCGACGCCGCGCCGGGCCGCGGCCGCCAGGGCGTTCACCATGTCGGCCATCTCTTCCTGCTGGAAGAGAGCGAAGTCTATGAGCCGCCGTTCGGTCGCGGGGTCGCGCAGCACGCCGTTGGGGGCGGCGTGGCGGGAGGCGGGGTCGGGGACTTCGGCGCGGTCGGCCTCCGCATCGCCGCGAGCGCGGCGCCACTCGCGCCAGGCCTTCAGTGTTGCGGGTTCGTAGCCGTTGAGGGGCTGCCGCCACGTGTCCTCGTAGAACCATTCGCCTGTGTTCTGGCCGCACGGGTGGACACCCGCGAAACGGTCGGGGAACGTCTCCGCCAGGTGGCGGCACAGCTTCTCCAGGTGCGCGGCGGCGTCGGCGCGGTACTGCCGGTGGGAAACGCTCGCCTTCTTGCCGCGCTGATCCCCTTCGTACAGCATGTGGGCGTCGGGATGCTCCGTGAGCCACCACCCCGGGGCGTCGCACCCGACGCGGGGAAGGAGCAGCACTCGGGGGTTGACGGCGATGATGCTGCGGCACAGGTCGTCCAGCGGACTCCAGTTCGTCTCCCTGTCGGGCGGACTCCAACAGGACGGCGCGCCGAACGAAACGAGGTCTACGCCGGCATCGCGCGCCATCGCGATCTGTTCGAGGAACTGGCCGGGCGGCGAGCCGATGCGGCTCCAACTTCCATGCTCGGCGCGGTACACGCACGGCGTGATGTGCCGGGGCGGGACCGCCCGCGCCTTGAACGAACAGCGGTACGAGACGCCGGCGCGGAAGGTTGGGCTGTCGCCGCTGTACAGGTGGAAGTCGGGCCAGGCGCCGCCGGGCGGATTCGCGATCTTGACGCGCAGGACACCGGCCTCAATCTCCAATTTCCCGACGGTGTTTTCCTTGTCGGGCGGCCACACGCGCCAGACCTTCGAGAACGTCTCCGGGTCCGCGAGGCTCCCGGGCGTCATGACGTCCGCGCCCGTGGCCGTCTCCACGATCCGCAGGTCCGACAGCCACACCTCCCCCGCCTGTTTCCCGAAACGGAAATGCATGGTGCCGGTCTTGACCGCATCGGCGCCGGGGGAGAAGTCGAAGCTCTTCTCGGCCCATTCGGCGTTGACGGAGACCGTGCCGCCGGTCGGGTTTCCCCAGAACATGCGCGGGGGGATGGGCTTGCCGTCGGCGAAGATCTGGGGGCCGCCGAGCGTCTGCCGGACGCGCGCCTTCAGTTCAGCGGACAAGACGGAGGGAACGACGATCACGGCGGCGGAAAGAACGAAGAGCGCCGCAAGGCTATGTGTTGACATGCTATTCTCCCGCCTCCTTCAAAAAGGCCGCGGCGCGCAGATGGTGGGGCGAAGTCACTGCTCCGTCAAGGATGGGGTCCTGCGTCTCGACCATCTGGCGATACAGCGAGCGGAGCAGTTCCTTTCGCACGGCGGCCGATTCCGCCGCCTCGGCGATGTTCTTGAGTTCCCACGGGTCCGCGCGCAGGTCGTACAGCTCGACGTGGGGATGGTAGGCCAGCGCGTGGTCCTCCGGGACGACGGTGTCGGAACGCGGCCGCCACGACTGCGAGGGGTCCATGTAGAACGGCGCGGTGGTGAAGTTGACGATAAGCTTGTGCGTCTCGGTGCGCACGGAGCGGCGCGGGTCGTAGTAGTCGTGATAGGTGATCTCGGTGAAGAGGTCGCCGCGGGGCGCATAGGGGCGCCCGTCCAGCAACGGCGCGAGGGATCGGCCCTGGACGTTGTCGGGAACCGGCACGCCGGCCGCGTCGAGGATCGTCGGCACGTAGTCAATGTTCGAGACCATCTCGTTCATGACGCGCCCGCCGAACCAGCCGGGCCGCGACGGCAGCCGCAGCAGGAAGGCGACCTGGATGCCCGGGTCGTACAGCGAGCACTTGGCGCGGGGCAGGGCGTAGCCGTGATCGGTGGTGAAGATCACGAGCGTGTTCTCTTCGAGGCCGTGCCGGCGCAGGGCCTGCGCAATGCGGCCGAAGTTTTCGTCCACGTGGCGCACCGAGCCTTGCAGCTCGATGATCTCCGCGCGCACGCCGTCGGTGTCGCGGAGCATGCCGGGGATGGTCACGCCCTTGGAGGCGTCGGGGCGCAGGTGCGGGCCGAGGAAGCCCATGTAGCCCTTTTCGTTCGGCGCCTTCAGACGATGAGGCTCGCTGTAGCCGACCTGCATGTAGAAGGGTCGGTCCTTCTGCGCCGATAGCCGCTCCAGCAGTTCGCAGGCCGCGTTGGTGGCCGGCGTCGCCAGCGACGGCGGCTTGTACTCGTCCAGACCACAGCGCGCGTAACCGCTGCGCGTCTCGTGGATCATGCCGACGCCGAGGGTGCGGTACCCCGCATCCTTGAGAATCTGCCCCAGATGGCGTTCGCCCGGATGCAGGTCCCAGGCGAAGTCGGCATGGCACAGGCCCATCACGCCGTTGTTGTGGGGGTATCGTCCGGTGAAGATCGAGGCCCGCGACGGGCTGCACTGGGGGGCGGTGCAGAAACTGCGCGAGAAGCGCGCCCCCGCCGCCGCGAAGGCGTCGAGGTTCGGCGTGTGGACGGTCTTGACCCCGTAGCAGCCGAGGAACTGGCCGAGGTCGTGGCAGTGCACGATCAGGATGTTCGGTCTCTGGCTCATCTCCACTCCTCTTGTTTGGCGCGGTTACGCGCGGATTATATCATCCCGGCCCGACCCCCGCGCAAATTTTCTTGAACACCGGCGGGCCTTCTGATAGCCTGCACCGTCGAATCTGAAAGGAGCTTCAACGAATGAAAGTCATCATGCACAGCTACACCTTCCGAACCTATCCTCTGGAGCGCGCCCTGAAGAAGGCCGCCGAGTACGGATGGGACGGCCTGGAGCTTCAGCCGGTCCATTTCAACATCCAGAAGATCGAAGAGGAACTGCAGCGCGTCATCGAGCTGGCCTCCAAGTACGGCGTGGACATTTACGTGATTGACTTTCCCGGCAACTTCATCGGCGACGACGAGGCCAAGCGGCGCGAGAGCATTGACTTCGTGAAGCGCATCATCCCCATCGTGCGCAACTACGGCATCCAGGTCATGAACGGGGGCGTGGGGGGGCTGGTGGGGCCGGACCCCCGCGACTACGGCAAGAACGGTTCCGCGATGGCGTCGGACGTCCATTACGAGCGGGCGGCCTCGGCCCTGCGCGAGGTCGGCAAGGTTGCCGAGGGCGAGGGCGTGATGATCACGCTCGAAATCCACATGAACACCCTGCACGACAGCGCGAAGTCCTCGCTGCGTCTGCTCGAAATGGTCGGCTCTCCCGCCGTGACCGCCAACCCCGACCCGGGCAACATGTACTCGACGGCCCATGCCGAGAAAGGCGCGGCCTTCATCGAGTCGCTCAAGGGCAGGATCGGCCACTTCCACTTCAAGAACTGCTACCAGCACGCCGGTCAGTACAGCTACAGCGCCCTGCTGGAGCATGGCGATATTGACAATTTCAAGATCGTCGAGAAGCTCAAGGAGATCGGATACAAGGGGGCGGTGACGATCGAGTATTGCGGCCTGGGCGACCCCAACGTCGCCGCCAGGCAGGACCTGGCCTACATGCGCTCGATTCTCAACGAACTGGGATACTGAAACCGGCGGCAACGCCAACAAGAGGGAGGGCGCCATGTTTGAGAACCTCGGCATGGAGGCGGCGTACATCCTGTGCCTGGCGGCGGGGGCGGCCTATGCCGT
>CAYPFP010000039.1:0-2935 GCA_964409935.1 uncultured Planctomycetota bacterium | reverse complement strand
CGACGCCGGGGCCGGCCCGGACAGCGCCGTGCACTTCTCCCCGCTCTCCCCCGTGACGGTGGCCATGTTCGTGACGAGCTTCGGCGCCGGCGGCATCGTCTCGATGCACATCCTCAACATCAAGGGCGTCGGCAGCCTGCTCATCGCCACCCTCGCCGGCTTTGTCATAGCGGCCATCACGTTCGTGATCTTCTACAAGATGTTCAAGATGACCCAGGGCAGCTCGACGCCCGGCGCGGCGGAGCTGGTCGGCATCGAGGCCGAGGTTATCACCGCCATCCCCGCCGACGGCCTCGGCGAGATCGCCTACGTCGTGCGCGGCACGCGCCTCACGGCGCCGGCCCGCTCCGAGGACGGCAAGCCCTGTCCTGCGCATTCCACCGTCAAGATCACACGCATCACGGGCAACACCTATTACGTCAAAGGGGTGTGACGCCCGCGCAAACACAAAGAAGACTGAGGAGGGCATCAGGCAAGATGTTGCGCCCCGCAAGACCGTTGGTTCGCCCTTCCTTCTGCGCTCTCATCGTTCTCTGTGTCCTCGCGGCTGCGCACACCTCCGTTCACGCCGAGGCGCCGGCCCGACCCGTGCGCATCAGCGCGATTTCGCTCGTTTGGGACGCCGGATACCGCACGCTCGACAACGCCCTGCGCGCACTGGACGAAGCGGCGCTTTCCGGCGCCGACGTCGCCTGTCTGCCGGAGGACTGCGTGGAAACCGACGGCGAAGCCCTGCCCGGTCCTATCTCCACCCGCATCGCCGAGAAAGCGCGGCAGTACAATATGCACGTCGTCGCGAACCTCAAGGAGCGTGACGGCGGCAAGGTCTATCACACCTCCATTCTGATTGACCGGACGGGAAACATCGTCGGCCGCTACCGCAAGTCCCACAAGTTTCCGTACGAGAAGATGGACCTGGGCGACGAAATCCCCGTCTTCCAGACCGACTTCGGCCCCGTCGGTATGATCGTCGGCACCGACCACTATTTCCAGGACATCCTGCTGCGCATGAAATCGCTCGGCGCGCGCACGATCTTCTGGTCCACGTCGCCTTTTCCCGTGCGCGACGAGTATCCGATAGACAGCCTCGTGCGGGCGCGCTGCACGGACATCGGGTTTACGTGCGTGGTCGCCCAATACGCGGGGCGAAAAGGCTACGGCGGATATCCCGCCTCGTTTGCGTGGACGGCGACGTGGCCCCTGGGCCGGGCGTGCGTGGTGAACCGCGACGGGCACACGGTGGCCGATTCCGGCCGCATGGGCGGTGTCGCGACGGCGATCGTGCCCGCCGCCGACCTTCAGGGCAAGGCGGCAGCGCGCGGGTCGCGCCCCGCAGGAAAACCGACGCCCGCGCCGGAGATCCCGGCGGCCCCGTTCGCCAAGCGCTGGGCGCGCGTCACTTTGATCGAATCGGGGCCGCCTTTTGAGGAGATACTCGCGCGCATTGACCTGGCCGCCAAACTCGAGTCCGACATCATCGGTCTCGGCGAATACGTCTGGTACCACACCGAGGAGGAGATAGAGAAGCACCGCGAGCGCAACGTCAAGCGCCTCGCCGCCCTCGCCGACAAGGCCCGGCAGCACCGCGTCTACATCGTCGTCGCCGGCGAGCTGGTGCACGGCTACAACGACGCCTACATCTACGACCGCGAGGGAAAAGAGCTGGGCCGGTTCATCAAAATCCTCCAGACCACGCCGAAGGAGTGGAAGACTTACAAGGCGGGCACGGAGACGCCCGTCTTTCTCACCGACTTCGGCCGCATCGCCGTGAAGATATGCAACGACACCAACGGCCCCTTCATTGACTACGATTACGGCCTGAAGCGCGCCGACCTCGTCTTCTTCCCCACGATGGACGCCGGCCCCCACGCCGAATGGCGCGAGCTTCGCCACCGCCGCCGCTGCATTGACAACGGGTTCTTCATGGCCAGCACGAACTACCCCCGCCATGCCCAAAGCGACAACCGCAGTTTCATCATGGACCCCTGGGGCTACAACATCGCGGCATCCCTCTGCACGAGCGCGCAGGGGCAGGGCGTCCTCAAACAGCCCGCGCCGCCCGCCGAGGTCAGCCCCTATACGGGAATCATCTCCGCCGTCATTGACTTCGAAAAACGGCCGAAGTACTTCGAGCCGCCTCCCGAAGGCCTGGCCTGCGACCGGGGAGGCGAACCGGCGTCCGAGGGGATTTCGTTCAGCGTTGCGCCCGGCCAGGCGGCGCGGCTGCGCATCACCGAGCGCGAGCCGGGCGGACACATTGACCTTCTGTGCCTCCGCGCCGACGGCGGCTCTCCGAGCGACGAGGAGTACCGGTCCGGCAAGTGGAGCGATGAAGTTCTGTACGTGCGCGCCGGCGACTACAAGGCCGATGAGAGCGCGACCGACATCCAGGGCGGCCGGTGGGAGAAAAAGGCCGACCCGCAGGCGCTGTCGGGTTTTCACATGGTCTCGTCGGGGCACTCGCTCGAAGGCCCGTCGGTGGCGCAGATTACCTACGCCCTTCCCGGCCTGCGAAAGGCCGGTCGCTGGCGCGTGTGGGCGCGCGTGGTCTTTCCCGACGAATTCCACAATTCCTTCTACTGGCAGATCAGCCCCGACGGCGGCAAGACCTGGACGCCCTCCGCGCTCGGCGAAGAAGGCGCGGTCGGGTGGAAGGTGTGCCGGAACTATGAGTGGGTGGCCGCGCGCTCTGCGCCCAAAGGCGCAGGCAGGCCCATCATCGCCGGCGACCTGCGTGAAGTCATCCTCAAGAACCGGCGCCCCGAACTCTACGCCGCCCCGTGGTGACCGGCTCGGTTTCCGGCGCCTTCCATGCCTTTATGCACGGTCAGACAGGTGTTGGGTGTTGGAGTCGTGTCGCATGATAGAGCACGTGGACCGGGGCGGGGGCGGTTTGGGGCCGCCCCCGCTCTGTGCCGGCTCAGTGTGTCATGGA